>CAYNYK010000006.1:0-78365 GCA_964401335.1 uncultured Planctomycetales bacterium
GAAACCGAGTGAGTACGAATGGAAGCTTGGAGCTAATCCCGTCATCGAAAATCCCGCCCTTGACAAGGACACTCTCATGGAAGCAAGACCTCGTGGCGTTCCTGCGCTGTCTGTAACCAGTGGGCGTCCCGGCTCGCCGGAATGACAACGCCTACCAAAATGATTTATTGAAAACTTGCGAGCAGGTTCCTATCACGCAACGGCATGATAAGAACCTGCTCGTTATTTTCCCAAAGTCCAGATGATAGACGCTGGGATGCGGAACATGATCACTTTGTGGACTCTGTCGCACTGGACAACTTGGCAATAATATGCGTCAATAGTTTCGTTCAATATGGGGGATACCGTCTCGGACGCGACGGCCCTGCTCTCCCATGCCCACGGAGGTACGCCTGATGGATATATCGCCAGCCGGGTTTCTACCGGTACTATGGGCTTGGGTCCTTGTACCTACTGCTCTCGTTTCAAATCCCGGGTCTTGTTCTCCCGTGGTGGCGGCGGAACCGGCATCGAGCCGACCGGCACGTTGCGAACCGCCGGCCGGCGGTCTGCCTACCGCGCCGGATATGCTGCTGCTCTATTGCGACTTCGATGCTCGGGGACCGCGCGACTGGACGGCCGAGCAACTCAAATATTATCTGGCCTACCATGAGAAACGCGGGACGACGGCGGAGAAGCCGACCGATATATTCTTCGATTCGGTGATATGGATGTACCACCGAAGCTCGCGAGGCCGGTATTTCCTGGCGAACACCCAGGCGGAGCCGACCACCCGTTTTGACTGGCAGGAGTGTCTCGACCGATGCTTCGTTCCCGACCGACAACTGCACGCGATGGATCAACAACTGGCCCGAGTCGAAACCGAGCTCGGGCGTCCCGTACGCGCCTGGGTTGTATTGACCATTCCCTATCCGGATGTCCGGGTAACGGACTTTGGCGAATCTTCCGACGGCCCGGCGTGGAACTTCAAGCTTCGTGACGCCGATCGATTGGCGGCCGTCGAATGGTTCGTGCAATCCGCCCTCACGCGTTGGCGCGCAGCGCGGTTCAAACGGCTCGACCTCCTCGGCTTCTACTGGTTCAACGAGTGGCACACCAATCTGCGCAAGGCCTGGGAAGGCGAAGTGAACGACCTTGCCTCGCAGTACGACCTCGACCTGATCCGTTCCGTGGCCCGGTATCTGCACGCGATCGAGGTGGACGGCCGTAAGCTGACCCTTACCTGGATCCCCTACAAGGCCTATGCCGACCAACATCGCGACACGGTCATCGAACTGCTCCAGGCCGCGCCGATGGAACGCATCGATTACCTCATGGTCCAACCCAACTACTTCTTCCCTCACCTTAATCTGCGACAGGCCGACCTTATAGCCACCGTTCGTAACATCGCCACGACCCCCTGCGGCGTCGAGGTGGAATTCGACGAGAGTCTGCTCAAGGAGGAAGCCGCCCGTCAACGACTGCGGGAATACCTGCGGGCCATCCGGACCGAACACCCCGAATGGACCAAACATCCCGTCGGCTACTATCAGGGCGTGCGGGCAATACATGAAATGGCCCGATCGCCGGAACTCGCCCCGCTCTATGATGAACTCTATCGGTTGGTGCACGAGCATCGGGAGACTTCTCCACGTCATTGACGACGGCGATATACCGCGATAGTCTCGGGCCGTAACACAAGAAACGGAGGCATCCAAATGGTCTTTTCCTCAATTCAGATGCGATCAAAACCGGTCGTTCACCTCTTCGTTTTTGCCGTCATCCTGTTCTTTACGCAGGCGCTCAGGGCGGCGGATGAAACGGGAGCGCCGCGGCCGCTGCCGGCGCGGCCGAACATCGTGCTCATTCTTGCCGACGATATGGGATTCTCCGACCTGGGTTGTTACGGCGGGGAGATTGCCACGCCGAATCTCGATCGGCTGGCCAACAACGGTTTGCGTTTTACGCAGATGTACAACACCGCCCGATGCTGGCCCAGCCGGGCGTGCCTGCTCACCGGCTATTACGCCCAGCAGGTCAACCGCGATCCGGGGCGGCAAAGACCACCCTGGGCCGCTCTCCTGCCGGACCTGCTCAGAACGGCCGGCTACCGCAGCTATCATTCGGGGAAATGGCACGTTGACGGCAAGGTTCTCGAAGGCGGATTCGACCGATCCTACTGGTTCGAGGACTGGGACCGCTACTTCACACCCGCAAAACACTTTCTCAACGATCAGTTGTTGCCCGAGGTCAAGGCCGGCGAAGGCTACTACGCCACGACGGCCATGAGCGAATACGCGATCAAATTCCTGCGCGAACACGCCGCCGACCATGCCGAACAGCCTTTCTTCCTCTATCTGGCCTTCATCGCCCCGCATTTTCCGCTGCATGCCCTGCGGGAGGATATCGCCAAGTATCGCGACCGCTATCTGGAAGGTTGGGACAAGGTGCGCGAGCAACGCTGGGCTCGCTTGCGCGAGGCGGGAATCGTTAGTTGCGAGCTTTCCGCCCGAGATGCGGCGTTCACTCCGCGATACTATAAGCCGGAAACACTCGACATCATCGGGCCGGGCGAAATTTACCATGCGGTGCCCTGGGCGGACCTGACGCCTGAGCAGCAACGTTTACAGGCCACGAAGATGGCCATTCACGCGGCCATGGTGGACCGCCTGGACCAGGAAGTCGGCCGGGTACTGGATCAGATTCGGCAAATGGGGGCCTGGGATAACACGTTGATCGTTTTTCTGTCCGACAACGGGGCGGACGCCACTATCATGGTGCGCGGCGATGGGCATGATCGCGACGCGGACCCCGGTTCGGCGGCATCCTATTTGTGTCTGGGGCCCGGCTGGGCGACCGCATCCAACACCCCTTTCCGCCGCCACAAGATATGGGTACATGAGGGTGGCATCTCCACGCCCTGGATCATGCATTGGCCGGCGGCCGGCCTTTCCGGCGGGGCTTTGCGGCACACGCCCGCCCATATCATCGATTTCGTACCCACCGTTCTGGAACTGGCCGGCGTGAAACCTCCGGACACCTTTAACAATGCGCTTCGTCCGCCGTTGCCCGGACAAAGCCTCGTGCCTGTTCTACATCGCGATCTGAACATACCTCGCGATTACCTTTACTGGCATCACCAGGGCAATCGCGCCCTGCGAATCGGCGATTGGAAGATCGTCTCCGAATTAGAGCGGGAGGGGAAGTGGGAACTTTACGATCTGGCCAAGGACCGCATCGAGTCACACGATCTTTCCGGCCAGTACCCGGAAAAGGTCGAGGAAATGGCCGCGAAGTGGCAGCAACTCGATCAAGAGTTCACCCAACAGGGCGGCGGCTCCGCGGCGAGCAAACCGGCAGGAAGATGAGCGAGGGAGAGACGGAGCGACAGAGAGAAAACTGGGAATAGCCATTACCCCGTTAAAGAAACGACCTCGCCGGCCGAAGCGGGCGAGGTCGTTTGATTTTTCCGAGATTTCAAGTTTCCACGCCGCGTTGATCGACGAGGATGAATCCTGCTCTGATGCTTAAACCAGACCTTGCTCGAGCATGGCATCGGCGACCTTGATGAAGCCGGCGATGTTGGCTCCCAGCACGTAATTGGTCGGCTCATTATAGTCCGCCGCGGTGCTGGAAACGGCCGTGTGAATGGCCTTCATGATACCAAGAAGGCGGGCATCGACTTCTTCGCGGGGCCAGGCGATATGCTGGGCGTTCTGGGCCATTTCGAGACCGGAGACGGCCACGCCGCCGGCATTGGCCGCTTTCCCCGGGCCGTAAAGGATTTTGTTCTCGATGAAGACATCCACCCCTTCGGCGTCAGTGGGCATGTTGGCCCCTTCGGCAACCAGAACGCATCCATTCTTAACAAGCGTCTTGGCATCATCGCCGCTGATCTCGTTCTGCGTCGCGGAGGGGAAGGCACAATCGCATTTGATACCCCAAGGCCGAACACCCTCGCGATACTCGACACCCTTAAACTTCTCGGCGTATTCGCGAATGCGGCCGCGCCGGACATTCTTGAGGTCCATGACAAAGGCAAGTTTTTCCTCGTTGATACCGGCGGGGTCGTAGATCGTTCCGTTGGAGTCGGATAAGGTGACACACTTGGCCCCGAGTTGATTGAGTTTTTCGACGGTATATTGGGCGACGTTGCCCGAGCCGGAAACCGTGCAAACCTTTCCCTTAAAGGACTCGCCGCGGGTGGCCAGCATCTCTTGGGCGAAGTAGACACAGCCGTAACCAGTGGCCTCGGGACGAATAAGCGAGCCGCCCCAGTTGAGGCCCTTGCCGGTGAGCACGCCGGTAAACTCGTTGCGCAAACGCTTATACTGCCCAAACAGATAGCCGATCTCACGGCCGCCGACACCGATATCTCCGGCGGGCACGTCCGTATCCGGACCGATGTGCCGCTGCAACTCGGTCATGAACGACTGACAGAAGCGCATGACTTCGTTATCGGATTTGCCCTTGGGATCAAAATCCGAGCCGCCCTTGCCGCCGCCCATGGGAAGCGTCGTCAGCGAATTCTTGAGGATCTGCTCAAAGGCGAGGAACTTCAGGATGCCGAGGTTGACCGTGGGGTGAAAACGCAGGCCGCCCTTGTACGGGCCGATGGCACTGTTGAACTCGATGCGAAAACCACGGTTGATCTGATACTGCCCCTTGTCGTCAATCCAGGGTACGCGGAACATAATAACCCGCTCGGGCTCGACAAATCGCTCGAGGATGCGGTTCTTCGCATACTTGGGAAAACGCTCGAATACCGGGGCCAGCGAATCAAGGACTTCCTTGACCGCCTGGTGGAATTCAAGTTCGGCGGGGTTACGTTTGAGGACCAAGTGCATGACATCTTCGACGTAAGACATTGCTTTTTGCTCCTTCGCGGATGGGCCATCTTCATGACGGTCCAAGCCATTTATTATGCACGAGCGGCAACATTACGAATGTTAATACCGGTTCGCGTTTGTGAAATAAATCACCGCCCTTAAAAGATATCATAGTATGGGCGGAATAGTAAGGGATTACTTATGATACAATATATTAGTATTAGTAATATATTAGCACGAAACGGTTGCTTTTCTGTTTGACTTATAAGCAAACATCCAATATATTGATGGATGAAATTAGAATACCTAATAACATATTGGAATGACGGCCATGAACATCGAGACGATCAAGATTTTCTGCGATGTGGTGCGGAGCCAGAGCTTCTCACGCGGCGCAACGCTGAATCGAGTTTCGCAATCGGCGGCCAGTCAGGCGGTGCATCAGCTCGAACGCCATCTGGAGGTACAACTGATTGACCGGACCAAGCGGCCTTTCGTGCTGACCCCCGAGGGCGAAACCTGCTACGAAGGTTTCAAGCAGATGCTCGAATGCTACGAGATCACCGAGACCCAGGTCCGCTCGCTGCGTAAGGAGATCGCGGGGCTGGTGCGGGTGGCGGCGATTTACTCGGTGGGCCTGCACGACATGAGTCGGTGCATGCAGGAGTTCATGAGCCGTTATCCGAAGGCCAAGGCCCGGTTGGAGTATCTGCGTCCGAACCGAATTTATGAGGCGGTGATGGATGACGAGGCCGACCTGGGGGTGATTTCGTATCCCATGCCGCTGCGCGGTCTGACGGTGATCCCCTTGCGTTCGGAGAACATGGTTCTGGTGTGCAACCCGGATCATCGTCTGGCCCGGCTGGAACGGGTAACCATCGGCCAGTTGCGGGGCGAGGATTATATCGGTTTCGACCGCGACCTGAACATTCGCAAGGAGTTGGACAAGTACTTCCGACAGAAACAGGTGGTCGTCCAGATCGTCATGGAGTTCGACAATATCGAAACCATCAAGGAGGCCATCAAGATCGGAGCGGGCGTAAGCATTCTGCCGGAACCAACGGTCCGCCATGATGTCGAGCGCGGCGAACTGGCCACCGTCCCCTTGGCCATCGAGGAATTGCGCCGTCCGATCGGGATCATTCACCGGCAGCGCAAGATGTTCAGCCCGGCGGTGGTCAAGTTTGTCGAACTCCTGAAAGAAACCATGCAGGATCCGAACGGTTCGTCGGCGGGCAAGAAAACCGACCGGAAATAAAAAGAACGGGCGATCCTGCCGCTAAACTGGAACGCCCGTTCTCGTGGGTTTTTTGGAGGCTCTGCCGCAATTCAATTCTTATGCTCTTAGATCCGTCTCCGCAAAAAGACCAGTCCACCGAGGGCCAGCAGGCCGGCGGTGACGGGTTCCGGAGTCGGATACTGCTCGGTGCAGTAATTCACCGTACCGATGAAACTCATGACCCAGCCGAAAGTACCGATCGAACCATCGTTAGGGATCTCGTATCCGGTTCCGGCATAATAATCAATCGTCCCGACCCAGCCCGTACCACCGTTAGGAAGCGGTTGACCGCTCGTGGGCTGAGTGATGACGGCGGTCCATCCGTTCGGTACCATCGCCGACAGAATGTCGAAATCCTTATCCATCCCGATGGTGATATGATAATCCGTCCAGATCAAGGGTTCTTCGGTGCTCAGGTTTTCCACATACTCGGTGACCCCGACGATGGGATCCAATTCCGTGTCGGTGGTGATTTGACCTGCAACATGCCCTGGACCCCAATACTGACCGCAGGTCCATGACACATCATACTGCTCGCCATTAGGTGCCCAGGTTACCGTTTCGTCATACATGACGATGGCGCCATCGCCATCATCATCAGCGGTAATTCCGGTAACATCAGCGTTGGCCACTGAGGTAGCGGCAAGAACAGCGGCAATGCCCACAAACAAATATTTCTTCATAAGAACCTCCCGCGCGAATTGCGCTTTTACCCACTCTCCTGACATTCTCTCCCCGCCCATCGATTGGTCGCGCTTAGGATTTGCGCTGGATGTGCGGGAACTCCTCTTTTTAATATCCTATCATGACCAGCGAATAATGCAACAAAAAAATGCCCCAGAACGTCTAAATATTCATATTTTCAAATATTAGAACAATGTAGGTACGATATGATATAAGTCAATTAAAAACAATAATATACGATCGATCATCATCCCATCTTACGCTGAGGATGAATTTAATTATTTGACTTTGTCGCGTTTTCAGGACAGGTAAGGCGTGGATTTTCGTTTCCGACGGCCACGACCGCGATTCGTGGTCCTCACCGCGTATGCCTGCTGGAAAACCTGCTTGTCAAGGCCGACACATTCATTGACAATGCCGGCGAAATAATGCGGCAATCGGCCGGATCATTCGTTGCGGGAAAGTTCAATGCATGCCCATGATTGAAGTGCAAAACCTGGTCAAGACGTTCCCCACCGCCACCGGTCCGGAGAAACAGGCCGTCGCCGGGATCAGCTTCCAGGTAAATGCCGGAGAGATTTACGGCCTGCTCGGCCCCAATGGAGCAGGCAAGACCACCACCCTGCGGATCCTCTCCGGCCTGCTCAAACCCTCTCAAGGTCGAGCCGTAATCAACGGCGTTGATGTGGCCGTCGATAACCGCCAGGTCCGCCATTATATCGGATTCATGACCGCCAACACCGGCCTATACCAGCGACTCAGCCCGCGCGAAGTGCTCCACTATTTCGCCGACCTGCACGGCCTACCCGCGGCGGTTATACATCCGCGCGTTGAGGAACTGATCGGCTGGCTCGGTATGGCCGATTTCGCCGATCTGCGTTGCGGTGCCCTTTCCACCGGCCAGAAACAACGCACCAGCATCGCTCGGGCCCTGATCGCCGATCCGCCGGTGCTCATCCTCGACGAACCGACCCTCGGGCTGGACGTGCTGACCAATCGGCTCATCCTCGATTTCATCCGCCAGGAACGCGATCAGGGCAAGGCCATCCTCCTGAGCACGCATTACCTCGACGAGGCCGAAACCATGTGCGACCGCATCGGCCTGCTGCACGAAGGTGTCCTGGTGGCCGAGGGAAACCTCGCCGAACTCCGGCAACTGGCCGGCACAGCGCGCCTCAGCGAAATCTTCCTCAAACTGATCGGGCGGAAACCCGGTGACGCCCTGGTCGGTACCGCCCGGGAGTCCGTCTCATGAGGCCGCGCGCCCCCATCCTGGCTATCTTTCGCAAGGAACTGATCGAGATGCTCCGCGACCGGCGGACGTTGATCGCCTCCGTGCTCATCCCCGTCGTGCTTTATCCCGTGCTCCTGGTGGGTTTCCTTCGGGCCGCCGAAAGTGAAATGACTCGCCTTAAGGAGCAGTGCTTCGTCATCGAGGTTCCCGATGAAAGCGCCCGAAAACATCTCGAGGATATCATCCGGGAAACCCGCGAGCGGTTCGAGGATAGCGCGGAGCTACCGGCCACCTTCCATATCCGCATCGGGACCACCTTGCCGACTCATCTGGGTGACGAGGTGCAACTTCTCGTAACTTTAACCGATACGCCCCAACCGCCGCCCATGCCGTCGCGCCTGCACATCACCGTGCAGTATAAGGAAGTCAACATCCGCAGCTTGACCGCCATGCAGCAACTTAACGCTGTGCTCGAGCGCTACCGTCAGGAATTGGCCCGTCGAAACTTGGGTAATATCCTCGAAGCCCGCGGGGCCGGCGAGTGGGACGTGGACCTGATCCTCGATCCAGTCGAGATCGAGGCCACCTCCACCGCTACCGAGCGCGAGCGCGGTGGCTGGGCCCTCGGGCAGGTCATCCCCCTCATTCTGGTCATGATGATCGTTACCGGAACGATTTACCCGGCTATCGATCTGACCGCCGGCGAGCGTGAACGAGGCACGCTGGAGACCCTGATGACCGCCCCCATCCCCATTCTGCATTTGATCATGGGTAAGTTTCTTGTGGTCGCAACTATCGGTATGATCACCGCCCTGCTTAACGTCGCCAGCGTCGGGGCCACCATATATTTCGGCGGCGTCGCCCAACTGATCACTGAGCAGATGACCGTCGCCTCCCCCTTCGGCTCGCTGCCCATCATCCTCGCGTGCATGGTCCCCTTCGCCCTGCTGTTCGCCGGGGTCATGCTGGCCGTCTGCAGCTTCGCCCGTACCTTCAAGGAAGCCCAGAACTATGTCATGCCCGTGATCATTATCGCCCTGATTCCGGCTTTCGCGGCCGTCCTGCCCACCGTTCGCCTGGAGGGCGCTCTGCTCGTGTTGCCCGTGGGGAATATGGTCCTGCTGACCCGCGAGTTGTTACAGGGTACATACACTTGGACCATGATTACGGTCGTGGTCTTATCCACCACTCTCTACGCGGCCGCGGCGGTGGCGGCCGCCACCCGCCTCTTCGGACAGGAGGCCGTCCTCTTTGCCGACGCCGCTTCGTACCGAACGATGCTGCAACGCCGCTTTTTCAAACCCACGCCGCGTCCCAGTCCCGCCCAGGCCCTCCTGTTGATCGCCCTGCTGTTTCCCATGAGTTTCTATGCCCAGTCGCTGTTGGCCGGCGCTTCCAACGACAATTTGGTGAATACCCTGGGCTGGTTGGCGATCATCCAATTCGCCGGCCTGTTCGTCGCCCTGCCGGTCGGTCTGGCCGTCTTTCTTAAAATCGATGTTGTGGAAACCTTTCAGTTGCGTCTTCCGCCCGCGCGCTCCTGGCTGGCCGCCGCGCTGCTCGGCCTGTCCGCCTGGGTGCTGGCCAGTGAGTTTCTTTGGCTCCAAGGCCTGTTCCTGCCGCCTTCGGAATTGACCGAACAAGTGTTTGAGCAAATGGATGAACAGTTGCGCAATGCCCCTCTCGCGCTGGCCCTGCTGCTGATCGCCGTGACGCCGGGGGTGGCCGAGGAGATGCTCTTCCGTGGATTTGTGCTCAGCGGGTTACGCGACAGCGCCCGCAAATGGTCCGCTATTTTGGCCGTATCCGTGATTTTCGGCGTCTACCATTTTACGGTGGATAAAATCCCGCTCACCGCCTTGCTGGGCGTGCTGTTGGCATATATTTGCTGGCAAAGTCGCTCGATTTTTCCCGGTATGCTCTTCCACGTCCTGCACAACGGCCTGGCCGTCGTCTTGCCGGAATTTGAAAAATTGAGGCCCTGGATCGAACCGCCAACCGAAGGGCCAATGCGCGAACACCTGCCCGTGCGCACTCTCGTTGCCGCTACGATCTGCTTCATTATTGGCCTGACTTTGCTGGCCTCGATCCGTCGCCCCGCGCGCGGCAGCGCAGCCGAGACCGTCGGAAACCATGAAGATTGAGATGAAAACAACCTGATATAGATTCGGGCCGGTCCAACCGCAATGGCAACATTCATCAGCAGGGGTGCTTACATCGCCATCCGTCATCGCTTCCCCACCTTCAAAGAAGGTGGCCACCCGACCACGTTCGTGATCGTCGTACCCAATCCGGACGGCTATTGATCCTGATAATGTTCGCGCAGGCGCTGCAATTCGCGTTTAAGTTCGTTCACCTGCGGGGCGTAGGCCGGGTCGGCGTATACGCTGCACAGCTCGTCAGGGTCTTTTTCCAGATCGAACAGCTCCCACTCGTTGCGTTCGTAGTAATGAATCAGCTTGTAGCGGTCGGTGCGGACGCCGTAATGCTTGGCGACCATGTGAACGGCCGGGTACTCGTAATAGTGATAGTAGATCGACTTGCGCCAGTCCGGCGGAGTCTGGCCGCGGAGCAGGGGCACAATCGATCGCCCTTGCATATCCGCCGGGACTTCGACACCGGCCAGATCAAGGAAAGTTTCCGCGAAGTCCAGGTTCTGCACCAGGTCGGTGTTCACCGTCGCCGGCTTGATCGCCCCGGGCCAGCGGACGATCAGCGGCATGCGCAACGATTCCTCGTACATCCAGCGTTTGTCGTACCAGCCGTGATCGCCGAGATAAAAACCCTGATCCGAGCTGTAGACCACCACCGTGTCGGCCGCCAGTCCGGTTTCATCGAGATACTTCAAAACCCTTCCGAGATTATCATCCACCGAGGCCACACAACGCAGGTAATCCTTGATGTACCGCTGGTATTTCCAGCGCACCAACGCGTCGCCGGTCAGTCCGGCCTTGACGAACGCCTCGTTTTTCGGCCCGTAGGCGGCGTCCCAGGGCTTGCGTTGCTCATCGTTGAGCTCCTTCTGGTACTCAAGCTTCAGATCGTGCGGGCTCAGATGGTTCGCAATGGTCATCTCCTGCTCCTTGCAGGCGCTGGTGCGGTTGGCCCAGTCATCGAAGAGCGTGGCCGGCTCGGGGATGGTCACGTCGTCATACAGGTTCAAATGGTTCGGCCCGGGTTGCCAGTTGCGATGCGGGGCCTTGTGTTGATACATCAGCAAAAAAGGCTTGTTCTGGTCGCGGCCGCTCTTAAGCCAGGCCAGAGCGAGGTCGGTGATGATATCCGTGGTATAGCCGGTAAGCTGGACCCGGCCGGCCGGAGTTCTGAAGGGCGGATTGTAGTACGGCCCCTGATCGATCAACACCTGCCAATGATCGAAGCCGGTCGGATCGGATTTGAGATGCCATTTGCCGATGACCGCCGTCTGGTAGCCGACCTGCTGCAGCAGCTTGGGGAAGGTCTGCTGACTGCCGTCGAAAGTTGCGCGGTTGTCGGTGACTCCGTTACGATGACTATGCTTACCGGTCAGGACCACCGCTCGGCTGGGGGCACAGATCGAGTTGGTGCAGAAACAGTTGCGAAAGAGCATCCCTTCGCGGGCGAGGCGATCGATGTTCGGCGTATGATTGATTTTCGAGCCGTACGCGCTGATCGCGTGGGCGGCGTGATCGTCGGTGAAGATAAACAGGATGTTGGGCCGCTTGCCCGCGGAGGCGGCCGCCTGAACGCTGGAAGCGATCATCCCCGCAAGGAAGAACGCCGTCACCCGGACAATAACTTGCCATCCCGTACAACGAAGTTCCATGTTAAATCGCATGTCTACGTCTCCTACGATTCGTGACCGGCCCCCGCGGGTTTGAAAGGACTATTTCCAACATGATATTCCTGCAAATCCAGTTCACGCCGTTACCGGCCCATCATCCACGCGGGCAACATCATCTGTCAAGTATTTTCCGCATAGACATCACCCGCCCCCGAATCGTTCCGTTTTGTGTCCAGTGGTTATATCATTGGATTAAAAGAATTTTGTCGGCCTTTCTGGGAGGTAGTGGTATATGAAAAAGGATCAGGCGATACAGATCAATCGGCGCAGTTTCCTGCGGACCGGTGGAATAGCCTTGAGCGGCGGGGCTGCCTGGCTCGGTGCTGGGCAGGCCCGGGCAGCGGACACCGTAACCGCCGAGGACCGCGCCGAGAAGATGACCATTCCCGTCTGGTATTACCAGCAGCACGACGCCGACTACAAGCTGGCCGTGCCCGAGCAAGGGTTCGGCGGCTGGAAAAAGACCGAGTTGGAATTTTCGCGCAAGCATACGGCCGTCGTCATCATGCACGCCTGGGACCTGGGCTCCCCCGAACAGTTTCCCGGATGGTGGCGTGGGGTACCCTATGCGCCCCGTGCGGAAAAGATCGACCGTGAGATCTTTCCGCCGCTGTTGAAGGCGGTACGTGAATCAGGGCTGCCTCTCTTTCATGGGGTGGGCGGCGGTGATTACTACAAGAATCTGCCGGGCTATCGCCGCGCGGTCGCTCTGGCCGGCGCGGAACCTGAACCGCTTGAAAAGGTCGTCGTTGATCCGCTTCGGTCCAGGCTTGACCGCTTCCGCGCGGACCATATCTTCCCCGGCCGGCACAACCAGGAGGATTTCAAGAAAGGTTTCGCCCGGCTGGATTTCAGCCCGCAGGCCCGTCCCGTCGACGCCGAGGGTATCGCGGAGAACGCCCGGCAACTGTTGGCCTTGTGCAGGGAACACCGCATCAATCATCTGGTCTACCTCGGCTTCGCGATCAACTGGTGCATGCTGCTTTCGCCCGGGGGCATGGCGGATATGAGTCGCCACGGCCTGATGTGTTCCGTCCTGCGTCAGGCCACCACGGCCGTCGAAAACAAGGAAAGCGCCCCCCAAGAACTCCCCAAGGAACTGGCCTTGTGGCGCGTGAGCGTGGGTTTCGGCTTCGTGTTCGACGTGGACGATTTCATCGGGGGAAAAGACCTGCATAACCCGGATAATTCACCATGGAACCCCGCCCAGACCGGTCTCCGTGGTCAAATCCGATGAATAATCCGGGCTATTTACCTCACACCGGCCTTGCGGATTTTCGATATTAAGTGTACACTTATAGTGTACATTTAGGAGATGAGCCCATGAAGGCGTCTTTTCTCGACCTGCGTAAACGCACCAGCGAAATCCTACAAGCCTTGGATCGTAATGAGTCGATCACCGTCCTCTACCGTGGTCGGCCCAAAGCGATCATGCAACCGGTCCAAAAGGACAACCGGTCAGGCGGGGTCAAAGCTAAGGACCAACCGGCCTTTGGAATCTGGGCGGACCGGAAGGATTTGAAGGACGTAGCCGCCCACGTGCGTCGCCTGCGACGAGGGCGATTCGATGTTGATTGATACCGATGTGCTGATCTGGTTTTTTCGTGGAAATCGCAGGGCCGCCGAGGCCGTCGATGCCGCCGATGCACGGACCATTTCCGTAATCACCTATATGGAATTGCTGCAAGGCGTGCGCGACAAGGGCGAGATGAAAACCATCAAGAGTTTTTTGGCTGACCTGCGATTCCGACTGCTTCCCTTGAGCGAGAACATCGGCCATCGGGCCTCGATTTACCTCGAGGAATACGGGCTGGCTTTCGCGATGCACATGGCCGACGCCCTGATCGCCGCGACGGCCGTGGAGCATCATGAAATATTGCTCACCGGAGATCGGAAACACTACAAGCCGATCAAAGAACTGGAGAAAGTCGTGTTCCGTCCATAAATCATCCGATCGGACTCGTGGCGAACGCGCCGCCGCAAACAGCATTATCCGCCACATCACCTTAAAACGCGAATCTTAAACCAAGACGGACGCTTTATCCCGGATTATTCATCGGGTTTTACCACGGAGACACAGGAGTCACGGAGAAGAAAGAACTTAGGTTAAGAAATCGAGGATGGATATGGCCGCAGAGTGCTTATAAGCCATCCGGCCGGAACAGGCATTTTATCTATCCCTTAAGCCAACCTCCGTGTCTCAGTGCCTCCGTGGTGAATTATCCGGGTTATTCCGGTGACAACAACACGTAGGCAACTCCGCCGTTGTCCAGCCAGGCCCGTTTCATTTCGTCAGCACGGTAGGCGATCTGGCCCGCGGCCGCCGTTTTCGCGCCGGGATCGTTGACCAGAATGTCACCGTGCTCGTCAAACCCGACGATCACCAGAAGATGACCGGTCGAGGAGCGGTAAGGCGCACCGGTCAATCCGCCGGGCGGGAAACGGAGGCTGACAATCAATGGTTGATCGCGGGCGATGAACCGCTTCACCTCGTCCCAGTCACCGATCCGCGTCAAGTAGCCCGGCACACCCTGACTGAAGGCCGCCTGGATGGCCCGCGACCAGTTTCCGAAGGTCTGGTATTCGGCATCCCAGACCAAAGCGCACAGTTGCTCCGTGGTGCGGTTCACGCCCCGATACTCCATGACCATGCCCAGCGCGGTGGGACTGCAAATTCGTCCACGCAAAGCAGGATCATCCGTTGCCTGACTACGAAAGGGCACCGGTAACCGGCATTGCCAGCGCGACGCCGGCGGTGGATCAAGCAATCGCCGATGTTGTCGATACAGGGCTTCATCGCCGAGCGTGTGGCTGCAAACGACGGCAAAGCGATGAAGTTGTGGCATTGCTCGCCCCGGACCGTCGGCCAAACGGAGGCGGTATTGCAGGCGGTCGAAGAGTTTACGCGAGACAAAATAATCAACGTTGACCCGACCGTCGTCGTCGCGAATAATTTTATCCGGCGGTAACGGCACGTGGCCAAAACCGCCGAACCCGTACCAGCTTGTCCAACGCTTGTCGTTGGCCAGACCCAAACGCAGCTCGACGTAAAATTCGGCCCCTTCCGGCACCCGCACATTCCATGAAGGGAGCACCTCGTTGAAGGGAAAGGCCGGGCGAATGATCCGAGACGTATAAACCGCGCCGATGTTTTCACCATTCTCGGCCGCTCGTGAATCAAGGCCGGGGGCCTCATCGACCATCGTCTCGTGCAGGTCGAAACCGGAGGAGCGCAACCGGTTTTCGACGGACGGTGCTTGTTCGGGTGCCGGTGCGGAAGCGGAAAACCCTTCGGCGACATCGCCTCCAATAACAGGCATACCGGCCGTAAGAAGGGTTAATATAATGATGGTAACCGCGCCGCACATCCTATTGCCTTTCCATAGCTCTCGATCGGTATTTACACTGAACGTTTTCCTCGCCGGCAATATGTTTATGGGGTCAATTATCCTATCGTGGTATCATTTTACACGTATAATCATCGTCCAGGGCTTACGCTTCCTTATACAAATCGACAAAGTATTGCCATTTTGATATCTTCGGCCTAAAATGGGGAAATTCTATACCATGTCCCGATACGCCAAGGAGCAATTGCAGATGAATAGATGCACAAAATGTATCATTCCGGAAGGTTATCCCAAGATCACCTTCGATGCCCAGGGCGTATGCAGTCTGTGTCGGAATCACCAGCCGTTTAAGGCCCCCCTGGGGGAGGAGAGGTTAAGGGAGGTACTGGCCTCGGAACCGCGCAACGGACCTTATGACTGCGTCGTTCCGCTCAGCGGCGGCAAAGACAGCACGTATATCCTTTACCATGCGGTGAAGAAGCTAGGATTACGGGTGGTTGCATTTTACTACGATGGTCGATACCAGCATCCTCTGGCCATCGAGAATGTGCAAAAGGCCTGCCAAAGCCTAAACGTGCCTCTCGAAACGCTTACCAGTCCTTTCGGAGTCCGCCGGCGTATTCTGCGTCAGACCATCAAGCTGTCCCGAAAATATGGTGCCCGCTTCAATACCTGCGCCAATTGCGAAATGATCATCCGGGTCAACACCATTCGCGTGGCCCGAAAATTCAATGTGCCTTTCGTCCTTTATGGAAGCACCGTGGCCGAATCATCGATGCCCGCCGAGCGATTCTACAGCGGTCGTCGTCGCAACCTGTTTCAACGTTTAATGAGCCTGGCACGGAAATCGATGTCGCCTAAAAAGCTGATAACTTACCTGTGGATGACCCCACAATTGCTCGCCTTCCACGTGTATTGTGGGTGGCAATTATGGCTCCTGCACGCGCCGTTTAAGTATGTACTCTTCCCGTTATCTACCATGTCCTTTACGGAGCAAAATCCACGTTTTATCCGCTTTTATGACTATGTTCCCTGGGATGTCCAGGCCAGCCTGAAAACTCTTGAAAACGAGCTGGGCTGGCGGCATCCGCCGGAAAAGGATATGCGTTTTGATTGTTGTCTGAACGCGCTTGTGGATTACGACTATATCCGCAAAACAAACATATCCCATAATGGGGAAATCATGTGCAAGCTGATTCGGGAGGGAACCCTGACCCGTGAACAGGCCTTGGAACGTGAGGAACGCATTCTTCAGACCGCAGAGCCGGACTGCCTGCACTTAATTGAATCGCTGGATTTGAAGAACGCGAAAACCCCTATTTGGTAATCCTCTCATAGCAGGCCACATCAACTCACGGGCATCGCAGCGTCCGAATAATCTCAGAGAGGCAGAATCCGTAACTCAAATTAGGGTGGCGCGCATCATGGAACGTTAGGATTTCGCCGGTATTCGTTGGTACGGCGGGGTCGGCGGCACTTATAGGGTTTCAGGATGCTCTGTTATTCAAGCCCCTCCACGCCTGCACCTCAAGACCCGATCCCCAAGCACCGATACGCAAAAGGGAGTATTTTCCCAAACAAACAGGACAGGTGCCGCATGTACGTAAGCCCACAGTGGAAACGTTCCGATAACTCGTCATCCTCCGCGACGGCCGTGCTGGAACCGCCGAAGGCCGAGGCTCCCGAGCCATCAAATGATGCCTTCAAGCCGATGCCTCCCAAATCCCTGGCCGAGGCCGGGTTGACCAATGAAATGGTCGACGCCCTGATTTTCAAATACCTCTTGACTACTGGCTCAGCTCTCGGCGCCCTGATCGCCCGAGCTCTGGCCTTACCCCACCCGTTGATCGTGGAACGGCTGGCCGACCTCAAACAACAGCAATTGGCCGGTTACGCCGGCGCCGGCTCGCTTGGCGATTTTACCTACACCCTTACCGATGCAGGACGCGACCGAGCCCGTCGGCTCATGGAGGAAAGCATGTACCTGGGGGCCGCTCCCGTGCCGCTGGCCACCTATTGCCAGGCGGTCAAGGCCCAATCCATCACCCATGAAAAACCCGACCGTGAAGATCTTGAACGGGCCTTCGCGGACCTGCTGATCAACGAAAAAATGTTCGCCACCCTCGGGCCGGCCATCAACTCCGGGCGCGGCATGTTCCTGTACGGTTTTCCGGGTAACGGTAAAACCAGTATCGCCGAACGTATCACCCACTGCTTCGGCAGCGAAATCTACATACCCTACGCCATTCACGTCGACGGCTTTATCATCAAACTTTTCGACGCTGAAATTCACGAAAAAATCCCCCAGCCGACAGGCGGCATCCTCAAAACCGAGCAACTCGATGAACGCTGGGTCAAAATCAAACGCCCCACCGTCGTGGTCGGCGGCGAACTGACTATGGACCAGCTTGAAATCCGCTATAACACTACCACCAAGGTCAGCGAGGCCTCCATCCAACTCAAGAGCAATTGCGGCACCCTGGTCATCGACGACTTCGGGCGCCAGCGCATGAACCCCTTTGAATTGCTCAACCGCTGGATCGTGCCGCTCGAAAAACGTTTTGACTTCCTCTCTCTGGCCAACGGCATCAAAATCCAGGTGCCGTTCGACCAGTTGCTGATTTTCTCCACCAACTTGGAGCCGAAAGACCTCGTCGACGACGCCTTCCTTCGCCGAATTCCATACAAGATCGAGGTGACCAACCCCTCGGAAGAGGAATTTCGCGAATTGTTCAAGATCATGTGCAGGATCATCGGCTTTGAGCACCGAGAGGATTTGATCTCCGAACTGATTGACAAGCATTATCACCAGACCGGCCGGCCTTTCCGTTGCTGCCAGCCTCGCGACCTGCTCCTGTTGGCCAAGAATCAATGCCAGTATAACCACCTGCCGCTCGAATTGACCCGCGAAAACCTCGATTTCGCGGTCAGCGTTTATTTCACGGCCATGGAAGGAACGTAAGCCGGCCTATACCCTGCTTCATCCTGATTAACGTGCCCTCAAAGCCACAAACCGCTATAATCATTTTTGTTGCGCCCATGCAACCGGATCATGGCTGCGTTAGGGAATCCTGTCGCGTGATCCGCTTGATGAAACAAACCGGATTCCCGCTTCGAGTTAAAAAATGAGCGACCAGAAGTGGTACATGGGAGGATTGCGTTTTTCCTGCACCCAATGCGGCCATTGCTGCACCGGCGCGCCCGGCTACGTCTGGGTCAGCCGCGAGGAAATCCGCCGCATCGCCGAGTTCCTCGATAAGGACGAACCATGGCTGGGCAAGGACCACCTGCGTCGGGTGGGTTTCAAGTATTCGCTCACGGAACGAGCCAACGGCGATTGCATCTTCCTGAGTTCCGACGGCAAAGGCGGCCGCGGATGCAGTATTTACCCGGTTAGGCCGCTGCAATGCCGCACCTGGCCCTTCTGGTCGCATAATCTGAAGTCCCCGGCCCATTGGCGCCAGGCCGGCGAAAACTGCCCCGGTATGAACAACGGCAAGGAATACGACTTCGAGCAGATCGAGCAAATCCGGCTCCAGAAGTCATGGTAAACGCACCCGAGGCCAGCATCCTTTTGCCTGTGAACAACGACGATTTCTGTTATGCCGTCCTCTCCGAAATCGCTGCGCGTCCTGAAATCGCGGTGGCCATGGAAACTTTCTACCGGCAACTCGATCGGGAGATCGCCAGTCATAACCCCATCTGCCGAAACCGTGGCCTATGCTGCGATTTCGAGCGGTGGGGCCACCGCCTCTATGTCACCACTCTGGAGATTGCCTATTTCCTGGGCGGAATCGAAACGCTTCCCGCGATTGGTGCGGATCGCTGCCCCTTCATCATCGACGGCCAATGCGCGGCGCGTTCGCGACGCCCGATGGGCTGCCGGATTTTCTACTGCGACCCGGTTGCTAAGGATTGGCAAGGCCCGCTCACCGAACAATACCTCGCCCACCTGCGCGACCTGCATGTGAAATTAAACGTGCCCTACCTGTATATGGATTGGATGGCCGTCCTGAAACACCTGTATACAAAACGCGCATCTTGAAATCTGCATTGCTCCTTCAATCCCGACACCCCCGGCACGGAAGGGGCGAGGCGAAGTCCTCCTTGCCGATAGACGTCACGGAATCATTGCTGAATCCAGACAAATAGATTCCCCTAATATGCCAAAGCATAATGAGCGGCGGTTGCGGACATGCCATCCGGCAATCGATTCAACATTTCAGCCTCTATGCCAGGGACGCGGAGGGGAGAGATTCCCCAAGGGATAAGGGCCACCCCCAAGCCTTTATCCCATTTTTATGTGAGGTACGGACATACTCGTGAATTAAGTAGTGGCCGGGTGGCATGGGCAGGTTCGATCCCGTTGTGGTTTAACGGGATCGAACCTGCCCGTGCATCGCTCCGACGATGAAAGCTTTTATCGCCCGCTTTTTCTCGCAAAATTAACAAGGCGGGTCACTCCATTCTGCCATCGAAAGAAAAGCGGCGTAGCGGCCGCCGCACTCCAAAACACAACAGCTACGGCACCGCAATCAACAGTTAGCGCCGACTTATCCATTACACGATCGGAGCATCATTCCGACGCCACCTTGCGGCTGCTGTCATCCCGGACCATAATTGTATACGCTGGACCACGGCGTATTTGTAAGGATGGTTCCATGAGCGAAAATCCCGTCGCCCTGAGCATCTGCACCCACCCTGACGACACCGAGTTCATGTGCGCCGGCACGCTGGCCTTGCTGCATGAAAATGAATGGGACATCCACAGCGCCACCCTGACGGCGGGCGATTTGGGATCGGCGGAGTACACGCAAGAGCAAATCGCCCAGATCCGCCCCGCCGAGTCGGCCCGAAGTATCGCCCTGCTGAACGGCACGTACCATTGCCTGCATTGCCCGGATATCTGGATCGCCTACGATCGGCCCACGCTGACCAAAACGGTCGAACTGATCCGCAAGGTTCGCCCGCGAATCGTCTTCGCCCCCAGCCCGCGGGATTATATGATCGACCATGAGACGGGCAGCCGTATCGTCCAGATGGCCACCTTCGCGGCCGGCGTGCCTCTGCTCGAAACGCCGGGCTACGCGGCCATCGACTATCTTCCCCATGTGTATTACACCGACGCCGTCGAGGGTAAGGACATTTTCGGCGACCCGATCGAACCGCGCGTGCTGGTGGACATCTCCGGCGTCATCGAGGTCAAGGAAAAAATGCTCTGCTGCCACGAGAGCCAGCGGAACTGGCTGCTCAAGCATCACGGCATCGACGAATACGTCATGACCATGAAAAATCTGGCCGCCGATCGCGGCAAACGTATCGGTCGGCCTTACGCCGAGGGCTTTCGTCAGCACCTCGGCCACGCGTATCCGCAGGACAATATCCTGAAAACCGTACTGGGCGGTCTGGTTCACGAAAGGAAATGACTCATGGCCCGCAAACTCAGCCTGCTGGCGGCGGAATGGTGGGATTATACCACGGTGGACGACGCGATCCTCAAGGACGCGGCCAAACTGACGGTCAAAGACATGCAGGGCATGGCCCGCGAGGGATTCAAGATCGTCTTCTACGACACGCTGGAGGATTTCTACCTGGCCGAGGCCTTGGAATACATCACCGCCTGGAAGCAGGCGACGGCGGATAACCCGGTGGGCATTTGCGGACCGATCGGCCCGACCGAGCAGTTACCGCTGGTCGCCCGGATGGTCAACGAGCTGGAGCTGAACCTCAAGCACGCCCATTTCTGGGGCATGGACGAATGGTACGCCGACGGCCGGGAGGTACCGGTCACCCACCCGCTGTCTTTCGAACGGACCGACCGGGAACTCTGTTTCAACCGCATCCATAAAAAGTTGCGCATGCCGGAAGCTAATCTGCACTTCCCCAAGGCCGACACGAAACCCTACATCAAAAGCTGGGAAGGCGTGCGTTGCGCGGTCATGCAGGGCGGCCAGGGCGACGTCAAGCACTGGGCGTTCAACGATCCGCTGCCGCGCAAGGGAAAATACAAAGACCAGCCGCCCAGCCCGGCGGAATATCGCAAACTCTCCACCCGCGTGGTGGATTTGCACCCCGGCACCGTCCTGCAGAACGCCCGCACCAGCGCCGCGGGGATGATCAGCCTGGTCCCCACGCAAGCCTTGACCGTCGGGCCGCTGCAGACCTGGCAGGCGGAAAAAGTTTCGATCTGGCATCCCGGTGTACACGACAACCCGTTCGGGATGCGGCTGACTACCTTGATGATCGGCAAAAAAATCGCCGACAGCGCCGTGCCCATGTCCCTGCTCGCGGACCATCCCAATGTGCAATTCAATTTCTACCGTCCGGCGATACGGCCATGCGGAGTGGAGATGCATTGACCCGGGGAGCTTACGTCTGAATCGTAGGAACGCGGGATCGCTCCACCTCCGGCTGGTGGCGCGTGGCGGCCTTTTTTCTGTTCGCGGTGATATGCTCCCGCACTACATACAGCGGGCGGTGTTTGACCTCCTCGAAAATACAGCCGATGTACTCGGCGATGACCCCCAGACAAAGCAATTGCACGCCTCCGAGAATCAGCACGGTCAGAATCAAGGCGGTCCAGCCGGGCTCGATAGGCCAGCCGGCCAGACGGGCGTAGAGGATATAAACGGCATAAGCCAGGCCCGCCAACAGCGTCAGCAGCCCCAATACGGACGCCAGCCGCAGCGGCACGCTCGAAAACGCCAACACCGCATTCAAGGCCATACGCCCCGTCTGCCGCACCGTGTACGCCCGGTGCCCGGCAAAACGCTCGGCCTGGCTGTACGGGATGCCCGTCTGCCGGAACCCCAGCCAACTGAGCATGCCCCGGATAAAGCGCGCCCGCTCCGGCATCTTCCGGAAGGCCTCGACCACCCGACGGTCCATCAGCCGAAAGTCCGCCGCCTCCGACGGCACGCGAACCTTCATCAGCGCGTTAATGAACCGATATCCGAACCGCGTTCTGGCCCCTTCGCGATAGGCATAAACGATATCGAAACCGGCCCGCCACTGGGCGACGAACTGCGGGATCATCTCCGGCGGATGCTGCAAGTCAGCGTCCATGACCACCACCGCGTCGCCCCCGGCATAATCGATACCCGCCGAGAGCGCCGCCTGGTGCCCGAAATTGCGCGACAAGGCCACCACCTGTACCCTTGCGTCCTTCCCCACCAGTTGCTGCAAACGCTCAAGGGTACCGTCCGTGCTGCCGTCATCCACGAAAACGAATTCGGCATTATCGATGCTCAGATGGTGATCGGCGATGATACCTCGGATCACTTCGTCAAGCCGACGATAGAGCTCGTCTACGTTCTCTACTTCATTGCGACAGGGAATGACAATGGATAAAAGCATCAGGACACTCGACCGGCGGAAACGAGTTTTTCGTATTCACCGGGATTCATGGGAATGGCCTCGGCTTCCGTCGGGAATCGCCCGGTGTGGATATCCTCGACATAGGCCGCGAACGCCGACCGCATCACCTCCGCGAGGTTTGCATATACTTTGACCCGACGGGGAGGATGCCCTCCGCCCCAGCCGATCATATCGTGCAAAACCACCACCGTCCCATCGCAGTGCGGGCCGGCCACGCATCCGATCACCGGCAGGGACGTTTGGGCGGTGATCTCCCGGGCCGCTTCGCCGGCCACGGCTTCCAAGAGAAGCATGATCGCCCCGGCCTGCTCCAGAATCCGGGCATCTTCAAGAAGCTGCCGGGCCTGCTCGGCCGTCTTGCCCCGCGCCCGATACCCGGTCGTGGAATCAATGTGTTGCGGGAGCAGCCCGAGATGCGCGACCACCGGCACCCCCGCATCACGAAACGAGGTCACCAGCGCGGCGTCCTGGCCGGTGACTTCCACTTTGAGGGCGTCACAGCCGGCGTCGTGGATGAAATGCCGTGCCCAGTTCAGTCGTGCTTGCGGGTTCATCCGCATACATTCAAACGGAAAATCCCCCAGTACAAAGGCATTCGGCGCCCCCCGCCGGACGGCCGCCGTCAAATGCAAAAGCACATTCGGCGGCGTGCCCCGCGTATTCGGCAACCCCAGCACCACCTCGCCGGCGCTGTCGCCGACCAGCAGTACTTCCACGCCGGCCTGTTCCATGATCCTGGCCGTGGCGAAATCGTAACAGGTCAAAACGCTGAATTTCCCGCCGGCCCGCTTGCGGTCCCGCAAATCGTCAAAAGTTATTTTGCTCGTTATCGACATGCCATCAGGATACGCTTGCCCCCACCGGTTGACAAGAATCCCCCCGCCCCGCCGTTTCGCACACCCCACACGCCCATCGCGTAAAAAACCCTCACTTTGTGACGCATGTCGGAAAGGTTATAATCATGAATATAGGTGTTCGCATGACCTGCAATCACTCGTTGCGCCCGTAGCTCAGCAGGATAGAGCACCGGTTTCCTAAACCGGGGGTCACAGGTTCGAATCCTGTCGGGCGCGTTACATCGAACCCAAAAAAACGACGCGCGGGGGGGTTGAGTCCCGCGCGTCGTTCTATTCATCTTCACCGCAACGTCGGATCAGACCATCATAATCTTCAGGGTGGCGATTTCCTTCTGACGCATAGGGATATCCCATCCTTTGCCCGTACCGGTGAGTTTGGCCAGGGTCTGCGACTCATCCATCCGCACCTTCTCGACGGTCTTGATTTTAAGCGTCGAGCTCAACGTGGCGGTCACCGGCTGGTCCGAACTGTTCCACAACCGCAGCGTGTAACCCTTGCCGTCTTCGCTCTGGTAGAAGGCGGCCAGATGCACGTGCTCGGTCGGCGTAATCGAAATCAGCGACTGGCTCACCGGCAACTCGCCGGGCTTGGGCAACCCCTGAATGATTCGCCACGGGGTGTTGAACTCGTTGGCCTCGTTAAGCACGTTGGCCTTACGCCAATCGCCGGCGTGGGGCATGATCGCGTATTCCATTTCATGCTCGCCGATCGAGTGCTGGCCGTCGTTACGAGCCAACTCCTCCGGGGTCATGGGATCCTTGCGGGCCAGCATGTACGCCCGATGGCAGCGTATCAGGGTGATAGCCAGCGTCCGCCGCGGATCGTCAACCACCTCATACTCGCGCAGCCCCTTGCTCATGAAAGCAAAGCCGTTCTTGCCGTCGGTAAGGTCCACGAAATTATACATGGGCTGGTAGGGATAATGGCCTTCAAAATTGTCCCCCGTCTGGAGCCACTGGAAGCAGCGGGTGACCACGTCGAAGGCGGATTCCACCTGGACTTCGTTGGTCTTGATATCGCT
The DNA here is from genome assembly GCA_964401335.1 of uncultured Planctomycetales bacterium. Lineage (GTDB taxonomy): Bacteria > Planctomycetota > Phycisphaerae > UBA1845 > PWPN01 > JAAYCU01. The sequence goes on from CAYNYK010000006.1 coordinate 24,432, forward strand.
CGGCAGCATGACCCGCAGGCGATGGTCGCGGGAGCGGTTGTCGAAACGGGTCTTGATTTCCAGTCGGGGCGAACCCTTCTTAAGGGTTAGCCAGGAACTAATCGGCAGATCGATGGTGAAGCGGTTGCGATGCCGCCCGTCAAGGTCGGCGTCGGCCGGGATGGGCAACACGATATCGATCCGATAACGGGCCCGCAGAGCATTGTTCTCCTCAAGAGTGACGGCCGCCGAGCACCCCAGACTGCTGACCGTGAAGTCGCGCATCGGGGTGCGATACTGATGGGCGTTGCCCAGGCTGCCGTTGTCCTCGAAATAGTGCATGGACTTGTTCTGGCGGCCGGTCTTCTTGTCGGTCAGGTCGAAGGTGCCGTTAGGATTGATCTGCACCTTGAGGTACTCGTTTTCCAGAATGCCGCCGGTCTGGGCGATAAGCGGCCGATCACCGGCCGGTTTGGGATCGGTAACATAGTTGCGCGGCCGCGGACGAATCGCGTACGTGCGATACCCCATCGGCGGCACATCCACCTCCATCAGCATCTGGTGACGGACAACCTTGTAGGAAATCGCGTTGGAATCGAGCTTGCGTTCGGCCTCGACGTGGGTGGTCTCTTTTTCGAGCACCTTGGCGGGCACCTTGTTGCCCTGCTCGTCGAGCGTATCGAAGTAGTCGTAGCTGACGACCTTATGTTCATCGGCATCGTCCAGCACGGGGCCCGCGCCGGTGACGGCCTCGACGTAGATGCTTTCGCCGCGCGGCATGGGCGTGTCCAGAATAAGGGGCACGACGGCCTTGCGGGCCACCGGCGTCGTATTGAAGAACGTCAGGGTGATGTCGTCTTCCTTGAAACTCTTGGCCGTGTCCAGCTTGGACCAGATGTATTCGCAGGCGCGCCGGCTGCACTCACGGGCCAGGGCCCAGGTCGCCCGGAAGCGGGTGGGCATGTCCTTGTGGGCCTCGTTGATGGCCGCCCCGCAAATACTGTCGTGGGCGTGGTTCTTAAGCAGTTCGAGCCAGGCCCGGTCCAACAGGCTGCGGCGATACTGGTCGCCCAGCATGGCCGACAAACTGGACAACGGCTCGGCCACGCCGATCAGGTCGCGCTCGGCCTCGTTGTTGAGCAGCTTGAGAATCATCCGCGACGACTGTACGGTACCCAACAGCGCGTTGAAACCAACTTCGATCGCGGTGTAACGCATTTCGCCCTTATGCACGGGTAACGTCTTGTCTTTGACCGTCTCGACGATGGCGGCCGTATAGTTGTCGATCGAATCGAGCACCAGTTCGTATTCGTCCTGTACCTCGTTTAACGCGTCGATCAGCTTGGGCAGGTTGACGTAAGGCGTGGCGTTATCCTCCATGTCCAGGGCGAGGATATGCTCCCCGATGGCTTGCGGGCCGGCCTGCTTGACCAGGATATTCAGAGCTTTACGCAAGGCCTGGGGATCCTTGTTGAAGTCGAAACTTTCCCAGGTCATCTGGTGTCCGACCTCGTACATGGTTTCGTCGGCCATGTGGACCGGCAGGTTCGCCGGATCATAGTGCGGGCGCAGGTCGCGAGGCAGCTTGTTCAACACCAGCATGTAGTGCGCGAAGAAGAACCAGTTGGTCCGGGTGACTTCATCGAAACAGCGAATCAGGTAGATGCGCGTACCGTCGGGGCTTTCCCAGTTGCAGATCGGGGCTACCTGATGCTTGTTGGTGCCACGATAGGTCAGGGCGGTCTTCAGGCCGAACCCGTCGTAAATCTGCGGCATCTGCGAAATCTGCCCGTAGGAGGTGGCCGTGTATCCGGTCTTGGTCTGGGCGCCGAAGCGATCGACCATGCGCTTGCCGATGATCAGGTTGCGAATCAGCGCCTCCGGGGCCACGATGTTCATTTCCGGCAGCGTGTACCACGGCACGGTGGCGATCTGCCCCTTGGCGATCAGCTTGCGCAGGCGTTCTTCGTTTTCCGGACGAATCGCCAGGTAATCCTCCATCACGATGGTTCCGCCGTCGAGCAGAAAACACTTGAACTCCGGGTGCTTCTCCAGAATCGAAAGCAGATCATCCATCAACTCCATCAGGCGCAACAGGGATTGATCGGCCGTGTAACGCCATTCCCGATCCCAGTGCGTGCCGGAGATCACCCAGATTTTCTTTTGCCGCTTGGGCATACCTCATGCTCCCTTCTTCTGTTGTTCGTCAATAGTTATGCAATATCCGAGGGCATCCCAGGTCGTAAATAAGCCCGCCCGGTCCACTTGGCCGAGTTCTTCGGACCCGTCGCCTGAGGCGCCTGGCTGGGGGTGCTGGAATAAGCAGGACTACATACCGCTCCCCAGAAGAAAAAGCATGATACCGGCTGTATCAAAAAAAGCCATACCCCACCGTGGACACAGGCATGAAAAATAATTGATGTTTCATTTAAGTGGGCCGCCTAAAACCGGTGTGGCACCGGTATCTCGCCGGTGCTGATCGGCCCGGCGGGGCCGACGTTATCGGGTTTTTGGATGCACACTAAGTCCGGTGGTTACTTCGCCGCGACCGGCTCGGCGTGGACGTGATCGAGCATCCGCTGAAGGGCCGACAGGGCATCGCGACGGGTCGATGGATCGACAATGACACGGTTGACCACCCGGCCGGCGGCCAACTCGTCGAGGCACCAAAGCAGATGCGGCAGGTCGATACGAAACATGGTCGTGCAGAGGCACTGCGGCTTGCCAAGCAGGCGAATGTCCTTACGGCCAAGGTTCTGCTCCATCAGCCGCTGGACCAGGTTAATTTCCGTGCCAATGGCCCAGCGCGAGCCGTCCGGGGCCTCGGAGATAACCTTGATGATGTATTCCGTACTGCCGGCCAGGTCGGCTTTCTGGACCACTTCCCACGCACATTCGGGGTGGACGATGATTTTACGGTCCGGGTCGGTCCTGCGGATTTGATCGCAGTCCTCCGGGGTGAAGTATTGATGAACGCTGCAAAACCCTTTCCAAAGAATGAACTTGGCTCGGCGAATCTGCTCGTCGGAAAAATCATTGTCGTCCGGGCCGTAGACAACCATGGATTCCAGCGGCCAGCCCATCGCGTAGGCCGTGTTGCGCCCAAGGTGCTGATCGGGCAGGAAGAGCACCTTGTCGCCCCGGTCGAGGGCGTATTCGAGGATGCGCCGAGCGTTGCTGCTGGTACAGCAGGCCCCGTCGTGACGGCCGCAGAAGGCCTTGATCGACGCCAGGCTGTTCACATAGGTGATGGGGATGATCTTTTCGTCGGTGATATCGGTAAAGTAAGCCCAAGCCTCCTCGACCTGATCGAGGGTGGCCATGTCGGCCATGCTGCACCCGGCGGTCAGGTCGGGAAGGATAATTTGAACGCTGTCGTCCGTGAGGATGTCGGCCGACTCGGCCATGAAATGCACGCCGCAGAAAACCACGAATTCAGCACTTTTCTGCCGGGCAGCAAGCTGACTGAGCTTGAGGCTGTCGCCGGTGAAATCGGCGAACCGGATTACGTCGTCGCGCTGGTAGTGGTGGCCAAGGATCACCAGCCGTTCGCCAAAAGTCCGTTTATGCGCAACGATCCGCTCGGCCATCTGTTCGAGGCTGAGGGTGTTGTATTTCGCGGGTAAAGGCACCTGATTAAGCATATTCTTAGTATAGCCGCCTGCGGTGGCCGGGCCAAATGGTAAACACGATGGTTATGGCCGGCTGGCCCATCCATTCCGGTACTCCGGAATGGGTGGGTTCGCGATGATGGATAACGAAGGGAATATACGATTGTGTAGCTCCTCGCGATGACGGAAGAATTACCGCGACCGATCATCGTGACCCCACCCATCGCTGCGCGATGAATGGGGCACCCGTCACCCATCACCCGTGCGCGGCGCGATTCGTATGCTCCTATACTCACTCCGGTTGGGTCGCGGGTAGCGTCGTTACGATGAATTCAAGTTGCTTGGGTATTTCCTTTTTCTCTACCGCATCCAGCAACATCGTGCTGGTTTCCGCATCGATCCCGTACTCACTCAAAAGCTGTTTAAGTTCATGTTTCGCGTCAGGCGGCTCCATGTAAACAAAGATGATATGCCGTTGTGCCCCCTTAACCCAATGCTCCTTCAATCTACGCGCTATCCTTTGTTCACTATATCTTTCGGCCTTCTTGCGATTGGCTTCAATGGCGGCCACATACTGCGCACGCAGTTGGGGATCTTTGATGCCATCGGGAGACATCCCAGACAGCCCCGGCGCTCCAGGGGGTGGGGGAACATTAAGGAATGGTCTATCTTCAGGATCCCAATTTTTATCGATTGTTTTCTCTATGCGTCGCCAGGCGTGCAACCAAAGCCGCATCTGTTTGCGGCGTAGTTGAGCGAAGTCTTGTCCTCCCAGCTTTTTACCCTCAGCATCATAATAAGGTTGAACCGTTTGTACCAATTGACACATAAGCTCGAGTGGAATCTCATCTGATTTTTCCAAAGCTTTCATCGCCAGGAATTGAGAAAGCCCGCGTGCTTTATTCATTTCCTTGAATTCCCGGGATTCCAATTCACACGATAGCTTATGCATGCAGCTTGCATACATTTCGACATCGGTTTCTCCCCATCGCTGTTCGATTTCCTGAGCTATCGCCTCCAATGCGGTAAGGTTTCTCTCTTGCCCCAGCCTATTCATGCGATGGTATATTTCCTCATAGGCCGCCGCCCGTTCATTCTCCAGGTTTCCAGCCCATGCCGGAAACATCCCGATCGTAATGGATAGGAACAATGAAGCGTAAACCAATGACGGTAATGACCGCATGTCGCATCCTCCCTTTGCGTTATCATACCCCCACAATGTCATTGTACACCAATTGCCAAAGTCGTCTACTCGTCTCCCCCTCTCCATGCCTCCCCCTCTCCCTCGTACCCTAGCTCGCGCGTCGGGCTGGTAAAGAGGAACCCTTGCCCGCCACGGCCCGGCTTCGCTCGGCTCCGCTCGACAAGGCGGAGCCTAGCGAAGCCTGGCCGTGGCGAGCGAGGTAAACTGCGTCGGGCTGGTGTCCACTTGCTAGCGCTTCGGGCTGGCAACCCTTGCTCAATGCCGACACATACGGTCAAATGATGCTTATGCTGGTCGATACCAAGACAGTATAAGATGGATTGCCCTGAAATCGGATATCCAAGTACGGTACATTACGGCAAAAGCAATAGGAGCGGTTAGCGGTTGCCGAACAAGAGCGGAACACGACTCGGTAGCGTAGCCGGATAGGACTATCCATGAAACCTCGGATGAACGGAGACAACCCATGAAGACAATCAGTATCATCCTTTTCTTGACCATCGCCCTGCCTGTGGCTTCAGCCCGGGAATATCGTGTTTCCGTGAAGGGGGACGATTCGTACGAGGGGACCATCGATAAACCTCTTCGATCGATTTCCGCAGCCGCACGATCGGCGCAACCCGGTGATGTAATCACGGTCCATGAAGGCGTCTATCGCGAACGCATCAGCCCGCCGCGCGGCGGTGATTCCGATCAGAACCGCATCGTGTACCAGGCAGCGCCCGGCGAGAAAGTCATCATCAAGGGTTCCGAGATCATCAAGGGTTGGGAGAAGGTGCGGAATGATGCCTGGAAAGTCACTATTCCCAACAGCTATTTCGGAGATTTCAACCCGTACCGCGACTTGATTACAGGGGACTGGTTCAAACCCAAGGGACGGGAACACCACACCGGGGCGGTTTATTTCGCCGGCCACTGGCTCACCGAAGCGGCCGAGTTGGATGAAGTCCTCAAGCCGGCGGGCGACAATCCGCTGTGGTTCGCCAAGGTGGACGAGACGAATACCACGATCTGGGCGCATTTCAAGGATAGCGATCCCAACAAGGAAGAGGTGGAAATCAATGTGCGCCGGACGGTGTTTTATCCCGAGAAGCCGGGAGTCAACTACCTCAGCGTGCGTGGTTTTACGATGAGGCACGCGGCCACTCCCTGGGCCCCGCCCACCGCCGAGCAGATCGGCCTGATCGGCACCCATTGGAGCAAGGGATGGATCATCGAGAACAATGATATCCGTTACTCGACCTGCGTGGGGATCACCCTCGGCAAGTACGGCGACCAATGGGACAATACGTCACAGAACAGGGCGGAAGGTTACGTTAAAACAATCGAGCGCGCCCTGCAAAACGGCTGGTCGAAGGATAAAATTGGTCATCATATCGTGCGTAACAACCTTATCGCCTATTGCGAGCAGGCGGGTATCGTGGGCAGTCTGGGAGCGGCGTTTAGTACCGTCACCGGCAACGTCATTCATGACATTCACGTACGACAGCTTTTTTCGGGGGCGGAGATGGCCGGCATCAAGTTCCATGCCGCGATTGATACGGAAATCAGTCGCAATCATATTTACCGTACGTGCCGCGGAATCTGGCTGGACTGGATGACCCAGGGAACACGGGTAACCAGAAATTTGTTGCACGACAACGGGCCCTATGAGGATTTGTTCGTCGAGGTGAATCACGGACCCTTCATGGTGGATCACAATCTGTTTTTCTCGCCCATCGCGTTGCTGGACATATCCGAAGGTGGCGCATACGTGCATAACCTGTTTGCCGGCCGCATCGAACATGATCCGGAACTGGATCGTGAGACTCCATTTCAAAAAGCCCATTCCACGGAGGTCGCGGGGCTGCGCCATACGGTAGGCGGCGACAATCGCTTCCACAACAACCTCTTCGTGAACCACAACGGCTTGATGGCCTACGACAAGGCGGCGATGCCCGGGCAGATGTCCGGCAACGTGTTTCTTAAAAATGCCTCACCATGCCGGGATGAACCGCACCCGCTCGTGGCGTCAAAATTCGATCCCATGATGAAGTTAGAGGAAGGAAAGGATGGAGTGCTCCTTCATATCACCCTCGACAAAGCCTGGGCCGTGGAGCCGTCGCGCCGGCTCGTTACGACAGAGCTGCTTGCAAAGGCGAAAATCCCTGATCTGCCTTACGTACAACCCGACGGCTCGGCATATCGTATCGACACGGATTATTTCGGCAGGGAACGAAACGCGGCCAATCCCTACCCGGGCCCCTTTGAACTTCCTGACGGCGGACAGCAGGCCTTGGTGGTCTGGCCTCTCGCGAAACAACCATAAAGGAATAAACAACCCAATCACGTATTGTCGCATGATTCGGGGACTGAAACCGAAGCCCTTGGGGGAAATACAACATGATGCCGAAAACAACTTTTGCCCTCTTCTTTGGCAACCGCGGCTTTTTCCCGGCATCGCTGCTGAAAACCGCAAGGCGGGAAATGCAGGAAGCCCTTACCCGGCTTGGGTATGACGTACTGATGCTGGACGAGGACGCAACGCGCCACGGCGCGGTGGAGACTCCGGAGGAGGGGCGCATTTACGCCGACTTTCTCCAACGAAACCGGGGCAAATTTCACGGGGTGATCCTTTGCTTGCCCAACTTCGGCGACGAAAACGGCGCGGTGGCCGCCCTTCAGGATGCGCATGTGCCGATACTCGTGCAGGCCTATCCCGACGAGTTGGACAAGATGGCCCCGCAATTTCGCCGGGACGCATTCTGTGGGAAATTCTCCATCATGGACGTGTTCAACCAATACGGCATCACGTTTACCACCTTGCAACCGCACGTGGTCCATCCCAATTCAGACACGTTCGCTCGACAGGTGGACTATTTCGACCGTCTCTGTCGCGTGGTGGCCGCGGTAGGCCGCATGACCGTCGGCGCTTTGGGAGCCAGGACAACGGCCTTCAAAACCGTTCGGATCGATGAGTTGGCCCTGCAACGTCACGGTATCACCATGGAGACGATAGATTTGTCCGAGGTATTCGAGCGGGTCCGGCAACTGGCCGATCATGCCCCGGAAGTGCGGGACAAGATGGATCGGCTGCGCGCGTACACCAACTGGGATGGGGTACCAACCGAATCGCTCGCGATGCTCGCCCGTCTGGGAGTGGTGATGGATCGGTACGTGGCGGAACAAGGTTTCGATGCAATTGCCTTGCGCTGCTGGATAGAGATCGAGCAGCAGTTGAAAGTGTCTCCGTGCGTGCTACTGAGCGAGATGAACGATCGCGGCGTCGCGGCGGCCTGTGAAGTGGACGTAGGCAATGCGATTGCGATGCACGCCCTGAAGGCCGCCTCCGGCAAACCGGCCACATGCCTGGATTGGAACAACAATTACGGGAACGAGCCGAACAAGTGCATCCTCTTTCATTGCGGTCCCGTGCCCCAAAGCCTCATGACCGGCAAAGGACAAGTCACCGCGCATGTAATCCTGGAAACCGCCCTCGGACAGGGGTGCTCCTTTGGCTGCAACACCGGCCGCATCGCGCCAACAAATATGACCTTCAGCAGTATGCTCACGCGCGACGGCCGCCTGGAGTTTTTTGTCGGCGAGGGCCAATTCACCAATGACCCGATCCCAAGCGATTTCTTCGGCTGCGCGGGAGTGGCGGAAATACCTAACCTCCAGGCATGTTTGCAAACCATTGGGTACGCCGGATTCCGCCACCATGTGAGTGTAACCCCGGGAGCCGTGGCCGACCCGGTGATCGAAGCGCTGAGCCGATACCTTGGGCATAAGGTCATCAAGGTATAATCTGACAACTGCTCGAATCTCAATAAAAACAGGCCATGTCTCTTTTCAGCCCGTCCCCTGTCCATAGTCCGTCCCCGCCCGTCGGATTTTTAGCAAAATAATTATGATTATAAATCCTTTATTTTTAATATTTTAAGAAATTCCCACAACCTCGACAACATATTTCACGCAATTAGTAATCTAACGTCAATAATTCACTAGTGTCAACTATTATGATTCCGGTATTTCCCAGGCCTTCGAGAAACCGAAGCTGGGGCCGGTTGCTTTGAACGGATTATTTGGAGGATCAAACCATGAAATCTCTACGAAAAAACCAATCCGTGATCTTCTGCCTGGCCGTGACTCTTGCAATGTCTGCAACAAGCTCGTTTGCGGCCTCCCGGGTAACTCAAAGGACTTCGCCGGCGCGATCCGCTTCGTGGTCCGCAACCGCACAACCACGATCCACGGCCACCATACCCAATGCAACAATGCGACGCGCAACCGCCGCACGGGAAACCCCTGCACGAGCGACTCGGCAAACCATAACGAAGCGAACGCCAGCCATGGGAAATCCCCCGATGTCGCGCAATCAACCCCAAAACGCTCCGCGACCGCCGGAAAGGTCCCGGCACGGCGATACCAGAAACCGGTATTCCGACAGGTATTCCGGCAATAGCAACCATCGTCCCGCGCTGCCTCAGTATCGTGATTCCCGGCATCACAGCACACACTTCGGATTTAATTTCAACATAGGACATGTGGCCCCGCCGCCGCTGACCGTATTTGAGCCCGTGTATGTCCAACCTGTACCCGTCGGTGTACCGGCTATCGTTGCGCCTCCGCCGGTGATGCCAGTCCCGACCGTGCAACCTGCTCTGCCCATAACACAGGGCGTTCTGTTCGATGCCTTCGTCAGCCGGGATGATCATATCGCCCCGAAAAAAATACTGACCGTCGACGGCATCATGCTGAAGATCAAGGATACGGATGCATACCCACTTGACGTGGACATCGAGTTGGGCATTCTCGATCATGAATACAATTTCGAGGATCTGCCGATTGGATCAAGAGTTGATATTTACGGCCAATCCGGCCAACTCTACCATGTGGATATTATCGCCATCGACGATGATACCGAAACGCTCCGATTCACCATCAGTCAATAAGAGCCCAACGTGGTGATGGAGGAACCGATAGCCTGCATGTGATAGCCCGGATCATTCACCACGGAGGCCCGTCCAGGCGGGTCTCCGTGGTATCATCCGATGAATAATCCGGGATAGCGTTCTGGTTCGCTCTATTCGCAACGGCCTTTCCGTGGATGACACGGGCCGGAAAGAGGACCGGCCTCGCATCCCCTGCATAACTGTTCCCGAACGAGCGTTATGTATATCGATACTCGCGGGCGGTGCGATAGAGGGTCAGGATGTTCTCGATCGGCACATCCGGCTGGACGGCGTTGGAGGCCGCAACCATGTAACCGCCGTTCCGGCCTAATACCTCGATCAAGTGCAGAACCTCCGCCTCGATCTGAGCGGGTGTACCGAACGGCAACAGTTCCTGCGTATCGATCCCGCCATAGAAGGAAATTCTTCCGCCGAACAGACGAGCGAGGTTTTCCGCCGACATCCCGGTCGCCTTGGGCTGGATCGGGTCCAGCATATCGACGCCCATCTCGATCAGATCCTCGATGATCGGGACCACCGCCCCGTCGGTATGATACCGCGTCTTCAGATTCATACGCTTGAACGGCACCACCAGCTCGGCGTGCCAGGGCCGCACATGCTCGCGCCACACGGCCGGCGACATCAGCATCGCCGTCTGCATCCCGACATCACTGTTGCTCCAGACAACGTCGATCCGGCCTTCCGCCGCCTCCACGGCCCGAAGCGTGACCGTCTGGTAGAACCGGGTGACATGCCCCAGGATCGCCTCGGCGATATCCGGATTCTCGACCAAATCCATCAGGTATTGCTCGAACCCGCGCAGGAACCACGCCATCTCGAAGAACATGCCGGTCGGCAACACGATCGCTTTCGGTTCCTCGCGGTTCAGGGTCTTGATTTCCTCCGCGATGTGATCCACGGACATCCAGTCGGGGTTCGGCCAGGGGTACTCCTCCACCTCCCGCACGGTTTTTGCCCCGGCAAGCGGATGCACGGCCACCTCGCGGTAGGTGCAGAACGGGTTCGCGACGGACCTCCAGGTGACGCCCCACATGTCCGTCCCCCCGTCGTTGTAACCTAAGGCTCCCGAGAACTTTGACGGGCCAACATAACGGGGCCCCACATAGCGCATGTCGGCACCCAAATACTGGAGCAACTCCTCGTAGCTGTTCAGCTTCAGGTGAGCCAGCAGTTTCTGGGTGGTTTCTGGTGGGCCATAGTAGTTCAGTGGCGGCCGATCAGGCTTGCGACACTCAAGGACGGCCAACACGCGCTCACGCGATGTCATGCATGATCTCCTTCACTTCCGGCTAACCCATCATCATGAAACCCAATGCAACCTCACAATACAATTCGCTCCTTGCACCTTGACATGCCGGGGCCTTTTAGATTACATACTGTCTTTCAGGATTTCCACTGGCCTCTCAATCGGGAAGGTGGTAATGCAAATCCTTGAACATCTGTCATTGATCGACGGCCTTGTGATCCTTGGTTACATGGCCTTGACCGCCTTTCTGGGCCTTGCCTTTCGCCGCCAGAGTTCCTCGACCGAGTTCCTTCTCGCCAACCGGGGGATGGGTTGGCTGCCGGTCGGCCTTAGCGTAATGGCCACCCTCTTCAGCGCCAACTCCTTCCTGATGATTCCCGGCGAAACCTTCCGCTACAACCTGTTTTTCGTCGGCATCCTGGTCGGAATCATCAGCACCATGCCCCTGGTGATGCGGTGGATTATTCCCATCTACGTGCGGTCGGGATGCGTAACGGCCTATGAATTGCTCGAAAGGCGATTTGACGTTCGCGTGCGGGTATTCGCGGCGGCGCTCTTCATTTTACTGCGGATGGGCTGGATGGCCGCCGCCACCTTCGCCTGTTCCCTGGCCGTCTCGGTAATCTCCGGCACCGACCTGCTGCTGACGATCTGGGTCATGGGTATCGTTACCACGATTTATACGGTTACCGGCGGCATCAAGGCCGTCATGTGGAACGATGTGGTTCAGTTCGTTGTTTTCACCGTGGCGATCCTAGGGGCCCTGGGGATTGCGTTGGCCCACGTGCCCGGCGGCTGGTCGGGCACATGGTCCGCTTACGAGTCGGCCGGCAAAATGCAACTCGTGGACCCCCGGTGGGACCTGAGTCTGCGGATGGGAATGTGGGTTTTGATTATCGGCCAGTTCATCGAAATGCTCTCGGCCTACTCGACCGATCAATCGCTGGTGCAAAGATACCTCACGGCCACATCGGTCTCGGTCTGCCGCCGCGCCTTTGTTGCCAACATCGTCGGGACGTTCCTGGTTCTCCCTGGACTCATGATCCTTGGTGTCGCTCTTTCGAGTTTCTATCAGGCACACCCGGATCGGTTGGCGGCCGCTCCCACCGAGTATTTCCTCCGCAAGCCGGCGGACCTTCGGAACGCCCCCGAACTGGTCAGGGCCATGGCCGACCGCAAGCAGATGAGCCCCGCGGAATGGCTACAACAGGCGACAAACGATCCCGCTCTGCTTCGTCGCGACCTGACCGCCCGCTATGCCGAGAATCCACAACTGGCGGCCCAGGATCTCTACCAGGTCAATCGCCAGGATGAAGTTCTCCCCTTGTTCGTGCGCCGGGAGATGCCGCGGGGACTCATCGGCCTGGTCCTTGCCGCCTTGCTGGCGGCCACCATGTCCAGCCTCGCCGGGGGCATTCATTCGATCGCTACCTCGATCGTCGTCGACTTCAAGAACCGTTTCCTTGCACGGCGCTCGGACGCGGACAGTCCCCATGAAGTCCGCTTTATCCGCCTGCTCACCCTGGTGCTGGGCCTGGCCGCCACCGCCCTGGCCTGCTTTGTCAGCCGCCTTGGTCCGGTCTTCGATATGAACAAGAAACTGAACGGCTCGTTTTCGGGGCCGTTGCTGGCCGTGTTTCTACTGGCTTTCTTCTGTCAACGAGCCCGCGCGATCCCCGTGCTATTAGCCGCCGTTATCGGGACAGGCCTCACGGTCTGGTTGACCACGCTGAGTGAGCTGCAACGTCTACCCGCCTGGCTGACCTCGACCGGTACCATCGCCCCCATGTGGTTCTGCGTTTTCGGTTTCCTGAGCACCTGGCTGATCGGTTACCTCGCCAGCCTGGCAGCGCCAGCAAAAAACACCAGCCCGACTCGTGCCGCCTAGCGAAATGCTGCTTCGCAGAGTAGCAATCGCCAGCAAAGGTTTCTCTCTACCAGCCAGAAGCAATTTACCTCGCTCGCCATGGTCGTTCGACCTGACCCTCGGCTCTGAGGATCAGGCTCTCGAGAGGCGGCAGGGTGGCATGGGCAGGCTCTTGTCGTGCGGTAGCAGGACAAGGGTCTGCCCGTGCTTTATGCTAACACCGAGAACACGTGGGCAGGTTCTTGTCCCGTAAAGGCGGGATAAGCATCTGCCCACGCCATTCTGAGTGTAATCGTTCCCCGACCTTCGAAAAAGGTGAGGCACCCTTCCGCGGCTTGCGATCAGGCGGGTCACTTTACGATTAATCCGTGCGTATATTATGGGAACTTTTAACGGTCGGGGAATTCGATAAAGCCTAATCCATTCGAGCGTTAAGGGGACCGTCGGCGACACCGATACAGAGATAGCCTGTCTTGATTTGCGCGCCAAGGGCGCAGGGCAGGTTGGTTCACGGTCGGCATACGCTATGCCGGTCGGTCGAAGGGTGAAATGTGGCCGTACCATTTTTACGAATACGCCGGCATGTCGGACCCATCGGGCTCGATCTGGGGACCCATTTTTTGCGCATGATCCAGTTGGTTCATGAAGGTGAACGCTTCGCGGTTTTGGATTGTGCCCAGCAGATTGTCCCGTTGGAAATAAAGTCCCGGGCCGAATATGAGCTGATCATCCTGTCCAGCGTGAGCCGGATGCTGAAGGAGGGTCGTTTCGCAGGCCGTGACGTGGTGACCGCGCTGGGCTGGAATGATCTGCAGATTCGTAACCTGCGCTTGCCCGCCGACACGCAGGGGGACGTGGAGAACGAAATCCGCCGCCAGGCGGAGGAACGCTTCGGCATGGATCCGGTGGAGACGGAGTTTCGTTTCCTACCGGCCGGCGATGTGCGCCAAGGAACGGAGGTGTGCCAGGAGGTGATTGTCCTGGGCGCCGCCCGCTCGACGATCGAGACCCATATCGACCTGCTGGGCAAGTTAGGGTTAAAACCGGCGGCCATTGATGCCGGGCCGTGTGCCTTGTTCCGGAGTTTCGAGCGTTTTTTACGTCGCGAAGAGGACGACGAGCAGGTCCACGCCCTCGTGGATATGGGCTACGAGGCCACGCGGGTTGTGCTCTCCCGCGGGACGGACTTGATTTTGTTCAAGGCGATTCCCCTCGGCGGGCGGCATTTTGATCGCTTGCTGAGCGAGCGACTCGACCTGAGCCGATACGAGGCTTCGGAAATCCGCATGCGCGTTCAGGGATGCCGAGCGGATTCGGAAACGGGAAACGCGGACGAAAACGATCCGCCGCCGGACAGCCTGAAACGCGCGGTGTTCGATGCATTACGACCGGCCCTTGAGCAGATCGGCAAGGAGATCGCGCTTTGCCTGCGCTATTGTTCGGCGACGTTCCGGGGACTGCGTTGTGAAACCATCACCACCGTCGGCGGACAGGCCCGTGACCCGGCCCTACGGGGATTCCTCGCCGATCAGGTTGGTCTGCCCTTCGAGGTGGGCCGCCCGATGCGGAATGTTGTGCTGGATCGCGGCGGATGCACGCTCGACCGCCGCGCGGGACAACCGGAATGGGCGATGGCCGTCGGCCTGGCCCTGAAACCGCTGCATCAAACCGTCGAGGTGATGCGATGAAGGAAATCGATTTTCTGCCGAGACATTTTCACCATGCCGCCCGTCGGCGGAAAACACGTCGGCGACTAGCCGTTCTGGCCGGTCTGGTGTTTGCGTATGTCTTGGTTCATCTCACCTATGAAACACGGGTGGATCGTGTCCTGGCGTCGTCGTCCGAATGGTTCGACGAGGACGTTGATCCCCCTCTAGCCACCGCACCCGCGGGCAACCGCGATGCCGCCAAAACCGATGGCCCGACCCGACTCGACCCCTGCCTCGTTCAGGCCGAGCGAGCGGTACGCCGGCTTTTGGGTGACGAATATCAATTGCGCTGGATATCGTTCGAGACCACCGTACAACCAGGTGCCGATCAGCTCAATCTTCATGGGTGTCTGCGGGCGGTGGCGCAAAACGAATTGAGCGTCGGCATATTCATGGGCCGACTCGCATCCCGCCCATTTTGCAGGGCGATGGAGCTTCGTTGGCTACGGGAAGTCCTCGAGGCCGGTCGGCCGATGCGGGAATTCGAGCTGACTTTCACTCTGGACCCCCGCGGTTTCTCCAAATGAAGGTTGAAAAGGGATCATCAAGGTCATGCACATAGCCGCCGAACATCATGCGCATTTTCTGAAAAGATACGGCTCGACCGGGGCGGAGGTCTCGAAGCCGGTCTTGTCCATGACCCGGCTGACGTATCTTACCCTTGGGTTGCTGGTGTTGGTGGCGGCGACCTCGGTCGGGGGGATCCTTGGAATCATCCGGAAAGACGCACCGATTGAATATCTCGTGGTCTGCAGCGCCTGCGGTTCGCTGGTGGTTATGGCCATCGTCATGTTGTTGCTGGGTAAATACATGACCCAGCGCTCCCTGCAAGTCATCGAGGAACGATTACAACGCCTGATTCGCGAGGACCGTGTGGAGGGATTGAACGTTGCCGTGCCGGATGATCTGCGGCCGGTAATGTCCGCCCTGGGCGAATACGTCGAACAGGTCCGCGAGCGCGTCGACCGGCTCCGGGTACGGAAAAAAGAACTGGATATCCAGATGCGGGTGGCGGAAACGGAGCGACGCAACAGCGAGGCAATCATTCTCAGCCTCAACGAGGCGGTGCTGGTGGTCGACGCATTCGGTGATCTGGCCCTGGCGAATGCGGCGGCGGAAAACATGTTCGGCTTTGAGCTGGAGGCCTGTCGCCATCGGCCTCTGGAGCAAGTCCTCTCGGACGGTTCGCTGATTGATTTGATAAAGACGACGCGACAGCAAACCGAGGGGGAGAAGTATCGGCAGGTGGAATACACCGCCTCCCGCGACGGTCAGAGGCGGACCTTTCATATTACCCTGACCCGGCTAACCAATGCCGAGGGGCAACCGGGGGGCGTCGTGGCCGTCTTTCACGATGTGACCTTCGAGCACCAGGCCGCCCAGAACAAGGCCGATTTTGTTTCCGCCGTCTCCCATGAATTGCGCACCCCGCTGTCCAGCATCAAGGCCTATATCGAAATGCTGCTCGACGGTGAAGCCCGCGACGAAGCCGCCCGACGCAATTTCCTGCAAATCATCGCGGAGGAAACCGCCCGTTTGCAGCGGTTAATCGAAAACATTCTGAATATATCCCGCATCGAATCGGGTCTGGTCCAGGCCTGCCCGGAGTGGATTCAACCCCATGCCGTGATCCGAATCATCCTGGATACGCTGGCCCCGCAGGCCAGGGAAAAGCGGGTGCGGTTGGAGGACGGCCTGATCGAGGGGCTGCCCCCCATCTGGGCGGATCGGGACATGCTTCACCGCGCGGCGCTGAACGTCATCGGCAACGCTTTGAAATATACGCCGACCGGCGGCCTTGTCCGCGTCAGTACGGGCGTGGATATGGAGCGGGGACACTACGTGATCACCGTCGCGGATAACGGCATAGGCATTAAAAGCCAGGACCTGGACCGCATTTTCGACAAGTTCTATCGCGGCAAGGAGGCCGCCGCGGTCGCCAGGGGGACCGGCCTGGGACTGAACCTGGTCAAGTACATCGTGGAAAACGTCCATGGCGGAGCCATTTCCGTGACCAGCGAGCCGGGTGCGGGCACTACCATGATTCTCAGATTTCCTTTATCGCCGCAACCAACCACGAGGGAACAGCCATGAAGAGGATTTTGATCGCCGACGATGAAACCCACATTCTCAACGTGGTGTCCATCAAACTCAGCAACGCCGGATACCAGGTGGAGACCGCCGAGGATGGGGCGGAGGCCTATCGAGCGGCCTTGGCCAATCCGCCGGATTTGCTGATTACCGATTATCAAATGCCGTACCTCAGCGGCGTGGAGTTATGCGCGAAGCTGGCGGCCGAGCCGCCGACCCGCTCCATTCCGGCCATCTTATTGACCGCCAGAGGTTACAGCATTTCGCCGCAGGATAAGACCTCGTCCGGTATCAGGCGGGTCATTGACAAGCCGTTCAGCCCGCGCGAGGTGTTGAACTGTGTCGAGGAAATTCTCGCCGACGTTTCGACGGACATGCCGATGGCCGGTGTCGGCGTCTAATAGTGCATCCTGAAACCGGCGTGGCCCCCGGCATGGTGGGTTGCCGGGACGCGTCGGCAAAAGGAGACCGACGCCATGGGTTTTGAGGACGCACTTGAAAGAGGTGTTTTGTGATTCGGGTGCCCCGATCGCCAAATCACCGAGCGCGTGAACGGGAACGGTGCTATGCCGCCGTTTTCCCTCGTTACGTCGAGCCTTGGGGTCGGCTGGGGCTGTGGCTGTCGTTATGGAGTGACAAGGGTGAATGTATCCTTTCCGAGCCGCCGGGCATCCCTTCGTTCTGGGCGACCTTGGCACGACATGCGCCCCGCTTGCTCCAACACATGCGGGAGCTGGCTATAAAGGGGGCGACCGGTTCGCTCCTGCCAGTGGAACTCGACGGGAGTGGGGGGTTGTTGGCCATCGTCTTGCCCGTCCGCCTGCGAGGCCGGTCACCGCACTGTTTGTTAGCCTGCGCAAAAACTCCGGCTTTCTCGGACCAGGAAGGTTTTTTTCGCTTCTGCGACCGGCATGAAATCGATTCGGTTGTTCTAGGCCGGCTTGCCGAAAGCGTGCCCGCCTATTCTCCCGATACCCTATCCGCCTATGCGGGTATCCTGCAGCAGCAGATGACCGACTTCGGCGCATCCCTCCGGGCCAGTGGCGACATTCATGACCTGTCCGATGAATTGGCCCGCGCGTACGAGACCCTCAGCTTGATCTATCGGGTCAGCGGCGACTTGAGCCTGGTGCATCGCCCGCGAGCTTATTTGGAAAAACTCTGCCGGGAGCTGCTCGGCGTGACCGTGGTGCGCGGCTTCGCCGGCATACTCGAACCGCCTCACGACCTGCCCCTCCCGCCTACTGTCGTGACCACGGGTTCGCTTGCGGTCGACGAGTCGGAAATCCTGAAGCTTTATCACCAGATCGTGGCCGCTGATCGAGCCGGAAAATCGTTTCGGGTGGTCAACCGGATTGGTGATGACCAAACCTATGCCTGGGCCTCGGCCTGGCTGGAACGTTTTGTCTATTTCCCGCTGGCCCGAACGAATCATCATTACGGTGCATTACTGGCGATTAATCAGATCAACAACGACGATTTCGGCTCCGAGGAAGTGCAACTGATCAACACCGTCGTTGAGCGCAGCGCGGCTTTTCTGGAAAACGTCCGCCTGTACGACGATCTCGAACAACTGTTCATGGGCATGTTGCACGCCCTGGTCAACAGTATCGACGCCAAGGATCCCTATACCTGCGGACACTCGCAACGAGTGGCCTGGCTCAGCCGCCATATCGCCGGTCTGGCCGCCGTTCCCGAACCGCAACGTCAGCGCGTGTACCTCAGCGGATTGTTGCATGACGTGGGCAAAATCGGCATTAACGACGCCCTGTTAAGCAAAACGGGGCGCTTGACCGCCGAGGAATACGAAGAGATCAAGCGTCACCCCGTGATTGGGACGCGCATCCTCGAAGGGATGAAACAGGTCGAGGATCTGGTGCCTGGCGTGCTCTATCATCATGAGCGGATCGACGGGAAAGGGTACTCGGCCGGCTTAAGTGGTGACGACATTCCCTTGTTCGGCCGCGTGGTGGGGTTGGCCGATTCCCTGGATGCGATGACCACCAACCGAACCTATCGTGCCGCTTTACCGCTGCAATTGGCCGCCGCCGAAATCCGCCGTTTTTCAGGTACCCAATTCGACCCGCGGCTGGTCGATCTTTTGCTTCAGGACGACTGGGAGGTCCTTTTCCGGAAACTGCCGGCCTCCAATCGCCCGCCCAACGGGCAGGGCATATTCCGGACCGGGGATTGACAATGGATCGAAAGCTCCCAAAAATCTTCTGATATGTCCGTGGATTTACATCATCCTCCCGTGTACCGTTATGCAGGACCGATCATCGATGCCCACTGTCATTTCACCACCCCCGACGCCACCGAACGCATGATCCAGGCGGGAACGCTCTACGGCGTGACCCAGTGGGTGGGGATTTGCAAGGTCGAGGAGGTGCCCGCCCTTCGTAAACGGTTTGGGGACCGAGCCGCATTCACGATCTGGATGGATCATGAGCAGTCCGCCGACTCGGCTGGTTTCATACAAACCCAACGGGACATCATTCATCAAGCGATCGAGGCCGGCGGCCGTTGCCTGAAATTCTGGTATAAACCGGAATACAATCAGCGCAGTGGACTCTATTTCGATCACCCGCGGCTGGATCCCGTTTTTCAGGCCATTGAAGAGACCGACCTGGCCGTCCTGGTCCATATTGCCGATCCCGACATCTGGTGGCGGCTCCGCTATGGCGATCCGATTAGGTATGAAGGCAAAAGGTTCACCTATCGCCAATTAACCAATACCTTGGAACGTTTCGGCCGGTTACGGATCCTGGTCGCCCATCTGGGCGGCTGGCCGGAGAATCTGCCGTTTCTTGAGGACTTGTTAAACCGGTACCCCAACTGTTATCTGGATACTTCCGGCACCAAATGGATCGCTCGCGAATTGTCCGCCAAGCCGACCGAGGCCCGCGCTTTTTTCCTTCGGTATGCCGATCGACTGCTTTTTGGCAGTGACCTCGTGGCTTGGGCGTCAGCGGATTTTGATCATCATTGTTCGCGCTACTGGGTTCATCGCCATCTGTATGAACAGAATTCGAGAGTGCCTTCGCCGATCGACGACCCCGATGCGCAAAAACCGGTCGAGTTGGCCGGTCTGGATTTACCCGATTCGGTTTTGCGGAGGCTCTATCTGGACAATGCCCGCCGTTTTTTCAGGTTGGAATGATCCAATCATCCTGGGCCCGATGCAAGGTGGCATGGTCAGGCCTTTGTCACCGCCCAGTGGAACAAAGGTTTGCCCGTGCTTTTAAGGCTGCGGAGTAGAGCATGATAACCCCCGGCAGGCAAATCGAATTCCCTGTGCCGCCTTTCTTCAGGGGGTGGCCAAATGGTTTGGTAAATCGCGATGTTCGACCTGTACGCCGAGAAATACCCTTGCGGGTGCTTTCGTAAGGGGAAAGTCTTCACGTGGTCAGCACTTTTTGGGCATGCACCCGCACCGCTGCTTGACGGTCGTAAGCCCATCCTGTACCTTACGATATAGTCCCTCACGGCAACCCGATCATTGACGGAATGCCTGAGCCCGGGTGGCGGAATTGGCAGACGCGCATGGTTGAGGGCCATGTAGCCGCAAGGCTGTGGAGGTTCGAGCCCTCTCCCGGGCATCCTCAAAACCCCTGATCCAATCGGGGTTTTTTTGCGTTTTACCGCAAGCATCTTGTCGGGGGGGGGCCACCCCGATAATCCCAAGGGGATTACATCACGCCCCAGTGTTGTGGCGTAATCGCTACCCTGGGAATCGATCGCATCCCCCATCAACCCCAACGGAGTTCCGTTATTCCCACGACGACATTTGCCTGCACGCGGCCGGCGAATACAATCAGCACACGGCGCATGCACCCCCGTGTTTCATGGATATCCTCGAATGGGAACCTGATATGCACCTTACCTGGCAACGTCGTGACCTTCACCTTCGCCATCCGTTCAATATCGCCCGCGTGCAGGCCAGCCACGCGGTGGACAAACAGGTATTGCTCGCACAAATCACCCACGACGGCAAGGTCGGCTGGGGTGAGGCCGCCCCTTCCGCCTATTACCGCCAGTCACTGGACTCGGCCGAGGCCGTCTTTACCGCCGCCCGCGACCTGCTCGGCGACAACCCCTTCGCCCTGGATCGTATTCTGGATAACCTGTGGCAACGGTTCCCGGATCAATCCGCCGCCATCGCCGCAATCGACGGCGCGTTACACGACCTGATGGGCAAGCTGCTCGATATCCCCGTGTGGAAACTCCTCGGCCTGGACCGCACGCGCTGCCCGCTGACCTCCTTCACCATCGGACTGGACGATCCGGAAACCATCGCCCGCAAAGTGCGCGAGGCGGCCACTTACCCCATCCTCAAGATCAAGGTCGGTACACCGCAAGATGAGGCGATTCTTGAAATCATCCGTCGGGAAGCGCCGGACAAGCCGCTCCGTGTCGACGCCAATTGCGGGTGGACCTCGGCCAATGTGCTCAAACGTTGCCGGCGAATGGCGGACTTCGGCGTCGAGTTCATCGAGCAGCCGACGCCGCGCGGCGATCATGCCGGGCTGCCGGCCGTCCGCGCCGCCGGCCTGCCCCTCCTCCTGGCCGACGAAAGCTGCATCCACCTCGACGATGTACTGCCCTGCGCAAAAGCCTTCGACGGGATCAATATCAAACTCTGCAAATGCGGCGGGATTCGCCGGGCATTGCCCATGATCCACACGGCCAGGGCCGCCGGCTTGAAAATAATGCTCGGCTGCATGGTGGAAACCAGTATCGGTATCGCCGCCGCCGCCCAACTCGCCCCCCTGGCGGATTACCTCGATCTCGACGGCCACCTGCTCCTGGCGGACGATCCTTTCGAGGGGATCGGCGGTGCAGGGGGAAGAATAACCTTAAACGATGAACCGGGGTTGGGTATCCACGAACGTCAGTCGGTTTGAACGTTGTCGCTCACGACGGCCGCGCTGGGAGCATAAAGTTCAACGAGTTGCTGGAATCCGTCGGCATCGCTGACGCAGACGCGATTCCGCCCCCCGTGTTTGGCCTGGTAAAGAGCGTAATCAGCGCTTTTCAGCAGGTCATCCTTGCTGTTGGTAAAATCATTGCGATCGGCCACGCCAAGGCTGATGGTAACATGCAAGGTTTTGTCGCCAACCGCGATGGGCGTGATTTCCACTGTTTTCCGCAATCTTTCGGCCAGCAACTTTGCGCCTTCGGTGTTGGTATGCGGACAGAGAATCAGAAACTCCTCGCCCCCCAGTCGACAAGCCAGGTCGCCCAGACGCGTGTGTTGACTCAGGATTCGTCCCAACTCTCGTAAGACAACGTCCCCCGCATCGTGCCCATAGGTGTCATTGACCCGCTTAAAATGATCCAGGTCCATCATAATGCAGGAAATGGGTTGCTGATAACGCAGAGCTGTTTCCCAATACTCCGTGAGTCGGATCATGGCGTGACGGCGATTGGCCAAGCCGGTCAACTCGTCCGTGGTGGCGATCTTTTCCAGCTTCGCGTTCAGGATTGTCAATTCGGCATTGATCTTGTGGATTTCGAGATTCTGGCGGGCCAGGTCAGCCTCGGCCTCGATCACCCGCATACCGGCCTTGACCCGGGCCAGCAATTCACCGCGATCGAACGGCTTGGATACATAATCGTCCGCGCCGGCCTCAAATGCCTCCACGACCCTCTTCTTATCCGAATGGGAGGTCAGAATAATCAGATACGTCAACCCTACCCCGTCCGTCGATCGCACGGCCCGACACAATTCGATGCCGTTCATTCGCGGCATTTCCCAGTCGGTGATGACCAAAGCAGGCCCCTCGGCCATGATCAGCCGCATGGCTTCGGCCCCGTCGGACGCCTTCAACAGCGAATAACCGGTTAAGCTCAGGTGCTTCTCCAGCAGCCGAATCATAATCGGGTCATCATCGACAATCAAAATCTTCCGCGGCTGTGACATGCAGCTTGGCCTCGCCCCTTCTCCACTAACCTGGATTATTCATTGGTTTGACTACGGAGTCCAAAAAGTTCTCGGAGAATAAAGGATTTATTTTAGAGAACAAGGGTAGCGAATGTTCCGACAGGGTGCATGTATTTGGAATCAGATGTACCTCGCCTTCGCCCTTATTTCATCTTTTCTCCGCGACCTCCGCGGCCTCCCGGGTGAATAATCCGAGCTAAGTAAAAAAAACTCCCTCACCCATTCGTTTGCGGCAACACAAAAACACCCAGGCTAAGCCGTGAGCATCGGCCCGAGGTGTGCCCATTACTACCTGTTTATCGTTTTGCATCCAAGCTGACTTTTCATATTTGGGGGGTTTTTTCCCCCTGACTTATGATAGCCCTATAAGCGAGATCGGGCGGGTAGGTTACGCCGGCTTAAGCGGACTTTTCTCGCCATCGCTCCCGTCCCTCCATCTCTCACTCTCGCGCTGGTCCAATAACCGCGACCAGAAGTGTTCGCAACGAACAGACGTAAGAGATTTACGGTGGCGGTTTAACCCACGCTGTCCGCGAAGGCCTCGGCCAGAACGCCGACCCCTTCGATCACCGCCTCGCGGGTAATGCACAGCGGCGGACAGATCTTGACCGTCGAACCGCCGAACCCGACAGGAGAAAACAGCATCAGGCCGCGGCCAACCGCGTTCCAGACAATCTTGCGGGCCAGTTCAGCGTCCGGCTCGGGGCTGTTCGGCTTGGTGACCTGGATGCCGGCCACCAGACCCTTGCCTTGGATGGCGCCGATCCGCTCGTCATAGGGTTTGAGTTGTTTCCAGAGCTCCTGGTGGAGTACCTCGCCGACCAGGGCGGCGTTTTCCACCAGTTTTTCCTTGAGGATCAATTCGATATTGGCGATGGCGGCCGCGCAGCAGATCGGATTGCCCGAATGCGTGCTGGTCATCGAACCGGGTGGGTACAAATCCATCAGCTTGGCCGAACCCACCACGGCGGCGATCGGGAGGCTGCTGCTGATGCCTTTACCAAGGCACATCAGATCGGGCACGATGCCGTAATGCTCGAAACCCCACATGCGGCCGCAACGCCCGAAACCGGCCTGTACTTCGTCAAAAGTCAGAACAACGTTCCATTTATCGCACCAATGGCGCATTTCCTGGAAGTATTCGCGCGGGCCGAAGCTCGCCCCGCCACCCTGGTACGTCTCCGCGATCACCCCGCAGACGTTTTTCGGCTCGATGCCGGCGCATTCGAGGGCCTTTTCGAAAAAGGTAAAGCTGGTATCGCCGCAACGGAAGCCGTCGGGGAAGGGAACCTGAATCATGTCCGGATCGAGGTTGCCGATCCATTCCTTGAGGGCAGGGATGCCACCGATCTGCTGGGCGCCGAGGGTACGGCCGTGAAACGCATGGTGATAACTGATAATGACTTTCTTGTCCGGGCTGATCTTGCGCCCGTAGGTTCGACTCAGCTTAATGGCACATTCGATGGTCTCGCTGCCGGTGGAAACCAGGAAGACCTTTTTCAGCGGTTCGGGGGCCAGGTCGGCGATCATCTGGGCCAGGCGGACACGCGGCTCGTTCAAAAAGACGTAGCTGGTCAGCAGGCCGTGCTGAGCCTGCCGAATGATCGCCTCGGCGATTTCCTTGCGGCCGTGGCCGGCGTTGGTAATCAGCACGCCGCTGGAAAAATCCAGCCATTGGTTGCCATACGCATCATAAACACTGAACCCTTCGGCACGGTCCCAGACCACCGGCGGCTGGCCAAGCATCGCCCGCGGCTCGCACCGGCCGGAGGCCTCCATTAAAGGCCGAACCTGCGGAGGTGGCAACTGCGGGGTGACAATCTTGCGGTAAGCGGTCTGCACCGGGTGAACGGGAATTGTCTGCGAAACGGATTCTGCGCCAATCATGGAAAACCTCGCTCTGGATGTTTGGGCCGACCGATCCGCCCAAGGCGGATATGCCGCGACTATCTTGCCCCTCTGGGTGTCGGTCAGGCCGGCGGGCGGCAACACGCTTCAGGGGAACGAACAGTATACCCCATTCTCGCGGCCGGTACACTCGTGGTATAACTCGATATTAATTCATTGGTTTTACCGCATCGGCAGTTCATAGGGTAGCAGGTAGCATGGGCAGGCCCTTGTCACGCTGTGCCGGACAAGGGTTTGCCCGTACTTTGACAGCCAAAGTTCGTAGGCCGGGCTATTGCCCTCTCCTGCCCTCCCGCCTTCTGTTCCACTGCTCTGATCCCCTGCGGTCCACCTCATCGTGTTCTTATGGAATGAGCCATACGTTATGGCCGCCGAGAATCTGAATTGGAGCGATTCATATATGCCGACATTCCACTTTCAACCCACACCCATCTACTTTCTCCGGCACAGTCGTCCCTCCGTGATCAAAATGGTAAAAGCGCCAAACGAACCCAAACTCCTGAAAAACCGCCATAATATCTTGCCATACAATAATATACATTGGTTAGCAGTTGCTAACTTAGGACACGAAATCAAGGAACCCAAGCACGGCCACCGCTCCGCGATATCTCTTCATCCCTCCGTCAACTCTCGCCGGAGGCGAAACCCTTACACACAGACCGGTTGCTCGGCAAGCCCGCCTGGCCGTGTCATAAGTCATTTAATGAAAAACAGTAATAACAAGCAGCAGTTTCGCATATGTTCACCCGCTGGGGTATCTGCTCCAAAACCGAAACAGGGGTTGGTCAAAACCTTTGGGGAGACCTACGATGAAATAAACAGCGTGGCGGGGGCCAGGACTATGACCCAAATCCAATACAAAAAGGCGGCGGTCAAACAGGACATGAAAATCTTCTATCGGGAGGCAGGGGCGGCGAATTCGCCCGTCTTGGTTTTGCTGCACGGCTTTCCCTCCTCGTCGCACATGTTCCGTAACCTTATCCCGCCACTGGCGGACGAATTTCATCTGCTCGCCCCGGACTACCCTGGCTTTGGCAACAGCGACGCGCCGGCGGCCGACAAATTCACCTACAGCTTCGATCATCTGGCCGAGGTCATGCAACAGTTCCTCCAGCGGCTCGGTCTGGAGCGTTTCAGCCTCTACATGCACGGCTATGGCGTACCCATAGGCCTGCGGCTGGCCGTCCGAAATCCGGAATGGATCGACGCTCTCATTGTCCAGAATGGAAACGCCTATCGCGAGGGGTTTACCCCGGTGAACCAGCCCATCTTTGTTTACTGGAATCGGCGGATCGCGGAAACCGAAGCCCTGCTTCGCCGGTTGCTCACGCGCGAGGGCATCCGATGGCAGTATATCGCCGGGGCTCGTCATCCGCATAAAATCAGCCCGGATGCCTGGAACATGGACTACGCCGCTCTGAGTCGGCCGGGCAATGATCGCGTTCAGCTTGACCTGTTATATGATTATCAAACCAACGTCCGGCACTATCCGCAGTGGCATGAGTATTTTCGGAGTCATCAGCCGCCGACGATGGTCCTGTGGGGTAAGAACGATCCGATTTTCAGTCTGAACGGCGCGCTGGCGTTCAAACGTGATCTGCCACGCGCCGAAATCCACCTGCTGGACAGCGGGCACTATGCGCTTGAGGAAGAACACGAGGCCGTCGCCGAATACGTGCGGCACTTTCTGCGTAAGACGGTTAAATGTATTCGGCCGACGTGCGTCGTCATCAAATAACGAGTTTGCGGGGAGCTTTTTTACTTACGAAAGGGACGGTTGAATCCGTCCACGGTGTCGGCCAGGCCCGTTGAAACGCTCAACCGGGCCTGGTTGTTTTTCGCTCCGTCGAGATTCCGCTCCGTCGAGATTTCACCCTGTCGAGATTTTTATCTCGACATTGGATTGCTCTGTCGAGATTCCTATCTCGACAGCCCTTGCACTGCTCTGTCGAGATTCCTATCTCGACAGCTCTTGTATCGGGATTCCTATCCCGCGTTACAAGGGAAAGGATTCCCTCGCATTAGGTGCGAGAAAGGATTCTCGCACCAGCGTATCCTCGCACCAGCATGATGGATAATTCTTAAGCAACGGCGATCACATGCAAGTATTCGCGCGGGGCCGGTCGTCCGGTCCAGAGCTCAAGGACGGAGGCCAGATACTCAACCAGGGCGGCCTTGTCAGACGGCGGCTGATCGACGGCAATCGATTCGCCCGATTGCGGAGCAAGGCAATAACCGCGGAGCTTATTCGCGTCAGCAATCACAGCATCCACGAGGCCGTTCTGTCGGGCATGGGGCTCTACCTCATCCAGCGAATCAATGATCGTGGCGCGATACGGCGGAAGAACCACGTAACCGGCAACCGGCACTTCTCGATAAACGCTTAACACTTCGGCGGGGTCCTTCGTCCGGATCGGCAAGGCCACGGCGTCGACGGCCAGATGACGAAAGGCGCCATTAAGCAGGGTGGCGTATACCGGATTCGGAGTCGGGTGACCCAGGATACCGTAACAGCGCGTACTCGGTCGGATCTCGCGAAAACGAAACACCTCGACCAACTCGTTGACCGGTACCTGCCCCGGTGCTGATTCGCGTCCGGTATCCAGCGAAGCATATACGAGAAAAGCCTTTTCTTTCGGGCCGAGGATGCGCAGAAGGTTTCCGTGCTCGCCCATGGTGAGTGCGATGGTCGGCTTGCGGGCGGCCCGGAGCACGCGGAGCATGGTTACGTTATCCGCTGGCGTGTTGGCCATCGTCGCGACTTTGACGATGTCGGCGTCGGTGGCCTCGATCCGCCGGGCGATCTCGGCGATGTCCGCCGGAGTCTCCTTGAAATCATGGTGGGAGACGATGAGACGAGCCCGGCCCGGATGGCTGAAACGTTCGCGGGCATCCCATTCGATATCGATATAGTCGGCCCCGAGCCGATCGGCTTCGGCCAGCAGTTCCAGGCGACGTTCTTCCGTGCCTGCCCAGTGCCCGCCCTCACGCGTCGGCCGGTTGGTAACGATCACCGGACAGGGTTTATCCCGCAGCAACCGGGCGACATCCGGTCGTTCCATATAATCCAGACGCAGTTCGGCAATATCAAAGACGCGCCCAGGCGCATGCAACAAAGCCAGGGTTTGCTCGACACGCGGAGCGGTGAATGGGACACACAGGAGGGTAGGGGGATGGTCTGCGGTCATGGTTTCATCCCGGCCATAAGAGAATAAGACAATAGGCTGCGAGGGCCGCCTCGAAAGCCCCCTGCGTATCGTACCCGCTCACTTACGCAACCGGCTGGTTTGGTTAAGAACGTTATATCCGTGAGCCAAGCGACCAATCATGCCCATTATGGGGTTGCGGGGCAACCGCCGCAACGGTTTACCGCCTGGACCGGACAGGGTGGTACCCACTGATCGACCCGGAACGGCCCTTGGCGGATGTGGGTTTATGGGACGAGTGGGGAGTGGCTGTTGTTCCTGGCGGAAGCGGCTATAAGTTGCGGTGTAGACGGAAAATAGCTTCCCACGAACCGAGCCGTACGTTGAGAAGGTCCACTCCATACCAGAACCGGAAAAGTATGAATGGAACCCGGACCACCGGAATCCGCCCGTGCCGCCCCGCGAATGAAAGGACATTCCCAATACTCATTCCCCGGGACGCCGTCCGGCGAACCGGGAAGGTGGCCACCAGACTGACTTGAAAGGGGTCCGCGACGGTAAAAAATGGCTTGACGAGCCGATAATCAATGCTATAGTTTTAGGTAAGTAAAGTGTTCGCCAGCGGTTGACGAACCGTATTTTATAGGCTCGCGCCAACGAGGGCCTGAAAGACACGTTTTAGACGGCATGAGATCCACGACGCGTACAACGGCTTCATGAGATGCTTCGCTCTCCATATCGGCGGAGTACGAAGCGCCAGCGCGGATGGATCCCACGCCGTTTTTTTTGAATGCAGGTGTCGATGCCCCGAGTAACTCTTCCTGACGGTTCAACTCTTGAAGTGGGGGACGGCGCCACCGTCGCCGACGTGGCCGCCATGATTGGCCCGCGTCTCGCGAAGTCGGCTATCGGCGGAAAAATCAACGGCGAAATCGTCGATCTCGGCAGCCCGCTGACCCACGACTGTCAGCTCAAAATTCTTACGGCCAACGCGGAAGACGAGGACAGTCTCTACCTGATCCGCCATAGCTGTGCCCATGTGATGGCCGAGGCTATCTCCACCTTGTTCCCCGAAACCAAATTGGTCTACGGCCCGCCGGTGGAGAACGGCTTTTATTATGATATCGATCTGGATCGCCCGCTGAGCACGGAGGATTTCGCGGCCATCGAGGCCAAGATGGCCGAAATCGTCAAGGCCGATCGGCCTTTTGTCCGGTACGAAATGGACCGCGACGAGGGCATGAAGAAACTGCGGGCCGAGGGCAATCGCTATAAAATCGACAACGCCGAGCGGGCCGAGGGTAAACTCAGTTTCTACGTTACCGGCGAACGGTCGGACAACGCCTTCGAGGATCTCTGTCGCGGTCCGCACGTACCCAGCACCGGCCGCATCGGCGCCTTCAAGGTCATGCAGGTCAGCGGCGCCTATTACCGCGGCGACCAAAAGGAAAAACAACTCCAGCGCATTTACGGCACCGCCTGGCCGACGAAAAAAGATCTCGACGCCTACCTCTTCCGCCTCGAGGAGGCCAAAAAACGCGATCATCGCGTGCTCGGCAAGCAACTCGGAATTTTCAGTATCCACGAGGAGATCGGTCCGGGGCTGATCCACTGGCATCCCCGCGGCGGCATGATCCGCCATCTCGTGGAAAACTTCTGGAAAGACGAGCATCTGAAGAGGGGCTACGACATCGTATTCACTCCGCATATCGCCAGCGAGCGGATTTACCGGCGCAGCGGGCACCTCGAAAAATACGGCGACATGATGTACTCGCCGATGGATATCGACGGGTTGAACTATTACCTCAAACCGATGAACTGCCCCGGGCACTACATGATCTACCTGAGCGATATCCGCAGCTACCGCGATTTGCCCATCCGCATGTGCGAGCTGGGCACGGTCTATCGCTATGAGCCGTCCGGCACGTTGCACGGGATGTTGCGCGTCCGCGGGTTCACCCAGGACGATGCCCATACCTTCTGCACGCCGGAACAGTTGGGCCGGGAGCTGGACATGCTCCTGGAACTGATGGACTTGATGATGCGGACCTTCGGGTATCAATACAAGGCTTATCTGGCCACCCGGCCGGAAAAGTATCTGGGTTCCCTGCAGGAATGGGATCGGGCAACCAACGAATTACGGCTCGCCATGGAGCGTCGCAAGCTGGCTTATGAAGTCGACGAAGGCGGCGGTGTGTTCTATGCCCCCAAGATCGACATCAAGCTGATCGATTCCATGGGCCGCGAGTGGCAGGGACCAACCATCCAGGTCGACCTCCAGGCCGCCAAGCGATTCGACATTACCTACGTCGGGGCGGACAACACGCCTCATGAAACCATTATTATCCACCGCACCGTGCTTGGGAGCATGGAGCGGTTCATCGGCGGGCTGATCGAGCATTATGGCGGGGCCTTCCCGATGTGGCTGGCCCCCGTGCAGATCATGCTGGCCTCGGTCAGCGAGAAAAGCGCCGCCTATGCCCGGCAGGTGCTGGCCCGCCTGAAGGCGGCCGGCTTACGGACCCGCTTGGATGTTTCGCCCGAAAAGATCGGCCCCAAGAAACACGCCGCCCGCCAGGAAAAGATTCCGTACATCCTGGTCGTCGGCGAGAAAGAGGCGGCCGAAGGTACGGTCAACGTGAATGACCGCACGGGAAAGAGTCTCGGCAACCAGGCGGTGGATACATTCATCACCCACTGCCAGAAACTGGTGGCCGAGCGGGCCCTCGAACCGGGGGTTTGATTGCAGTGAAGGCGGATTCGGCCGCGTGGCCGGACCGATTTTCATAACGATGGCCGGGGTGTGACCGGCCGCGCGGGTGGTTTGACAACCGCTGCGTTTGAGAAAGGTAACTTATCGATTTGAGAGAGGGTTCAGCCATCGCCCAGGGACATCGGTACAATGAACAGATTCGGATTTCGCCGGTCCGGGTAGTCGACCATCACAACAACCAACTGGGTATCATGCCCACCGACCAGGCGATTCGCCTGGCCCAGGAGGCCCAGCTCGACCTGGTGGAAGTTGCTCCGACGGAACGACCGCCCGTCTGCCGAATCATGGACTACGGCAAGTTCAAGTACTCGCAGAAAAAAAAGAAACAAAAGCACCATGAGCAAAAGCTCAAGGAAGTGCGCCTCCACCCGAAGACCAGCGAGCACGACCAGCAGATCAAGGTCAAACAGGCCGCCACCTTCCTCGAAAAAGGGGACAAGGTGCAGTTCACCATGATCTTTCGCGGTCGTGAGCGGTTCCATCAGGAGGTCGGAACCCAGGTTTTCAACGACATTGTCGCCCAGATCGCGGACAAGGCCAAGCTGGAGCGCCCGCCGCGCAGCGAGGGGTGGCGGATGACCATGGTGCTGGCCCCCCTCAAGCATTAAGGCGCGCCGGCCGCCGTGATGCTGTTTGGTTGATGTGTCGGTTTCGCGGAGGGGGATTTTCGTTTTTACACCGCCCTGCAAAATACGAGTGCGCGGTTTGACTCTGAGACAAACCGCGCGGTTCCTTTGCATGACCTCAAAAGCCAGGATTCAACAAACATGACGGACTTGATCGCACCTCATGGCGGCCTGAGCAGGCCGGTCAATCGCACCGTGCCGCGGGAGCGGCTGGCGGAGTTCAAAAAAGAAGCCGAGTCGCTGACGGCCTTGCCGGTCAGTGACGCGGACCTATCCAGCGTCTACCGGATCGGTGACGGTGGGCTAAGCCCGCTGACCGGTCCGATGGTTAAAGAGGTTTATGATCGCGTCTTACGCGACGTTAACTTGATCCATGACGGAAAGCCTTACGCCTGGTCGATCCCCATTTCGCTGCCGGTGGACAAGGATCTGGCCGGCTCGCTCAAGGTAGGGCAAAAAGTCCGCCTGACCAGCAACGGCGGTGAAACCGTGGGTATTCTCCGGATCGAGGATATTTTCCCTTACGATAAAATGGCCTACATCAAAAGTGTCTACCAGACCAAACGCACCGATCATCCCGGCGGCCGCATGGTCCTCGGCGACCCTCGGGAGATGCTGGTCGGCGGTGAAATCGAAGTTCTGCCCCAGCCCCGCCATCCTGAATATGGCAAATATGTCCTCCGGCCTGAGGAAACCCGCGCCCTCTTCGCCGCCAAAGGCTGGCAGCGTGTGGTCGCCTTCCAGACCCGCAACCCGTTGCACCGGGCTCACGAATATGCCCTGGTCTACGGACTCGAAGTGTTGACGCGGGCCGGGTTCAAGGCCGGCGCGGTGCTCAACCCGCTCGTCGGGGAAACCAAATCCGACGATGTCGACGCCGTAACCCGTATGCGCACCTATGAGGCCCTGATCAATAACCGATTACTCGGCCAGGGCGACAAGGACGAAGCCCTCTGGAAGGAAAAAGGCTACGACCTCAGCGACGCGGTCATTCTTCTTGGCCTGGATATCAAGATGTTCTACGCCGGCCCGAAAGAGGCCATCATGCACGGCATCTATCGCCAGAACTTCGGCTTTACCGACATCATCATCGGGCGCAAGCACGCCGACGCGCCGTACGACGACGGCAAGGACATCTGGGATCCGCTGGCCGCCCAGCACATTTTCGATCAGCTCAACGGCCAGTTGCTGATCCGGCCGCTTAAGGTCGGCTTCGCCGCCTATTACGAGGAGCTTGGCCGCGTCGGTCTGGTGGATGAATGCGCTCCCAAGGGGTGGAAGCCGATTCCTATCAGCGGGCGCGACGTGCGCGATGCCCTGGCCGCCGGCCGCCTCCCCGACGAACGCGTCATGCGCGCCTCCACCGCCCGCATCCTCATCGAGGCCATGAAGGCGAAAAAGTAAGCCCCTTTCCTCAACCGGTTTTTTCAAACGGATGGACAACCTTCCTTGAGGTCTGGATTAAGTTGACACGAGATCGAGTTATTGTCGTACCCTGACCTTGCCCTCGAGCCAGGAAAAAGCCATTGAAGATTTACTGGCCGCTGGGTCGGTGGTAGCTATTCCCGCGGACATCAAGATCGAGTCGATCCAGCTACGGTGTCGACATTGATCAACGAACGTTGCCGTTGGGAGTGGGGGTGGAGGTGGGGTTGATCGTGTTGGCGGTGTCCGATTCCCATGGTAACGGCCGCGCCGCAATCTTGAGTTGGGGATAAAACGATAGGGACGAAAAGGCAAGCAGTATTCAGGGATCAGTGTTCCACCACCCTCCGGCATAATCAGGTTTTGTTGGTATCCGCCGTGGCAAGTGCGTCAACTCCGTCGGACTGGCAGATGTCTCCTTGCTAACTCGCTCACTCGCTAACTTGCTCACTCGCTGGCCCACCCGGTACACAGTGTAACAAACTCAATCAGCGTCACCGGCTTTTTTCAAATGCTTCTCTCTCTTCGTGCGCGCCACGGTGGGTCTCGTTCGCCAGGGCGAACCCTGCAAAGCCCGGCCTGGGTGGGTCCTGCCGAGGCGGATACTCGGCGCACTCCATGGTGAATTATCCGGGCTGCGGATCCGATCATCCCGTGATAAATTTGCCCATGATGGTTGGGTGGCCGATGGTCTGGGCGATGGTGTAGTCGAGCAAAGTGAAGGCTTCGTGGGCGGTTTGGGCGGGGTATCGGTTTTCGCGCAGGGCGGTCAGGACGGCAGCGGGTACGAGGCGATTTTCGGGGACGCGGGGCAGGCAATGGCGGCAGACCAGTCCGCCCTGATGGGCGGAGAAATAACCGGCCCGCTGCTCGGGGGCGGGGCGGTTGCAGATCACGCAGCGGGTCAGGTCAGGCCATAATCCCGTCTCGCGTAAAAGGGTTTGCTGATAGCCGATCAAGAGCGGTTCGGGAGTATCAGTGTGCTGCAGAGCATCGAGCATGTCGACCAAGGCATCGAATAACGGCGGGTGCGGGTCGCCGTCCTCGGTCATGGCCGCGGTGATCTCCGCGGCGTACTGGCCGGCGTAGAGCCGCGGCAAATCACCGCGTAAGCCGAGGTATGCCTCGGATTGCCGCCATTCGGTGAGCGTGCCCAACCCTTGGGCCTTGCGCATGCAGGGCAGGAACACCAGCCCGCCGCGCTCGAGCAGGTCGATCCCGACGGCGAATTTCTTCTTCGTGCCGCGTTTGATCCCCTTGGCGATGAGACGCTGACGGCCGTGGGCGCGGGCGAAAAACACCAGCACCTGCGAGGTCTCGGAATATTCCAGCCGCCGCAATACGATGGCCTCATCCTTGATCGGGGCCATGAACACATGCCTCCTTGTATCCTCCACGTCCGAAGACGCGGGCCACCCACTTCGTCATCGCTCCCAACGTCCGAAGACGTGCGCCATCCCTCAAGTAGCCATTTACATTCGCATTGGATTTCGATACTATTGTAGCAAAATGGGGCGTAAATGGGGACCAGCCTCAAAGATGCGCAGGAAGTCTTTTCCCAAGCTTCTATTTCGCTTGGGATGAACCCGTAGACCGCATAATCAGAAATCAGGTGGGGTATGTCGAAAGAATGGAAGCGTCTTTGTTCCTTCATCATCCTGATCGTTACGGTAACGTTCCTGATTGCTCCGCAACCCGCTCAAGCCCTGACGGGGAATCACGAGGTTATCGTGGCCTACTATCCGATCTTTCCCCGGTGGTACACCTCGGCCGGTTGTCTCTGGATCGGCGATCCCACCCTGCAATATCCTTTGCTGAGTCTCTATAACAATCGAAGCGACATCGAGGTCATGCACTTCGATTTCAGATGCATGAAGAACATGGGGGCCACCGTGGTCAATCCCCATTTCTTCGGCACCACCGTGGAAACCACCCGATGCGATCTCATCGATTACGCCTCGGGAAACGTGGGCATCAAATGGACGCCGACCTTCGAATCCCTGGGGGACGACCCGATCGGCATGGCTCATATTACCAATAATTTTCTGCGTCTCTATGGTGACAGCCCCAACCTGATGAGGGTCGACGGTCGTCCGGTCATGTTCTGGCATCTGGCCAGCGACGACAACACGATCGCCGAGGCCGTGGAACTCGT
Organism: uncultured Planctomycetales bacterium; assembly: GCA_964401335.1. Classification (GTDB taxonomy): domain Bacteria; phylum Planctomycetota; class Phycisphaerae; order UBA1845; family PWPN01; genus JAAYCU01. The sequence goes on from CAYNYK010000006.1 coordinate 59,071, forward strand.
GCGGGCCTATTCCGGCGAGGTGACGATTATTCTCGACACATTCTTCATCGTCCCCAGTTGGATTGATATCGGCCAAGTCCTCAAGGATCCCGATAACGTCACGGGCTATCCGCGGATCAACGGATTGTATCAATGGGTTTCCGTGTTCTGGTGTTACAATCCATCGAACAGCCGAAAAAACGACATCGACTTTTATGTCAATCACTGTATCGCCAACCAGATGATTCCGGTTTTATGCACCTCCCCCAGCTATAACGAGGAGAACTGGGGTTACGGTAATAGTCTCGCATGCGGCATCGGCGCCGACCGCAGCGGCCAGCCGCGTTACAACACCACGCGTAACGTGAACGAATGGGAAAGCAACCTCAACGATCTACTCTACAACAATCATCCAGACGCCTGGATTTATATACAGGCCTGGGACGAATGGGCCGAAGGCTCGTCCCTGGCCCCGACCACCTACAACTGTTACGACTTTTTGGACACGTTCAAGGAGGTGCTCTATAAGCATGGTTGGCTGACGGACGGCACCGAATTCTGCCGGCCGAGCTACCCTTCCGGGTACAACCCCAGTGAATGTGGCGCGACTCCGGTATGCAACCCGCCCGGCCTCGCGCCGGTCATCTGCGAGGTCAGCCCCGACCCAGAACAGGTTACGGTCGAAACCGAATACGCCCGACAGTTGTATCTGTGCAATAGCGCGTATCCTATCCCGACCTGGTCGGTGGTCAGTGGACCGACCGGCTTGCAGGTCAACAGTCGTGGTTATGTCTCCGGTTGGACGCCGAGCAACGGCCAAGTGAATATGGTCCAAACCATTACCATCCGCGCCGAGAATTCCATGGGTTACGACGACGAGACCTGGCAAGTCGTGATCAACCCGGTGCCGGATCAGACCGTGGTCGACTTTCCCTTCGACAGCGACGATGAGGGCTGGACCCAGGAGGTCTGGAAGGCCGCCACCCTCGGCTCCGGGACCATTGCCTGGGACTCCGCCTCCGGCCATCCCGGCGGAAATATGAAGTCCACCGGCAACGGCGTCACCAATAGTGATGACAGTTGTACCCGCGAGGGCAGCATAATGACGCGGGCTATCTCCACCGTCCGATACACCAACATCCATATCGAATACGACGTAATCGCCTCCCTGGCCACTTCTCCCGCGACCGGTTGCGGAGGCAATTGCGGCGGCAATGTACTGGAAGGCAGTTGCGAGGACAAACTGGTTGTGTACTACAGCACTAACGGGACCGGTGGCCGGTGGACCAAGGCCCAGGAGCTGAACGAAGGCGATGACCTGCCCACGTCCTGGACCCGCAAAATCATCAGTCTGTCCAGCGTAACCTCCGCGGAGAACAATCCTGACTTCGCCCTACGTTTCGTGTGGCAATTCAATACCGGCGCGGAGACAGGGCGAATCGACAATGTTCGGGTGTCCGGGGTCATTCCCAGCGAGCAGGTGGCGACGCCGACGATTACGCCGAACGGGGCGAATTTCGCCGGCTCGGTGGTGGTCAGCCTCGGTTGTGCTACACCGGGAGCAATCATCCGCTACACGACCAACGGCAGTGAGCCCACGGTCAGCTCCACCCTCTACATCACCCCGTTCACCTTGACCAGCACAACCACAATCAAGGCCCGAGCCTTCAAGAGCGGTTATTTCGGCAGCGATGTGGCCAGCGCCACGTTTACCAAGCAAGGGCAGGTAGCCACCCCGACGATCACGCCGAACGGAGCGAAATTCACCGGCTCGGTGGAAGTCAGCCTCGCTTGCGCTACGACAGGCGCGACCATCCGCTACACGACCGATGGCAGTGAACCGGCCGCCAATTCCACCCTCTACAGCGCTCCGCTCACCTTGACGAGCACGACCACACTCAAGGCCCGGGCCTTTAGAAGCTTTTATACCGATAGTAACGTAGCCAGCGCCACGTTTACCAAGCAAGACCAGGTGGCCACCCCGACGATCACGCCGAACGGAGCGAATTTCACCGGCTCGGTGGAAGTCAGCCTCGCTTGCGCTACGACAGGCGCGACCATCCGCTACACGACCGATGGCAGTGAACCGGCCGCCAATTCCACCCTCTACAGCGCTCCGCTCACCTTGACGAGCACGACCACACTCAAGGCCCGGGCCTTCAAGAGCGGTTATGTCGATAGTGCCGTGGCCGGTGCCACCTTTAACAGGTTGGACCAGGTGGCTACCCCGTCGATCTCGCCGGGTGGTATGGATTTCTTCGGTTCGGTGGAGGTCAGCCTCAGTTGCGATACCGCCGGCGCGACAATCCGCTATACGATCAACGGCACCACGCCATCGCAAACCAACGGAACGATAATCAGCAATGACTTGTCCATCATGCTGACGAGTACGACCACGCTCCAGGCCATCGCTTACAAGAGCGGTATGGCCGACAGCAACGTGGCCAGCGCCACGTTTACCAGGCTGGATCAGGTGGCGACCCCCACGATTTCTCCGGATGGGGGCAATTTCACCGATTCCGTGGAGATTGTGCTCAGTTGTGATACGCCGGGGGCGACGATCCGCTACACCACCGATGGCACCAACCCGACTAAAGGTTCCCGACGCTATCGTACGCCCTTCACCCTGAACGCCTCAACAATCGTCAAGGCCCAGGCCTTCAAGAGCGATATGGTCAACAGCTCAGTGGTCAAAGCGACGTTCACGAAACTTGGAAAACGCGACAAGGTGGCGACCCCGACGATCGCACCGAACGGGGGCACTTTCACCGATTCGGTGGAGGTCAGCCTCGATTGCGGCACGGCGGGGGCGGAAATCCGCTACACCACGGACGGCAGCGATCCAACCAACATCTCCACCTTGTATGATACCCCGTTCATCCTGAGTGGTTCGGCAACCGTCAAGGCCCGAGCCTTCAAGGAGGGATCCGAGGCCAGCGAGATTGCCTCGGCCGTCTTTACGCTTTCCGACGATGGCGGCTCAACGGGGCGATGGCCTTGCGGAGTGAGCATGGGCGAAGCGATGATGGTTTCGCTGTTCGGCTTGACCTTCATGCGGGTCCGCCGACGACGTTGGGCGAAATAGCCTTGCCACGGACCCACGGTTACGTAACCCCTGCTATCAAAGGTAAAGCGTCGTCGTCGCCGCCGCATTCCATAAATCATTCGCCGGTCTATCCAGCCCCGCCAAAACGGTCATGGCTTCCAAGTGTTTGACCTGCGTGACGGCCTCTTGAATCAGCGAGTGGACGGCTATAGCATGAACATTCTTTATTGAAGTGAGGAAAAGAAGGATGACGAGTTTCGCCAGTGTTGAAGAGCAACTAAAGGTTTTGACCCGAGGCTGCGAGCGGATTGAGACCTTGGACGATCTGCGTCGAAAACTAACGCGGTCGCGAGAGCAGAATAAGCCGCTGCGGATCAAGCTCGGCTTGGATCCGACGGCCCCGGATATTCATCTCGGACATACCGTTGTTTTGCGCAAAATGCGTCAATTTCAGGATTTGGGGCATAAGGCGGTACTGATTATCGGGGATTACACCGCCCGGATCGGCGACCCGTCCGGACGCAGCAAAACTCGCCCGGTACTCGATTCGAAGGACATCAAGGCCAATGCCAAGACGTATTTCGAGCAGGCCGGCCGCGTGTTGGATACGTCCCGGGGGAAGCTGGAAATCCGTTACAACAGCGAGTGGCTGGAGAAGATGGATTTCGCCGACGTGATCCGGTTGGCGGGTCAGATGACCGTCGGGCAGATGCTCAAGCGTGACGATTTCGCCAAGCGGTTCAAAGCCGAGATACCCATCGGGGTGCATGAGTTGCTTTACCCGTTGATGCAGGGCTGGGACAGTGTGTGCGTCGAATCCGATGTGGAGTTGGGCGGGACGGACCAGACGTTCAACAACCTGGTCGGCCGCGATCTCCAGCGGGACGCGGGCCAGGAACCGCAGGTGGTCATGGTCATGCCCATCCTGGTAGGTCTGGACGGCCAGGAGAAGATGAGCAAATCGCTGGGCAATTATGTCGGCGTCACCGAATCGGCGCATGACATGTTCGGCAAGCTGATGAGCATACCGGACGAGTGCATGGCCAATTATCTCACTTTGCTGACCTCGGTACCGGAAAGCGACATTCGCCTTTTGACCAACGCGGGCCAGACGCATCCGATGGAAGCCAAGAAGCGCATGGCGATGGAGATCTTGGCCGGCTTTCATGCGGCGGTGGACGCCGAACGGGCCCGCGCCGAGTGGGAACAGATTCACCAGAAGAAAGCGGCCACCGGCGGACTGGTGGTGCCCGAAGACACCCCGACGCTGGCGGTGGGCAAGGACCTGATGGAAGACGGCCGGGTACCGGTGATCCGGCTGGCCGTGCATTGCGGTTTCGCCGCCAGTAACAGCGAGGTTCGCCGATTGATCAAGGAGAACGGTCTGCGCCTCAACGGCGAGCTGGTGACCGATGCGCTGGCCTCGTTGCCGATCAAAACGGGCGATGTTTTGCAACGCGGCAAGCGGAAATTCGTCCGCTTGGAAGTGGCAGGCAGCGATGCTTGAATGACCGATGAGCCGGCACCGGCACAATGGTCGTCATGAAATCATGAATATGGCAGAATGACGCGTGCCTGTGCGGGACATGCTTTCGTAACACCCCGCTCGCAAGAAGGAGTATGACGATGGCCGCACGAAATATCTATATTACGGTGCAGGACATGAACCGGCTGAGCCGGATGCTGACCGAGGCGGTCGCCGCCACCGAGAATGACGAGCACCTTCTGCAACTTGAGCGGGAACTGGATCGAGCCCAACTGGTGCGCTCGAAGGAAGTACCGCCGGACGTGGTAACCATGAACTCGAGAATCCGGGTCCGGAACCTGGATTCGGGCGAAGAGATGGTCTTTACGTTGGTATTCCCGGATGCCACGGACGGCGGACCGGACCGGGTTTCCGTCCTTTCGCCGATCGGTACGGCGGTATTGGGTTTTCGCGTGGGTGATTCCATACGTTGGAAGGCCGAGGACAAGGTCATCAACTTGAAAGTGGAAGAGTTGCTCTATCAGCCGGAGGCGGCCGGTGACTATCATTTATAATGGGCGAACACCGGTGGCCGACTTGTATGGAACGGATCAGACCATGAGACTACCTCAACTTGAATCACCGGAACGCTATGCCGGCCTGTATATCTTCGACTTCGGCGGGCAGGTGGCGGTCGGCTACACGGCCGAGGAAATCGCCGTGTTACTGGAATCGGAGCGGTACGCGGACGGCAAGGTCTATCGAATCCACCGGGCCCTGCCGGACGGCACGATGGAATTGCAGGGCGTGGCGCGGGAAAAGTTTTTCATGGAGGACGGGCTGTTTTTTTATCGCGGCGACGGCGAGGCGGCCCGGAGCGATTTCGCGGAGCTCGAGCGGTTGGCGACGAACACGCCGCCGCCCTGCCGGATGAAAATGCACCTGGCCAGCATCGAAGGCGCGATTTCGCCGCACCTGACCGTGATTATTTTTCCGGCGGAGTATACGCATGACGTGTCCGACTGGCTGAACGCCATCCACTTCGAGGGCGGAGACCGCGTGGAGGGCGGCATCAGTCAGGTTACGGATTATTATACGGCCCATCCGGCCGTGAGCGAGCGCCGGCAGTTGTGGCCCGCCCGGGACAAGTCCCGTTCGGCCGAGCAGGTTTTAGCGGAAACGCAACAACCCATACAACGGAAACTGGCATGAGCGGCAATCGGCGAACATGGCTGACCCGACTGATTTTTTGGGCGATACGGTGGTCGCCGGAGCAGGCCGCGCAGGAAGATATCGACCGGCGGATGAAACGAATGGATTTTGAAACGGACACGCGGCGACTCGGCGTGCGGATGAACGAAGGTTTGCGTGATCGGCTGCGGCGGAAGTGGTTGCGCTTGAGTAAGAAAACGTCCTGAAATCTTATAAATGCACCGGCGAGACAGAGTTTACCCGCCTTGGCGGGGTGCCACACCAAGGGTGCCGAATGGGTAGGTCGCCGCGGCGCGGAAGTTCGAGAGCATCGGCAAGGAGTGAGATAATGGCGAAAAAGTACGGGTTTGGCGTAATCGGCGCGGGGATGATCGGCGGCATGCATGCCGAGGCTATCAAAGGATTACCCAACGCGCAACTGGTGGCGGTTTGTGACAATGTCGCGGATGCGGCCGAGGCTTTCGGCAAGCGTTTTGGTTGCCGCGCGGAATGCGATTTGGAGAAATTCCTTTCGCGCAGCGATATCGATGTGGTGACCGTCGCCACGCCCAGCGGCCTACACGCGGACAACGCTATCGCGGCAGCCAAGCATGGAAAACATTGTATTGTCGAAAAGCCGATCGACATCAACTTGGAAAAAATCGACCGGCTGATCGAGGCCCACGCCAAAGCCGGCACGACCGTGGGCGGCATTTTCAACATGCGTTACGATCAGACGGCTAAACTCGCGAAAAAGGCAGTGGAAGAGGGGCGGTTCGGGCGATTGACTTTCGGGTTGGCCTACGGACCCTGGTGGCGGAGCCAGGAATATTACGACAAGGGCGGCTGGCGGGGTACCTGGGCGCTGGACGGCGGCGGGGCCCTGATGAATCAGGGCATCCATACGATCGACATGCTGCAATGGCTGATGGGGCCGGTCAAGAGAATTCATGCCTTCGCGAAGACTCTGGTCCATCAGCGGATCGAGGTGGAGGACACCGCGTCGGCGACGCTTGAATTCGCCAACGGCGCGCTGGGCGTGATCGCCTGCACGACGAGCATGTGGCCGGGGCATTTCCGCACCATCGAGATCGCCGGAGACCGCGGCACGGTAGCGTTGGCGGACAATTCGTTTTTCTTCTGGCAATTTGCCGACGAAAAACCCGAGGACGAGGCCATCCGCCGCGAGCATGTGCATTTCCCGGCGGCGTCGGTGGGCGCGTCCGACCCCAAGGCCGGGCTGACCGCGGACAATCACCGGGCCAACTTCGCCGATTTCCTGGAGGCGGTTGAGCAAAAACGTGAGCCGACGATTTCCGGACGCGAGGCCCGCAAATCGGTGGAGATTATTCTGGGGATCTACCGATCGGCCCAGACCGGCAAAACGGTCGAGTTGTAAGCTCTATCAACGATCCGGGTATTACCGGCTCGGGTAAGGATAGGTAGGCTAGTCCACGGACACCGCGCTGGCACACGCGGCCGGTTCGATCATCAATCATGCGTTATCTGGTCATCCTCATTCCGTTGATAGGGGCGTTTGCCGGGGTTTGGTATCTCTCGGCCGGGGCGGGTCCGGCGGTTGATTTTACTTTCAGCAACGGGGCGGTCATCGGCACGCTTGACCCGGCGGCGATGAGTTGGCATCAGGACATCTACATGGCCCTCAATGTGTGGGAGGGCCTGTACGCCCTCGATCCGCGAACGATCCAGGCCGTCCCCGGTTCGGCCCTGCCCGCGGAAATCAGCGACGATCGATGCACGTATACCTTTACCCTGCGCCCGGAGGCGCGCTGGAGCAACGGCGATCGCCTTGTGGCCGAGGATTTCGTATACGCCTGGAGACGTGCGCTGGAGCCGGGCACGGCCGGTGATTATGCGGCTTTTTTCGAGGTCATCGAGGGAGTGAAGGAATACACCGAATGGCGGCTGGCGGAAATCAAGCGGATCGGCCGCATCGCGGATGCCCGGGAAAAACAAACTGCCCGCGATGCCCATCTGGCCGAGGCGGATCGGCGTTTCGCCCAGAACGTCGGGATGACCGCCCTGGATGATAAAACGCTGCGCGTTCGCCTGACCCGTCCGGTGGCGTATTTTCTCGATCTCTGCGCTTTTTCCACTTTTCTGCCGGTCCACCGGGGCGCGATCCAGCGTTACAAAATCGTCGGCGAGACGGGCCTGATTTATTACGATGAGCAGTGGGTCAAGCCGGGCAACACCCATTACAACGGCCCGTTCAAGATGACCGAATGGAAATTCAAGCAGCACATCCTCTTGGAGAAGAACCCCTATTATTGGAACCGTGAGGCCGTCCGGTTGAATCGGGTCATGGAGCGACAAGTCGAGGATGTCAACACAGCCTGGCTGCTCTATTCCGGCGGACAGTTGGACTGGCTCAGCACGGTGCGCACGGTTTACACACCCACCCTGATCGACGCCAGTTGCTCGCCGTTCGACGGTGCCCTGAACAAGCGGGGGACACGTCGAAACGACATTCATGCCCATGCCGCGTTCGGCACTTACTTCTATAATTTTAACTGCCGGCCTATGCTGCCCGACGGGCGATCTAATCCTTTCAGCGACGCGCGGGTGCGACAGGCCTTTACCCTGGCCGTCGATAAACGGGTTCTGGTGGATCAGGTTGTTCGGCTGGGCAATCCGGTTACTACCGTTTTCGTACCGCCGGATACCATTCCCGGATATCCTGCGGTCGAGGGCCTTCCCTACGATCCGCCGCGCGCACGGACCCTGCTGGCCGAGGCCGGTTTTCCGGACGGAAAGGGCTTTCCCGAAACGGTCATCCTGTACAATACCGGGTCCGATCATGGACTGATCGCCGAGGCCATAATCAAAATGTGGTCGCGGAACCTCGGAGTGGCCGGGCGCATCGAAGGCAAGGAAAGCAAAACCTTCCTCGACGACAAGAAGAACGCGCGTTATATGATCGCCCGGGCGGGCTGGTTTGGCGATTACAACGATCCGACCACGTTTCTGGAAATGTTCAAGACCGGCAATGGGAATAACGACTCGAAGTTCAGCGATCCGGCGTATGACCGGATGCTGGAGGAGGCGGACCGGCGGCTTGATCCACAGGAACGCTTAGCCGCCCTGGCCGACGTCGAGCGTTATCTGGTTCAGGAAGGTCTGCCCTTGTTGCCTCTGTATTCCTACGTTTACGTCGAAGCCTTTGATCCGAATCGGATCAAAAACCTTTTCGTTACACCGCGGCAGATGTCGATGTTGTGGCCGATCGAGGTGCATCCATGACCGGACGCATCGCCGCGCGCATTGTTCAGGGTTTGATCGTGCTTTGGGCGATCTATACGGTCACTTTCGCCCTGGTGATGATCATGCCGGGCAACCCCTTCGCTCAGGAAGGGCGGCAGATGTCGCCGGTCATCGAGCAGGCCTTGCGTCAGCGGTACGGCATGGAGAATAACTGGGTGTTTTACTGGCGTTATCTGGGGCGAATGGTCCGTCTGGACTTCGGCGAGTCCTTGAACTACCGCGATTGGACGTGCAATCAGATTATCGCGCATAGTCTGCCGGTCTCGGTGTCATTGGGTTTGTGGGCGTTGTTGCTGGCCCTGGTCTTTGGCATATTGTTCGGGGTGGCCGGGGCGGTGTATCGCTACGGCTGGCTGGATTACGCGACGATGTTGGTCGCGATCGTGGGAATCTCGGTGCCGTCCTTCGTGGTGGCGGCCGGCCTGCTGATTGTGTTCGGCGTAATGCTGTCCTGGGCGCCGGTGGGCGGGTGGGGGACTTTAAGACAGATCATACTGCCGGGCATCGCGTTGTCGTTGCCGTACATGGCCTACATCACCCGGCTGACGCGGCTGGGCATGCTGGATATTCTCGGGAGCGATTACATTCGCACCGCCCAGGCCAAGGGCTGCACCCCGACGACGGTGATCTGGAAACACGCGTTGAAAAACGCCTTTCTGCCCGTCCTCAGTTTTCTCGGACCGGCCGCCGCCTGGATCATGACCGGTTCGTTCGTGGTCGAGAAGGTTTTTAACATCCCCGGAATGGGTACGCACTTCGTGCAGAGCGTACTGAACAAGGACCAGATGCTGGTGATGGCCGTCGTCATGGTCTTCAGCGGCCTGATCGTGTTTTTCAATCTGCTGGTCGATATTGCCTACGGCTGGTTCGACCCGCGCATCGGCGTGGAGGGAACGTAAAGCAGCGATACCCGAAAAACCGGAGGCACGGGCAAACCCTTGTCCCCTCTTGAAAGGATGAAGAATGAGGGATGAAGGATGAAGGGTGAGCTTTACCGTATCGCACGGGCAGAGTCCGGAGTACCGGACCCTGCCCATGCCACCCAACATTGCGACCAGGGCCTGCCCATGCCACCCAACGCATCTTGTGATACAACCGATAAGGAGCCGGTTGGACGGCCGTGACACTCTTCGGTAAGGTATGGGGTCAATTGGTCGCGGCTCGTGCCCCTTCGATGGCAACGGGTGTCTGTTGGAAGAAGCGGCGCAGGCTGGAACAGATCCACAACAACAGAGGTTTACGATTATGGCGAATTATCTGGTAACGGGAGGGGCGGGGTTTATCGGTTCGCATCTGGTGGAGCGGTTGGTCAAGGACGGCCACGCGGTTCGGGTGCTGGACAACTTTGCCACCGGCAAGCGGGATAACCTGGCCCCGTTCCTGTCGAAAATCGACCTGCTCGAAGGCGACTTGCGCAACCCCGACGACTGTCGGCGGGCGTGCCGGGATATCGAAATCGTTTATCATGAGGGAGCGGTCCCGTCGGTGCCCAAATCGGTGGAAGATCCGGTAACCTCGCATGAGGCCAACGTGGACGGAACCTTCAACATTCTGATGGCCGCCCGCGACGCCAAGTGTCGGCGGCTGATCTACGCGGCCAGCAGCAGTGCGTACGGCGATCTGCCGGAACTACCCAAACGTGAGTCGGTCTGCCCGCAACCTTTGAGTCCGTACGCGGTCAACAAGCTGGCCGGCGAGTATTATTTGCTGGCGTTCTACCGCTGCTTCGGCCTACAGACGCTCTCGCTGCGCTATTTCAACGTGTTCGGCCCCCGCCAGGACCCCAAGAGCCAGTATGCGGCGGCGATCCCGGCGTTTGTGTCGGCCATCCTGGCGGGCAAATCGCCCACAATTTACGGCGACGGCGAGCAGACTCGCGACTTTACGTACATCGACAACGTGGTGCATGCCAACCTGCTGGCCGCCCAAGCCGCCAAGACCGAGGGGCAGGTTATCAATATCGCCTGCGGGCAACGAGTTACCGTCAACCAGATCATCGCCCAGATCAATCAATTACTCGGCAAGAATGTTCCGTCCAGACATGTGGACGAACGCCCCGGCGACATCAAACACAGCCTGGCGGATATCACCCTGGCCAAGCAGATTATCGGTTATGAGCCGTTGATTACCTTCGAGGAGGGTTTGCGGCGGGCCATCGACTGGTATCGACATAATCTGTAAAGCCCATCCCGATAGGTTGCGATCGGTGAATCACGGACCATCGACAGAAAACAGACATGTAGAGGTTTGAGCGTGAAAGGCAAAACCACTCGATCCAACGACAGGAATCACCTCCCCCTGACTTTGCCCATGGCGGCCGACGAGCCAATCCAGCGGCCTAACATTGCCGGCATCATCCTGTGCGGCGGCAGCGGTACACGTATGAATCGGCCGCGAACCCACAAGGTCTGCGAAAATATTCACGGGCGACCCGCGATCGTGCGGTTGATCGACACCTTGCGGGTTGCAGGCGTTGATCCGCTGGTGGTAGTCGTCGGGTACCGGGCCGGCGACGTGGTCGAGACGATCGGGGCCTGTCATCCCGGCATCCACTATGTTTATCAGCGGGATCGGTTGGGCACGGGACACGCGGCCATGCTGGCCGTCGAGTCTCTGTGTCATCTGGGATACCAGGGGCCCGTGCTTATAACCATGGGCGATAAGTGGTTCGATCCGGACCTGATGCCCCAGGCTTTCAAGCGATTTCAAAAAACGCAGGCCGATCTTCTGTTGATCAGCACTCCCAAACATCCGGAGAGCTCCGCCGGGCGATTGGTCCACCTCCGTGGCCGGGGAATCGTGGGTATCGTCGAGCGGCGGGACATCGAACGCGCCCAGATTCTGCGGGAATGGCTGGCCTTGGCCGGTGCGCGAAAAACCTTGACACGAGCTACTCTGCGACGTGTTGGGCTGAAACACATTCGCCCGGCACAGAAGTTATGGCGAGCCCTGGGCCCGTTGGCCGGTTATGCCCGAGGCGGTGGAAGCGTTTCCTCGTCGGAATTGCTCCATGCCGTGCACCAAAGGGGTACGAAAATCCAGGTCGGGCCGGTGGCCCTGGATGTGGAAGACGTCAACCGCTTCAGCGATTCCGTCAACGAGTCGGTTTATATCGGCAAGATCGACGTGCTCCGCGCCGCCCTGCGCCGGGTCGGCCGTAACAATGCTCAGGATGAATACTATCTCACCGATGTGATCGGCATTCTGGCCGCCGACCGGGGCGAAAACGGAGCGGCAGCGTCCCGGCGGGTTGTCGAATATCGGCTGCCGCGGCACAGTGTGATGGCCTTCAACAATCGCGAGGAACTGGCCCGAATCGAAAATCATGTGCGTATGCGCGAGCGGGACCAGACACGGCGACAGGCCGAGTTACTAATGCAACCCTATCTGCGCGATTCGCGACAATGGCTGAAACTCCTGAATCCAACAGGAAAGGAGGGTCGGCAATTGGTGGAACGAGTTTATGGAGCGGGTGGGCCGCTGGTACCCGAGCGGATTCGCGATCTGTGTAAAACGGTGCGTCTGTTCGCCCGGTGTTTCGACCCTGAACGAAAGTTTTTTCTCGTCCGCGCCCCCGGGCGGATCAACCTGATGGGGCGGCACGTCGATCATCAGGGCGGTTTCTCGCATACGATAGCCCTGGACCGCGAAGTGGTCATGGCTGTCGCCCCGCGCAACGACGACGTGATCCGGCTGGTCAACGTGGACCCGGTGGTGTTCCCCACGCGCGAGCTGGTCATTAACGACTGGCGGGACATGCTGAGCTTTCCCGACTGGCCAAGCTTTGTCAACAGTGATCGGGTCCGGGCCTATCTGCAATCGACCGTGGGCAACTGGAGTAACTATGTATTGGCCGCCGTGCTCTTCCAGCAGTTCTTGCACCGGGACCGGCGCATTCTCGGCATGGACGTGGCCGTCAACGGACAAGTGCCGCAGGCCGCCGGTTTGTCCAGCAGTTCGTCGATCGTGGTGGCGAGCATGGAGGCGATCTGCGCGGTCAATGGGATCGCCGCCGGGGGATCGGATATCGTCAACTGGTGCGGCCAGGCGGAATGGTTCGTCGGCTCGCGGGGCGGCAGTGCGGATCATGCGGCCATCCGGTTGAGCCGGGCGGGGTATGTGGCCCGCATGGGTTTTCATCCCTTCAAGATATCCGGCTATGTGCCGCTTTCCGATGAGGCGGCCGTGCTGATCGCGTACAGCGGACAGAGCGCGGCCAAGAGTGTCGGCGCCCGCGACCGCTATAACGAGCGCGTGGCCTGCTACCGCCTGGGCGTTTTGCTGTTGAAGCAACGCTATCCCCGCTGGGCCGCGCGGATCGAGTATGTGCGCGACTTTACCCCGGCGCGGCTGGGCGTTACACCGGACGAAACCCGCAAGATGCTCAATGAACTTCCCGAGAAAATCAGCCGCGCCGAGCTGCGTAAAAAACTGGGCAGGTCGTACGCCGAGCGGCTGGATACGATTTTTGCCTCGCACGCCGACCTGGGTCCCTACACGATTCGCGCGGTCATGGCTTACGGCGTCGGCGAATACGAACGCAGCCGAGTGGCCGCTCAATTTCTCAAGGACAACGATCTCGGCGGTTTCGGCGAACTGATGTGGCTTTCGCACGACGGCGATCGGGTCAACGGCCGCTATATCTATTCACCGCAGCAGGGCCTGAACGATGATGAACCTTTGTATCGCATGGTCGGGGCTTACGCGTGCAGTACTCCGGACATCGACGACATGATCGACATCGCCCGGGCCACGCCGGGCGTATACGGAGCTCAACTGGCCGGTGCCGGTCTCGGCGGATGCGTGATGATCCTGGCCCACAGTTCGGCTGTCGGCCGCATCAAGTCCCGCCTGACCAAGGAATACTACCAGCCGCGGGGCATGGCCCCCGCCCTCTGGCAGGTCCGCTGTGTCTCGGGTGCTGGGTTGATTCGACCTTGATTCAAACCGTCGGCAGATTCACAGGCCGTAGGCGTCGGGGCGGTAGAGGTCCGCGTATTGCTCGGCGACGGCGGCGAGGGCGTCCCCCTCATGGCCGGGTAAAGCATCCGCGGAGGCGCAGAGTCGCTCGAACCATTTACGCTCGCGGGGGTCCATTCGGATGCGGCCTTGATCAACGGCCTGCTGAATGGCCGTGCATGCCTGACGAACGGCGCATACCGTGCGCGTATAGCCATCATCAGCTCCGATGATCGCCCGAGCCAAATCAAACACCGTCGCGGGTTCCAGCATCAGAGCTTCCACACTGAGCGGCAGATCGCCGGCCACCAGCCAATCGCGCAAGCGCACGGCCTCGCCGTTACCGGCCGACAACGCCGTATTGAACAGGCGGCAATCGTAGGCCAGTAGTTCGAGAAACGCCTCCGGCGCCGATCCGCTGAGCAAGCGAACATTCTGCACGGACTCGTTACTCCATAAATCCGCGGCGGCCGCGGCGATATTGCCCAGCGGGCTGAAATGGGCACAGCAAGCGGATTTGCCTTCCATACTGATCGGGCAACCGGTAATCACCTTCATGACCGGGCCTTCGTACGCACAATCCTTGGAAGGGCCGACGGCCCCGTGTTCATAAGCGGCCAGGCTTCGCGGCCCGCTGGCGGCCCGGACGACGGCGGCCAGTACCGACGGAATCATGCCCTGACCGGCCAACTGCATCGCCGTGTTGGCAAACCCGCAGGCTGTATCCCCGCCCGAGACCACGTTATACCGCCGAGCAATCGCGGTAATTTCGTCCCAGAGCCAGGCCATGTCGCGGGCGCCCAGCGAACCGAGGGCCGTAACGATACCCGTCAAATCGCCGAGCAGCAGGGCCTGATCGTGGACTTCCTTCCCACCGATGGATTCGATGGACAGAATATCCGCCCCGGCCTGGGCCGCGCAGGTGAACGCCTCGCGCATCTTTTCCCACGAAGCCCCCGTCCGCAGGAGCGGTGGGCGTTCCGCGTCACGCAAGTCCACCACTGTCACGCGCAGGGCGGTGGGTATGCCCGTGTCGGCGTGCAGCCGATCGAGATGCTCATGCAGAATCGTCGTGATCTCCGCGCCCCATTGCGGCCGATCGGTCATGGGTGGGAGTTGCTCGAACTCGACCACCAACCCGGGTAGAGACAGAGCCTTGGCCCGGCGGATCACGGCCTGAGCGATATCTACGTAGTGACGGCGGACCTCGTCCCAGGTATCGTCGTTGATCAGCATCGGCGGGAGCGTGAAATTGATCTCCGGGTAGACCTGCCCGCCCCCCAGGGTCAGACGGTTCCCGCAAGTAACCGGCCGCGGGCATTGACCGAAAATCAATTCGTTCGGTTCGGCGATAGCCAATCCTTTTCGTGTTTTCTCTTGCTTCATGGTCTGCTCCAACTTGTCTCGTCATTCAGCGGGGGAATGCAAACCGCCACCTGTTTAATGAAATCAAACCATCAGGTTTTAATCATCCGCTTTCCGACGACGCGGTCCAGCCTTTTTCTCCTTCGACTGCTGAGCGGCGGACTTCTCGGAATCGATCAAGTCCTGGAGTGATATATGGGCGAGCATATCCTCGATCCGGTTGCTTAATTCCCGCCATACTCCGCGGGCCGTACATTGGTTCGTCTTGCGACACACCCGCTTGTCGGTCACGCAGGGCACCAGCGTGAGCGGGCCTTCCAGGGTATGGAGAACCTCACTGAGGGCGATCTCCGCCGGAGACCGAGCCAGGATAAACCCCCCTCCGGCTCCCCGGACACTCCGAACCAGGCCGGCCGCCTTCAGTTTGGTCAGCAGTGCGTGCAGGTATTTAATGGATAAATCCTCTTGCTGTGCCAAGTCTTCCATCAGCACCGGCTCATCGGCACCTTGCCGAGCCAGCCCCAGCATCGCCCGTAAACCATATCGCCCCCGCGTGGACATTCTCATCGGTTATTCCTCAAATAGTCTATCAGAATAGTAGATTATCCGGACTGGACGAGCAAGTCAAACCTGGAACCCGGCCGCTTGGACAGCCGTTTGAACGCCGCCGGACGGTCGGGTAATATCGAGAGGCGAAAGGACGAGATAGAAATCAGCTTTTTCATAAAGGATCATGCCATGTCCGAATCAATGAATCGCCGCCGTTTTCTGGAACGCACCGCCGTCGTCGCCGGGGCCGTGGCCTTGAGCCAGACTCCGCAAGCTCGAGCCGAAGCCGCCGCGCGGGGTAAAATGAAAAAGGCCGTCGGCCTGGGGATGGTGGCCGGCAACGATTCGATGCTGGACAAGTTCAAACTCCTGAAGGAATTGGGCTTCGACGGCGTCGAGATCACCGGCGGTTCTTACACGAATCGTAACGAGATCGTCGAGGCTCGGGACAAGACCGGCGTGGCCGTCCATTCGGTCGTGGTGGGCACCCATTGGAAATACCCCCTGTCCGACCCCGATCCGGCCATTCGCGAGAAGGGGCTCGAAGGCCTCAAGCACGATATGGAGGAAGCGAGATTCTTGGGGGCCGACGTTGTCCTGTTCGTGCCCGCGACAGTGAATGAAAAAGTCGGTTACGATGAAGCCTACACCCGCTCACAGGAGGGGCTCCACAAGGCATTACCCTTGGCCGAAAAACTGGGCATCACCATTCTGATCGAAAACGTGTGGAATAACTTTCTGCTCAGCCCGCTGGAGACGGCCCGATACGTCGATGAATTCAATTCGCCACGGGTCAAGGCCTACTTCGACGTGGGCAATATCATCATTTACGGCTGGCCCGAACAATGGATTCGCATTCTCGGCAAGCGTATCGGGCGCATTCATGTCAAGGAGTTCAGCCGTAAAAAAGCCGCGGAGCAGGGATTGTGGAAAGGTTTCGATGCCGAGCTTCTCGAAGGCGACAACAACTGGCCGGTGGTCATGAAAGCTCTGCAGGCCACGGGTTTCAACGAGGCCGCCGGTTGGTATACCGCCGAGATTCCTGGCGGCGACCGCCAGCGATTGCAGGAAATTGCCGAGCGCATGGATCGCATCTTCGCGAGTTGATGAACCCGGATGGGGCACGTATTTTACCTCGCCGGACGTGGCTGGCCGGTATCAGCCCCCTTACTATTATTCTTCTTTTCCCGGCGTAGCAGGCCCAAAACATTAACCCGGATTATTTACCACGGAGGGCACGGAGGATCCGCCTAGCCCGGATAATTCACCACGGAGGTCCGCCAAGACTAATAACCGAGTCAATTCTTGACACCGCCGCATAAGGATCTTACACCGTCTTTACCCTCGACGAGCCAACAAATACAAATCGTGAGTCCTTTCACATGAAGGCCATCCCGAACAAAATCGCTACCCCCACGAGGATGACCATCGCATAACCGAGAAAGATGGCCGTCATCATGCAGAACCACGAAAACCGCTGCGCCCGTGAGCTTGACCGCATTACCAAACCCACCCCATACGCCATCCCAAAGATAATTGCCGACAGAATCCCCAGCGCTAGGCCGTGGAAGACAAACCCTCCCCAGATATCCGCCCAACTCGGACCGTTAACCCAGGTTATCTGTCTGGACGATAAATGGACCGGTATACCGACCCCAACGGCCAGGACTATCGCCAACTTCAAGGCCAAGGATCGTTCCCGATCAATTGATTCCTTGTATTCCACCTCGTTTGCCTTGGCCTGGAGTTCGTTCTGAAAGGACAATGGTATCGATGTTCCACACTCCGGACAGGTTCCCGAGGTATTACCGAGAAGACAGTAACCACACGATGGGCAGATCGCCATCCGGTAAAGTTCATCCCGGAGTATCGGGCGTAGAATCCGGAAATACATAACCAAACCGGTGGTCATAACCAGGGCCGCTCCGGTAGCGACTATCCAAGCAATAGATGACATCCCCGCCCTTTCGAGGCACCACGCGAAAGTCCCGAGTCCCCCCAGCATCATCAGCAACCAGGCGGCCAGGCCCGCACGTGTGTGATTAGCCCTTGAACAACATTCCTTCAACACTTTCCGTCCGGCCGCGTCACGTGGGAAATAGGAAAGCTCAGGAATTGGGTTCAACAGTCGATGAAGCACGACCACCTCCGTTGGCCTCAAACAGAATCATAACAATTCGGGGGATACCATACTGATTTCTCCGGCTTGTTGGATTTTCCGCCTCAAGGCTACTCCCTCCGTCCCCGCGTCCCTCCGTCTTACCACCCCTCCCTCCTGCTGCGTGGATGGCGTAGGTCAGATCATGCCCTGTTCGCGGAGGCGTTGGAGGACGCCCTGGGTAATCTGGCTAATACGGTCTTCCTCCATGCGGCCGGTGCGGGGCGGGCAGCCTTCATGCGGGGGCTCGACGTAGCCGAAATCGGCGAGAATGCATTGTAGGACGCGCTGCAAAGCGGCGCGGTTGATGTTCTGGGTTTCGCTGAGCGGCTGGCGGCTGCGGCCCATGGCCAGGCCGCGCAGCTCGACGGCCGCCCGGAATCCTTCGGGGAAATCGGCCGAGTAGACCATCGCGTCGAACAGTTCGAGCAGGCGATATTGCAGGTGCATCGCCTCATCGAGCCGGCCCGCGCGGGTCAGATCGTACATCCGGCGGGTCAGTTCAGGCACCACGCCGCTGGTGGCGTGCGTACCGCCGTCGCAGCCGACGATGAGCATGGGCACCAGGACAGCCTCCCAGCCGGTGAGGAAGGAAAAGTCCGGGCGAATCGGCCGTACGGCGGCGATCATCCGCATCATGTGGGCCAGATCGCCGGACGAATCCTTGATCCCGACGATGCGTTCGAGCTCGGCCAAGCGGCGGATGGTCGGCACGTCGATCGGGCTGGCGAACATGGGGATGTTGTAAAGGGTCACATCGATCGGCGAATGCAGGGCGATTTCGCGGAAGTAGGCGTAGACCGATTCCGAGCTGAGGCGGTAATAGAAGGGCGAGACGATGGCCACCGCCCGAGCCCCGCAGCCGGCGTAGTCTTCGCAGGCCTGAAGCGTCTCATCGATATTGGCCTCGGCCGCGCCGGCCAGCACCGGCACCCGCCCGGCGGCCTGGTCGCAGACGATGTGCACGATCCATCGTCGCTCCTCCGGCGTGAAGCGTATGAATTCACCCGTCGAGCCGTTGGGGTACAGGCCGTGCACTCCGCGCTCGATCAGCCAATCAATGTAACGGCGCAGTTCGGCCTCGTTGATTTGCCCCTGCTCGTCCAGCGGGACCATGTGGGGAGTGAAAATACCTTGTATTTGACCGGCCATAGCCTGCTTCCGTTTCACGGGCGAAAACCATTCATCGCCCCCAACAGAAAACATAGCATCGGCGTCTGGCCTGTCAAATCGCTGTTACCAGCTGGACTTTTGCAAAATCGAAAATCCTAGGCATTTTATGGGCATTTTGACGATAA
>CAYNYK010000007.1:0-34619 GCA_964401335.1 uncultured Planctomycetales bacterium
TGTTATTTGGCCGGCCCTTGCCCTATTGGGGGTGCGCGGGCCCCACGGGCCCCATATTGCGCCGTTTTGCGATGTAACCGCACTCCATGTCGGCGATGACGATTTTGACGCCGTCCTTGAGGATGGTGCGTTCGAGGATTTCCCGATAGTTCTCGCGATCACCGGGATCGGCACGGACGATCAGGCATTGGTCGCCGGTGATTGCCCGCACAATGCGCTCGATATCCTGGGCGGGTACGGGTCGATCAAGCAGGTCGCGATCGAGCGAGGCCAGCGGCTGGTGCCCGGTCATGGCCGTCGTACTGTTCTGCAGGATGATGTAGGTGATGTCCTGGCGACTGAAGAGCGAGTTGCTGATGGCCGACGTTCCCGAATGGAAAAACGTGCCGTCGCCCATGAACACGACCTGCTTGTTGCGGATGAACGGATCGATCCCGCTGCCGGTCCCGCCGCCGAGGCCCATGCCGGAATAATTGTGCATCAGTTGCGTGTTGGGTTCGAACAGCAACATGGTGTAGCAGCCGGTGTCGCCGTGAAAAACCAGATCGACCGGCTCGCGGCGATGGTTCCTGCGCATGTAGCGTCGGTCGGTGAACTTCTGCTTGATGTCCAGCAACAGGCTGGCCGAATCGCGGTGCGGGCAGCCCGGACAGAAAGTCGGCGTGCGCGGCGGAATATCGACCTTCACGCGGGCGGTGGCGCTGATGATGGCCAGCTCGCGGTTGATGCGTTCGGCGGCTCGGCGGGCGGGCGGCGGGTTGACCGTTTGGAGGAATCGGCCCAGGCGATCGGTAACGATCGAGACGTTCAAGCCGAGGGCCGCCGGCAGCCCCGGCTGATCGTTGGGGAACGCCTTGCCCCAGATACTCGCGACGGGGTGCCGACTGCGCTGGAGGAGGCGGATAGCGATATCGGAAATCTGTTCCTCGATGAAGGATCGCCGCTCCTCGATGACCAGCACGTGCCGGAAGCGCGCCAGTAAAGGCTCGAACTGACCGGGATTCAATGGCCAGGTGACATCCAGTTTGAGCAGGGGAATTTGCCCGTCAAGCCCGAAGTCGATCAGCGCCTGCCGAACGTATTGGTACGCCATGCCGCTGGTCACGAGCAGCATCTCATCCGCGCCGGGCACGTCGGTGAGCCGATTGAGGCCCAATTTTTCGACGGCGGCGAACAGCCGGCTATGCCGCTCGGGCATTTGCATTTCGCTGCGGCCGGTCCGCGGAGGAAGCAGTACGGTTTTTTCAAGGTTCAAGGCCAGCGTCTGCAACTCGAAGGGATGGTTGGTATTGGTCAACGGGTAGTGGTTGGGGCGGCACTGCACGGTGCCGCCGCCGTCGGCCAGGGTCGTCGTGATGATGTAACCGATATACAGATCGGCGGCCCGCGAGAGGGCGAAAGCTGTCCCGACAAAATCCTTGATCTCCTGCGGCGTGCTGGGTTCGAGGACCGGCACGAACAGGTGCCGCAACAGGAAACGTGAGTCGGCCGGCACCTGAGTGCTTTCGCTCCAAGGGTCGTCGCCGACCACGATCACCGCCCCGCCTTCGGGATGTGGGCCGGCCAAGTTGCCCAACGCCAGGGCATCGCTGGCCACATGCAGGCCGACACTTTTGAAAACCGCCATCGCCCGCAACGGGGCCATCTGGGTTCCGTTGACCGAGGCGACGGCCAAGGCCTCGTTGTTGGCCATCCGCCCCTCGATGCCCCGCTCGCGGAGCAGGGCGGCATTGTCGGCCATCACGTCGAAAAAGGTGGCAACCGGCGAGCCGGGATAGCCGGTGAGCAGGTGGACCCCACCCTCGGTTTCCAGGGCCCCCTTGAACAGCAATTCGTTGCCGTCAAAGGCCTCCACCCCGCTGCCGCATAGAAATCTCGGATCCGTTGGCTTATCCATAAGGACGTAACTCTTGATCTGCTCCGTAGGCTTCCCATAATCACCCAGCCCGCGCCCGGCTGGATCATGATATATTACGACAGTCCGAAGCTCACGTTGCCTGATTCCGGACGGCTTGAGCTTTTTACCCCGTCAGGATCGCCCAAGCTGCCTACTATCATAGCGTACCGCCCTGAACATACCAACCTTTTATCCTTGGTCACCGAATCCTTCCCCAGGGCGATTGAAAAATCCGCGCCGTTCGTATAATTTAAGTACTTCGGCCCCGTTTAATACGCAACCGGGACCGGCAATGGTGAGTGTAGCTCAGCTGGTTAGAGCACGAGGTTGTGGTCCTCGGGGTCGGGGGTTCGAATCCCCTCACTCACCCTTTTATATTGCAAGTCACTGCTGAAATATGCGTTTTTCGCTATTCCTGCGAGGTCTATTGCAGGTACTTTTTTGCCCGTACCAATAGGTGATCTACTTTTCCCTGAAATCACGGAACAGACGCGGTGTTCTTCTTAACCCGGATTATTCATCGAGTTTTATCACGGAGACCCGCTAAAACGAGGCCCGCTAAAGCGAGGCTCCGCCGTGGCGAGTCCGCCAAGGGCGAGATTCCGCCTTCGGCGAACACGGGAGTCACGGAGAAGAAAGAACTTAGGTTAAAAAATCGAGGATGGATATAGCCGCAGAATGCTTATAAGCCATCCGGCCGGAACGGGCATTTTATCTATCGTGTCTCTGTGTCTTCTATGAAGCCGGGTTTGTCAAGTCCCTGCCGGGTCTTCTGGTCGATGGTTCCAACCTTCTATCCGAAGCTCGCGCGGCCTATACCGTGTTCATCGACTCCGTGGTAAACCATCCAACTTACCGCGCCGCGGGATCAAGGATTTCGAAATTGAAATCCTTATCGAACCGGGCGGTAACGGGTGCGCCTTTACCTGCGTTCAGGTACGCCAGGTTGGCCTTGGCCACGCGTTCGGCGGCCTCGACGATGGCAACCAGCGGCACCGAGGAATCGGCGTCCGGGTAGGTACCCTTGAGATTCTGTCGAGTTGCCAGGCCAAGCATGACCCGTGACGCGGCGTCCAGACCGGCGGTCAGGGCGTCGCGGCAGTAGCCGATGCAGGCCGTGTCGTCCTTGCCTGCCGCCGCCCGGGGTACCTCGGCCTGGAAGTGCGGATTTTTCGTCCGCGTGCCTTGGCCGGTAATGCAACAACGCAGGCCGCGATCCTGCTGATCGACGAACACCCGGCCGAGACTACCGACGACTTCCATCTCCTGATTGACGTTGCCCTCGAAGTCGTCCGGGTTGACCCACGCGTTGACGTAGGTGATGTTCATGCCGTTGTCATATTGAATATTGACCTGAAGCGAATCGAACGTGTCGATGCCGTCGGGGTTGCGCTGGTCGCGCCAGTTGGCCAGCAGCTTTTTCTGCCCTACCGCGTGCAGCGAAACCGGCTTGATCTTGAGGTAATGCCCGAGCAGATCGGTCCAATGCACGCCGACGTAGCTGAACGGGTTGCTGGTCGCCGCCCATTTGAAGATTTTGGTGGAGACCTCGAGCGGCTCTTCGAGAACGGCCCGGGCGTAAAGCAGATCACCCATCTGAGGCACGACGTCGACCAAAGCGCTGCGTAAAAAGGTATCGTAGCGTTTGTGCATATCCACCCCGACGATCAAACCGCCCTTGTCGGCCTTTTGCACGATGGTCCGGGCCTCGTCGAGGAACAAGGCCAGCGGTTTTTCCACCACCACATGCACCCCGCGATCAAGAGCAGCGACCACCGGCGGAGTATGCAGCGAATCGGGGGTAGCCACGAATAGAATGTCGGGCTTCTCTTTTTTCAAAATGTCGATCCAGGGTGTTTCGCCCCAGTAAGCCTTGGGTGTTCCGGCCGGGCACCACTTCCGGTAATCCTCGACGAGGGCCTTACCAAGATTTTCATACCGCTCGCCAATCGCGACCAGCTTATATTCCACGCCGGCCAGTTCGCGGGCGTGATGATCGAGCCCGGCCGTCCCGAGGTAAGGGATGATCCCACACCACTCGAAATCCGCCACGCTGCGCAAAACCACGTCGCGGCCGAACATCCCGCCGCCGATGGTGGCCATTTTGATTGTTCTGGTTGCCATGCCGTTCGTTCCTCGCTTCAGAAAACCTTGCCTGTCGCTCAATCCATTCCTTCCCGCGCCATCCAGGCCGCCAGGGGTGCCGCCCGATTGAAGGCGGCGTCTACCGGTCGGCCGGCCATGGCCGACGCCAGAGCGTCGCCGCGGGCCAACGGACGCAGTTGCACCGAACGGGGCATCCGGCAGACGTTTTCGTCACCGATCTCGATCCGGTATTCATCCGCGGCGGGCCGGCAGCGGGAGAGTGCAAAGGTATGGTTTTCGGCGGCGATCGTCAAATCCGCGAGGCCGGCATTGCCGGCAAGGAACTCGATTCTGACCTGAACGGTTCCCCCTTCAGAGGCAAATTCGTATCGGTGGCGAGCTGATACGCGCATCGGTCGCCAGTTCAACTGACCGCCAAGAAAAGCTACAAGCCAGAGAGCGTCCACCCACTGCTCGGCCGCCCCGCCGCCCATCCGGACCACGACGCTATCGATACGCTTGAGGCAGTCCGCCGAAGCGTCGTCAAAAAGCTGCGCGACCAGCTCGCGAATCTGCGCAGTGCGATACCAACCTAACTCGCGGACCGGGCACCTCCAGGCATGGCCTCGTTTTGCAAGTGGCAAGGGAATCATGACCGACGTAGCGTTCTGCTCATCGGTCGGGGTCAGTACTTTGAATCCCGCGATTCCCGCATCGAGAATCAAACGGTCGGCCAGGCTCGTCAGACGAGCCAGCAACTTCGGCCGACACGCCGGGTCAATCGTCCACCAGAACATCCGCGGCAGATCCGCCTCCAACATGGTCAGCAGCGTCCGGTCCAGGTCGGCATCGTCGGCCAGCGGACCGCGGAGAACAATCTGTTCGCAGCAAATCTGCGGCCGATCCG
The DNA here is from genome assembly GCA_964401335.1 of uncultured Planctomycetales bacterium. Lineage (GTDB taxonomy): Bacteria > Planctomycetota > Phycisphaerae > UBA1845 > PWPN01 > JAAYCU01. The sequence continues at coordinate 4,890 of CAYNYK010000007.1, forward strand.
GCTGGGGCACATGACAGACGGCCGACACGGAAATCCGCGGAGCACCGGCGGATGCATCGGAGGCGCCCTCATCCAGCAGAACCACGATCGTTCGGGTGGGGTAGATGGGCGATAGCTCGCCTAATACATTGAATATCTCGTGCTGACTCTTGGCCTCGGCCACGACAATCAGGTTGGCGATGCATACCCGCGTAGCCACGGTTTCCATCTCGTCGGGTTTTCCCGCTTCCCACATCGCCATCAGCGCGTGCTCCACCTCAATCGGATCGATCAGCACCGCTCCTTCAGGAGAAAACAACGCACTGTGTCTTTTCTCAATCACGTCTTCGTCCACTAAATACTGACTACTGATAGCTGATAGCTACTCACTTTCTCATAATCTCCGCCAGGTGTGGCCGGTTTCCGCGATAAAAGCGTCCGCCTGCGCGGGGCCCCAGGTGCCCGCTTCGTAATTAGGGAAGTCCGGCACAGGCTGGCTCGGCCACTTTTCCAGCAAGGGGGTGATCAGCTTCCACGCATATTCCACCTCGTCCGCCCGGATGAACAAAGTCGAATCGCCCAGCATGGCGTCGAGCAGCAATCGTTCATAGGCCTCCGGCGAATCGCCGCCGAAACTGCTGCCGTAGCGAAAATCCATTTTCACCGGCTCCAGCCGCATGCGCATGCCCGGCACCTTGGCGTCGAACGAGAGCGAGACACCCTCGTCGGGTTGCACGCGGAGCACAAGCTGATTGGCCCGCTCGACCATCTGCTCGATCCGCCCGAACATGGCCATCGGCGGGTTGCGGAAGCGGACGGCGATCTCGGAGACCCGCTTGGCCAGCCGCTTGCCGGTCCGCAGATAGAAAGGCACACCTGACCATCGCCAGGTGTCGATGTACAGGCGCAGGGCAAGGAAAGTTTCCGTAGTCGAATCGGCAGGCACGCCCTCTTCCTCGCGGTAGCCGGCCAGACGCTGCCCGGCGAACGAGCCGGGGCCATACTGGCCGCGAACGCAGGCGCACCGGCCGTCGCTCGTCAGTAACGGCTGGACGGCCCGCAACACTTTGACCTTTTCGTCGCGGATGGCCTGGGCGTCCATGGCCACCGGAGGCTCCATGGCCGTCAGCGTCAGCAGTTGCATGAGATGGTTCTGCATCATGTCCCGGGTGGCCCCGGCCGTGTCGTAGTAGCCGCCCCGCCGCCCTTCCATGCCCACCCGCTCGGCCACGGTGATTTGCACGTGATCGACGTAGCGGCGGTTCCAGAGCGGCTCGAAAATCGCGTTGGCGAAACGCAAGGCGAGAATATTCTGTACCGTCTCCTTGCCGAGATAGTGATCGATGCGGTAAATCTGCTCTTCGGCGAAACCGGCGTGCATTTGTTCGTTCAGGGCCCGGGCGCTGGCCAGGTCGCGGCCGATCGGCTTTTCGACCACCAGCCGCACCCATGACTGATCCTGCATCGGCCGAGCTAGCCCGGCCGCGTGCAGGTGCCCGGCCACAACGGGGAAATACTCCGGAGCCGTGGCCAGATAGTAGAGGCAATTTCCGCCCGTTTGCCGTTGCCCCTCAAGTGCGGCCAATCGCTCGCCCAGGGCGGTATAATCGCTCAACTCATCAAAGCGGACCCGCTGATAAAACACCGATCCGGCAAAGTCGTTCCAGACCTCCGCCAGCACGGGTTTCTGGCGTGAATGGGTTTCTACCGCCGCGCGCATCTGTTCGCGGAATTGCGTATCGCTCATTTCCCGCCGGGCGGCCCCGATGATCGTACAGCCGGCGGGCAAAAATCCCTGCCGAGCCAGATTATATAACGCGGGCATCAGCTTGCGGGCCACCAGATCACCCGTTGCCCCGAACAAAACCAGCGCACAAGGCCGCGGCACCATCCCTTGCGGCAGGTCCCGCCGCAACGGGTTCACCAATCCGGATTGCTCGGAATCAGACACGATAACGGCCTCCCAAACCTATCATCAGGCTACGGGCAAAGACCATTATCTGTCAAAACCAGATACATAGAGGGAACATCGAATGTTTTTTTGGCAGGTTGGCCGGGGCTGAATACGCCGGAGCGCGGTTTATGGACTGCGCCGGGTGGCCCACTTTCTCTGAAGGTAGGGGAGCGATGATACCAACGTTACCCTGCTGACAGGATTCACATGGCCGGCGTCAACCGCGCCACCGCCGATTTAGAACGTGATAGACCCTCCCGCCCGATTCGGTGCGTGTAATTTTCGACATGACGCCCAAGCCACCCGTCGCCGGTCGGGAAGGCAGGAAAAACGCTCGAATGATAAATGATCGTAAGGCCCGACTCCCTGGAAAATCCGGCGGTGGCGGATGATGGGCTCTCCCTACCGAGTTATTTTGTCCTGGGAAGCAAAACGCTGTAGAATCTCTAACGTTTGGTGATGTGTGTCATCAAGGAAAGGCCCGCTGTGGCGATTGGGAGGATGCATGTATGGCCGAGACCATCATGAACATGTTCCGGCTGAGCGGAAAAGTGGCCGTGATCACCGGAGGGGCCCGGCATCTGGGCTACGATATGGCGGATATCCTCGCGGAAGCCGGGGCCGACGTGGTCATCACGTCGCGCAAGCAAGAGAGCGCGGATAAAGCCGCCGAGAAGTTGCGTGCCGAACGGGGAGGCGAGGTATTACCCCTGCAACTCGACGTTCGCGATTACGCGCAGGTTTGCGAAGTCGGACGCATCTCCGGAGAATGGAAAGGGCACGTGGACATTCTGGTCAACAACGCCGGAGGAGGCTCGGGGTTGTCTCCCGCGCACCTTTTCGAGCGCAGCGCCGAGGACATGGCCGATCTGATCGCGACGAATCTGACCGGCTGCCTGTATTGCTGTCAGGTGTTCAGCCGGATGATGGCCAAACAGGGCAAAGGAAAAATCATCAACATCGCTTCCATCGCCGCCCTGATGGGGCGGGACCGGCGGATGTATCAGCGTTACGGCATGAAGGGCCAGCCGATCGATTACGCGGCTGCCAAGGCGGGGGTGATCGGCATGACCCATGACCTGGCCGGTTTGCTCTCCCCCATGGGGATCAACGTGAACGCCATTTCCCCTGGGGCCTTCGGGCCGCGGGAGCTGCCCAAGGGGTTTTGCGAGGAGTGGGCCGACCGTACGCCTCTGGGCCGCATGGGGCGCGACGGCGTCGACCTCAAGGGGGCGGCGCTGTTTCTGGCCTCGGCGGCCTCGGACTATGTGACCGGTCACAATCTCATCGTGGACGGAGGTTTTCATCTATGGCATTAAGACGCATCGCGGTCGTCGGTTGCGGCTCGATCGGTCGCCGGCATGCCCGGCTTATGAATGGCCGCAAGGATATGGAGGTTGAGCTTTGTGAACCTAATCCGGAAATACTTGCCCTGGCGCTTAAGGAAGTCGGTAAAGTTCGTGTCCACGCGACTTTCGAGGACGTTTTGGCCAGTCGCCCCGAGATGATCGTCATTGCGACACCGCACCATCTCCATACCGACCAGACGATTCAGGCCCTTTCAGCGGGCGCGCACGTACTGTGCGAAAAGCCCATGAGCGATAATCTGAACGATGCCCAGCGCATGCTCGCCGCGGCCGAGAAAAGCGACCGAGTCCTGACCTTTGGTTTTCAACTGCATTTCCAGCCGGGCTTGCAGCGCATCAAGCAGCTCATCGACTCGGGAGAGTTGGGCACGCTTCTCCACGTACACTGTCGTGTTGGCTCGTACATTACCCTCGTCAATTCAAAGTCGCGTTACCAGGCTCGTCTGGAGGGCGCCTTGCTCTGGGATTACGTGCATCAATCCGATGCCCTGTATTGGTGGCTGCGGCGAAAACCACGGGGGCTGTACATGGCCGCCGGGCAGGGTGGAGCACTGAGCCTGCAATCGAACCCCAATTTCCTGACCCTGACACTTGATTACGATGAACCCCTTGTCGCCACCATTCACCTCAATTACGTCCAGATGCCGGAACGACATGTTTATGAAATTGTCGGGGACAAGGCCTGGGCGACCTTTGATCTCAATACCGGTCGTCTCCGTGTCGGCCGCCGCGAGGATCAGACGGAAACCGAGGAAATATTCTCGACTGAACGGGATCCGTGGTATGTGGCTGAACATCAGGCCTTCTTGGATGCCGTCGACGGCAAACGCTTGCCGGAAAGCCCGGCCTTGGATGCCATTGTGTCCATGCAAATAACTCAGGCCGGTCTGGCCTCCTGGAAAAAACGCCAACGAATCGAGCTGCAAAACGCATAACAAGCAGGGCTGGCGGCAACCGCGCCACTGCCCGATTCGGGACGTGCATGACCCGCCCGCGTGACGCGATGCGCGCAACTCTCGGTATGATGCCTGGGCTCCCCCTCGTTCGGAATAACGGCCCTCTCCCCTGCTCCCCCTCTCCCTCTCTCCCCATCGTTCTTTCATCCCTTACGGGATTATCCCTCGCCGGTCCGCCACGGCCCGCCCAGGCGAGGCAGGCGGGTAAACTGCTTCGGGCTGGTAACGGTACGGATACGCTCAACCAGGGTCAATTCTGGCCGGGGCGATAACGGGCGAGACGATTGCGGATCAGTTCGGCCCTGGCCACGCTGCGACTCTGGCCGTCGAGCAACTGGCCGGTGCGTTTCTGCAGATGGGCAGACTGGGTGGCAATGAACAACTCGCTGATGGTCTGCAGGTCGATATGCGTGATGCATTCCAGAACGATCCCCAGACGTAAATGCGAGAGCAGATAAAGCGCCTCGTCCGTACTGATCGCCCGGGCATTCTGCAGGAGCCCCAGGGCCCGCCAAACGCGGTCCTGCAAAGCGGCGGCCTTGTCCGTCTTGAGCATGGTCCGGGCCTGTCGCTCGTAATTAACGATGGACGGGATAACGTTCGTTTTGAAACTGTCCAGGATCTCTTCCTCGCTCTGGCCGAGGGTGATCTGATTGGAAACCTGAAAGAAATCCCCGATCGCCTCGGTCCCCTCGCCATACAAGCCGCGCACGGCCAGATGCATGTCCCGGGCGGCCCGGAACATTTTTTCCAGCTCATTGGTGAGTTTCAAGGCGGGCAAATGGAGCATCACCGAGACCCGCAGCCCCGTCCCCACGTTCGTCGGACAGGCGGTCAGGTAACCGTAATTCTTGTGGAACGCGAAATCCACCGCCGGTTCGAGCGTACTGTCAACCAGCATGATCTCGTTCCAGGCCTCGTCCAGGTTCATCCCTCGGCGCAAAACCTGCATGCGCAGATGGTCTTCCTCGTTGATCATCAGCGAGAGGGTTTCCGTCGGGCTGATGGCCACTCCCCGACAGCCCTCGCCCTCGGCATGTTGTCGGCTGATCAAATGCCGTTCGACCAGCAGTTGCCGATCCACCGGTTCGCTTTTTTCGATATTGATGTAAAAGGTTTGTCGGCCAAAATCGCAACTGCGAATGGCTTGAAAGAGCAATTGCTCGATATTCCGCCGCTGCTCGGCGGTGGCCCGGCTCAGGAAAGGGAAACCTTCCACGTTACGGGCCAGCCGTACCCGCGAGGAAATGACCACGTCGCCCATCGGCCCCCCGCCGGCCAACCACTCACCGCTGGACTTCAACAGATCGTCAATGGTCATGAACGCTTCAACTCCTCAAGCCGGTCGCGCAACTTGGCGGCCTGCTCGTAATCCTCACGCTCCACGGCCTCGCGCAACTCCCGCTGTAACCGCTGCCGCTCCTGCTGCACCGGATCCACCTTGATCACCTGGCCCGGGGATTTGCCCTTGTGCCGTACATGGCCGTCCTGGGCCCGGGCGATTAATGCTTCCAACGGCTGCTCGAAGGCGTCGTAATCGTTCGGGCAACCGAGTAAGCCCTGGTTGCGAAATTCGAGGAAAGTCATGCCACACTGCGGACACTTGAGGTGGGCCATGGCCTGCACGCTGCTCTGCGAAGCCAGAAAGGAGTTCAACACGTCATTAAGCGATACGTGCGGCTTGACCGCCACGCCCTCGGCGGAGGCACACTCCTCGCACAGGTGCCGTTCGCGTTTTTCATCCTTCAGCAGGTCCGTTAAATGGACGGTAGCGGTACGTTTTTTGCACATCTGACAGAGCATGAGTCAACCTTTACCCGGTCCGGCCTGTTCAAATAAATTCTAGACCTACTCGTATATATCGTCAAGATAAGTAGTGGATTCCACCCACCGGGATCGATCTTTCCCATTTTTTTACATACATACTCGACCGGATGGCATAGGCAGGCCCATGTCGCGCCGCGGCGGGACAAGGATTTACCCGTGGCTTCACGGCCGAACGGTATGATACGATCATTCCCAAGTATACCGGAATCCGCCATGTTGCCTTTTTTCGGATGCACGCATGACCCAAATCGACCAAAACATTTCCTTGCCAGATGACCGTCAAACTACGATAATGCAGGCCCGAATCGTTTTGTGCGGAAGTTCTTTTAATCTGGAGTGCATACGATGTTACGCAACTATCTGACGGGTGTATCGGTCCTTACGATTCTCGTGGTTGGCGCGGGCTGGACGATCACATCGGCCCAGGAAAATGCGCCTCCGGCCGCCGAAAATAAAGCGGAAACCGTACCACCCGAGTTACTCGGGGCCTGGAACATCGCCCTCGGCGATCCGGCCGAGCGCACCCTGCCTTGCTGGATGAGCATCGAACAAAAAGATGGGAAACTCACCGCCCGTTATAACTCCTGGGCGGCCGGCATGCAGTATATCCCCGTGGAGTTCAAGGACGGAAAAATCTCCTTTGCCTGCTGGACACCGGGCATCAAGGGAAAAGACTTCTGGACCGGAACCCTCAAACTCCAGGAACGACCGGGCCGCCAAGGCCGCAGAGCAGGCCAGTTGAACGCCACTATCGAAGGCACCGCCCGCGGCGAAAACGATGAGAAAACCCGCCCCTGGACGGCCCGCCGACAAGTCATCCGCGTAAACACGACCGGAACGTGGATCATTGAGAACGTGGAAGGCCTGCCCAAGACAGAACGCAAGCTGCTGCTGAAACAGGAGAACTGGCGCGTGCAAGGCCGCCTCATCGACGGGGAGCACGGCGAGAAGCTGGCCGATAGCCGACTACGAGGCGGCGAACTGACGGCCACCGTGCCCATGCGCGGCGCCGGTCAGGAGACGGTTCAGTTCAACCTGAAAGCGACGATCAAGGGCGATATCCTCGACGGCGCGTTTATCGATGGAGAAAAACAATACCCCTTCACCGCCCGTCGTGAACGGCAATGGGAATCGCCTATCCAATTGTTCAACGGCGAAAATCTGGACGGTTGGACGGTGAAAGCCTGGGAAAAACGCGACGGTTTCAACTGGCAAGTAACGGACGGCGCGCTCTGCACCCCTAAGCCGGGCAAGGACATCGTGACCGAACGCAAGTTCGACGATTTCAAGTTGCGCCTGGAGTTCAAGGTCCCTCCCGGCGGCAACAGCGGTGTGTATCTGCGCGGGCGGCACGAGGTCCAGGTCGCCGACAGTTTCGGCAAACCGCTGAGCCCCGACTGCTGCGGGGCCGTCTACGGGCGTATCATCCCATCGGTCAACGCCTGCAAAAAACCTGACGAATGGCAAAGCTACGAGATCACCCTGATTGGCATGTATCTCACGGTCAAATTCAACGATCAGATCATCATCGACAACCAGTTGCTCGAAGGCATGACCGGCGGGGCGCTTGACAATGACGATAACGAACCCGGACCGATCTACCTGCAAGGCGATCATAGTGCGATTTGCTATCGCAATATCCAGATCACCCCGGCCAAGGCCCCCGTGCCGCCGGAAGGTTTGGAATAAAATCCATCGGCCGAGTTACGAAGACATCGTGGAAAGGGCATCTCGTAAAAGTTTTGTTCGACCATAAGTTATTTATTAAAAAGTATTTAGGGATTTTATGCACATAAATAAGACGAAATTTTGTAACCTAACACTTGCCAAACTTCCGATCGTGAATATACTGGCGGAAGTGTTGTTTGGAAGTATATCTTTTTCAGGGCACAAACATGACTGACAAAACCGCAAGCAATCGCGAACAGGCTTTGGATCGGGCACTGGCCCAGATTGAAAAGAGTTTCGGCAAGGGGTCGATCATGAAACTGGACGAGGACCGTCCGGCGGTGCGTGACGGCCTCAGCACCGGCGCACTATCGCTGGACCTGGCCTTGGGGGGAACGGGGATACCGCGGGGGCGGATCGTGGAGTTCTTCGGCCCTGAGTCGAGCGGAAAAACCACCCTGGCTCTTCACGTGGTGGCTTCCGCGCAGCGGGCCGGCGGGGTAGCCGCCGTCGTTGATGCCGAGCACGCCCTCGATCCGACCTGGGCAAGACGCTGCGGCGTTAAACTGGACGAACTGCTGGTCAGCCAGCCGGAATCCGGCGAGCAGGCCATGGACATCGTGGAAATGCTGGTCCGTTCCGGAGCGGTCGATTGTATCGTGGTGGATTCGGTTGCCGCCCTGGTGCCCAAGGCCGAGTTGGAAGGGGAAATGGGGCAATCGCACGTCGGCTTGCAGGCCCGCCTGATGAGTCAGGGGCTGCGCAAGTTGACCGGCATCGTGGCGAAAAGTCGTTGCCTGGTCATTTTCATCAACCAGATTCGCGAGAAGATCGGGGTGATGTTCGGCAACCCGGAAACCACGCCAGGCGGCCGTGCCTTGAAGTTCTACGCCTCGATCCGCCTCGACATCCGACGTATCACCACGCTCAAGGAGGGCGAAACCGCGGTCGGCAACCGGGTGCGGGCCAAGGTGGTCAAGAACAAGGTGGCCGCCCCCTTCAAATGGGCGGAGTTCGACATCATGTTCGACAGCGGCATCAGCACCGAAGGCGACCTACTGGATATGGCGGTCGAAGACAATCTTATCGATAAAACCGGCGCCTGGTTCAGCTATGGCTCAGCTCGACTTGGACAGGGGCGGGAAAACAGCAAGCTGTTTCTCCGGGACAATCCCGAGCTGGCCGCTGAAATCCGACAAAAAATTCTGGCCAAGCGTGGTCTGACCGATATTGGAGCAAAACCGGAGACGGCCGGTGAAACGGGCAAAAGCAAAACAGAAAGCGAGACCGCGCCCCCCGAACCCAAGGGAAAAACCTCACCCAAAAAAGCCAAAGGACGCCGTTGATCACAGCATATCGCGCGGCAGATGGCCCCTTCAGACAGAATACCGGCGTCGAGCCGGCATCCCGTTTATGGGTACTTTCGTGCGTGGAAAGACTTCTCACGGTCAGCACCCACAAGCTTCGTACGCCCTGGGCGCACAAAGCTTGAAGGTGCCACACGGTTCGCTTTCGCTGTCGATGTTTATTTTTTCATTCTTGCCAAGGCTTAGGGCCGCAACCGACACTGATCCGTTACTACCGTTGTCCACCCAGGGATTCGAGTAGAGCAATGGCGGCCTGAATGTCCGCGAAGCGATCGGGGCCGGCCTCCCGCTCGATGACCAGGGGACCGGCGTAACCGACTTCACGCAGTTTCGTCACGACACCGGGGATATTCGCATCGCCGGTACCGAGGACTACATCCTGTCCCCATTCCTCACCAGGCTTGGCTGACCACTTGCCATCCTTCATGTGGACATGGGCGATTTTATCCTTGAGGACATCGATCGCTTTGATCGGCTCGCCCACGCCGTAGAGAATCATATTGGCCGGATCGAAGTTGACCCGGATATTAGGCCGGTCTACCTCGGCGATAAAGTCGGCCAGGGCCTCGGCTTTTTCCTGACCAGTTTCCATGAGCAGAGTCAGGCCTCGCTCGCCCAGATCGTCACAAATCCGCTTAAGCCTATCGACCATGACGGCGTATTTCGGATGGCTCTTTTCGTGGGGTACGAAACCGATATGCGTGGCCAGCATTTCGACCCCGAGTTCCTGGGTGATATTCGCGACTGCCACGGTCTTGGCGTAACGTTTTTGCCAGGTATCATCATGTATGTACCCGCCGGTACGGGCGATGGTTTGAATGGTCGTATAGTCCTCCCCAAATTCACCAAATCCGACACACATGGCGCTGACCGTCAGACCGCTGCCCTTGACGGTGGAGATGGTTTTGTCCGGGTCGGCCAGTTCCTTGGGGCTCATGATGCCGACCTGTACCAGTCGGAGGCCCAACTCGTTCTTGATGACCTTCAAGGTCTCACCAAGATCGGGGATTTGCAGCGACCAGGTTACCATGCCGATCTGATAGGGTTTCATGAAAGCTCTCTCCTTGAAAAGTGGCTCGATATTCCGCTTCATTCGTCATCAACAAGTCATCAGTTATGCGAATGACAGAGAGATGAAGGGAATGAGTGACCGAGATAAAAAACGCCGAGCAATTGAATCTCTCCTTCTCTCTGTCTCTCCGTCCCTCCGTCTCTCCCTCTCTCCCTCCCTCACTCACTCAAGCGGCTATCCTCATCCTCTCGCGGAATCACCTTTCGGCCTGCCGGCCGCCCGCCGCAATTGCCCGCAGGCCGCATCGATGTCCAGCCCACGACTCTTGCGCACATGCGCGTTGACCCCGCGCTCGCGGAGCTGTTGCACAAACCAGTGGGTCGCCGAACTGTCCGGGCGCTTAAAATCCAGGCCCGATACGGGATTATACCGGATCAGGTTGACATTGCAGCGCATCTTCCGGCATAGGGTCACCAGACGATGGGCGTGCTCGACCTGGTCATTGACCCCGCCCAACAGCAAGTATTCGATCGTTACTTCGCGGCCGGTAATCTTGAAATAATCGCGGACGGCCTGAACCAGTTCGTCGATGGTCGCATACTTGGCCCAGGGGATGAGTTCCTTGCGCAGCTCGTCGGTCGGAGCGTGGAGCGAGATCGCCAGGTTGATCTGTAAATCCTCGCCGGCCAGTTGACGAATCTGCTTGGGCAAGCCGACGGTGCTGATCGTGATCTTGCGGGCCCCGATATTCAGGCCCCAATCGGCGTTGATAATCCGGATGGCCTTAATCACGTTATTGTAGTTGGCCAGCGGCTCGCCGATGCCCATGACCACGATATTGCTCAGGCGTTCGCCCTGGCTTTCGCTCAGCCGGGCGAGGGTAACGACCTGCTCGACGATCTCGCCGGCTTTCAGTTGACGTTGAAGTCCACCCTGGCCGCTGGCACAAAAAACGCACCGGACAGGACAGCCGACCTGGCTGGAGATGCAGGCCGTCCGTCGCTTTTCATCAGGGATTAACACACACTCGGAAGTCGCCTCGTCCGGCCAGCGAAGCAGAAGTTTAAGAGTATGATCGCCGGCTTCCCGCCGGTCAGCCTGCGCGGCGGTAGTGATCGTCCAGTGTTCAGCCAACTGCTGACGCAGCGGCTTGGAAAGATTACTCATGGTCGCGAAACTATCCGCCCCATGCTTGTAGACCCACTCGAAGACCTGTTTCGCCCGGTAGGCCGGCAGGTCGTGATCCGCACAGAAGGCGGCAAACTCATCGAGCGTTACGCCAAGCAGGTGTTTCTTTTCCGGTTCGGATACCATGGCAGATAACCATATCCACCCCGGCATGAAAAGCAATATCGAGCGAATATCGGACCTGGCCGCCGGTACATCCGAGGAAAGGTCGTACGAGAATTCCAACTTACTTGGGATTATTCGTGATCGACGCCGCGGGCTTAAAAGCACGGGCATACTCTTCTTCTACCACGGTAGGACCAGAGTCTGCCCATGCCACCTTGCCCCTCCATCTCGGATACACTCCTCCACCGCCCCAGATGGATTCGTTCGTTACTCCCCTTTTTGAAGGAATATGCTCAGGATAACAAAGCATACCAATCCACTGATGACATACGTACCCGTCTCGCCTCCCGGAAGCGGCTTGATACAGAAAGCGAGCATGAGGGAGAAAATAAGGGTGAGGACGCCGGCCAGGGCGGTCGAGATGCCCACGATTTCGAGTAACGGTTTCCCGATTAAAAGGCTTTGCCCCCGGATTTTATAGTGCAGCGCCGTACGCTTGACTGTCTGAGTCACGGTATACGGCGAATCGAAAGACAGGCCGAGTTCGTCACTGGGCGCGAATTTCGCCCCGCTTCCGTTGCGGGCCGCAAACAGTTGGGCATAAACCGGATTGTCGAATTCAAAAAGATGTGGACCTTTCATCCTTACGCCTTTCATACGCGAGGCGTGGCGATGGTCCAGGAGTCGCTGGGGAAGATAATGATCCAGCACGTAAACGATCGGTAAAACCCAGATAAACGGAAGCAGGACAAACCCGATAAATAATGCCAGTGCGAAGTTAACCTCTCCCACCGCATCCAGTACGGGCTCATACCCCAGAATCAACATGGCCGAGATCAAAGCAGCCACAAAGGTGGATATTTTAATCATCAACAAGCGTTTCCGCCTATATTCTTTTTCGTGAGCGACGCATTCCGGGCAAACGCAGAAATCCAACGAGGCCGATTGGGATTCGGTCACGCGATACCCCGCGGAATGATATTTGCGAACATACGACCATTTGGCCGTCGCCATATTAGTAGTGGGAGCCAGACAACACGTGCAGACCGCCGGAATATTGAAACGATTGCATTGCGAATCCCAAGGCTGCGCAACGTTGACCTCCACGACCTCCTGTTTATCCATGATGCCATGAACCGCCGCGGCTTGTGAGGTGGACATACCATCTCCTTCATGATCGGCAACAGTCGAGTTACCGGAACCTGCCAGCCCGGATAGGTTACCGGGCGTTTAAAATACGACTTGCCCTCACACCTAAGAATTATCGTGAGCGGATTGAAGACAAGCCCCATCTTCAATCGGCAGGGCGCGGTCCATATTTTGTTAATCTCTTCTTGAAATACCTATCTTGCTCGCCGCGAGCGGGATTATCGGCAAGAGTTGCGTGCAACCGTGCGCAGGGTGTCTATTAGGGACGCGATCAATGGGGGATACCCGACCGGGGAGGAATCATCTCTTGATCTTTTTCCAATCGGCCAATAAGCGTTCGAGGCCGATATCGGTCGGAGGATGGTTGAGGAGTTTGTCGAACACGTTCGGAAAGAATGAACGCTATACCTGCCACCCTGATGGACCTGCTTGGGCTTAGGCGACAGGCAGGGTATCCGTGGCAACCGTGAGGGAGGGAACGGGTTCGCCATGCTTACGAAGGGACTTCACATGTGCTTGGACAGCTTCGCGAATGAATCTTTTCACTTGCTTCATTGTTTCACTACAGGATAGCCGGTCGGGTAGATCCGGTACATAGCGGCGTGCGCCCATCTTCTCCAATCCGCATAAAAACAGCACGGCCGCCGTTGTCGCGTAGCGCCGCGCGTTGGGACGTACGGGACTTAGCTGTACACCCCAGAGCCATGCCAGCAATGCGGCGACCACAAGCAGCAGACCCACCGCCGGCAGATAGGCATATTTGTCCGAGGGATCACGGTGGTAAATCCGATGATCCCCATCGTGGGCAAAATCCCAGGAAAAAGAACAACCAACCGACCAGCAAAACCTGAGTCGACCGCCATGAGGGGACCAGTAGTGGGATCAAAAGGCCCGTGCCAATCACGCCGAGACCATTATCCCGGATAATTCACCACGGAGGTCCGCCAAGGGCGAGATTCCGCCTTCGGCGAACACTGAGACACGGAGGTTGGCTTTTAAGTGATAGATAAAATGCCTGTTCCGGCTGGATGGCTTATAAGCACTCTGCGGCTATATCCATCCTCGACTTTTTAACCTAAGTTCTTTCTTCTCCGTGACTCCGGTGTCTCCGTGGTAAAACTCGATGAATAATCCGGGTTATCATCGAAGGCAAAAGTTATCGCATGAAGAACCGCATTGACCCGTGAGCCTTCACCGATGTGTCCGAGATATCCCGCTTCTTGTCGGCCGCTGCGTGTATCCAGACCCATTCGTCCCCCCAGATAATCAAACCGGCTGATTGACGGCGTTTTTGACCGGCGCCGACAACAATGAAAGATAACGACCTCTGGCGTGTTTCCAAAAGGCTGGTTAACGCGGGTATGTATAACCGCCTTGGCGGGGGGAGCCTGCCCGAGTAAGATCGCGATCATGACCACAATCCCCACCCCAATCATGAAAGCCGTCTCCTTTGCCGAAATCATCTCGGCGAAGAGAAGAACGGAGCGTATCGGCCGCCTTGGACCTATTATTCATCGCAGCGTTGGTACGGTATTCTCGTTGGCCCTGTTCTGTTCGGGGATCGGATGCAGCGAGAACGACTTGCTGGTACCCGATCCCGCGGTTCGCTATCTCGCGTTTGGTGATTCGGCCACATCCGGGCCCGCCAATCGCGATTATCCGGATATCCTGGTTGAGCTGCTGGGCCAAGCGCCCGAAACGTTCGCCAAACAAGGTAAGGGCGGCGAGACCACGAGCGAAGGTCTGGAACGGCTGCGCCAGCTTATTTCCCTGAAGATTTATCCCAATGCCCACACCTTGCTTTATTGGGAGGGTGGCGCGGACATCATCGATTTAATCCAGGAAGTCGATGGTCTGCTGCTGTTCTCGCCCACGGCATCGGACTACCCTGACTCGGAGCGGTTACTCGAGACCCTTGATGACATCCAGGCCGACATGGAAACCGCCATCACCGAAGGGCAGGCGGCCGGCCTGACAGTCTACGTCGCAACATACTTCTCTTTAAGGGAAGCATTGGCCCAGTGCGATCCTTTGTTACTCAATATTATTCTGCCTTCGCAAGCGCGCAACGCCAATGATTACATATCGTTGTTGAATGAGCGTATCCGGCAGGCGGCCGTGAACCAAGGGGCAACGGTTGTCGATATCGCGTCTGCTGATGATATTCTTCAGGCCGATGATGCCAATTACTTTAACTGCAACCATCTGAGCGAGCAGGGCAATGAAATCGTCGCCCGGCTTTTTGCCGAGGCTCTCGGCCAAGAAACCCGTGAATGATCCGGAACAAGTTCTGCTCTTGGCCGGCATGATATCCGACGACGCTCGTCAGCGGGAGAATCGGTATCAAGGAAAGCACGAAGGCGGCCGGATTCTACTATTTGGCCGTACCCAGTCCGTATATGTCGAACTCAAAACCGGTGCTTTGCGGATGCTTCTCCGTGAGCACTTCGAAGCGAACACGGTGCTTGCCGGGGGCCAGTCCGCGGACAATCTCGTTGGTCTGGCGATACCCGCCCCAGGTTTGGTCAAACCATCCCTCCAACACCTTGGACGCGCCGCCGTCGACGGTTACTTTGGCCCGGCCCATCGATCCACGGACCACCCTGTGCATCGTGAGCACCGCCGTGCCCTCCACTTCAAATTCGATAACGCTGCCCGGCTTGTCGGTCTTCCAGCGGCGATCGCGCGGTTCATAAACCCAGCCCTCGTTCAGCAATGGCTTGAGTACATCGGCCTCGTATAAGTTTGTATGTTCGAAGAGATCGCTGAGCAAGGGGTCGGGGAGCGGCTCGGCAGCCGTCGCGGGGCGGCTGTCGGTCGGTAATCGATGTAGAACGCTTGACAGATAAGTCGTAATAAATTGAGCGGCGTAGGCATGCCCGCGGTCGTTGGGATGCACGAGGTCCGCTTCCACATCCTCCCACTTCATGCGGCCGGCCTGGATCTCCGGCCACAGCGCGTCACGGAAGCTGATCATGGGCAACTTGTAATGTCGGCCCAGTTTGCTCTGCCACTCCTGCGCATTGGTGCCATTTTTGTGCATCGTGAAAAGTAACAACACCGCGGGTTTTCCGGGCGCACGCAGAATCTGCCGGAGCAGGCCTTCCAGATTCTCGGCACATTTACGCGTATTGCCGTCGTTAACCCCGTACTCCACCACGATGAAGTCGGGTTGCTTATCGAGAAGATCTCGCTGCGCGCGCAACGCTCCATAGTTTGATCCGGTCGCACCAATACCGGCATTGACGAATTTGATTTCCGTCTTGGGGAATTGCTCCCGCCACCAGGCGGCCACCAGATTGCCGTAACGACGCTCGGGCTTTTTCGCCTTGGCTCCCTGGGTAATGGATCCGCCGATCACGCCCACGGTCACGGCCTCACCGCGTCGCGCTTTGGCAAACACCTTCTGTAACCGGGTTGTGTCCCCGGGATCCACCAGCGACCGTGCGCAAAGGACGGCATCGTCCGCCGGCCGACTCGCCGAAACCTGAGTCGCCGATTGCCCGGCGAGCAAATGGCCGCCGACGATGAAAAGTAATACCGGTGTCAAGATAAAACGTATGCTCTGGACCATTGAGTGACTTCCCTTAATTATACTTTTTTGTATAGAAACACCGACCGATCGTGAATCCGCAAAATTGTACAATCCTTCCGCAACATTCTCCAGACTATTTTGCTCGGCTATGCCGCCGGGCCCTGTTTGCACATTATACAATACCCTTGTGTCGCCCACTTGTTATCTGTTTGCCCATAAGCCTGGAAAAGGCCAATGGTATGTAAGAGATCGTGTAATACCGAGCAACCGGTAAGCCGTGCGCCAGACCACCGAGCCAAACTCATGAACTATTGCCGACCAATCGGTCATTACCGGATATCCTGAAAGCCAAATCCATCCCAGCTATGAATACAGACAATCCGAAGGCTTATTTTCGTACAAGGATTGTGGAACAAATGCCAGAAAAAGAGAATGGGTCAAGTTTAAGATTTTTCATCATCCATTTCGAGCAAATTCTGGATATCGCGGGCCCCATGAAGAACGCGAATGACTTCAAGGCCGTCTTCCGCCAACCGATAAAAGACAAGATAATTCTCGAAACCCGAAATGCAACAGGAACGTACCCCGGCAAGTTTTGGATTCCGAAATGACCGCACACCCCCCATCTGCGGCATTTCGGAGATTGGGTCTATGGTTCTTTCGGCGGCAGCGACAAACCGGTGGGCGGCGTCCACGTTATCCAAGCCTATGAAAACAAAGTGATCCGCAAGATCACGCTTGGCCTGCGGACGCAGCAACACAGGAGTTCTCATTTACTTTTCCTTGCCGCCAAGCGTTCAAGACCTTCGCGGACGATTTCGTCCCAGTCTTGTCTGCGCAAAGGTGTGGAGGGGCCGCTTTCCAACCCCTCAAGAAGCATGGATTCCAGCTTTTCGCGAGCGGCATTTTTTTGCGCTTCGCGAAGCAACGCGCGAATATACTCGCTGGCCGTGCTATATGCGCCGCGCAATACTTGTTGCTCGACGAACGCTTTCATTTCATCTGGAAGAGATATATTCATCGTTGGCATGGCAGAGCACCCTTTTCAAAAATCACCTAAACATAATTTAGCATAAATTGCCATAATTTGCCAAACAACCTGCACAATATCAACTAAATACCTATTATTAAAATACTTATGGTAATTTACGGCACGGTCAGGAGTTTGTTCCACAGTCGGTAGGCCCCTTCGATTTCATTGAAACCGACGCGGATTTTGCGGCCGCGCAGGCTGTCGGCCTGCTCGATGGCGAATTCCTTGGTCACGCTCTGGCCGGGAAGGATGTTCGGGAAGGGGCGATTCACTCGTTGCCGGCCGGGGGCGATGACAAAGCCGTCGAAACTGACCGCCTTGTCCGTCAGGTTGGCCAGGGTAAGCCGAACGATCGCCCGCGATCCGGCGCGATAGATCGTCGTGCTCAAGTCAAGATCTTTCAAACCCAACTCGAACCAGGCGGGTTCGATGAAACGGTACCGGCGTTCGGCATCGACCGTAAACTCACCGGCGAAGGCCTTGATCCCCGCCTCGGCGTTGAGCGGAAAATGTACCTCGATTTCCTGGCCGAATTGTTCGCCCGGTTGCAGAGAGAAAGGCAACCGATACGGCCGAATCTCCCAATTCTCCGGCGGAGTAAGGCGCAGCAAACCACTGATCGGCTCGTGGAAGGTGTTACGGAAGACCACGCGACAGCGACGCTCCTTAAAACTAGCCTCCACCAGCATCGGCTCGACGGCGAACTGGCGACGAAACTCCACCAGCCAGGTGGGGGTGTGCACGATGAAGGTCGGCATCGGCCCGATGCGGACCGCCTCCCGGGAGCCGACCGTGGGCACCGGCGAACGGCGTCCCCACAGGTCCACCTGCTCCGCCCCTTCGCCTAAACAAATGAAATGCTCGACACCCTCGGGCGGGGCTTGCTCATCCCATACAAACAGAATGGCCATCCCGTTACGGTCAAAAACCAGGCAACGGGCCCGGCCGTCGATATGCGTCCGGGATACGGGCGTCGAGCCGCCCAGTAGGTCGGCCATCGTCCGAAAGACAATAAAGTCCTCGGTGGGATCGACCTGGGCGTCGAGCAGCCGGATTCGCCCTTGCCAGGGGGCCTTCATAAACACACCGCCGAGATTGAGAAAATAAGCCTCCGCCAACCGTTTGCTCAAGTCCATAAGACGCAGATGGCGCGGATAATAATCCTCCAGACTCTCGACGGTCACCCATATTCGTTCCGGCGGCCCTTCCACGGACGGGGGCAAATAGCGATGGATATCGTCGGGGGGAACGGCGGTGGGAATCGTCACCGAACGATAGTCGGCCGTTCGCGGCGAATCTCCCTGATAGTTGGCCAGAGTGACATCGGCCAGTTGCGGCTGTCCGATCATCGGCCGCATCTCCCGGGCCAGTACAGGTAGGATTTCATGTAGTCGCGGATCGCAAGCCAGGGTCTCGTCGCCATCCTGTCCCACCTGCCAGACATGGGTCAGGCCGGCGTAGCGTGACCAGGTACTGGCAATCAGAGGTTTCCAGGCTATTGGATCCTCGCCGAACAAATCGAGGATCGAGTCGAGTCCGGGAGCGACGGGTTGGCCGGCACGAGGTAGATCATCACAGAGCACGGCGATGGGTTCGGCATTCGCCTCGACGATGGCCTCCAGATACCGATCGACGGCCTCTTCCGTTCCATGTGATCCGGCAATGGCCTGCTGGGCGCGCCAGACGGGAACTTTGACGAATTCGGTATGTAATTGCTGCAACAACCGGCGCTGGCCGGCCAGCAAGGCCGGCTCGACATCATCGAGGATCACTCCCCAACGACGACCGGCGGCCACCGGCGGAGACACCCGCGACAACACCCTCGCGAAACGCAACGATCGACGCACCAGCGGAACATGCTCCTCCGTGCTAACCAACAGGTCCGCGTAATATAAACCGGTATCCAACTCGTCCAAAAAGATACTTTCGGCACGATCGCCCTGCTCGGTATGAATCGGCACTCGGCGATCCAGGATGGTTCGCCCATCAGCGGAATACACATGCAACCGGGCCAGCAGATTCAGACCGTCGGGATCGCTGATTTCCGTTTGCAGCTCCACCCGCTCGTCTTCATCGAACACCTGACCTGCTCTTGCCGTTCGCAAAGCAACACGGGGCAAACGATAGACGGTGATGTCGTCGAACCATGCGATCGCCTGCACGTCCTCGGTGACAATCGCCCGCAAGGGTTCCGGGCCGTTCCGCCAGATCCGCGACTGCGTCAGCCAGAGCACGATGCCGATATAGCGTGACTCCGGGACATTACCGGGCAAGGCGACAAAAATGTGCTGCCAATCGGTGGTCTCTCCGCTCCCTCCGACCAACGCGCTGCGCCGTTCCGTCCCCTCGATCGTTTGTCCCTTGCGGTCCATGTAATACGCGGAGATGTACGCCCGCGTGTTGTTCAGCCCCTCGCTCCGGACCCAGGCGGAAATCACGTAGTCGCTGGCCGTCCGCACCGCGATGGTCCGTTCATCGTAGCGATACGCGAGCGAACCGCCGTCCAGTTGCAGCCGAAAACTGGGCGGGGCCTCGTGGCCAAACTTTTCGTCATACCGCCCCTCGAGATAAAAGGGGAAACCTGCCGCCCGATGCTGCTTCCAAAACGGCGGGAAGGGTTGGTCAAATCCGGGCGGTCGTTCGTTGAAATCGAATTGGGCCACAATCCGCCGGCCGGCTATGGGCGGACGGTCGGAAGGGGCCTCGGTCAGGGCCGGTTGTGTCGTAGCCTCATTTTGGGCGCGAACCGGCCCGACCCAGAACACGCTCCAGGCGATCAGGAAGCAAAAGCTCGGCCCACGACGGATAAGGGGCATCAACGCTCCTTATAGAGTGTTTCAGAATTATACGGGCATACCGATCACGGCGCGTCGGACGGGGAATCCAGGCATTTTTCCGCCCGGCAAGCACCGTACGGGTTTCGCCTAAGCCCTTGCCGTCCGGAGCAGGGTTTCCCTGTTGACCGGGAGCCCATCCGAACGGCTTATCGTATTATCGGCTCATCGGGAAAGTCGCATCAGTTACCCCCATTGCTCGCCAGGCCCCGGCAGCCTACCATATCTTCCGCTATGACAGAGCTATACGACACACGCCGTTATTTAACCTGTTTTGACGTGCAACGGTTACCCAACCTGTTTACCGATGTACTGGTAATCGGCAGCGGGGTGGCCGGCCTGCGTGCCGCCATTGAGGCCGCCAAATACGCCAACGTCCTTCTGGTCACCAAAGGGCGTATAGAAGCCTCCAACACCCACCGGGCCCAGGGCGGCATCGCCGCCGTCATGACCGATGAGGATTCCGTCGAACACCATGTCGAGGACACCCTGAAAGTGGGCTGCGGGCTTTGTGACCGGGCCGCGGTCGAAAGGGTCATCCGCGAAGGTCCCGGCCGGATCAAAGAGCTTATCGAGTGGGGTGCCCTTTTCGACCGGCGGGGGAAAAAGCTGCAGATGGGCCTGGAAGCGGGACATTCCGCCCCGCGTATCCTCCATGCCTTGGGCGATGAAACCGGCCGGGAGGTGGCCGATACGCTGATTCGCGCGGCGAGGGGAACCGCAAGACTGCGAATATTCGAGGATTGCTTTACCATAGATTTGATTGATATCGAAGGGCATTGTTGCGGGGCGATCACTTACCATCGCCACTTCGGGCACCAGGTTTTCTGGGCTCGTCAGACGATTCTGGCTTCCGGGGGATGTGGCCAGCTCTATCGGGAGACTACCAACGCGGAGACGGCCACCGGCGACGGGCTAGCCATGGCCTACCGGGTGGGTATCCCTCTGCGGGACATGGAGATGATGCAGTTTCATCCTACAACCCTGTACATCGCCGGGGCCAGCCGAGCCCTGATCAGCGAGGCCGTCCGCGGCGAAGGGGCTTGGCTGGTCGATGCCAAAGGCCGTCGTTTCATGCCCGAATATCATCCCGACGCGGAACTGGCCCCTCGCGACGTGGTCAGCCGGGCCATTCTTCGCGAAATGGCCAAACAAGACGCCACCTGTATGTACCTGCAGGTAAGCCACCTCAATCTGGACAAGTTCCGCAAACGCTTCCCCATGATCAGTCGGCTATGCGAGGAATTCGATATCAACATCGAAACCCAGCGGATTCCCGTGCGCCCGGCGGCCCATTACATGATCGGAGGGCTGCTCGTCGATCATGACACGCACACGCCCATGCCCGGCCTGCTGGCTTGCGGCGAGGTCACCAGCAGTGGGTTGCACGGGGCCAACCGCCTCGCCAGTAATTCCCTTCTGGAGGGTCTGGTTTTCGGAGCGATTGCCGGTGAAAACGCCGGCCGGGCCGCCTCCTCCAACGGAACCCCCTTCCAGCCCGGCATGCTCCACAACGAAATCACCCCGTCGGCCCGCACGATGCTCGATTTGGCCGACGTGCGCAACTCCCTGCGCAGCCTTATCTGGCGCAATGTGGGGATCGAACGGCAAGGCGAACGGCTCAAGGAAACGCTGGAGATCGTTTCTTTCTGGGGACAGTACGTGATGGATAAGCTTTTCGACGACCAAGCGGGCTGGGAAATCCAGAACATGCTCACCATCGCCCGGCTGTCGGCGATTTCCGCTCTGACCCGACAGGAATCGCGCGGCGTACATTACCGAACGGATTATCCGAATCCTGACCCGGCCATGGATAATCGGCATATCGTGGTGCAACGAGACGCGGAAGGATTGATCGTCCGCGCGGACCCACCTTCCTCATGATCGGTCGCGATCAGGATAAGCCCTACACGGAATCCGCCGGTCAACGTGCATGGTGCTCTTCGTGGTGGCGATCATGACGACGCTGCATCCAATAGGCAAATAACAAGGCGGCCGCCATAATGCCTCCCATGAACAGCAAGGCAAGTAAAAGCTGAGTGAAATCGACCGGCCCCGGTTCGAGCCAGTAATCCGGAACCGTTTGCGGATGCATCGGGTACATGGCACACCCCTCTTCTCATGCGCAAGATATTTGCCATTTCCTTCTACATAATTATAGGCGCATACATTGGCGACGACCCGGAAGAGTTGCCCTGCTCCGGTATGCGTCTCATTTTCGGGATAGGGTCGGTAGGATCATAGGGCGGGTTATTGCTCGCCTTCTACACCACCAGAATCTCGCTTCGCGGCCACGATCGGCCGCCTGCTTCATACATGCGTGTCGGCCAGTTGCCGGTGGCGGAAATGATCTCGTTGTCACGTTCGCCGACAATGATTGTATCTTCACTCTTGGTGCCGGCGATCGACGGGTTCCAGGCAAAGGCCTGATTGGCCCGGATTTCCAGAGGGCTGCCCGGCGTGCCCCGTACCTCCCGCCCCACGTAACCGGTCAGGCCACCCTGATGGTGCAAGGTCCATTCCTCCGCGAAACCATGCTCGGCATAGGTTTTCTGGCCGATGGCAAAAACTTCGCCGAGGGTCCGGCCCGGCCGGGTGGCCGCGATCAAGGCCGCGTCCACCGCGCAGACGGCCTCATGCTTGCGGGCCAGTTGGGCATCGATCGGTTTGAAGCTGAACAGGCGCGTACACGATACCAGCAGTCCGCTACGTTCGCCGCAGGCGACGGCCATGCCGTAATTCACAAACTTCTTCCCGGCGGGAATCGGATGACGAAAACGCTCCACCCGTTCGTCCGCGGCGATCAGCAGCACCGGAGGACGGATCGCGCGTTCCAGCAGACTGCCGGCCACAAGCGAAGCCAAGGTATGTTCACTCATTCCCGGCCGTGCTTTTCGGCAGGCGGCCTCCAGACTTTCGGCCACCTCGCGGCCGAGTTTTCGATAACGCTCAATCTCGGCTTCGTTCAGCGTCCAGCGCAAGCGGTCAAAATCCGCATCAAGCGGCTTAACCGAAGCGGGCAAGCCCGCCACGCGCGCATCGCAGGCCGTTCGACGATCACCGATGGCCTTGACCCAGGTCTGGGCGGTCACGTCGGCGTCGTACCAGAGATGCACCTGGACCTCGATACCCAGATCGGCCAGTTCTTCCGCCCCGATACGCGGGGCCTCGATCATGCTCGTGATGCAGCATACACGCTCGCGGGTAATCAGCAGCGAAGCGGCCCCCACGTCGGCCGCCGTCGAAACGTGATTCAGCCCCCCCGCCGTAAACCAGGCAAAATGACAACGACGGCTCAGGATCACCGCATCCAACTGATGGCCGTCCAGGTAGGCAATCACCGTCCGCCACTTCTGTTCCATTTCCGCGCGACGCGTAAGCATGATTTTCTCCCGCTCGTGATATAAATTCCCATAAATACTACAATTTCTCGGCCACCAGTTTCAGCCACTCGTCGATTCGCCGATCACGGAAAATGTTGGCGGGAGCCCCGCCGACGATATCCCAGTAAAGCTCACAACCCGTACTTTCACATGCCTTGGCCATCTGGTTTCTCTGCTTGCTCAGTACTTTTGCGGCCTTGAATTTTTCTTTGGCCTTTTCGAGCATCGCCGAGCGGGCCTGTTGGTCGGCAACCTCTTTTAACCCGACAACATATTCGGCCCCGGCGATCATGTAATTCAGGGCCCGGTATTCGAGCAGCAGGTAGGCCAAAGACCGTTCGAAACGGTCGATGCGCTCTCGAACCACGGTTTCGACGGCCTGCCCGTGAGCCTGCCGAGCGTATCCTTCGGCCTGCTCCAGATGGACGATGGCGTTAGCCACATAGGCTTTAACGTCGTCCGGGTAAAGCTGCCCTGCGGGATGATCGTGAATTTCCTTCAGGATATTCGTTTTCCAGTATTGCAGGGTCGGCTGGGCCTTTTCCACGTCCCCGTAAGCCCGACGCATGGTCCCGGCCTGATCGAGATAAAATTGCCGGAAATAATCCTGACAGATGTTTTCCACATCGGCGGTGGTTTGCCACATCAGTTTGCAGAGCACGTGGAGATTGAAGCTCTTGGTCCGCCGCCCGATGTAGGCAATGGGCAACTCGAATCCGGCCAAACCCTGCTCGCGGAACCAGCGCGAATCGGTTTCCAGGATAGGCAGAGGCAGTGGGTGCCAGCCAAATAAGCCCCAGTGCCGAGCATATTTGCCGTGAAACACAAAAGGGCAATCCGCCTCTTTGCATAGTTTGTTCCATTGGGCAAAGGTATCGCGGAACTCCGGCTTGGTTCGGGGGTCGTCAAAAGGCACGGCCAGATCCCGACTATGCGTACAGAGAGTGACGGTCAGGCCGGGCAAAGGGCGTTCCCGCTCGGGCGGAGCCATGTGCGCCTGATAGGCGAAATGCGTATAACGCACATGCGGGGCCGCCTTTTTCAGCTCGGTATATACCCGATTGCTCAGATTCATGACTCGGTCATCTGATGACGTATCGCGGCACAAAGGGCATTCGCACCAGCCGGCGGCGTCGTTAGGCCAGGGCGCAAAATACTCGATGTCCGGGTTTTCCTTGAGAAAACGGATCATATTGTCAATATAGT
Organism: uncultured Planctomycetales bacterium; assembly: GCA_964401335.1. Lineage (GTDB taxonomy): Bacteria > Planctomycetota > Phycisphaerae > UBA1845 > PWPN01 > JAAYCU01. The sequence continues at coordinate 29,453 of CAYNYK010000007.1, forward strand.
GACGGACGGCGTCCTCGTTACCGGTGCAAAACTGGCCGAGATGCGTGCGCTGGCCGTTGACCATCGGCCGCCAATCCGGGTTCTTTTTGAAATCATCCTCGGAAAGGAACAAAAACAGACAATGCCCGCCCATCCCCGGAATGATGCCTCGCTTGCGCATTTCGGGAACAAGTTTTCGAAAATGCGGCCAATGGGTAAAGACCACGGGGTGAAGGTCGATGGCCAACTGAAAGATGTTCATCCGGTTTTTCGCCATCCAGTCCACGATACCGGGCATGGTACCCATGACCGCATCCGAAAAGGGTGTACCCTCCGGCCCCAGGTCGTAGATCAGAAATTGGTACATACGCACGCTGAAATCGGGGACTTCACGCACCTCGATACCCGATTGCATGTAACGAATCACGTCGGCGGTGCTCTTCCGCGGAACTACTTCGTCCGCCTGATCGGGGTAATACCATCGACAACCAAGCCGTTCGAGGAAATCGTAGACGGCGTACAAGGTGCCCCGTTTCCCCCCGCCGAGCAAAAGGAGATCGTCGTTCCGCGTACGAAGAATATACCCTTCTTCCCCGAGGAGGGCTTGTTCCGCGCCTTCGGGCTTATCCAGAATCAGGCAAGCGGCATCGGCCGGAGCTTGGGCAATGATCGGAGGATTTTCACCGGTAATTTGCTTCAGATAACGTTGTAGCTCCTGAGCCGCAAAAAGCTCGGTTTCGCCGGCGCCCGCCGGCTGCACAATGTTCAGCGAGGCGGCCTGCACGGAAGCCATCCGGCCAATCGAACAAAAGACGGCCACCGCAAGAATGAATCTAGCAAAATGGTTCACTATACTGTTCTCCCTTGAAATAAAGCACCATCCGTGCATAATCAGCATCGAACAATGGCTATGCTAATCTGACTTCTCGGATTTGTCACCCGTTTACCCGGCGAGGAGGTCGATCATGAAAGAACATTTGTCGAACCAGCATAACCAGCCGCTGATCGACCGACGGCGATTTCTCAGAAGTGCGGCCGCGGCTTTGCTCTGGAGTAGTGGCCGACATCGTATTGCCTCGGCCGCCGATCAGGAAAATTTCCCACCCGCCCGTCCGGTGACCCGCGGGCCGAAGAGCCATTTTTTCGGGTATTACGACAAGTGCCCGTGGGACCGGAGCGGCCGATATCTGTTGGCCATGGAGATCGACTTTTTTGAACGCCAACCCAAAGAGGGTGAAGCTCTGACGATCGGGATGGTGGATTTGGCCACGGATAACCACTACATCCCCCTCGATAAAACACTGGCCTGGAACTGGCAACAGGGCACGATGCTTCAGTGGATGGGCAGCGCACCCGACAAGGAAATCATCTATAACAGTTTGGAAGGGGACCGTTATATTTCCGTCATTCGCGACGTGCGGACCAGCAAGACGCGCAAATTACCCCGGCCGACCTACGCCCTCAGCTCCGACGGCCAACAGGCGGTGAGCTTGGATTTTGAGCGGGTAAATCATTTACGGCCGGGTTACGGTTACATGGCCTTGCCGGATAAGACCCAATATGAACCCGCCCCGGCGAATGCGGGTATTTATTGGATGGATACCAAGACCGGCGAAAACCGCCGGATCCTCGATCTGGCCTGGGCGAGCCAACATCGGCGCGACGAGCGTTTCGAGGGAGCCAAGCACTGGTTCAACCACCTGCAGTTCAATCCGTCCGGTAAACGGTTCCTGTTTCTGCACCGTTGGCAGAATCCGGAGCGTACTCTGCCGCCCGGGCCACCGACGTATTCAGGACGTTATACACGGATGTATACGGCCAATGCGGACGGGACCGACGCTCGCCTGTTGTACGATGAGGGCATGTTCTCGCATTTCGACTGGCGGGACGACCGGACCATCCTGGCCTGGATCGCAACCGCGGACAAGGGGACGCACTTTTTCCTGATCGACGCCCTGACCGGCGAACGGGAGGCGGTGGCCGAAGGAATCCTCACAATGGACGGACACTGTTCCTATTCGCCGGATCGACGCTGGTTCCTGTGCGATACGTATCCCGACGACGAACACAAGCAGACCCTGATGCTGGTCCGCTCGGCGGATTACAAGCGAATCGACATCGGCCGGTTTTACCAGCCGCCGCACCTGTTGCATCAACCGTATCGCTGCGACCTGCATCCACGCTGGAACCGTGACGGCACCCAGGTGTGCATCGATTCGACCCATGAGGGCAGCCGCCAGATGTATGTGATCGATGTATCGCGTTATACCCGGGCGTAGAGGCGACCGGGCTCAATTCTTCGTCGTTTCCTCAGCCAATGCGGCGATTTCCGCTGGACTGAGGCCCCGTTTGTAAATACGTACGTCCTTCATCCGACCTTTGAAATAGTCACCACAAACGAACCCGATCGTCAAAGGCCGGTCACTATTCAAATCATAGTCTTTCGGATCGAAAGCCGCCGATGTGGCCACCACTTCGCCGTCAATATAAAGCGTCAGGCGGTCGTTCGCCTTGACGACGGTCAGATGTTTCCATCCTCCGGGAAAGACATGGTCGTGGCTGACGCATTTGCCCGCCTCGGTGGAGTAGATGTGGCCGGGCAGGTCGTATTCCCAGTTCCAGGTACCCGCAAACAGCTTGCCCTGGTAGACGGCCAGGCAGGGCGTTCGGGATATACCGGGGGACCCGGCATAATTTCGGACGACCGGCGGCTTTTCATCATCGCGGTTACTGGCCCAGATGACATTGCCGGTCCCCCGGCCGTGTTGGTCGGAAGTCCGGGTGAACTGGATGGCGCTGCCGAACCCTTGTCGCCCCAGGGTGGCCAGATACGTCCAGGCGACGGAATTATCGTCATAACGATAAACCTCACCCGTCGGCCAGGCGGAGCCGTACAGCTTGCCGTTGTAAACGATCAAGGCCATCACCTCTTTTTCAGCGTTGTCCTGATAGGTAGTCTGCAAGCGCCCCCTATCCATCCATTCCTCGCTCCCATCGCAGGCATAGACATGGCCGGAAGGAAACGTGCCGGCCAACAGTTCGCCCCGATAAGCCGTTAATGACCAAATCTGGTAATTGGCCTTGCCGCCGGGACGGCCGAGCCGGGTCCAGGCGTCATTGCCGTCATATTCGAAAACACCACTCGTCCAGGTATGGAGCTTTCCCCGACAGACCCCGAGGCTGGCGGTGCCGCCCATTTTTGTTTCCACCGCGGTCCATTTCTGACCACCCTCATAACGGTAGACACTGGCCGGGTCTCCCCCCTGCGTGCCGGCATAGAGACGATTTTGATAGACGGCCATACATTCGACCCGCTGACAGGCGCCGACCCGGCCGCAATCTATCCATTGATTGCTGTCTTGGTCATATCGATAGACTTTCCCCGCCGGCCCGTTGGAACCTTCATCGTAGGAAACACCGGCATACAGTTCGCCCGCGCAACTGGCCAGACACAGGACATTGCTGCATTGGCCCAGTCGACCGAGATCGTTCCAGCGGGTGCCGCCCTCGTAACGGTAAACGTGGCCGGGCGGGTTCAAATCCGTGCGCGAGCCGTTATTCCGCGTGTAGGAACCGGCATAGAGTTTGCCTTTATGCACCGCGAGGCACCATACGCCGACGTTGTCACACTTTCCGCAGTCCTGCCAGACTCCCATTCTTCCGTCGTCGATTCCGAAAAAGAGGTTACGCCGGTTTGCCGAGGTGCGGTATTGGCCGTTGGTCATGGTGAGTTGGAAACCTTTACGCCGTTTGGGATCATACTGGCCGAGGATGTCGCCCGGATCGTCAATGTCTTCATCGGACTGGAGCCACAGCGAAACGGTAAAGGAATCCGCACCGAGACCGAGGCGTTCACCATCCAGAACCTCGACATATCCCTTCCCGTCGAACCGGGCCCCCTCGTTTGTCAGTTGGACGCCGTGGTTGACACCGTGCAATTGGCGGCCGGAATAGTCCTGACAGTCACCGGCGAGCTTCCAATGTCCGATCAAACCGTCATCCGCCCCCATGACCACCGAGGGCACACCTAATCCGTAAGTGAGAATTCCGATCAGCCGCAGTCGTATGGATAATCTCATGAGTTACGATCCATCTGGTAACACGGGTTTCAACCCTCTATCCAAGCCTATATCTTTAAAATCGCCAATACGCTTGACCATAAAAGAATCCGATGGATTATTCCCAAATCTACAAAAAGCACAAGGCCCAGTCTGGGCATAGAATCCCATTATCACGATAATTGTTAAGAATAGGTCTCGTGGATTACACTGAGCATGGGTGCGTAACATCAGACTTGCGGCGTTGGGTCGGGACTTGGCATACAATCGGAGCAGATATGAGAAGATTGATTTTCATGGCGGTAGCGGCGAGTTTTCTGGCGGGTTGCGGCGCGGCGGGGAAGGCCGACCTGCGGGTGATGACCTTCAACATTCGTCTTGGGACGGCCGAGGACGGGGAGGACCACTGGAACCATCGGCGGGAGATGCTTTTCCAAGTCCTGCACGACCATCAGCCGGACGTTGTCGGCCTTCAGGAAGCCCTGCGGTTTCAGCTTGACGAGATGCGCGAGGCGGTACCGGAGTATGGTGAGATTGCCGCGGGTCGGGACGACGGCAACAACGGAGGCGAAGCGTCGGCTATCTTCTACCGGTCGGCAAGGTTGAAAGTCGATGAGTCCGGTACCTTCTGGTTGTCGAATACGCCCGAGACGCCGGGCTCGAAGCATTGGGGGAACATCTACCCGCGTATCTGCACGTGGGCCCGCTTCCGGGACCGGCGGACGGGCGACCGATTCTACGTATACAACACCCACCTGGACCACCAATCGCAGGCGGCCCGCGAGCGCGGAGCGGAACTGATCGTCCAGCGCATCAACGGGCGAACGCACCATGATCCGTTTATCCTCACGGGCGACCTGAACGCAAATGAATGCAACCCGGTGGTGCGATATCTCAAAGGCGAGCTACCGGCCGTGCCCGCGAAGCCGGACGATTCGGCGACCGTTTCTCCACTGGCAGACACCTTTCGCGTGATCCATCCGGATATAACACCGGCCGGCACCTTCCACGCCTTCACCGGCCAGCGGAACGGCGACAAAATCGACTATATCCTTGCCTCGCCCGAATGGCGCGTTCTGGAGGCGGCCATTGTCTATGACAACCGGGACGGACGGTATCCATCTGACCAT
>CAYNYK010000007.1:34629-75853 GCA_964401335.1 uncultured Planctomycetales bacterium
CCATTTTCCCGTAACGGCGGTCGTTCGACTGCACAAAGAATAAGAGAAGAAGTAAAATATCCGGCAGCAGACAAGTACGAAGCGCCAGCGAGGGAAACGCATTACCAGCCCGCAGCAGTTTACCTCGCCTGGGCGGGCGAGCAAGGAAATAAGATGCCGAGTTAGCAAGACAGCAAGTATGCAAGGCAGCGAGGCCAGACCAGCGACCTTCCTCGCTTACTTTCTAAATCGCTGACACGCTTACTCGCTTACTTGCTCGTTTTCCATATTCAATAGGGACCCTTTTTCCTTCCCTGGCCCGATTTATTCTTTGGTTTTACCACAGAGTCCCGCTTGGACAGGCCTCCATAATGAATTATCCGGGATAGGGCGATGCACTGGCGAGACGCCAGTGCCACTCCTACCACCTCAAATCCCGAACCCGACACCCCATACCCAAGACCCGACAACAAACGCTGACTATCCATTTCGACACGACGATCTGATCGATTTATCGTCGCCGGTTATTCAGGCTCGGACGAGGAATCGGGGTGGACGTTGATTTGCACGAGAGGTTGCTCGTGCCCGCCGTCGCAGCGACCCGGCTCGTCGAGGTCCGAACGGCCGCAGACACAGGCGCGACGTCCGCCCTTTTTCATCACCAGGCCAACCCACAAGCCCACCAACGCCAGGCCGAAGAACGGGATGGCCAGGCCGACAACGATCAGGATAGTGGATACGTTCACCATCATCGATCATACGCCTCGAACGCAGGTGTCACCCGCGATTCCATTGTAGTATCGTCCTGTCGGATAAGAAACAAGACGGCCAGTTTTTCACGTTCCGCGACCGCAAAACCTTCCTGCGGCCCCAGGACCATCAAAGCGGTGGCCCAGGCATCGGCCCACATGCACTGCTCGTGCAGCACGGTAACCGAGGCAAGCGTGTGCCCGACCGGCCGGGCCGTGCGTGGGTCGATGGCGTGCGATATCCGCCGCCCATCCTTGACAAAAAAATTGCGGTAATCCCCCGAGGTGGCGATGGAAATGTCGGTCAACTCCAGGACACGCTCCAAGGGGCGGCCTTCGCCGACGGGCTTTTCCACCGCGATGCGCCATAGCCGATCCTTATCGCGTCGCCCGCGTAGTCGCACCTCTCCGCCAATTTCAACCATATAGGCGACGATACGGTGTTGCTCCAAGACGGCCGCCACCCGGTCCACCCCATATCCCTTGGCGATGGCGCTGAGATCGCAATACATGCCGGAGTGAGTTCGGGTCACGGTCCGATGTGCCGGATCAATCAGCAGCTTTCGATAACCGACGGCCTCGGTCAGTCGCTCCAGCGTGGCCGCGTCGGGTTCCTCGTAATGATCGAGCCCGGGACCGAAACCGTAGGCATTGACCACCGGCCCGACGGTAATATCGAACGCGCCTGCGCTTCGTTCGCTCACTTCCAATGCGGCCTGGAAAACCCCGAACGTCTCGGTCGAAAGCGTGAAAGGTTGCCCCACCTCGCTCCGGTTGAACCGAGAAAGCTCCGAGTCTGGCAGCCAGGTGGACATCTTTTGATTAACGTCTTCCAAGGTTTTAGCGATATCCGCTTCAAGCCGGCGTTCGGCCGCTTCGTCCCAGGAATCCGGCGGCGGGAGGAACTTAATATTATAGGTGGTGCCCATCGTCTCGCCGGAAAGATGAATTTCCCGCGATCCGCGCCCGGCGAACCGGTAGGCCAGAAAGGCAAAAACAATGATCAACAGGATGAGGGGGAAGCGGTGAAGCTGATGCATGGGCGCATTTTCAAGGCGCGAGGCGGAGCTGGTGCCAGGAGAGGAGTTAGAATCCGAAGTCATCCAGCATGATGTCCTTGCGCTCGACACCGAGATCGAGCAGCATGTTGATGCAGGCGTTGTTCATCACGCCCGGCCCGCACAAATAGTATTCCACGTCTTCCGGGGCGGGGTGCCGAGCGAGGTATTGATCGTGGACCACCTGATGAATGAACCCGGTGGGTCCGTTCCAATTGTCCTCCGGCAGCGGCTCGGACAAGGCCAAGTGCCAACTAAAATTGTCACGTTCGGCCGCCAGCTTGTTAAACTCCTCGACGTAGAAGGCCTCCCGCACACTACGCGCCCCGTACCAGAAAGAGACCTTCCGCCGAGTATCGAGACGGTAGAACAGATCGAAAATATGCGAACGCATGGGGGCCATCCCCGCACCCCCGCCGATAAAAACCATCTCCGCGTTGGTGTCGCGGGCGAAGAACTCGCCGAACGGTCCCTTGATGATGACCTCGTCGCCCGGTTTGAGATTAAAAATAAAGGAGGACATCTGGCCGGGCGGGGCCTTGGGGGCCTCCGGCGGCGGGGTGGCGATCCGCACATTGAGCATTACGATATCGTTTTCCAGTGGAAAGTTGGCCATCGAATAAGCCCGTTCGATGGTCTCCTCCACCGTGGATTCCAGCTTCCACAGGTCGTACTTGTCCCAGTCGGAGCGGTATTTCTCCTCGATCTGAAAATCGCGAAAACGCACATGATGCGGCGGGGCCTGAATCTGGATATACCCGCCGGCCCGAAACTCCATCTTCTCGCCCGGCGGCAGCTCGAGTACCAATTCCTTGATAAAGGTGGCCACGTTACGATTGGAGCGCACCCGGCAAACCCATTGCTTGGCGCTGAATATCTCCGGCGGAATTTCGATCTTCAAGTCGTTTTTGACCTTAACCTGGCAGGAAAGGCGCAAACCTTCGCGCGCCTCCTTGCGATTGATGTGGGCCAGTTCGGTGGGCAGAATCGTGCCCCCGCCCTCCTTGATTTTCACCGTGCAGACCCCACAGGTTCCCTGCCCGCCGCAGGCCGATGGTATAAAAATCCGCTCGTTACCCAATACGTTCAACAACGTGTCGCCGGCCGGCACTTTCAGTGCATTCTCTTTATCCCCGTTGATCTCAATGCTCACCTCGCCGGTGGGTACCAGTTTGGCCCGCGCGATCAACAGGAGCATAACCAGGGAGACAATCACGCCGGTGAACATCAGCACGCCTAAAAACACGGTAAACATCGATGCAGTCCTCGCCGGCCGAACCTTAAAGCTGAATACCCGCGAACGCCATGAAACCGATGGCCATCAGCCCGGTGATGATGAACGTAATCCCCAGACCGCGAAGGCCCGCCGGCACATTGCTGTAACGCATCCGCTCGCGAATAGCGGCCAGGGCCACGATGGCCAGGGCAAAACCCAGACCGCTGCCAAACCCGAATACGGCACTCTCGCCCACACGGTAATCACGCTCGACCATGAACAAAGAGGCCCCCAGGATCGCGCAATTGACCGCGATCAGGGGCAGAAACACGCCCAGCGCACCATACAAGGCCGGGGCATAGCGGTCGATGACCATTTCCACCACCTGCACGGTGGCCGCGATCGTCCCGATGTAGCTGATAAACCCAAGGAAGGATAAATCGATAGAGGCCATCCTCGGCCCGACCACCGGCAACCAGGTCAGGGCTCCGCCCTTGAGTAGATAGTTGTAAACCAGGCAATTCAACGGGCAGGTAATCGTCAACACGAAAACCACCGCCAGTCCCAACCCAACGGCGGTCTCCACTTTCCGGGAGACGGCCAGAAACGAACACATCCCCAAGAAAAAGGCCAAGGCCATGTTCTCGACGAAAATCGCCTTGATCGCCAGCGACAGATAGTGCTCGAGCTCGGGCATGGCTTACTCCTTCTCCTGCTGATCAGGCTTCCAGGTGCGTAGCGCCCAGATGCACAAAGCAATGATGAAAAACGCCCCCGGCGAAAGCACCATTAATCCGTTGGGGTTATACCAGCCGCCCTCGGTCACCAGCTTCAGCACCGGGTAGCCGAACAGTGAGCCGCTGCCGAGCAACTCACGGAAAAACGCGGTCACCAGTAACACCAGATCGTAGCCCAGAGCGTTGCCCACGCCGTCGAAAAAGCTTTCCAACGGCGGGTTCTGCATGGCGAAGGCCTCCGCCCGCCCCATGAGGATACAATTGGTGATAATCAACCCGACGAACACGGACAACTGCTTGCTGATGTTGAACAAATAAGCCTTGAGAATCTGATCGGTGATAATCACCAGCGAGGCGATGACCGCCAGTTGAAAAATGATCCGCACGTTCGGGGGGACGTAATTACGCAGAGCGCTGACCGTCAAATTGGAAAGGGCCAGCACGCAAGTCAGCGCCACCGACATGACGAGGGCGGTTTTCATCTGGGTGGTCACGGCCAGCGCCGAACAGATACCCAACACCTGCAGGGCGATGGGATTATTATTCCACAGCGGATCGAGCAGAATCTGTCTCTGTTTACGGGTCATGACGCAGCCCTCCGCGATTCACGCAATTTCTTGAGATACGGGCCAAACCCGTTCTCCCCAAACCAGAACTCAACCGTATGGCTGACGCCTCGGCTGGTGATGGTCGCCCCGCTGAGGCCGTCCACCTTGTGCGGGGCTTCCTCAACCGGGCCGGCCCGTCCTTTGATAACCTCGAGCTTTACCTCCCCCGCTTGATCGTAGATTTTTCGTCCCGGCCAGTGGGCTTTCCACGTCGGGTTATCCACCTCACCACCCAGTCCGGGGGTCTCTCCATGCTGATAAAAGGTAAGGCCCCGGACGGTGTTGCCGTCGGCGTCCACGGCGATGAAACCGTACATCGTCGACCATAACCCCTTACCCATGATCGGCAGCACGACCTCGTTCAGGTCGCCGTCCTTCATGACTTTGAACACCAGGGCGCGGGTCGGTATCCGTTGGACTTGGGCCGCGTTCGGCGGGGCCGGTTTGCTGCGTTGCGGATTTTTCATCTCCGCTTCCGGATCGAAGGTGGCCGGGTCGATATCCGTTTCCGCGCCGGTGGCCAGCTCGACAACCACCGGCTGGATCCGCTCCTTGAAGATTTGCGCGATTTGCTCCCGTCCCTGGCGTTGACCGGGCTCCAGCAGTCCGGCGGCCAAAAGCACGTTTACCTGCCGATCGAGCTGCGCATTCTGCTCCTGCCGGGGCTTGAGGCTCACCGCCGCGCTCGAAACCAGCAACGAACACACCACGCATACCGCGCAGGAAAAACCAATAACGTAGGGAACACTATAGGGTCGCCGCATTCCTCGCCAACCTTCGCTTGATATTTGCCCGCACCACATAGTGATCAATGAGCGGGGCAAATACGTTCATAAACAAAATCGCCAGCATCATCCCTTCCGGATAGGCAGGGTTCACCACCCGGATCAGAATGGCCATTACGCCGATTAAAAAACCGTAAATATATTTGCCGGTCTCCGACTGAGCCGAGGAAACCGGATCGGTCGCCATGAAGACCGCCCCGAACGCCCAGCCGCCGAGCACAAAATGCCACCAGAACGGCACGGCAAAGTAAGGATTTCCGACTCTACCGGCCAGCGCGTTCAGCAGAAGCGTGGTCAGCAACGATCCGGCCAGCAGTGACACCATGGTCCGCCACGAACCCACCTGCGTCACGATCAGCAACACCGCTCCCAGCAGACAGAAAAGCGTGGATGTTTCGCCCATACTGCCGGGGATGAAGCCCAGAAAGGCATCCCACCATGACCACGAACTGTGCATCAAGGCCTCTCTGCCGCCGACCATTGCCTGGGCCATCAGCGTCGGCCCGCTGTAACCGTCCACCGCCACCCACACCGCATCGCCGGAAATTTCCGCGGGATACGCAAAAAACAGAAACACCCGGGTCACCAGGGCCGGATTGAAAATGTTCATGCCCGTCCCCCCGAAAACCTCCTTGCCCAGCAACACCCCAAACGCGGTACCGAGGGCAACCTGCCATAACGGAATGGTCGGCGGAAGGATCAGCGGGATCAGAAAACCGGTGACGAAAAACCCTTCGTTGACCTCGTGGCGGCGGACGATGGCAAACAATACCTCGATCGCACCACCGGCCGCGAACGTCACGATAAAAACAGGAAGAAAATACAACCCGCCATGCATCAGGCAGGACCAGAAACTATCCGGCGAGAAGGTCAACCCCAACCAGTTGACGACATCCGCCCTCCAGCCCTCCGGAGTCATTCCCATACGCGCCAGGGCCGCATTCGCCTGGTATCCCGTGTTATACAAGGCCATGAAAACACAAGGCATGAGGGCCACCACCACGATGCCCATCATCCGTTTCAGATCCAACCCGTCGCGCACGTGTGGAGCGGTCCGGGTCACCTTGGCCGGCGAAAAAAACAGCGTGTCCACCGCCTCGAACAACGGATGCATTCGAGCCAGCGGCCGACCTTCCTTGAAATGTTTCTCCTGACTGTCCAGGAGTTTACGTAAAAGCCTCATGACCCTTCTCTCAGAATCGTATCTAGATTTTCGCGCAAAATCGGGCCGTAGTCGTTCTTGCCCGGACAGACAAACGAACACAAGGCAAGATCTTCCTCTTCCAACTCCAAGCACCCGAGCTGCTCGGCCCGCTCGATATCGCCGGCCACCAGACTCTTGAGCAAAAAGGTCGGCTCGATATCGAAAGGCATCACCCGCTCGTACATACCGATGGGGACAATCGCCCGCGTGGAGCCGTGGGTGTTGGTCGAAAAGGCAAATTTCCTTCCGTTACGCATAAAACCGGACGCGAAAGCCCGAATAATCGAAAATGTGTTCCGGCCTAACTGCAGCCAGGCCAGGAAACTGCGCTCACGCCCTTCCTGAAGAGCGGTAACCTGAAAATGGTAACGTCCCAAGAAACCGAACACCTCGCCCATCGCGGTCCGGCCGGAAAAAACCGAGCCGGATATGACCCGATTCTCGACCGGCTCAAGTTCGCCAGCCAGCAACTCGACCAACGATGCGCCAATCCGGGTGCGCAACAATCGCGGGTTTGTCACCGTCGGACCGCCCAACGCGATCACCCGCTGAACGTCCAACCGTCCGGTCGTGAACAACCGTCCAAACGCAAACACGTCCTGATAGTTCAGATACCAGACCGTCTTGTGAGCGCTGACCGGATCAAGCAGATGAATATGCAGCCCGACCGTGCCGTAGGGATGCTTACCCTCGAATTCCTCGGTCACAATCCGCTCATGGGCCGGCGCCTTTACCGCCGAACCGGTATGCTTACAGAGGAAGACCTTTCCTTCGGTGAGTTTCGTCAACAAACGCAGCCCGCTGTCGAAATCGTCTTCCCGCCCGCGATAAACCACATCGACCGAGGCGGCCAGCGGGTTGCTGTCCACCGCGGTGATGAATATCGAATGGGGTTTACCCTGCGGATCAGCGACGCGTCCGAAAGGCCGGGCGCGCAGAGCGGTCCATAGACCCGATTCGATCAGCAGCCCGCGAATTTCCTCACCGTTGAGTTCAGCGAAGGATTTGCCCTTGAATGACTGAAAAGGCTGAAAATCATCATCGGAGGGTTTCCCATTGACTTCACCTTCCGTCAGTTCAATAACCACCGACTGAAAAGCTCGCCGCTCGCCCCGATGAATGGCGACCACCTTGCCCGCGGCCGGCGCGGTGTAGAGGACACCCGGCATTTTCTTGTCTTCAAAAAGGACTTGCCCGCGTTTCACCGGATCGCCGACCGCCACCAGGAAACGCGGCTTCATATTCACATAATCATCCGCAAGCAAGGCCACGCGATGCACCGGGCGAGCCTCGTCTATTTCCTGGCGAGGTTCACCGGTAATCGGTAAATTCAATCCTTTCGTTATCTCATGAACCGACATAGGGAACCTTTGTTAAATTTTTCACATATTATAGTCATGCCTATCCCATCCGGGTCGTCAATCGCACTTATCCATCCAACGTATCCCCCCACGCGCCTTCAGAGTGGGATGAGACGGCGATGGGGTTAAAAGCCGGTATTGTGGCGACATTCAGCCAAGTTCGCAAATGCGTCGTCCCACAAACGGGAGATAGAACAAAAGATGCCTACCACTACGCCGTAAAAATATAAGCTATCAAAGAAAATCGTGATTCCGTAGGGATGCCTTTTCTGGTATTCGCGCGTTGTCAATGGTCTCCGAGCGGATCAGAGGGGACTAAAAAACAACCGGCCCCATCTCGACGGATGGGGCCGGTTGAGGAAGACACCTTCAATTCAAGTCGTTAGGACGACGGCTTATTGCAGCAGTGAGAGTGCAAACTGCGGCATCGAGTTGGCGATACCGAGGACTGAGGTTGTACTCTGCACCAGCACCTGCGCTCGGGTCAGGGCGGCGGTTTCCACGGCGAAGTCGGCGTCGCGAATGCTCGATTCGGCGGCGGTGACGTTTTCAAGGGCCACCTGTTGGCTGTTAATGTTTGTTTCGATCTGGTTGGCCTGCAATCCGCCCAGTCGGCCGCGAAGTACGGACACTTGAGAAATCGCTTCTTCGAGAATTTCCTCGGCCCGCTGGTAATGTCCGCCAATTACCGAATTGGAACCGGCACTCTTAATCGTATTCAGGTATCCCACGACCGGTCCACCCAGATTACTGGTCGCCACCGACGGAATGCCGATGGAGACTTGACCGTTGGCGTTGACCGTCGGCCCGATCTGGAAAATCGCCCCGCCACCCGTGATATCGAACGAGGTGGAACCAAGGGCCGTCCCAAAGGCGGCCGTCAGATTTAGTTGCAGGTCCAGCCCGTTCGATCGCAACGAGGAAACCAACCCCTTCGTCGAGGCGGTTTGTCCATTGATCAGCACACCGGCATCCTGTCCATAATCCAGGGAGGTTGATCCGGTGCCGACGATAAAACTTCCGTCAATCGGCTTGACGGAAACGAAGGCATCCGAGCCGTAATCCTGGCTGTTAATAAGAATCACGGTCGTCGAGCCGGTCCCGCTGATGGTGGCGGAAACGCCGGTGGTCAGGGAGTTGGCGTTGATCGCCTTAACCACCGCCGAGGCCCCGGTACCGGCCGCGAAAGACAATACCTCGATACCCTTCTGACCCGACAGTTCAATGGTGACGTTACTGGAACCAATAGCACTTCCGGTAAATGCCACCTGCGCGGTCTGGGCCGATTGGACGACCTCCACGACGACGGAGGCTGTACCGCTCGGGGGGACACGGGCCCCAAAGATGCGCGCGGCACCGATCGCGGATGAAACCAGCCCGCTGACGCTGTACTCGAAATTACCGTTGATCAGCTTTTCGCCGCCAAATTGCGTGGTGTTGGCGATGCGGTCGATAGCTTCGAGAATGGAATCAATCTGCAACTGATCGGCTTGAAGCTCATCACCGCCTATGGCTCCTTCGTTGGCCGCGTGATTGATCAACGCGCGCAAATCAATCAGCAGAGAGGACACCTCATTCAAGGCGCCTTCCGCGGTTGAAATAACATTGATGGCGCGCTGTGAGTTATCGATGGCTTGGCTAATGCCCGTTATCTCGCTCCGTAAAGTCTCCGAAGCGATCAAACCGGCCGGATCATCGCTTCCGCGATTGATCCGCAAACCGGTACTCAATCGTTCGAGGCGTGTGTTTAAGTCCGTCTGGTTGGCAATTAAGCGGTGTACGGACTGAAGCGAGGCGACGTTGGTATTGATACGACTCATGGTATCCTCCCTGACTATCGGGGCAAGTTTTCCTTACCTTGCGCCCGCGGGAACACGGCCTTGCGTTCCCCCGCCGGGCCTGATGAAACCCGGCACTTTTCAACCCGACCCGCCGGCAGCGATTTCCACCGCCCCTCACGGGATGCACTCGCCATCGCTTCGACGATCGCGAGGCCCAAACTGGCCGCCGATCCTCCGGATCGACATCTCACCTTTGCAGTGAGCCCACGCCGTTGGTATCGTCTGCCATCCGCCTTGGCGACCTGCGGCGTTTGCGCTTCCACCCCTCCTTCCTCTTCACTTTTTATGCATCCGGGATTTCGACACGTTCACCGGATGGTCTTTAGTTATAAATTCCCGGACCGACATTTTTATATATATCGGACCTTTGTCAGACTCCGGGGGGGGTCAAAAATCGGCCTCCAACCCACACGTTATACCGTCCATAAAATGGCCGGACTCCCGATATGGATCAGGAGCCCGGCCGCGAAAAGCGTGTTGGTTTCCGCGGCCTGACCTTCTATAAGTCGGTCAGCCGCGAACGAAACTGAACTTCCATTATCCGAGCAAAGCCAGAACATTTTGTGGCGCCCGGTTGGCCAACTGCAAGCTGGCGGTGCCGGCCTGAACCAGAATCTGGGCCCGTGTAAGATTGCTGGTTTCCTGAGCGAAATCGGCATCCCGAATAGCGCTCTGGGCCGCCGTTGTGTTTTCCAAGGCCACCTGCAATGAGTTGATAGTCGGTGCCAGGGTATTCTTCTGGAAAGACCCTAAGCGCCCGCGTAAGCTGGAGATACTCTTGCTCGACTCGCGGATGATCCGCTGGGCGGTGGCAAAGTTCTTGGACGATAGATCGTTAGCCGCCCCGCTGGCCAGCGAGGAGAGATAACCGATATCGCCCTTGCCCAGACTGCCGGTATTGACGCTCTGAATTCCGATACTGGCCAAACCGTTGATCCCGACCGTCGGAGCAATGCTGAAATCGGCCCCGCCGCCGGTAATTGTAAAGGTCTTGGTGGCCGTTAATTGCGTCGCGAATGCGGAACTCAAGGTCATATCCACGCTCAAGGCCGAGGTTCGCAGAGAGACATCGAGGCCTTTGGTCACGGCAGTGGATCCGTTGATCTCTACGCCGGCGTCCTGCCCATAATCCTTGGTCGAGCTGGTACCGCCGGTCACGGTAAAGGTGCCGGAAATCGCCTCGACGGACACAAACGCATCGCTGCCATAATCCACGCTGTTGAATTTGACGGCAGCGGTTGAACCCGCGCCACTGAGAGAAGCGGAAACACCGGTCAACTCCTTGGATTGATTAACCGCCGCGATCACCGCGGAAACACTGGTCCCGGAGGCAAAACTGAGCAACTCCGTACCGTATTTACCGCCGATCTGAAGGGTCGTGACCCCTGAGCCGGTAGCCGAGCCCGAATAAATGAGTTGAGCGGTCAGGGCGGATTGGGTCATTTTGATGGTTACCGAGCGGCTGCCGCCTTCAGGAATACGCGCACTGTTGATCTTGAGATGCGTAACGGCCGAGGCGGTGGCCCCCGTGGTCACTCCGGACGTCGAGTAATCCAATTCGCCGTTCAACAGTTTCTTGCCGTTAAATTCGGAGGAATTGGCGATTCGGTTGATCGAGTCCAGGATGGAGTCGATCTGGAGCTGGTTGGCGGCTACTTCCTCATCGCTCAGACCAGCCGTATTCGCGGCGTGGTCCACCAGGTCCTCCAACTCGATCAGCAGGGAGTTGATTTCCTGGAGGGAGCCTTCGGTGACCGCGATGATCTGATCGGCCCGGTTGGCATTGTCCATCGCCGCCTCGATCGCGGTCAATTCGCTGCGGAGGTTTTCGGACGCAATCAAACCGGCGGGATCATCCTTGCCGCTGTTGATCCGCAAACCGGTGCTTAACCGCGTCAGCGATTGGTTAAGCGTTGTGTTGTTCTTTTCCAGAATACGCGCGGCCACAATCGACGGTACATTTGTGTTGATTCGACTCATCTTACGTGCCTCCTCATCACCGCGATCGCGCCGCCTGGGCCCTGCCCACATCGGGCGGATCGTCGGAGTGCGGCGTAGCCCTCCATCGGAACCATGCCGCAGGCTCGTCTGTATATTGCTTTTCCTCTGCCGGTTTCCGGTGATGCGGAACGCCCCGCATTACCCCGCCGACACCTGTTAACTGCTTGGTCGTTACTTCCCTGTGCAAACCCCTGAAGACCTGACCACGACCTCGTTCAGCTGCTACGCAGGCGCGGCCTGACGATCACAGGCTTCACCGATCCTTCGGTGACGCTGCACGCATCGACTTTGCGGACAAGCCCCTTTAATTTTCCTGGGCGCATCTAATCTCCTTATAAAAACGGGACTTGCAGGTTTCCGGACATAGGGTTGTCTGATAATTTTTCCAGGTGGATTCGCGGGAAACCGCCATGGCTTTTATTGGACAAGCGGGGCAAGGACCGATCATCCGAGCATCGAAAAATTTTTGAGAGCCGGAGCATTATCTGGTCAATGGTCAACGGTTTTTCCGTAATCAAAGGGCTTTATCAGAACATAAAAAGAACCCATAACAGGCGGCTTGATCGACCCACAGCCGGTCACCTCCACCTCTGTTGACTCGTGCGAATTAATCCCGACGCGAACAGATTTCCGCTGGTCGACGGGTTATCGGAAAACTAAACGACAAGGGCCGATTCTCGCGAACCGGCCCTTGCCCAAAAAACGTTAGCCACAACCTTTGGTTTAACCACCCAAGAGGGACAACACGCTCTGTGGGGTGGTGTTGGCCAAGGCCAGAACACTGGTACCGGCGCTGACCAGAATCTGGTTTCGTGTCAGATTCGACGTTTCCTCGGCAAAATCGGTGTCTCGGATGGCCGACTCGCTGGCCGTCAAATTTTCCAGAGTAATGGACAACGAATTGATATTGGTCTGAAGCGTGTTCCGCTCGAAGGCCCCCAGTCGCCCGCGAAGGACGGCGACCTGGCGAATGGCTTCGGTGACAATGTTCCCCGCCCTTTCGCGATTGGTCATATCACCGATGATCTCATAGTCGCCACCCTGTACAATCTGGCTCAGGAACCCGACGGCCGTATTGCCCAGGCGGGAGGCGGCCACGGATTGTACGCCGATATTGACCTGCTGATTGGTATTGACATCCGGGCCAAGCTGGAACAGGGCCCCTCCTCCGGTAATCGCGAAACTGGTCGAATTCAGGCCGAAGTTCTCGACCAAAGTCAAGGTCAAATCGAGGGTCGAGGTGTTGAGGCTCACCTCCAAACCCCGGCCCACGGCGCGGGCCCCGTTGATGATGGCCACGGCGTCCTGCCCATAATCATTATTGGCCACGGCGCCTGCGGTGTTATAGAGTGGGAAGGAGGAGCCGCCGGCCAATTCGGTCACCTGCACAAGCTGATCCGAACCGTAATCCGTGCTGCGGAAACAGATTCCGCTGCCAGGAACCGCGCTGTTGATATAGGCCGCCTCAACACCGCAAGATTCACTGACCGCGTTAACCGCCGTAATGACATCATCGAGGGAAGAGCCGGCCACCAAGGTCACGGTAGTGGTGCCCTTGTTACCCCTCAATTCAATGGAAATATTGCTGGTGATGGTGCTGGCCCGATATTGCAGCTCGGCTTTCTGGGCGGATTGGGTCACAACCATCTGAACCGGCACGTACGGTCGATTGCCAAACTGCACGCCATGCACCTGCAGCGTGGAAATGGCGCTCGCTTGCACCCCGCTGGTGAGATAGTCAAGCGAACCGTCCAGCAGTTTTCGACCGGCAAAACTGGTCGTATTGGCGATACGGGTGATGGACTCGATCGCCGAATCGATTTGTAACTGGTTGGCCATGATTTCATCTTTGGACATGGCCCCGTCGTTGGCCGCCTCGACGATCAGGCCCTGGATATCGGTGAGCAGTGAAGCCACCTCGTTCAGGGCCCCTTCCGTGGTGGCGATTATATTGATCGCTCGCTCGGAATTGTCGATGGCCTTGGATACCCCGGACATCTCCGCGCGGAGATGCTCGGAATTGATCAAACCGGCCGGATCATCCGCCCCGCGGTTGATCCGCAGGCCGCTTGATAACCTTTCCAGAGAAATAGTCAGTTCACGTTGGGATGCGCGCAGTGTGCGTTGGGCGATGAGCGCCGGCACATTGGTGTTAATTCTAGCCATTTGCAATCCTCCTTGATTGAGTCTTGGCTACGAATCCGTCGTTTGACGGAATTTACCGCCGGACCGTCGGGGGCAAAGCCCCGGTCCGGAAGGTCCAAACCTATCCTTTCTTCGGGGCCACCGCGGAGTTGTCGGGAACACCCGCAACCTTGGCGATGTCCTCGGGTTTGATACCGGAAGCCTCGCGGTTCTCCCGCTTGATGGCTTCGTACACTTCCTTACGATGTACGGGGACCTCCGGGGGGGCGTTGATCCCCAGGCGTACCTTGTCACCGCGAATATCCACAACCGTGATCTCAATATCATCACCGATCATGATTGTCTGATCGCGCTGTCTGGATAGCACCAACATCCTCGGCTCCTTCCTAGGCCATGCCGATGCTTGAATGAACCCTGCTTGGCCACGACATCCAGGTGTCGTCCGCTTTACCCAACGACGACGCGCGGGAACGACCGGCAGATCGCCTTCGCGCAGCCCTGACGGCCAAGCAGCCGATAGCGACATTCGAGCCGGCCTGAAGACCTATGATACAATTCGCGGCCTACCGCGGACAAATAAAAGCGTCTTCAAGCCCTGCTGGAACATCTAGGCTGTCTTGCTCACGACCGAGGCCGAGGGCCGCAGATCCATGAGCGGATGGCGCGTCGAGAACCTCCGATCCGACAACACAAGTTGTTTGCCCTCGCGCGTCTGCACGTTGATCACCAACGGCCCCTGCAGGTTGCCGGTCAGGATTTGGTCCACCTTGTTGACGATGGTGAACACCTGGGCCGCCGAAGGATCCTCCAGGCCAATCTGGGCCAACTCGTCGACCTTAACCGGGACCACGTAGTCCGGAATGAACAGGCGCGGGTCGCATACCACAAAAGCCAACTCCGGCCGGTCGACCGATTGCAGCCAATAAAAGCCGCTGTCCTCCGCCGTCTGAATCAGGGCGTACTCCTTTTGATTCGGAAATCCCAAAATCCCTTTGGGAAACCGGATCAGTCGATGCTCGTCGACCTCCAAAGGTCCAAACCGCGACGTTTCGATAATCATCGCGACACTCCTGTAATGACCCATCCAAAGGTTGATTAGCCGCTGACGGGCATGTCGTTCGCCCGGTCGACGTCATCCGTAACGCCGCACCGCCGGGCTTTCCGACCACCTCCGTTTTGCCCGTCAACCACCTGCGTCATCCTCTTCGCGACCCGGCAAACCCCTGCCGGGCAATCATCGCTTCGCGACCGCCGCCGGGTCGAAAGACGGCGATCGGATACCTCCTTCCCCCTTCGCTGAACTCCTCGCTCCTCCTCGGCCGTTTCGTTCCATCCCGCGGGCGGGCCCCAAAGACCTACCCGAGAAAGTCCAACAAGGACAAAGACAACATGCTCTGGGCGCTCATCAGGTTCGCCTTCAAGGTCGTCTGGGCCAACTGGAAACGGGTCACCGCCTCGGTGTAATCCAGGTCCTTCGTTTGACTGAGTAAAGCCTGGGTGGTTATGACCGCGTCCTCGGTGAAATCCAGCCGGTTTTGCATGGCTTTTGACCGCCCCCCCACGATGCCCTGCCACTGGTTCGTTGAATCGATAAACTGATTGATCTTCTCGCCGGCCGCGGTGATCGCCTGTTCCACATTCGTCCCCCCCTGGGTCAGGGCCTCGTAAAGCGAGATCAGGGCGCTGAACACGCTGTCGGGGCGCACCCCGTTGGGGTCGTTGCCGACCAGCTCGGTGTCGGCCGGGTCGGTCACGGTGACATTCAAGCCAAGATCATCGATGGCGTAAGAATAATTAAGGCGTTCAACCGCCAGAGTGCCCGCCCCGCCGGTGCTGTCCACTAACCGTATACCATTTCCGGTGACGGCCAGGGAAGCCGTGACGGCCACACCGGCACCTGTCGCGGCGTTATTAATGGCGTCGAGCACGTCCTGCACCGTGGTCGCGCCGTCCAGATTCACGTTGAACGACGATCCATCCTTGGCCACGATCCGGAAATCATCCACTCCCGCGGTGAGTGAAACACCGCGCCCCTCATTCAGCGTGTTCAACCTTGTCTGGCCATAGAACGATCGAATCCCCAGTAACTCGGCGGTGTTTCCCCCGGCCTCGCCCACGTACATGAAAGACCCGGATAATTGATTGACCAGGTTCAATCCGTCACCCCCGGCGTTGATCTCTGCCTTGACCTGCGCGCCGGCGCCGTTGATCGTGTTGAGAATATCCTGGACCGTCGCAGCCCCGCTGAGGTCAATCGTCTTGATCGTGGCCCCGTTCTGAATCCGTATCGAACCGAGGGCCGCCCCGGTGCCGCCAAATAGTGAATCAACCGAAGTCATGAGGGTGACTTTTGGATCCAGATCGGCGCCCACGATGGATGCCCCGCTGCCGCGAATCCCCAGATCGCGCGCCGCCGTACCCTGACCCACATCCATGATGGACACGGTGCCGGCCCCGGCGTCGATTTGTAAACCATTGCCCGCGGCGTTTATCGCAGCGTTGAATTGTCCGCCCGGCCCGACGGTAAGCCCGGCCGTCTCCGCCGCGGCATTCAGCTTATCCATGACGTTGCCGATCGTGTCGGCCGTGGTCAGATCCACCTGAAAACTGGCGGCCGGACTGCTCATCGTAATCAGAATGGACCCCGTTCCGACGGATACACCGGTCACTCCGTTCAGGTCCGTCAAACGGGTGTCCCGCGTCAGAATGGGATTCAGATCCACCGCGCCCTCGACCACGCCGGTTAATGAACCGAAAAGTTCCGCGCCGTTAAGATTGATATTCGCGCTCTGTCCGAAATCGATCTGGGCGGTCAGGGAACGGGTGTCTCCGCGATAGATCACTCCGCCATACTCCTGGACAAAGGGGGGCTGGGTGGTCTGCTGACCACCAAAGAGGTAGCGCCCCGCGTACATGCGGTTCCCGATAGTAACCAGTTGATCGATGATGCCGGATACGAGCTGGGCCATGGACTCGCGCTGAGACTGATCGGCGGTGGAGTTCACCATCTCCGAGGCGATCTCGTGGGCCTGGATCAGCAGATCGTTGATCTCGCCGATCGTGGAGTCGGTCATGCTTAGAAACGTATTGGCGTTGCGAATGTTTTCGAGGATCTGTTGTTGCTGCTCGAGAGTCTGGCTGAGTTTCATGGCCCGGGCGGCCAACACGGGATCCTCGCTGGGGGCGTTGAGTCGGTTTCCGGTAGCCATCCGGTTTTGCTCAAGGAACAACTGCAACGTGTTCCGCCGCAGGGTATCCAGCAGCGAAATCGACTGCATGTTCGTGCTGACGCGAACAATATTGATGGGTGTCACTGCCATAAAATCAGCTCAGCTATCAAGCGGCCGGCGGTCATCGCGGCCTGGTCCGGCCCCATCCCGATTCCCCTATCCCAATAATCCCAAAAGCTCCTCAAGAAGTTCGTTCACCGTCGTGGCATACCGGGCCGCGCCTTGAAACGAACGCTGCAACCGCATCAATGAAATCGTTTCTTCGTCCAGATTGACCCCGCTGACGGATTCGCGCTGCGAGGTCAATCCCATGGTGATGGCGTCGGCGGCATCGACGGCGGCCATCGCCGCCGAACCTTTCACCGCGATCCGCGTCGCGATCGTGTTGTAGAAGTCGTTCAGGCTCTGCCCGCCGAGTCCGGAAAGCGAGTCTGTACCCAGGTTAGCCATCGCCGCCGCATTGGAGCCGTCCCCCGGTCCGCCGCCTTGTCCGGCGGCCAGCAATCGGGCCCCGCCCGTCGCCGTTAATATGGAATTAACGCCGATATCCGAACCGTCCCGCCCGCTAAAGAATGTATTGATTCCCAATGCGGCCAGAACATTCGACGTGTCCTCCGCGAAATACACCTCAAAACCGTTGTCCGCGGTGATTCTCAACCGATTATCCGAAGTCGCGAGAGCCGTCACGTTCCCCACCGCGTTGAGCTTGGCGGCCAGGGATTCCAATGACTCGTCCGTCCCGATACCGTCCAGATCCACCGTGATGGTGGTCACCACGCTCATGCCGGTGGATGTATCCAGGACCTTGATAAGGAACGATCCATTGTTCGGAACCAGATCGAGGCCCGCATCCGCGCTGTTCAAAGCGGCGACCGAGTTGAGCACGTCAAACGTGCCCAGGACCTCGCTATACCCCTTCAACCCGCTGCCGCCGGCATGAACCTTATTGACTTCACTGATTAACGCCTGGGCCAGACTGTTCAAGTCGTCGACAAAACCCGATACATGCTCATCCCGGGCCGTAATCAGCCCGGCGATTTGCCCGCCGGTCAGGCTCACCATTCCGTGGTTGTCGGCGAAACGAACGACCGCTTTCGGATCCTGTTCAACCGTCTCCAGCGTGGTGGTCAATCCGCGATTCAGACCGCCCTGAACCAGAGGCTCGTTACCGATGTAAACATTGACGCCGCCGTCGGGTTGTTCGCGAACCTGAATCTGCACCAAGGTGGATAATTCACGGAGCAAAGCGTCGCGCTGGTCGCGGAGGGCGTTGGCCCCGCCGACACTGGAATTCTCCAGGGCCGTAATTTGGACATTCAAAGCGGCGATGTCATCGGCCAAGGTGTTGGCCCGATGCGTGGAATCCTCGATCTGGGTATTCAATTCGTCGCGCAGTCCGAGCGCGTCCTGTCGTTGACGCTGGATTTCGTTCGCCAGCGTCTCGCCGGCTACCAGGACCATCTGCCGGGTGCTTTCCTCCTCAGGCGAGTTTTGCAGGTTGCTCCAGGCGTTGAAGAAATTCTGCAGCAGAGTGGACAAATCCGAATCGGACAGTTCGTTCAGAATGGATTCGATGCGCCCCAGGGTCTGCTGCTCGGCCAGCACCGCGGCCT
Organism: uncultured Planctomycetales bacterium; assembly: GCA_964401335.1. GTDB lineage: Bacteria > Planctomycetota > Phycisphaerae > UBA1845 > PWPN01 > JAAYCU01. Next base: position 53,157 of record CAYNYK010000007.1, read on the forward strand.
GATCTCCCAACGCCATGCGTAAACGGTTCTCCAGGGTTTCGTCCACATTGCGACGCAAGCCGGTCAAAGCCACCCCCCCACCGGGCGCATATCCCTCCGGCAGCGTAATCCCGGTGATCGGCGTGAGCACCGCCGTCTGGCGTACGTACGAATCGCTGCCGGCATTCGAGATGTTATTGCCCACCACCTGCAACGCGCTTTGGTAGGCAAGCAACGCGCTACGGCCGATTTGTAAAGCACCCGTAACCAGACTCATGATTAACCCACCGCCTCAAAAACACACGAGGATGTCGTCCCTTCCCGCCGACCATTACGCATATAGCCCTCGCCGGATGGCACACCGGTGGTCATCACCGCCAGCACGTGACCGAGATGCTCAAGCATGACCTGGGTTACCAGGGTCATGGTGACCCGCATCCTTTCGATCTCCTTGATCGTGTTGCGCAGACCGACCGCCGCGGTCAGGAGTTGGCTGCGGTACGGCTCGGGCAATTCCGCGGCCAATTCGTCTAGCTTGATCCTCGCCCGGCGCTCCTCCGACCAGCCAAGTTGCACGGCGATATGCCGACAGAGATGGCGACGCAGACCCTCGCGCTCGGCGAGTCGTTCCACCAACAGTTTTTCGCGAGCAGTGATCGACTGGATTTTGGCACTGTCCGCCTGGCGAGCGCCGGCCAGCTTGTTCCGCAAATGCATGGCCAACTCGCCATGCAGGTCCAACAAATCTCCCATCAGCCGGACCAGGTCGCGGGCCAACTTATCCATGTCCGGTTGCCGCATGTCCACTTTACTCTCCATCATTACCCCCCCTGAGATACCGCGTGTAATAGTCCGTTATCCGGTCCGCCAACCCGCCGCGCAAACCCTTGCCCGCCCGTCGGGAAAGCTCCATATTCAACTGGCCGCGAAACAATTCCTCGCCGCGGCCGCCGTGGGCAAAATCCGCCTTGAACGGATTGTTCTGAGCGACCTTGAGCATCTGACCGAAGAATGTGACCCCCACCATCTCGCCAACCACGGCGCGTAGCTGATAAACCTGCTTTTGCCGGGCCGCCTGCGCCGCCGTCGGCGGGGTCGTGTCCTGGATGGAGATGTTCATTTCGTTCACGGTCTCGACTCCATGTCCGATACGCGGGCAACGATTCCCTCGCTTCTACTGCTCCACCACGAGATTCGCATGAAGTTTGCCCATTTCATGCAAACGCTCGATGATGGTGATCTTCTCCGTCGCCGGCACCTTCAATTGACTCAGGGCCTCCAGAAGGTTCTGTAATTTCATGCCCCCCTTTCCCGCCGGATCCAGGGCCGCCCAGTCGCGCACCTCAACCCGCGGGGCCTCCTCCGTCGCCGGCGGTGTGGGTACTACCGTCGTGATGGTCAAGCCCTTGTGCGTAATCACCGTCGGGGAAATTTCCACGTCACCGCTGATAATAATGGTCCCGCTCTTGCGATGGATGCTGACCCGGGCCTCGGTATAAGGCATCTGCACCGGCAACGCCTCCAGCCGGGCCACGAACTGCGCGGGATTGGCCCGTTCGGCCGCGGGTACGCGAACCATCACCGTGCGGGGATCGAAGGCCCGGGCGATCTGCGCACTGATACTGCCGGCCGCGGTTTCCAACAGGGTCTCGTTTTCATTGATGGCCTGGGCGATCATGTAGGCCACACGAAATTCCGCATGACCGGGGTTAATCACAAAAGTGATGTAAGGCTCGTCGGGCTGAATCCAGTTGGTCAGGAAAGGATCCGTTCCGGTCTGTCCGTCCAACAGCTCACGGCCTTTCACGATGTAGCTGTGAATCCAGTTACGCTCGAGGGTGGCCCCCGCGACGATTCGTCCCTGAGTAGGCGTATCCTCGCTTTCGAGCGTAATGGGGCCGGCCCCGAAAGCCCAGATGCGATCGTCGTCGGGATTCGGTCCAATCAAGGGAGTGGGTAACAAGCGGCCGCCCTTGAGACTCTTGGCCGCACCGGTGCTGCTGACCGTCAGATCGACCGATTCTCCCTCACGTACCCCGTTCCGCGACAATACCGCCTCGACGTAGACGATGGCCACGTTCTTGGCGTTTTTCAGCTCATCCTGAACCAAGACGGGGTTGGCGAAGTATTCATGCACTCTGGCTAGGGCGCGCACCGTCGGGGCATGTTTGCCGCCGTCGCCTGTACCGTTCAAGCCCACTACCAGCCCCCAGCCTTCCAGACGGTTGATCCGGGCGCCCTGCAAATGGGTGATGTCGCTGATTTTAACCTCCGCCCACGCCGTCCCCGACGCCAGCAAAGCCGCCAGCAGCGCCTTCCACCAGGTTGTCCGTAACCATTCGTACATATTGCTTTCCTCGTTGCATCCCGCCCTAACCGTCACAGCGGTTTAATGAAATCCAATATGCGGGGGATCCAGCCCCGCGTTGTCGCATCCCGCACCGCACCCTTGTTCTGCACGTCAAGCACCATCTGAGCGATCTGCGTGCTCAGTATCGTATTGTCCGGCGTGACATCCTCGCTTCGGCATACTCCCGTCAGCGTTACATTGGCGACTTCCTCGTCATGTATGCGGGTGTGCGTGGCCTCCAGGACCAGGTTGCCGTTCGGCTTGACGTCGATAATCGTGGCCGTGATCCGCGTGGAGAATTTGTCCGAGTAATCGCTCGATCCATCAGTTTCATACTTATGCTTCAGGTCGAACTTCGAGCCTGGATCACCGTTGGAAAGCCGGTCCTCGCCCAGCTTGCAGCCAGGATAAAACCGGAACCAGCGACTAAGCAGTTCATCCCATTTCCATTTCTTTTCCGCCTCATACTCGGCTTCGGCCTCGTATTTCTTTTGCTCGCGCACAATAATGGTGATCAGCATATTCGGCTTGAATTGTCGCGGTTGAGGCGGGGCCAGAGCGATCTTGCTCATGCGCTCGATGGCCCGCGTGCCCGGACGGCTGAGCAGCTTCGGCTGGGCCGCGGAAAACTCGGGAGAGCCGGGGTTCGCCGCCTGCTCCGGCGAATCGGCGTTACCCGCTGAGGGATGGGCCGCGCTCAGACGGAGCATGGACGAACTCTGGGCAAACAAGGACCAGGGCAGCAGCACCACAAGCCACGGAATCAAGCGCTTCGCAAACCTCATGGCCGACCTCCTTCCGCTGTCGCTTCGGACACCGTTGTCGGCATCCCCTCGACCAGTTCAACCGTCTTCGGACCGGTCACGGTGGCCAGGAATGTTTCCTTGGACATCAGGCTGCGCAGTTCGATGACCGCACCGTAAGTGCCGGCCGTTCGAGCCTGCGCCGTGCTTTTCACCACCAGCGGTCCGCGACGCACCCAGACGGTGACCAGATCGTTGCGCTCCACCAGCGGCACAGATTCCAGATGACGCGCCTGAACAATCTCCCCATTGTTGATGAAATGCCTGGCCCGCTGCCCGATCACCGACGGCAGACTGCGCAGGCCGATATCCTCGCTGCGCTCGAACTCACGATAGCCTAGCTCAACCATGCCTTCGGTGATCGTCTCACCGCGATTGATCGGCCGGGTTGCCTGGACCACCGGGACCCGCAAGACAACATTGGCCAGTATCTGTACCACCTGACATACTTTCGATCCCTCAAGGACGGTGACTTCCAAGGCCACATCACCCAGCGTTCGTTTTCCGGCCTCGGCGATTTCGAACCGGTACGGCGGCGTGGTCAAAGCCAGAGCGCCGGCCAGACGGTTATTGACGCTGAACCGAATAACCGGTGTACCGGTCTGTTTGGGCAATCGATCCGCCAACCAGGCGCGCAACACGGCCTCCAGCGAATCCGCGCGAACACCGTCGGTCGCGGTGGAAGTTTCCAAAACAACATCCTGAGCATTGGCGGCCACGGCCGTCTTGGAATCACCGGCGGGTCGCGCGGCGACCTCTTTCGGCGTTTGGATCGAACGGGTTACCTTGCACCGGCTGGCGCCGCGGAAAATCCATTGGGAGAGGTTGAGGCCCCTTCGCCCCAGAGCGGATCGTATCTCGCCAAGCGAAAGCTCCTGGGTTTGGCCGGGCGCGGGCGCCGGGGCAACCGACCATCCGCCGGCCAGGCGGGCCGCCGAACCCTGAATCTCGGCAACGTCGGCCAGCGTTATCTCCGCACCGCCGACCACGGCCACCGGATAAAGCCGAACCACGGTCTCCGCCGCTCCCACCGTCGAGGTATCCACCGCAATGTTGCTCAGTTGCGGACCGGCCGCCTCGGCGCAAACCGCGACGACCAGCAGCCCGGCCACGGTAAACCGTGCGCGGAACCTGCCTCGTGATCCGGTTTTCACGTTGTCCCGTTTTGCATCCTGCATCGACGACCTCCGCGTCGTAACATCCTTCCGCGGGCCGAACTACTCCTGAAACCCGCCGCTTCATCCCCGTTATTCGGATACCTTTGGCCCCCGGCCCTTCACCGGAGCCATTTCAACGTTTACCACTAATCACCCGCTAACCCTGCGCTTCTCGTTATCTCCTCAGATTCGTAATCACCTGCAAGAGTTCATCCGCGCTCTTGATCGATTGCGAATTCATCTCGTATCCACGCTGCGTAAAGATCAAATCCACCAGTTCGCGCACTGGGTCCACATTGCTGCTTTCCAGCATGCCCCGTTGAATCGCCCCCAAACCGTCTTCCAGAGGGTTTCCCTCCAACGGCGTACCTGAGGCGTCGGATTCCAAAAACAGGTTCTTTCCGATGGAGATCAGCCCTTCGGGGTTGACGAACCGGGCCAGCTCGATCTGTCCGATCTGGGTCAGTTCGCTGGAACCGGGTTGCCGGACCATGACTTGTCCGTCACGTCCGATCTGCACCATCTCGGTGGCCACGTCTTCCGGAATATTGACCGGCGGCTCCAGAATCGATCCTTCGCTGTTACCCAAAACCAGATCGCCGTTCGCATTGCGAATAAAATTCCCCGCCCGCGTATAAGCCGTCACCTCCTGCCCGTTGTACCACGAACGAACCTGGAAAAAGCCCTCGCCCTCAATGGCCAGATCAAGCGACTTGTCCGTCGGGTCGAAAGTCCCCGTGCTGAAATCCGCCTGCGTACCGGAGACGGCCACCCCCAGCCCCACCTGAATACCCAACGGATTGGGGTTGTCGTTGGAATCGCGAACCCCCGGCTCGCGACGAAGCTGATACATCAGGTCCTCAAAGTCGGTGCGCATGCGCTTGAAGCCCACCGTGCTGATATTGGCCAGATTGTTGGCCACCACGTTCAGCTTGGTGTCCTGGGCCTTCATGCCCGTCGCTGCTGCGTACATTGCCGTGATCGCCATATCTCACCTAATCACGAAACGATTAACGAAGCCTCGGGATATCATTAACCGCCCGCGACAACGTCGCGTCCGCCAACCCGATCATGGTGGCGTTAAGCTGATAGGCCCGAGTCGATTCGATCATGGCCACCATCGCCTGCATCGGATCAACCGTGGATTGCTCCACCATGCCCACCCGTAACTCCACCTGAGCGCCCGACGGCCTTTCACCTATCGCCTGAAACAGATTGCCCCCCTGCTTCCGCAGGTTGCTCTTTTCCTGGAAATCCACGATGCGTAACTTGCCTAAAACCTGATCGCCGATCCGTAACGAACCGTCCGAATGAAGCCGGACCGAACCTGTCGCCTCGCCGGATACCGTAATCGGTCCGCCCGATTCGGCCAGGACCCGATGTCCGCCGGCCACCGTCACCAGCTCGCCCTCGGCATTAAACGTAAACCGTCCGTCGCGGGTGTAACGCTCACCTTTCCCGTCGTTCACAACAAAGAAACCTTGACCTACCAGCGCGGCATCCAACGATCGCCCTGTCTCCTCCAAAGGCCCCTGCGCGAAAGAAGTATATGTCGGGGCCACCAGCAAACCGCCAGTCAAACCGTCAAGCAGGCGGTTACCGGCACTCCAAACACCTTGTCCTTCACGGGCCTCGATCTGCCGCTCGCGAACGACGGCCAGGTCATGCTTGAAGCCGACCGTACCAACATTGGCCAGATTGTTAGCCAATACATCCTGCCGATACTGATTCATCATCAGACCGGCCGCGGATTGGTAGATACCGTAAACCATCTACTACTCACTCCGAACGCCGCGAACCACGCCGTCGGCAAAAGAGAAGTCTCCCACCTCGAAACCGGTTCGCCCCTCGGAACACAAACCAGAAACTGATATCCGCGGTCGAGGCTCATGCGCGCCGACGCCGCGTTGCCCTTCATGCAACCGAGCGGCCAGCTCGGCAACCTGCCGCACCCGCCGCCCGATCGCGGTCCAGTCCATGACCTCCCATTGATCATCCATGATCCGATGCACGCTTGACTCCTGCTGTCTCGTCAGGTCGATCCCGACGCTGACGGAAGATCTCCTGCAATTCCCCCCCCAAGGGACAACCCCCACCTCACCCGCTCGAAGCAGGGGGCGCGCTGTCCAAGACACGGTCGTCATTATTCAACCTCCGTGCCAAACCATCGCGGCACGGAAATTGCTTAACGATGGCAAGTCGGGCTATATCCCTAAGTGATTATTTATCAAGCCTTTGCGTGGTTTGTGAATTTGGGAAAACCTTTGCAACGCTTCCCGCTCCTCCTCCATTATCCGAGCGCAACTTCTGCGGCCCATCGGCAACTTATGCCGAACGCCAACCCGCCGTATCTTAAGCTCTTTATAGCTCTTATGCCCTCCTAACCTCCTTTTGCGTCGCCCTCCACGTCCCTCTTGTTCTCTCCCCATCGTGTCACCGTATCCGGCCGGCCGCGATTGGTGAAGGCCCGCTCGATCGCCTGAGCCGCGCGGAGATACCCGGCGCCCGCGGAGGCCGATAGTACTAAAACTTTTTCGAACATGGTGGACTCCAAACGGCATATTGAAACGATAAATACCCCATTGTGTACGCGGATTATTAAGCTGGTGCGAGAATCCCCTCTCGCACCCCTGCATTGGGAAATCTTTTCCCCTGTAACGAGGGATGGGAATCTCATGAGGGTTGTGTCGAGATGGGAATCTCGACACAGCAGTGGCACAGCGGTGGGGAAAGCTGGTGCGAGAATTTCTTCTCGCACCCCTGCTTGGGGAATCCTTTCCCCTGTAACGAGGGATGGGAATCTCATGAGGGTTGTGTCGAGACGGGAATCTCGACACAGCAGTGGGGAAAGCTGGTGCGAGAATCCCCTCTCGCACCCCTGCATTGGGGAATCTTTTCCCCTATAACGCGGGATGGGAATCGCGCTGAGGTTTGTGTCGAGATGGGAATCTCGACACAGCAGAATCTTGAAATAGCATGGTGAGTTCTCGCGATTGGTAATCGATCGTCGTCGATCATCGCTCTCTCACGTCTGAAGACGCGGGCCACCCGGCACAGGCCTGCCCATGCCATTCTGCATCTCTATGTGGCACGCTTTTCCATTCTTTGGAACGTTGGGCTGAAAGAAGGGCGGCGGTGCCGCGATTTTAATCCGCGCAGTTTGGATCGGCCGGGATGTTTTCGCCGCTCAGGCATTTTTGTAGCACACCGAAATCCGACATATCGACATCGCCGTCGATGTCGAAATCCGCCTTGGCGGTTACCGTAAGCGTCGCGGAGGGGCTCAGGATTTGGCCGCACGATGCGCGAATCAATACGGCGTAGTTGCCGGCATCAGCTCGGCCGGCCTTGGGAATACGCAGAGTGGCCTGGTCCGCTCCGGGAAGGGGTATCTCGTTCTTCAGCCATTGATATCGGATACACGAACTGCCGATGGCCGTCACGCCGAGCATGGCGTCGCTGCCCTCGACAACGACGGTGTTGGTCGGTCCCTCCAGAAGACGCAGGCCCGGCGCGTATTCCCAGGTGTTTGGCAGCGATCCGCCGCTGTTCGTGCCGCCGAACAGCACCACGGTGGCTCGAGTGGAATCGTAGGCCATGGCATGCACGTTCCGCGCCGGGGGCGCGGGAGTGGGTGGACGCTGCGCCCAATCCGTCCCGTTCCACTCCCATGTGTCCGCAAGGTAAGTGGATTGGAAGAGTCCGCCGAAGAGTACGGTAACACCTCGGGCGCTGTCGTAGGCCATGGCGTGGGACATGCGTGCCGGTGGGCTAATGGTTGGATTTCGCTGTGTCCAGTTAACCCCGTTCCATTCCCAGGTGTCTGCGAGACATCCGGTGGCGCCTACTCCGCCAAAAAGTACGGTCACCCCTCGTGCCCGGTCATACGCCATGGCATGCGTGCCGCGACTAGGAGGCTTGTTGGCCGGGTTTCGTTTCGTCCAGTTCACGCCGTTCCATTCCCATGTTTCGGTCCCGATGCTGCCGATGCCGGAGCCGCCGAAGAGGACGGTTACGCCGCGGGTTGTGTCATAAGCCATGGCGTGGCCGTAACGCGCCGCAGGGACCGTGGTCGGCGTTCTCTGGTTCCAGTTGGTGCCGTTCCATTCCCAGGTGCCATTAAGGTAATTCCCGTTGTAGCCGCCAAACAGAACCGTGACGTTTCGCGCGGTGTCGTAAGCGGCGGCGGCCGCGAAACAGGCCGGCGGGGAAGACGTGGGAATCGGCCGGGTCCAACAGACCCCGTCCCATTCCCAGGTGTCGCTTAAAAAAACGCCCGAATGAACGCCGCCGAAAGTGACGGTCATTCCACGCATGGTGTCGAACGCCATGCAGTTACCATAGCGTGGAGGAGGTGTGTTGAGGCTGGTAGTCACCTGTGTCCAGGCCGGTTCGCACTCGGCCGCCGCCGTGGGGACAGCCAAGGGGGGCAAGGCCAGAAAAAGGATGATGATTAAGGCGCAATAATGCGGTAGATACCGAGTGTACATAGGCCGCGTCCTGATTCGGATTGATCGCCCCTTACGAGCGGCATTCTTCACACTCGCGAGGAATCCACGACGATGCATGTTTTTACATCGATCAGATTGACTCCGCTCAGGGTATTCTAGCGTAACCATGCCAGGGCAGGCAAATATCCAGTTCTCGGCCGCAAAATATGGAAACGACGACTCGCCGCACGACGGGGTGGAAATTCGAACGCCTGCTTAAGAAACGGCAATGAGTGAGGGAAGGTCATGTCGGCCGATTGGGCGGTCGCCTCATGCTTATGATTGATGGCGATACCGAATATGGACTTGTACCGTTTCCAGATTCCTTGGCTCGATAATCAAAACAATGGAGGACGGAAAGGCGCCTGTTTACAGGAATAGAGCAACTCCAAGGGATGCCCGGCACATGGTTTTCGGACCAATTGTTACGAGTTTGTGCATGTAACTATTTATTTGTCAGTGGATTACGATTGATGTTATTTTCTCGCCTTTCTCGGGAATTCTCTTGACTTTCGAAGTGAATCTGCTTAGAATGTGAGGTTGTGTGGAGGTATTGTGTATCTGTAACGAGGTGAGAGGCGAGTAAAACCTGTCAAATTACTTTCGCCATCAGCTCAAACATATCAGGAAAGCGGAGGATGGGACAATGAACAAAGTATTGATCAGTGTTGCTCTTGTGGCTTTGACTTCGACGGTGGCGTCAGCTTATACGATCACCCAGATCCAAAGCTACGGCGGAATCCCGGACTACAATCAGATTTTGACTTTCAACAAATTCGACGATATGGGCGGCACACGAACGCTCCAATCGGTTTATGTTGAGGTCAACCTGACCGCCAACGGTGGTGCCCTTCGGTGCGATAATGACGCGGTTACGCCGGCCAGCGGGGCCATCGAGTTTGGTGCCCAGGTAGGGGTAACTTCTTCGGTTTCGATGATCGACGCCCTGTTCAATCCGATTTTCCAGGCCGGTGACGTCAAAGCCACTGGCGGAACGAGCATGAATCTTTCCGCCGATGACGGAGACGATGAAGTTGGCGGCACCGCTAATTTCAGCATGGCGGGTACCGATTACGATTTTTACATTGGCGGACTCGTGTCCGATGGTGACAATGGCATTGTGAATCCCCTCGTGTATCCGCAGTATATCGGGCTCGGGACATTCACGGTCACGTTGAGCGCTTCTCAAGTGGCCCAGTACGGTTCGCTGGGCGGCGTCCAAGCTCAGATCGATCCTCTCGCAACCACCGGTACCGTCAAGGTTGTTTACACATGGGTTCCGGAACCAGCGGCTTTAGGTCTTCTGGCCGTGGGCGGTTTGTTGTTCATCCGTCGTCGCCGGTTAGCGTAACAAAATATTGAGTGGGGGGGACATCCCACTCCGCGTTGATATACACTGACGAGCAGAAGCAGGTTTGAGCTTGTTTCTGCTCGTTTTTTATTCTTTATTCGATGGGATCGAACGTGCTGATTGTTGTTTTGTCTTGGAAGCGTTGTCTCCATAGCGTATAATGATCTTGGATCGAAGTGACGTATATAGAGGCGTCGGACGTGACCAAGACGCAACAAGCAACGGCGGACGTATTCTTGACCGCGATTAAGGCTTCGCCTAAAACCGAGCGAGACTTGGTAGTGGTGCAGATTACGCGGGACAAAGCTTTTGGCCGGGACATTCTTGATCTTGCATTGATTGCGGATCGACGGCACGAGCCTTCCCAGCCTATCCGTAATTACCTGTCCGAGAAAAGCCATCGATGAGTAAGCAGAGTTGGTCTGGGTGTCCACCCCTTCCAGTTTTCTACTCCTGTGGTCCTGAGTGATGCACAATTACCTATCATATTGAGTTTCGATTACCCAGCAGATCGGCGTCAATTTGCCGGTTGAAAGGGTTTGTGCTTACGTTGTGCGGGATGTGCGATAGGCTTGTTTGTCGGGGCGGCCGTCATGCGGCAGCGAGGGGGGCTAATTCTTCCGGGGTGGCGGGCTCTTGATGTACGACGTTCAAGGCGCTATTGATGGCCTCCAAGGAAACTCTGCTTGGGGCGGTAATTTCGATACCAATGGCCCGGCCGTCCGTGGTGTAATCGATTAACAAGCCGTCGGTCTGCCGTTCGGTACGGACGCTGACATCGCCCGGCCTTCTTGGCAAATAGAGGTAGGCGGCAATAAGCTTACCATTGCGAAAGGTTACCTCAAGATATCGATGCCTCATCGTTACACCTCATGGCTATTCTGCCGGATAAGCGGTCACCACAACGAGTATCTTTTCCTGAGTGATCGGCTCGACGATAATCTCCCACGATCTTCCATTATGTCGAGTTTCGATTACCCAGCGATCCGGCTCATAATCCTTATGATACCCAAGAGCATCCTCGAGCATCAAGCGTAGTTCAGATTCATTGAATTGCCGATCCATCATCCGCTTCAGTAGATGCGGAGATAACTCTAATTCCCATATCCACCATACCGGCCATTCAATCATTTTTGCCTCGCAGAGATAAGCAATACGTTAATTTCATTATATCCCACCGTTCGTTTTCGGCTACCCCTTATCTGCAGGGCATAGCTTATTTCGATACCCTACTGGCGGATGAATTTGTTTTGCGGATACAATCGGGAGCATGGATGCATTAGAGGTGATGAATAAAAACGTGGTGGTGATGGGTCTTGGACGGTTCGGCGGAGGGATCGCGGCGGCCCGCTGGCTGGTGGGGCGCGGGGCTAAGGTGACGGTGACGGATATGGCCCCGGCCGAAAAACTGGCGGACAGTGTGGCCCAACTGGCCGGACTGCCGGTGACGTTTCATCTGGGCGGGCACGATACGGCCGACCTGGATGGATGCGATCTGCTGGTGGTCAGCCCGGCCGTGCCCAAGGACAAATCGGATTTCGTGAAGCAGGCGATTGCGCACAATATTCCTTTGTCCAGCGAGATGAACCTGTTTATTCAGCACTGTCCGGCACGGCGGATCGTGGGGATCACCGGCTCGGCCGGTAAGAGCACGACGACGGCCATGCTGGGAGCGATTCTGGCGGCAGCGGAGCGGGGCGGAATCGACGAGAAGGTACAGAATAGTTCGCACGCAGGTCGAGGTAGCACGGGCAAGCCCTTGACCCGCAGTGCCGGGCCAAGGGCCTGCCCATGCCACCCGGCCGCACGTTGGCCGAAAGAACACGGGCACACCCAAGTCCGGAATAACGGACTCGGGCCTGCCCATGCCACCCGTCCCAACACAGGTCTGCCCGTGCCACCCCATACATTCGCTCGGGCTTGGGTGGGGGGAAATATCGGCTGCTCGTTGTTGGATGAGTTGGAGAACATGTCGGCCGACGATATCGTCGTGCTCGAACTGTCGAGTTTTCAACTGGAAGATCTGGGTCACCTGAAATGGAGTCCGTCACACGCCATTGTCACCAACATCAAACCCAATCATCTCGACCGGCACGGAACCTTGGAGGTGTACGCGGACGCGAAGATGAATATTGTGCGTTTCCAGCGGCCGGAAGATATAGTTTTCGTTCATGGCGGCGATGAGGAACTGGCCGAGCGGGTGCGACGGGTCGGGGCGGCGTCGCGCCTGGCGCGATACGAATTTGACGCCTGTTTTCAGCCATATTTGCAGGTTCCAGGCCGACACAATCAGGTGAATGCAGCCGCCGCCGTGGCCGTCGCCCGCGAGCTTGGCATCAATGACGAGCGGATTGCTCAAGGACTGGCCAACTTCCGTGGTTTGCCGCATCGTCTTGAATTTGTCGCGGAGCGAGGCGGAGTGCGTTTTTATAATGATTCCAAGTCCACGACTCCTGAATCCACGCAAATCGCGGTTGAGGCTTTCGACTGTCCGGCCGTGGTAATGGTTGGCGGGGGCGATAAGGGTATGCCGTTCGATGCTCTAGCTCGCTTGTTGGCAAAACAGGCCAAGGCGACGGTGTGTTATGGCGCGACCGGACCGATGTTGTACGATCTGTTGTGCCGGTACATCGATCAGGGCGAGCGATCGAGCCGAGTCGCGCTGGTGTCCGGTGATATGGCGGCGGCCGTGGGTAAAGCTGCGGAATTCGCCCGGCCTGGTGACGTGGTAGTGCTGTCGCCGGCGTGTACGAGCTACGATATGTTCACCAATTACGAGCAACGGGGAGATACGTTTCGCGAAGCGGTGTTGGGGCTGTCGGATTGAGGAGAGCGGCGGAGCAACGCATGGGCCCCGGAGAGATTGACTGCTGTGTCGAGATTCCCATCTCGACACAAACCTCATCGGGATTCCTATCCCGCGTTACAGGGGAAAGGATTCCCCAAGCAGGGGTGCGAGAAGGGATTCTCGCACCAGCTTGAACGAAGGGATTCTCGCACCAGCTTGAACCAGCTTGACCATTCATGCGTCGGTTGCTTCCATATATGCGGCAATGGCCCCTGCAAGGGAAACGATTTCCTATGAAGGTTTGGTTTGCGTTGCCTCGGTCTTAGCCCGGACGATTCATTATGTTTACGACGGAGTGCCTGGAGATCACTGAGAATAACGAATCTACCAAAGAGCAAGGTGGGCGAATGTTGCGATATGGTACCTTGAACCGGACTAAGACTTACCTCACCCCTAATCCATTATTTTCAGCACCTTGTGATCTCAGTATGCTCCGTAGTGAATAATCCGGGTTAAATGTCGCAACTGAACATAAATACAGGTTCTATCCAAGAAACATAACCGGGCATACGCCCCGTATCAGGGACGCATGCCCGGTTTTCATGTTACTCTAAACGTCCACCTTGTCAGTCGATAATTTCGACCTTGTCCAAGTCCAGCTGGGCGTACCAGATGTAATAGGTACGGAACTCCAACTGATGGCCGGCACCCGGCCCGGTGAAGTTCAGATCGAAGGCCTGGTACGTATTGGCGGCGTTCCAATCCATACGACTGATGGTCTGGGTAGCTAATATCTGACTGGCGGTCGCATCATACACGTCGATGGTGCAGATGTTGGCGTCATCGTAGGTGTTGTTATCCACCCTCAGCCACCAGCGGGCGGTCAGGCTGCCGCTCGGTAGGCTGGTGGTGTACGGGCCGTAGGCCATATAGCAGTTGTTGTTAGCCACGGTAACCCGCCAGTCGCTGGTGCCCGTCAAGGCGCCGCATTGGTGGTAAAATCCTGAACTACCCTCGTAGGTGGCCAGCACCGAGGGATATTGCAGGACATACCGATCGCTGGCCCCGCCGCTGCGCACGTAGAGGTATTTACCGGAACCGATAATGGCCATTTCCGGACCGTCGTTGCCAAACCCGCTTGCGGTCTGCGGGACGACGGGGTTATACGGGCATTTGCTCCAAGCGCTCAGAATGCTGGTGGAGCGGGCCAGACCGGTGCTCCAATGGGCGGTATCGAAAGGCTTGTCCGTGCTGCCTTCATAGGCCAGGTAATAGTAGCTGCCCTCCTTGAAAATCTGGCTACGCCGGCCGGTGGTACCGCTGTCCCAACCGGATGAGCTGGTGGGGATAATCGGGTTGCCGGAGTACTTGGTCAAACTGGTGAGGCTGGTACCATAGGCTACGCCGATCTGGCAATCAGTACCGTTGAAACCGTGGTAGAACAGATACCACGTTCCGTTTTCTTTGTAGAGCGAGGGCGTGCCGATATTGGTGCTTTCCCAACCGGAAGTGTTGTGCCGCAGAATCGGGTTGCTCGCGCTTTTGGTGAAAGTGATCCCGTCGGTCGAGGTGGCCAACCCGATATCGCCGGGCCAACTGCTGTTACCGGCGCCTTCGTAGACCAGATACCACGTACCACCGTCTTTCCATATACCGGGGAAGCTGGCAATACGCCCGTCCCAGAAGGGGCTGTTGCCCTGGGAAATGGCGATCAAGTCCTGTTTGATATAGGCCTTGTCATACCACTGCGTGCGGAACTCGAGTTGATGTCCGGCGGTGGAAGTGAAATTCAAGGTGAAGATCTGGTAGGTGTAGTTGGCCGTGAAATCCTTGCGGCGAATGTCCTTGTAGGCCAAAACTGTTGCCGAGGTGGCATCGTAGACATCCACGCGGCATACCACTTCCGTGCTGCTCGAACGCACGTCGATCATCATTTTGTACGAAGCACAATTCGGCCCTCCCGGAATGGCCGTAGTGTAAGGGCCATAAACCAGGAAACCGCTCGAATCCTGCGCTGTGTTTGCCGACCAGCCGTCGCCGTCGGCCCGACCGATTTGGTGTCCCATTCCGGCGCCTTCCGCCTGATAAATCCACGTCCAGGCCCCACCAATATCCAATACCCGTCCGTTGTTCGTCCAGGACAGGCCGTTGGTCGAACTGGCCCGATCCACGCAGTATTTGTCCTCGCCGCCGGCCTGATAGCCGGTGATGTAATAGGCCCTGAGCGTCGTGCCATCCCACCACATGGAAGGGAAGATTAAGCCGATGTTGGCCCCGACACCGGTGTATTCGAGGTTGAATTCCGCAGCCCCGGTCCAAAGGTCGTTGAAGGTCTGCCCCAGGCCCATTGTCGGCAGGAATAGCAGGACCACGCCGACGAGCAAGCCTCGTGTCATGCGAATTTGCCCTTTCTCTCTCATGGAAAAGCTCCTTGTGAAATGTGATGAATGCTCCACGGGGCAAACGCCTGCCTCGCGCGAGCAAGAAAATGCATATCCGAACGCTGTTTTTGGATGCCGGCGGATCGAAATAACGTTCCCGGTTCAAAAACAAAAATCATCGATGTTGTCCTGATAAGAAAGGCGACTCAGAGTCGAACCAAGCGGACCTTTTATACGAATCCGAATCGTTTGTCAAGTATTGATTTCTCAGTTTTAAACCTTGCGGGAGATTGTCCTAAGCTTTTTTTCCCCTTCGATTCAATCAAGTCAAGCAATTGTTTATACATATTTGAGACCACAGGATGGCATAGCCCGGATCTGGCAATCCAGACTTTGCTCGTGCGATGCGTCAAAACTCGCCATTTCCCCATCATTTTTAAATAAGTGCTAAGAGTTTACCCTTGGGTGGACGGGCACGGCGTATAATACAAATATTTGGAATCCCTTGAGGCCTTTTTTCGGATTCACCCAGTCATGATGGATGGCTCCGGCAGTGTTGGTTTTCGACTCAAACGTCGCCTAGAATAAGGCGTGTTTTACAGGATCATACACTGTTGGAAGAGAGACAATCATATGTCCACAAGAAGCTTGATCCTGATAGTGGTCACATGGTTGATGACAGGCCCCGCTCCGGCGTGGGCGCATAAACCGATCTTCAGTGACGGGTCGGCCGTCGATGCCGAGCGGGCCATTGTGATCGACGATGTAAGCATTTCCTATGTGGCCTATCATGAGGTCAGGAATGAGGCCACCCAGCTTTGGCTGACCTTTGAGGCCGATGCGGGGCAAAAGCTCTGGGCCCAATTGGGTGTACCTTACATCGACCGGTTGGAAGGCTATCGGCCGACATTGGTTCTGCTGGGGCCGGGTCTTCCGGAGGTGGACCTCCCGATCAGCGTGCCCGACGGTTTGGGTGGGGTGGTGCTCCGCACGGACGAGATCGAGGAACCCGAATTTTTTCATGAGCCGTTTACCGGCACGGATTCCTGGATTTTGGGTGCCATCGAGGAAACGGCCCCACAAGCCGGCCGATATTACTTGGTGGCGTTTGTTCCCGACGGGCAACCGGGGAAACTGTGGGTTGCCCCCGGGCGAAAAGAAAATTTCGGATTGGGCGACATCCTTTCTCTGCCGGCCGTCATCCAGAAAGTCCGCGCCTTTCACGAGGTCAAGGGAGGCATCGGCGTTCCCTGTTTGTTTCCGGTGGCGGCGGCCGGTCTGCTACTGGCCGGTGGCTTACGTCTGGTCAGGAACATTCAAAGACGCCGCCGCTTAGAGTCTTGAGATTCAAACACGTCACTATTGTATTCCGGCTGGCCTTGCATCTGAATGAAAGAGCCCGCCCTCGGGTCTCGGCATCAGAGCACAAATAGTTATAATCCTATCTGCATTTGCGACGCCGGGTCGCCCGAATTGATATACCGGAACATGGCGGATCATTGAACATGGTTTGGGAACAACGCTGGCATCCGTTGCGTGAGGAATGGGTGGTCGTTGCCGCTCATCGGCAGGATCGGCCCTGGGTTGGTGAAATGGTTGGTAATAACGCCGCACCACTGCCCGAGTATGTCCCCGATTGTTATCTTTGACCGGGAAACGTTCGGATCAGCGGTATCCGTAATACGAACTATGCGCAAACCTTTGTTTTTGACAACGATCATCCCTGTGTCGGAGCGACGGCCCCGCAAGACCTCGCTCCCGCACCGGGCATCTACCGTAACCGACCGGCCGGCGGCGTGGCCCGGGTTATCTGTTACAGCCCCAAACACAATGTCACGCTGACGGAACTGGCCGTACCTGAGATCGTCAACCTGCTGGTGGTCTGGCAGGAGCAGTATCGCGAGCTTGGGGCCCGCCCGGATATTAATCACGTTCTGATATTCGAGAACAAGGGCGAGGTGGTCGGCGTATCCAACCCGCACCCGCACGGCCAGCTTTATGCGACCAACTTCGTTTTCAAGACGATCGAGAACGAGGCCAACGTCAGCCGCCGGCATCTGGCCGAAACCGGGCGGGTGCTCTTTCAGGACATCCTGGCGGCCGAGAAGCAGGATGGACGGCGCATTCTTATCGAGAACGACTCGGCCATCGGGTTCGTGCCCTATTTCGCCCGTTATGCTTATGAAGTGTACGTGGCCCCCAAGGAAACTCACCCCAGCGTGGCCGATCTATCAGGCCACGAGTTGAACGATTTTGCCGCCGCGCTGAAATATGTGTTGGTCAAGTTCGACAATCTCTGGCGGATACCCTTTCCGTACGTGCTGGCTCTGCACCAGGCCCCGACCGACGGCGGTGACCATCGCGGATTTCATTTTCATATTGAATTTCATCCGCCGCTGCGCAAGCCGAACCTGTTGAAATACCTGGCCGGCCCGGAAATCGGCGGCGGCAGCTTCCTCAGCGACACCAGCCCGGAGGAGAAGGCCGCCGAATTGCAGGCCCTTTCGGAAATACATTACAAGCAAGCCGGTTCCGGCATGCCGGGCAAATGAGGGAGTGCGACGACTCATGGGAGATGTACTATTTCGGATTCGACGGCCGCCATGCCCGCGAACATCTGGCCACCAGTGCGGACCTGTTGCATTGGATCAAGAGCCCCCTTAACCCGGTCATGGACGTGGGACCGGCGGGTTCCTATGACGAGCGGTATTGTCATAAACCGTGCATCATTCTGCACGAGGGCGTCTATTACCATTTCTACACCGCCGTCGGCCCCCGTGGCGAAGATCGGCAGTACCGTGCGATTGCCCTGGCGACTTCCGCGGAACTTCCCGGCGTCGAGTATCGTGAATAGATCATTGCGGTTGGCGAAAGAGAGGGGGTTGGCGACTCTTATTACTCCACAACCACTCCGCCGAATTGCTCGGCCATGATACGGCGGGCGTCGGCTTCGATGCGGGCGATTTGTTCAGTCTCCCCGGCGGAGAAATAGGCCCGGACCACATGTTTTTCGTTGGTGGCGATGCGCAGGTAGCCGCTGTACCATTCCGGCCGCAAGGTCATCGTGTCTCCGCTGGTAGTTATCCCCTTGCGCAGGACGGTGCCTTGCAGATCGATCCCGTCAGGCGTGGCCGTAATGGCCTCCGCCCCGTCGGCGAGAAAATGTTTTACGACGGCGACCAGGGCCTGGTCGCGGGTCGGATCGTCGGCGAAACGGTAGTTGAACTCGCCGGTGGTGTGGATATGGTCCTGAAGGGTCCGCAGGTCCTCGATCAGTCCCGCCCGCTGCCGGATCGCGGAGAGCAGCAGCAGGATGGTCATTACGGAGTTTTCGGCGGCGGTGGTCAAGCTACCAAGCGTCAGGCGATGGTAATAATGGCCGGACTCCTCGGCCGCCGCGATGGCCCCCATTCGCAGCATGTAATCCTTGATCTGCGAATGGCCGTTACGAAATAATACCGGCCTGGCCTTCAAGGCCGCCCATTCCGCCAGGGCCAGGGGATTCACTTTCGGGTCGTACAAAACCGGAGGGTGTTCACCAACCGCTTCGCCGAGGCAGGCCCGAAGAATGGGAATGGCCGCGAACCCCGCGCTGAGCACGCCCAGTCGATCCGCGAAAACGATCCGATCGCCGTCCCCGTCCAGTCCGACAGCCATGGTAGCTCCGGATTCGTTGGCCAGCCGGATCGCTTCGTTCATCTTGCCCCGGCTGGCGGGGTTGGGCGAGCCGGCCGGAAAATGCCCGTCCGGAATGAGCCGCAAAGGCACGACCTGAACCCCTGCCTGGGACAAGGCACTTAAGATTTCCGGGCCGGCTGAACCGTTCAGGCCGTCAACCACCACGCACAGATCGGCCAAAGCCCCGTTGCTGATTCCGGCCTGCCGCATGGAAAAATCGATGTATTCGTCGGCAAAATTCACTATTTCCATTCGGCCGCTACCGGCGGATTCGAAACGCTCGGAGCTATGATACAACTCGCGAATCTTGCTCAACCCGCCGAGCGGCCCGCAATCCAGGCCGATGGCCCGCACCCCCGGCACGGTGAACTTGACCCCGACGTAATTCGCGGGGTTATGTGACGCGGTAATGGTCAAGCCTATGATATTCGGGTGATCCTGTGAGAGGTACATACTGGTAAAATAGCTGTGCGGAGTGCTGATGGGGTTGGGGGTGACAAACGTGCGAAAACCCATGTCGGTCGCGGTTTCCACCGCCGTATTCAAGACCGCTTCGGCCCCGAGTCGGCCGTCACGGGCCAGGGCAACCGTATCCGCGCCTATCAACCGGCCGTAAGCCAACGTGGCCTCGAACAGCCGCCGTATCGATGCGTTATCGAATTCGCCCACCTCCCAGCGGGCGTCATAGACTTTGATGGGGTCGGGCATGCGTACTCTTTTCTCCAAAATAGCCGGGTAATTCTCGGGGCTGCCTGATAAAACCGGCCCACGGCCAATGCCTCATTCCATATAAATATTCTTCACAGCGACCAGAACTTGATCGCTAAAATGGGGGCTTAAATCCTGTGCGGTGCGAATATCCACTTTTTGCGGCCCAACAGGTCGGTTAACTCGAGTTCCATGCCGGACAATCCAAGAAAGCCGGGGGTATGTTGCGGTTCAAATTCTACAAGAACATCGCTGTCGCTGCCTGGTCCGAAACGATCACTCAGTACGGAGCCGAACAAGGCTAAACGACGAATATGATGACGCCGGCAGAAATCCGCCACACCTTCCTGAGGAATAGAAAGAGGCAAGGTTCTCATCGTACTTTCTCCGAAGCCAAGCAGGGTATTCTGCAGGCCCTGATATTCATCGTATCATCATTACGATTCTATTTCAAAGGTGCCGATAGGCTAAGATATGTCGAAATGGTATGATAAAATTTCGCCTTGGAGGCGCGTATATACCAAAACGGAATACGGGTGCTATGTACAAGCTTGACTACAGTTCAACAGAAGGGTCAGCGGACATATCGCTGTTCGTTGAAACATTAAACACTTTGAGCGAGCATCCCTTATCGGGCGTCCGCGACCTTTTCGATCCGCAACGCGAGTTGGTGGTCACGCGGGCACCCGGACGCCTCGATTTGATGGGTGGTATCGCCGATTACAGTGGATCGCTGGTTTTGCAGTGGCCGATCCGCGAGGCCGTCTGCGTTGCCTTGCAGCGTCGTCCCGACCGTATCCTGCGTATCGTCAGCCTCGGATCGCCGGACGAGCCGCGCGAGCCGGTTTTCGAGATGCCCTTGGCGAGTTTGGAGCAGGATGGGTGGCCGCTGTCCTACGCCGCCGCCCGGGCGTATTTCCAGAAAGATCCCCGCA
Source organism: uncultured Planctomycetales bacterium (assembly GCA_964401335.1). Taxonomy (GTDB): domain Bacteria; phylum Planctomycetota; class Phycisphaerae; order UBA1845; family PWPN01; genus JAAYCU01. The sequence goes on from CAYNYK010000007.1 coordinate 73,777, forward strand.
CCCATTGGGCCGCCTATGTCGCTGGTGCTTTCCTTGTCCTTCTGCATGAGAAGCAAGCGACATTCGCCGACGGGGCAAGTCTGCTGATCGCCTCGGCCGTCCCGGAGGGCAAGGGGGTCAGTTCATCGGCGGCTATCGAGGTGGCGGTCATGCAGGCCGTCGCCGCCGCTTATGAGATGACCTTTGCACCCAAGGTACTGGCTGTCCTGTGTCAGAAGGTCGAAAACCTCGTGGCCGGCGCGCCGTGCGGAGTCATGGACCAGATGACCGCCGCTTGTGGGCAGGAAGGACGCTTGCTCAGCCTGCTCTGTCAGCCCGCGGAGTTGAACCCGAGCGTGCCGGTGCCCGAGGGAGTTGCCTTCTGGGGGCTGGACTCCGGTGTGCGCCATGCGGTTTCCGGGGCCGATTACACCTCCGTGCGGATAGGCGCGTTCATGGGGTATCGCATCATCGCCGACCTGGCTGGCTTAGAGGTCGAGCCCTCGCGTCAGACTGTCCAACTTGTGCATATCGACGATCCCAAGTGGCGCGGCTATCTGGCCAACATCGGCCCGGCGTGTTTCGAGCGTTACTTCGCCGCCCGCCTGCCGGAAAGCATTCTCGGCCGGGATTTTCTCGACCGCTATTTTGGCACCACTGACCCGGTCACCCAAATCGATCCCGAGCGTACCTATGCCGTTCGCGTACCGACGGCCCATCCGATTTACGAGCATTTCCGCGTCTGCGCGTTTCAGGAGTTGCTCGGCGGCAAATGCACCGAACAAGCTCTGGAACTGATAGGCGAATTGATGTATCAAAGCCATGTCAGTTACTCGGCTTGCGGGCTGGGTTGCGTGGACACGGACCGGTTGGTGGATCTGGTGCGGCAGGCCGGGCCACCAAAGGGGCTTTATGGCGCCAAGATTACCGGTGGCGGCAGTGGCGGGACCGTGGCGGTCCTCGGTCGGCCGGAAGCAGATGCCGTCGTCCATGAAATCGCCGAGCGCTATGCCCAGGCGACGGGCCATCGGCCTCATGTGTTCAGCGGCTCATCGCCCGGCGCAGCCGATTTTGGATGTCTGCGGTTGAAAGGGAGCCGGCCTTAAGGCTTACTGGCTGCATATCGAAAGCGAAAGAAAGGTTATATCTATGGCCATATTGGTAACGGGCGGCGCGGGGTATATCGGCAGTGTATGCGTCGAGATGCTTCAACAGCGCGGCGAGGACGTGGTGGTACTCGATAACCTGTATCGCGGCCACCGCGCCGCGGTTGACCCGGCGTTGCCATTTTACGAAGGTAATATCGGCGACCGCTCCTTGGTATCCCGCATTACCCGCGAGCACAAACTCGAGGCCTGCATCCATTTCGCCGCTCTGGCCTACGTCGGAGAATCGGTGCATGAGCCGGACCGCTATTTCGCCAACAACGTCGAGCAGGGCATCGCCCTGTTCGAACAGTTGATCAAGGCCGGAGTGCGCCGCCTGGTTTTCAGCTCGACCTGCGCAACTTACGGCGAGCCGCAACGTATACCCATTTCCGAAGACCATCCGCAATCGCCGACCAATCCCTACGGCTGGACCAAGTTTTTCATCGAGCGGATACTGGAAAGCTACGACCGGGCCTTCGGTCTTAAATTCGCCGCCCTGCGCTACTTCAACGCGGCCGGGGCGACAAACCGTTGCGGCGAAGACCACGAGCCGGAAACGCATTTGATTCCCAACGTATTGGCCGCGGCCGCCGGCAAATTGCCCTTTGTTTCCGTCTTCGGCAATACCTATCCGACACCCGACGGGACGCCCATCCGCGATTACATCCATATCACGGACCTCGACCGGGCGCACCTGCTGGCCCTGGATTATCTGCGCGAGGGTGGTGAATCGTGCTTTCTGAATCTCGGGACGGGCAGCGGGTTTTCCGTGATGGAGGTGATCGAAACCTCTCGCCGGGTTACCAGCCGCGACATCAAGGTGAAAATCGAACCACCGCGGGCGGGCGACCCCTCCCGCCTCTTGGCCCAGGATAATAAGGCCCGGCATAACCACGGCTGTCACCCGCAATCCCCAATTCTGAAAGCAAAAACCCAAACCCCATGGAAAT
>CAYNYK010000008.1:0-8367 GCA_964401335.1 uncultured Planctomycetales bacterium
TCGGCCAAGACGGCCTCGGATCAGCAGGAATACTCTGTAATGATGCTACAGTCTCCTTTTTATTGGTTGATTGATCCCCTACCCGGTCGCATAGCGGAAGGTCGATCATGGCGATCATCCAGGCATCATCCGGCGTGTCGATCCGGTCGAGGGCGACGTCGAGACTTTGGGGTCGGCCTTCCGGCGGCAGAGCAAAACGGTTGTCCAGGATCTCGCCGGCCGAATCGGTTACCAACCATTGAATGGGATGCACAAAAATGATGGGAACATGGTTTTCACGCGAACGTGCGCGAAGGATGGGATCGTTGGATTTTGGGCCCCAAGTGCCGCCGGAAACACAGATAACCAACTCCGCACCATTATCAACGATATTTTTGACCAAGTGAGGCCACCGGCGATCGGCACAGATGATCAGCCCGATCTTTCCGAACCGGGTATCAAAGGCGGGAAACTCGTGCCCCGGCGTGTTCCTGACGGCCTCGTGCATGAGAAACTGCTTGCGGTATTTGCCGACCAGCCGACCTTCGGGATCGATCAGGACGGCGGAGTTGTACATGGTCGTGCCTTCCCGCTCCAACAAACCGGCCACCAGATAAATATCGAGCTCATCGGCCAAGACCTGAAGACGAGCGAAATAGTCGCCGCCGGGAATCGGCTCGCCAAGCAGACGGTACTCCTCCAGAGGCATCTGCTTGTCGCGAATGGCGTAGCCGTCGAGAAAGCTTTCGGTGGTGACCACGATCTCAGCCCCTTCAGCGGCGGCTTGCCGGATCAACGGTTCGACGCGCTCGTAATTTTGTTGCTTGTCCTTGATAATCCACTTGCGAACTATCCCCGCGATTCGGACTTTTTCCGGTTTGTGTTCGGTTATGCCGGACGCGGATTCAGCCAGCCGACTTGTACCGGTCGTGGCGCAACCCCACCCCAGTGGCAGCGTACCGATTACCAGAACCGTGAACAACGTCTTAGCCATGCGCATCCGCTTCAAATAAACCACCTTCGCGCGAAAATAATGTACAGCAGAACCATCGTGAAAAAGAGGACCAATGCCCAGATTTTATAATTACCGATACCCCGCCAGGCCGGCCCGCGAAGTGCGTCCAAGGGATAGCGCCAGACCAAGGCGTCGACTTCGGCCGAGGGCGGAGCGGGCTTAAGCAGCGATACGACCACCATCACGCCCGAGCAGATCACAAAAAGGTAAAAAGCACCCATCATGAAGGATATTTTCCAATCGATCATTTCCTTCATCCAGGGCGTTTCCTTATTCCAGTCGATAAAGAAGATAACCGCACCAAGGAACGAACCCACCAGAAGAGTAGTCAGCGCCGCAGTCGAGGAAGCCCGACGCCAGAGGACACCCCATAGAAAAACAACCGTGATTGGCGGAGCAATGTAGCATATCAGGGTATTCGACCCTTTATAGATGTTTTCGTAATGGGCAATGTAGGGCGACCAGACAATGGCCGCGATCATGGCCACAAACGTGGCGATTCGCCCGATGGTCACCAACTGATGGTCCGGAGTATCCGGCCGCCAGCGTTTGTAGATGTCATAGCTGAACAGCGTCGCGATCGAATTGAGGGCCCCGGAAACCGTACTCATCAAAGCGGCCAACAAGGCGGCGGCCAAAAGACCGCGCAGCCCCGTGGGTAATAACTGGGTAATCAGTTCCGCGTACGTATCTTCGGTGCGTACCCTGATCATTTTTTTATCGACCAGATCCTTAACGGCGTTTTTGACCTGATCGGCAGTCAAATCGGTTTTTTGGGCAACGCTTTCGATCTGCGAGCCAACCTTGGTCATTTGGTAATCGTGCGAAATAGCCTCGTAAACGGCATGTGCGTCCGCATCAAGGATGGGCGTCATTTTACCATTTATGGGGACGGGCTGAACAGACAACGGTTTCATATCCCCTCGATTAATCAGGGCGAGACATAATGTGCCGGGCATAATAAAAATGAAAACGGGCAGAATCTTGATGAAGCCGGCAAACAACGGACCCAACCGGGCGTGGTTTTCATCCTTGGCCCCCAGGACGCGCTGTACGATGGTCTGATCGGCACACCAGTACCAAAGACCGATCACCGGGTAGCCGAGCAAGACGGAATACCAGGGCAGATCGGGCATTTCCGCCTTGGTGCGGAACATGCTTAGCTGAATCGACTCAACATTGTCGGACAGCCCCGCCCACCCGCCGATTTTCCAGTATCCGACTGCGGTAATACAGATCGCCCCGGCCAGCAGAATGAGCGTCTGGATGGATTCGGTGACCACGACGGCCATCAGGCCGCCGATGATGGTATACAGGCCGGTGAGGCAGGCGACCACGATAATGCTGTACATGATGGGAATACCGAACATACCTTCGAGGACCACCGCGCCGGTGTAGAGGGAAAATCCGATATGGATCAGAATGGCCGACAGGATGGATAACATAGCCAGCCAGTCGCGACAGGGACGGCTATAGCGTTTTTCGAGAAAATCCGGCAGGGTCGCCACCTTGGAACGAATGTAGAAAGGCGCGAAAAACAACGATAAGGCGATCAGCGTAAAGGGCGCCATCCACTCAAAGTTGCCGTAGGCCAGGCCGTCGGTATATCCCGCCTGGGCCTGACTGACCAGATGGATGGTGGAGATATTGGTGGAGAAAAGGGCTAAGCCAATGATCGGCCAGATGAGCGTTCCGCCGGCGAGGAAATAGCTTTTACCCTCGGCACCGCGACGCTGGCGGAAGCCGGCCCAGCAGCCCAGGCCGACAATACCGACCAGGTAGAACACAATGACGGCCATATCGATAGGCCCGATATTCACTTGCATCGCGCCGATCATGCGGTTCCCCTTGTCGATGGGGCTGTTTAATCCTGATGAAAGACCTCTTCCATTCTGTGCCACCATTCGCCTTCCGCGCGGGTGGGAATCGGCGATTGCATGGGCTCGCACAGCTCCCACCATTTCTGCGTGGTCGGATCGGCCTTCATCATTTCCATGTCCTTCTCGTAGTTATCGCCTGTGTATTCAAAATAGGCGAAGAGATAATATTGCTCCGGGGCAACTTCGGCCAGATAGATGGAATAATTCCGAATGTTGCATTTTTTAATCATGGCCAGAACACCGGGCCAGGTTTCGGCGTGAATCTTCTTGTATTCCTCGATCCGGTCCTCTTTCACGCCGATCACGCAGCCGTAACGCTCGACTTTCGGTTCCTGTTGCGCACAGCCACTCGTGCCGCAGGTTAAGATCATGCCAATAACCGGCAATAACAGCATAAGTCGTTTCATGGGACATGCTCCTATTGCACCGGCGAGACGCCGGTGCCACACTACTCGAACCACACTACTCGAACCACACCACTCGAATCACACCACTCGAATCACACCACTTGAATCACACCACTCGAATCACACTACTCGAACCACACCACTTGAATCACACCACTCGAATCACACCACTTGAACCATGCCATCTGACTCCGGGACGACATTCAAGGCCTAGGCATAGGGTATTACACCCAAAGACGCTTCCTACGCCGGCACCTTTCGTCGGAAATAATCCAGAGCGACGGCCATCACGATAATGACTCCGATCACGATTTCCTGTACGTAGTTGGCGTAGCCGGCCAAAATGCAACCATTCACTAGAAAAGTCAACATGAACGCACCGATCAGGGTGCCGAGCACGCTACCCTGGCCGCCCATCAGAGAGCCGCCGCCGATGACGACGGCCGCGATCACCTGCAATTCCATGCCCATCGCAGCCGTCGGATCGCCCTCGGTGGTATTGGCAAAAAGAAAGACTCCGGACAAGCCGGTAAGTAACCCGCCAATGACGTAAATCCAGCATTTCTGCAGGTTGACGCGGATACCGCTGTACCGGGTGGCGGTTTCGTTCGAGCCGAGAGCATACGTTCGTCGGCCGAAGGCGGTCAGGTTGAGCACAATCGAGGCGACAACGGCGACGGCCAGCATGACCCAGACGGAGGAGGCAAACCAGGCGTGCGAATCGGGTGAGGGAATCGCCCGGACGAATGCGGCCAAGGATTCCGGCCGTTCCGGCAAACGGACCACACTGTTATCCGCGAACTTACGGGCCAGACCGCGAGCGATGCTGAACATGCCCAGGGTCGCGACAAAGGGAATGATTCGCATACCGGTAATCATCAACGCGTTGGCTAATCCGCATAGAGCTCCGGTTAAAAGACAGGCGGCCACGGCCAGAAAGGTCGAACCGGTTTCCCGTAAAACCACCGCCAGGACCACACTAGCCAACGCCATGACCGATCCGACGCTTAGGTCGATGCCGCCGCCGATCATAATGAAGGTCATGCCGATCGCACAGATACCGACCAGAACGGTTTGCTGGGCGACAATCTGAATATTCCGTGTGGTCAGAAAAGCATCCGGACGGGTCAGGTGGAAGAACACCAGCACAATAGCCAGACCGGCAAAAGGCGCCAGCCATTTCCACATCCAACGGCCAAGGGATGACCCTTGGATATTACGACGAAGATCAGAATCGGCGGTTAAATCGTTCATGTCACGGATTATTTTGTTGACTTGATCGCTTGTAGAGGAACTTCTTCTGGATTTCCGGATCGTTCATATTGTCGGGGGTAATCAGCACCACGCCCGTATCGACGTACTCTTGAACCGGCTTCCCGGCAAAGTGATCGACCATGGCCTTGACGCTTTGATAACCCATCTGAAAGGGATTCTGGACGACAAGACCTTGCAGTTTGCCCTCCTTCATGGCGGTGATCAGTAACTCCCGAATATCGAAGCCGACGAATTTGATCTTGCCGGCGAGTTGACGATCCTCAAGAGCGAGTAACATGCCGGCCGTGCTGGATTCGTTCGGGCAGAAAATGCCGTCAAACTTACCCTCATAGGCGGTCAGCATATTTTCCGCAGCCTGCTTGGCGGAGTTGACATCGGCCCCGGCATAGCGAGGCGGGTCGATAAGCTGAATATCGGGCGCGGTTTCCTTGAGAGCGTTGATGAAACCCTGTTCGCGCTCGCGGGTGGCGGCCGAGCTTTCGGCGTAACGCAGGAGCATGACCGTGCCCTTCTTGCCCAGAAGTCCAGCGAGGTATCGACCGGCCAGTTCACCGCCCTTCTCGTTGGGTGTGCTGACGTAACTGATAAAATCCTTGCCAAGCTGAGCATTGAGAGATGAGTCGATGATAATAACCGGGATGCCCGCGCCGGCCGCCATGCGCACCGGCGAGACCAGGGCTTCATCACTCAGCGGAGCCAAAACGATCCCGTCTATTCCACTGCTGACGAAACTCTGAACCAGTTCGATCTGCTGCCGGGTATCATCCTCTTTGGGAGGCCCCTTCCAAACGATTTCCACGTCACCGGCCTCGGCGGCGGCTTGGCGGGCACCGGCCTCGACGGATTTCCAGTGATCGTGGGTCAGGCCCTTGGGAATAACGGCGATCTTTTTTTTACCCGATGGGGCCGCCCTGTTTCCCTTGCTGTCACAACCGATCGACAGGCCGATCAAGATGGCAAAGAAGGCCGTCAAACTGATAATATGTTTCATTCATCACCTCGCTTGCAAGCACTGTGCTCCGCAACGCAGCCGTTGCCATTGCAGTTTACTGCTTCGCTTGCTTTCCCAGGTTCCGCTCCAGCCGTTCCTGGGCATCGCCGCTCCAATAACCACAGTCGAGCTCCACGAACACGGACGTGTAGGGCAAGGTCATGTCCGTTTTCAGAATCAGGATGTTAAATAATTTTGACGCTTGGTCCAGCCGGCCAATGATCTCTTCGTGGGACAATGAATGAGTGGCCTGACCCGCCAGGATGGGAGCCAGCCGTCGGCGATAATTCTCGATTCCTGGAGCGTCGGTTTCGGAAACGACGGGGAGTTCGGAATCTGTATAAACAACCGGCCGAACATGTGGGGCCTGCTCTACCGCGGCCAGGACGGCCTGGACAACCTCAACATGGTCCGCATCGGTAACGATGGTTTTAATACCGGGGCTGCTTTGGCAGGGGTAGGCGGAATCGGCGATGACGATCCAGTTGCGATGGCCCATGACGGCCAGCTCGCGGTTCAACTCTCCTCGCCAGGAGGAGCAACCCCAGAGACCCGTGGACATGATTACGGCTACGACAACACATACGACGGATTTTCGGGTTAGCATAACACATCACCTTCAGGAAACCCTGTATCAAAGGGGACTATGTTAACCGCATGTGAGATGCAAACCAAGATGAGAGATTCCTTCAGATGTGTGTGTGGTTTTTATCCCTCGCCGGGGTTTCGGGCCGGTATTGAATCGATCATCCACCGCTTTGTCATCATACGCTCTCTGCAAATCACGAGCCCAGTTCGCGGCCGCGGCGAAAAGCGGCTTGCACGGCCTCCTGGATGGCCTTGGGGACACCCGATTTCTCCATGTATTCCAGGGCGGCCTGGGTGGTACCCCCCTTGCTGGTCACTTTCCGGCGAAGTTCGGCTGGCGGCTCACCGGTTTCCAGCATCATCCGGGCCGCGCCGAGGCAGGTATGGGTGGCAAGCTTGAGGGCGTCCGCCTCGGAAAGCCCGCAGGAAACCCCGCCGGCCATGATGGCCTCGACAAAATAATAAAAATATGCCGGCCCGGAACCGGAGACGGCGGTAACCGCGTCCATCAAACCTTCGTCGTGGAGCACAACAACTGCCCCGCCGGCCTCAAAGATTCTTCGCACATCGGCCAGGTCCTCCGTGGTGGCGTGTTCACCGGCACAAATACCGGCCATGCCGGCCCCAAGCTGGATCGGGGTGTTGGGCATAACGCGCACCACACGGGCCTTTACACCGGGGAAGGCGGCGGCAATCCGCCGCGTGGACATGCCCGCCAGAATACTGAACAGCAGGTGATCATTCGTAACCTGATCGCGCAGGCCGGCGGCCATCTCATCGAACTGCTGAGGCTTGATGGCCAGCATGATCCGACGGCATTCGGCCAACACACGACGATTGTCATCGACGGCAACGGTGCCCATCTGCTCATGGAAAAGTTTTCGCCGCTCGGATTGCGGATCGGCGACCATGACCGACGAAGCTGGAAAGAGTTTCTTGCCGACGGCCGCGGCAACAATCCCCCAAGCCATATTCCCGGCCCCGATGACACCCAGCTCATAGTTGGTTGACATAACGTATCCTTATTGCGCCGTACCACGAAGGAATCGACGTGATTCCGCTTTTGCCCGAACCAGATTATACTGGCACGGAAATATTATACCAAAGGGCATGGCCTTTTGGGGCTCGCGAAAGGACACCGCTAACGCAGGATAAATCGAACGTATGGCGAGAATGGCGCCTCTATCGCGAAGAGAATTGATCCGCCGGCTCAAGGCCCTGGGGTTTGAGGGGCGGCAACACGGCGGCAAACATGATCGTTTCGATAGTGACACGCCTTAAGGGAATGGGTAAAATGCCGCCCATTGTCTTGAAAAGCAGGATTCAGATCAGAAAGGAACGAATATCATGATTAAGATTCTGGTAGCGGACCCCTTGGCCGATGAAGGCATGAAGCGTATTCAGGCGACACCGGGGGTTCAGGCGGACGTGAAGACCGGTCTGGCCGAGGATGAACTGGCCAAGATTGTCGGCGACTATGACGGAATGATCATTCGGTCAGGCGTGAAAGTGACCGACAAAGTGCTCGCCAATCCCGGTAAGTTGCGGGTGATCGCCCGGGCGGGCGTGGGTGTGGACAACGTCGACATCAAGGCCGCCACCCAGGCAGGCATCTTGGTCATGAACACACCCGACGCCAATACCATCAGCACCGCCGAGCAGACCATGAACCTTCTTCTGGCCATCTCGCGCCACACGCCGAAAGCCGATGCCCACGTACGAGAAAAGCAATGGAATCGCAAGGCATTTGTCGGCACCCAGTTGGCGGGCAAGACCCTGGGGATCATCGGGCTGGGCCGGGTCGGGTCGGCGGTGGCCCGGCGAGCGGCCGCATTCGAGATGAAAATCGTCGCTTATGATCCTTTTTACAGCGGGGAAACGGCGGTCGACGGGCTGGTGACTTTGTGCAAATCGCGCGATGAGGTTTTTGCGCAGGCGGATTACCTGACGCTACACACCAAGCTGTCGGACGACACCAAACAAATGATTAACAAGGCCAACATCGCCAAGATGAAGAACGGCGTGCGGATTGTCAACAGTTCGCGCGGCGGGGTGATCAACGATGCCGACTTGGCCGAGGCCCTGGCCAACGGGAAAGTGGCCGCCGCCGGCATCGACGTTTATACGACCGAGCCGCCGGCCCCGGACAACCCGCTGCTGACCGCTCCGAACACGGTACTGGCCCCTCATTTGGGCGCTTCCACGGAAGAAGCCCAGTTGGCGGTGACTATC
>CAYNYK010000008.1:8377-73602 GCA_964401335.1 uncultured Planctomycetales bacterium
GACGCGGTGGATATTCTGCTCAACTACCTGACTAAAGGCGAAATCCGCTGGGCGGTGAACGTCGCCGGTTTGCCCGCCCAGATGTCCGAGCGGGACAAGGCCTATGTGGATCTGGCCCAGCGGATGGGCACGATCATCGGGCGGCTGTGTACGGGGGTAATCGAGAGCGTGGGAGTCACGACGCATGGCGAATCGCTGCACGGACTGGCCGGCACCCTGCTCAAGCAGCTTCTGGTCGGCCTGCTCAGTCCCCATTTCACCAGCCGATTGAATATGATCAACATCGACGCGTTCGTGAAGGAACGGAACATCAAGACAGAACTGACCACGGATACGGCCATCAGTTCCATCACCGACAGCGTGCGGTTGAAAGTTTCCACGAACGAAGGGGCCCACGAGGTACTCGGTGAGATTTTCGTGGATGGACGGCCGCGTATCATGGCCATCGATGGCTACGAGATGAGCCTGGTGCCCGAAGGGGAAATGGTCATGATCCAGAACGACGACGAACCGGGCGTGATCGGCATGGTCGGCACCATTCTCGGCGATCACAAGGTGAACATCGCTGACTTCATGCTCAGTCGCCAGAAGAACAAGGCCCTCATGACCTTCAAGCTCGACGCCCCGATGCCCGGCGCGGCGCTGAAGGCTCTGCAGGCCCGCAAGCCGCCGATCAATCTGGTGCTGCCGGTCACCTTACCCCCCTTGGGGTGAGGGGTGATTGACCCTGGCGGGCTTGGTAACGTCCACGCAACTACGCGATGGATCGGCAAACCCCATTTGAAAAAACGAGACAGGGGGAGGAGTTTTTTGCGCGCGTCTCAAGCGAGGAAATTGCCGACAGGCAATCGCTGGATCGGATCAGATGGTGTCAGACGCGGCGATCTCGTCGTGGAGGGCCAGACCATGACTATAGGTCCTTTTCAAACGCAAGGCCGTGGCGGATTCCTGACGATCGGTCGACCGGGTATCCAAATAGTCCACAATTTTGGGTACCGGCCGAGGATGGACCTTGAAACCAATACGCTCGCGGATCAAATAGAGTGGGCGGCCGCGAACCTCGTTGTAAATACGGGAGATATATTCTCCGACAACGCCAAGGGCAAGTAACTGGATACCGCCAAACGTCGCCATCAGGGACATCAGCAACACCATCGAGCTCGCTCCACGGACGAGGGCAATTCCCCCGAAAACGCAGCCGATAAGCGAGGCGGCCGTCAACAGCATTCCCAGCGAGGCAATCGCTTTCAAGGGTTTGTCGGAAAATCCAACCAGACCGTCGAGTCCGAGGCGCAGGAGCCGGCCAAAGGGATATTTCGATTCCCCATCACGGCGGGGATCTCGGTCATATTCCACCTCGGCTTGTCGAAACCCCACCCATCCGCGCAGCCCGCGGACAAAACGGGTTCGTTCGGGCATGGCGTTCAACTGATCCAGGGCCTGGCGATCCATGAGAGCATAATCGCCGGTGTCCAAAGGAATAGAGATATCGCTGGCCCAGCGGAGTAAACGATAATACACATGGCAAGCGAGCAATTTGAGGGGATTGTCCTTGCGGCGGCGGCGACGGGCATAGACCACGTGATAACCTTCATGCCACTTGTCGATCATCCGAGCGATAAGTTCGGGCGGATCCTGCAAATCACCGTCGATGGAAACGACCGCGCGGCCGGAAGCGGCTTCGAGTCCGGCACAAAGGGCGGCCTGATGTCCGAAATTGCGCGACAGAAATATACCCCGCACGCAAGCATCGTTGCGTTGCGTTTCGACGATCATTCGCGGGGTCTCATCCGTACTCCCGTCGTCGACGTAGATGATTTCGTAAGGGATGGCCAGTTGGCGAAGCGTAGCCGTCAACCGAAGGTGGAGCGTAGGCAGATTCTTCTCTTCGTTACAGAGCGGGACAACAACGGAACATTCAGGTTTCAACGCAGTTTCCTTCCGTGAAACAACCGACAGTCCGATAGCCGTCGGAGGCGTCCATCCGTGACGTTCACTGTCCGCTAAATCGGCAGCCTACGGCCGTTTATTAAGCTAAATCCAATAATAATAGACGGTTATAAGACCTTTCGCCCCCAGAGTCGATAAAAGACGCAATCGCCGTGTTGGTTTTATCTACCGATCGTTTCAGATAGGCGGGGGGATACCCGATGTTTATAGGACAATGAAACTGCTTCTGAAGAGCAGGGATTTTCCGAAAGGAAATAATGTCTGACCGATGACGACTCTTTCCCTGAACATGCATGTTTATCCGCAATCGCGAAACCGGTCGGCAAACCTTCTGGTCACAGGCCTTTTGCTCGCACTGTTGGGGGCGGTTTATATCGGTTCGCTGAGCCGATACTTGTATTACCCCATCAGCTATGACATGGCCGTCTATCAGTACATCACCGACCGGGTCGCCGCCGGTCAACGCATGTACGCCGACGTTTGGGAGCAGAACTGGCCGGGCATCATCGCCGTGCATTGGCTGGCCAACCGTCTGGTGGGCTCGTCACCCGAGGCGCTTCGTTTATTCGATGGGGGGTGGCAGTTATGTACTTTGATCGCCCTGCTCGCTTTGGGCTGGCGGGACGACGGCCGTCGGGCCGGGGGAATCGTAGCGGCGATACTATACGCCATGGCCTACTTCGGCAGTGGTTTCATTCACACCGGCCAGCGTGACGGAATGGCGGTGTTGCCTCTCTTGTTGGCCTTCCATGCCGCACTTTTCAAGGATAAAACCGGCGATCGGTGGGCGTCTCTCGCTCATTTGTTGGGGGGCATGTGCGCCTTCGCCGCTTTTTCAATGAAACCGACTCTCGGGCTTTGTTTCGCCTCCTTATGGCTCTATATGCTTGGCGAATCATGGACGGTGCGCGAAGCGAGAATCCGAGGCTTTATACGAACCGCCCTTTTTGCAGCCGGTTTCCTGTTGTCGGCCATCGGCGCCGTGGCATTGTTAATTCATCTGGACTGGTGGGCCGGCTTCCGAAACGTCATGACTCGTCGCGACATACCCGGCTATATCCTTGGACCGACAATCATCCGCCAAATCATCCCTTCCCTCCTCGCGGGTGGAATTATTGCCGGCAGCCTATGTCTTATACTGACCGTTCGGGTTGGTAAATCCTGTCACCAAAACTTTCCACGGTCGGCCGGCCAATGGCTGGGGTTTTCCATCCTGATGGGCGGCGTATGGGGGCTGCTGTTGATTACCCATCAATGGACAGCCTGGCAACAGATTGCCATACGCGCGATGGGGTTGCTCATCCCGGCCATCGGCGCCATCGTGATCCAACCTTGGCGCGGGCGATCTCGTATCTGGCGAATGGCGATGCTGTTGGGCGTTGCTTCCTTTGTGGGAATGGTTATGCAAGGTCACTTCTTTTTCTACCATTTCTTCCCGCTCTTCGCCTTCGCCGCTTATCTGGCCGGCAATGAAATCGTGGAAGGGGTCCGCCGCTTCGGTTTCGAAGAGCATGCGTCGAGGGCCTGGGGGCTGGTCTGCCTGGCGGCGGTTATATATCACACGGTGGATTATTGGGGGGCCAAGATGGTTACGCCCTCCGCATCGCCTTATGTCCTGGCCCGGATGTCCCTTGAGGAATATCAGGATAATATCACGAAACACCAGCCGCGCTACCCCCTGATCTCGACGACCCGCAAGACGGCGGAACGCGTGCGCGCTCTGACCGCCGACTCCGATCCGATCGGATGTCTATTCAACGAGCCACGCATGTATTACTTCGCCGGCCGACCACCGGTCTACAAACTCTTCGTGGCCCAAGAGGTCTACAGCCACATGTTCGACGCCTTCATGGAGGCCATCGACCGGCAAAAACCCAAGGTCCTCGTGGCTCGTATTCCCCTCGCCGCAAGGAACGCGGATCGCGAGGTTGTCGAATCGGCCGTTTTCGATGACACGGAATCCTACTTCGGACCCGCAGCCCACACCCTCCGCCAAAACTACCGGGTATGTGAAATCATCGATGATGTATGCCTCCTCCAGCCTCGGAGCAATTAAGAGTGTGTCCTAAAACCGGATAACGTCGGCCCTACCAAGCCGACCAACACCGGCGAGACGCCGGTGCCACACCAATTTGGTTCTGCACCAATTTGGTGCTGCACCAATTTGGTTCTGCACCAGTTTGGTTCTGCACCAGTATGGTGCTGCACCAGTTTGGTTCTGCACCAATTTGGTGCTGCACCAGTTTGGTTCTGCACCAGTATGGTGCTGCACCAGTTTGGTTCTGCACCAGTATGGTACTACACCGGGCTGTTGCTGGACCGGTTTGTTGCTGCACCAGTTTGGTGCTACAGTGGTTTGGTGCTACACCGGTTTTAGGATGCACTCTAAGCAGGTGTACGAAGAGCGGGCAGGATGGCCAACCGTCATCAGCCCAGCATTCGAACATGCGTCAGAACATTTCCCCATGCCAGAATTCGTAATGATCCTCGAGCGGTTCGAGCAGTGATTGACTCAGGGGGCATTGTGGTGATTTCAAAATCAAAGCGGCCGGGGCGTTCCGCGCGCGGCATTGAAAACCCAGTTCCCAGAACAGTCCCCGCAGGTCCGGTCGGCCCGTCGTCGTTACGAGATATTCCATATCATGCGCCCAGGCCAAACGCAAAGCAGCGCTGAATAACGTAGGCCAGACATCCCGGCAGCCGGGCCAAACAACCATTTCCTCCACCCAGGCGATCCGCCGAGGGGCGTACATATCCAGGAAAATGATCGCCGATCCAAGCGGTTGACCGGCACCGTCGCTCAACGCAATCAGCCGGATATTTTCGCGCTCGGGGTGACGAGTATAGCGCCAATCGAGATAGTCCTGCGAACGATCGATGCCGAAATCCGCGGGCGACCCATTGGCGATTATCGGCCTGGTGACCGATACTCCAAGATTGGCCACCAGTTGCTCATAGAGCAAACCAAGTGTACAGGGAGAGCAAGGCATGGTGATCTCGATCCGGCAACCGGGCCGAAGGGGGATGGCGGGTTGATGACGAAGAAGCGCGCAGCCGCACCCCAAGGCACCCGCGATGAAAGACCCAGTTAAGCCGGAAAGCAGCCGACGAGCCAGGCGGTTCGAAGAGCCCCGATAAGTGCGCACCAACTGCGTCATGGTGGCCGGGGCCCGCCAGAATTCGCGGGTCCATTCCACCGGACGACAACCGAATCGGCCGAATATGGCTCCGGTCTGCTCGTTGGCGGTGGTGGCCAGCACGATATGATCGCCGGATTCCTGAAACAGAGCCTGGGCCAATTGCAATCCCGCGAAAGCCCCTCCCTGCCGAAGCGCGTCGGTAGAGACGGCGTAATCCGCTCCGATAATACCAGTAGTGCGCTGCTGGCCTATGCGGAGAGGGACATGAACCGCCCCCAGATGCCCGACGATTTTTCCCGCCGCCTCCAAGATCCAGCCGGCCGGTCGATTTAACCGATAAGGATTATCCCAATATTGCCACCGCCAACGGGCCAGCCAACGGGCTCGATCCGGCAAGACCTCCGGCAGTATCGATAACAACAATTCATGAATACACTCGGCATCCACCGGTTGCACGGGGCGCAATTTCGCACCGGGAGCGATCGGGCCTTGCGAGGAAGGAGCCGACCGACAGGAATTACCGGGATTTTCAGGATGGCCGATCGATGGCTGCATAGTTAATCTTATCGAATAAAACGCTGCCACAAGCCGAACAATACTCGGCCGACATCGGTGGAAACGATCAAGCGGGGCAATTGTAACAGGTTGACACGATGGGCGTCGATGGTGTTCTGCTCAAGGGTGACGGCACAACGATAACCGGCCTCGCGGATGACCCTCTCGGCCAGGTCGGAAACCGCGCCGGGACGGCCGTAAGGGTAGGAAAAATGCGGATGATAACCACCCAGGCGTTTTTCAAGGAGGTCACGGGCCATCACGACTTCCCGCTGAATAAGCTTGACCGGTAACTGGGCAAGAGCGATATGCGACAGCGAATGGTTCCCGATATCAACCCCGGCCGATTGCAGTTGCCGGGCCTGCTTCCAGGTCATGGGTGAAAATACGGGAAATTGCGCGCGAAGCGAGGCGATTTCATCCTCATTGTAACAGGCGTATAGCTCGCTCAACCGAGCCAGGCGGTCCTGTTCCGGCACATAACGGCATATTTCATGAACCATTCGGACGGCTTGCAGACGTTGCCTCGGTGTTCTTAAATTCAAAACCAGATCGCGCGCTCCCCAATGAAAACGTAATTCCCTTCGGCTTCCGCGCTGGAGCAGGATGCGTACATCGTCGACCCACTGGCGTTGGCCGCTTTCGATCAACCCCGCAGGAAGAAAAGCCGACCACGGCATTTTTCGGGCGGCCAGTTCCTCGGCGGCCACAGTGGCATTGTTCGCATACCCGTCATCGAAAGTAATTGCAAGGCAACGTGGAGGCAGCGGGCCTCCTTGCTCCAGGGCCTCGACCATTTCAGCCAAGCTGACCACGTGGAACGAACGGCCTACAACGTCGAGCAATTGCCGAAAAGCCTTCGCCGTCAACACGTCGCATTCGACGTCCGGATCACGGTGACGTTCCGTAACACCATGGAAACAAAGAAGGACCGCGCGATCGGTAATATCCGGCAAGCTGCGGTGAGCATCGAGCAGGCGCATGAAATTCCCGCATCGATGACGCAGTCGCGCTCCGGCACCGGCCGACATGCGCATGGCGCGGGCCTCGACACGCCAGGACAAAGCCGAAAACAACTTTTGTTTCAACAACGTCACCAGTCTTGTTATCGGCCGACCTGACTGGCGAATCCGGTTCGGTATAGGAAAAAGATATGGGACCGATTGGTCTGGTTATCAGACGTTCACCGATTCGATGGCCTTCTTCATGGCGGCAAGTGCCTGGCTCGCTTCCCAGCCGTCCATCAGGCCATGGTCGTAGGAAAGGGTGACGGTGACGGTGGGGCTGGCAACCGGTTTTCCATCGGCCAGTTGAAGCTCCTGACGGATCGCTCCGATGGTCAATAACGCCGACTGATAAGCATTCTGCAGGCCAACATGAAAGCGCACAGGATGCTCGTCTAATACCGAAAGAGTCAAACAACCGCCGCACATATCCACCGGTTCCACCTTGCCGCGAAAGACCGCCATATTCAAACGCGAATATTCGGCGGCTAATTCATCAAGCGGTCGTTGGTCGACATTCCTCACCACGGGCGTGAAGAGACGACCATCATTGCTCCGGGCGGTATAGGCGATATCCACCGATTTATACCGGTAAACTTGCCGACCCAGACGAAAACTGGCCAGCTTACCGACTGCAACCACCGCGGCAGCGGCGGCATGAAGGAAGACGGGTATGGTCCCGGTCATCAGGCCGGCCTTTTTCGTCGCCTCGACCCAGCGCAGGGCCGCGGTCATATTCAGATCCATCCCGGCATGGGCGGTTACCATATTGGCCTGCGTTCGGGCCAGGTGGCCCGCGATGGCCCATTGGTGATCGCTGAGCGGTTCAAGGGCTACGACCTTGGTGGTCAAGGCCACAGGTAAAACCGGCGAAATCGGAGGTGCGATATCGCCATGAGTTCCGCTTACCTCGCTTAAGCCGTGCTGAGCGATAAAGGATTCGACATCCTGACGGCGAATCTGGCCGCTGGTTTTCACATCGGCCAGGTTGATCCCATAGCGACGGGCCAGATCCAAAGCCCCGGCCGTGGCCTCCACCTCCGCGGAGGTCATGGCGGTCGGAGCCTCCTCCACCGCCTGTTTCCGTAAATTGATGTAACGGTCAATGGCCTGCTGCGAAGGGCCGATATAGGCGATGATCTCACCGATGGGAATCATGTCCCCGATTTTGTGGATTTGGCGAAGGACGCCGGAGGCCGGAGCGATCATTTCGCCAATCGCCTTGGAAGTCTCCATCTCACAGAGCACGCTTCCCGACTCGACCCGCTCGCCGTTTTCCACCCGCCAGGCCACCAGCCGGACTTCCTCGTCGTTGACGTTCTCCTGGGGCATATAGACCGGCGTAACCATGTCCGCTTTCTCATTCACCGAAGTTTCTCCCGCAATGTTGCCAGACACCGGAAATATCCTCATCCTCAGGCCCTTGAAGGGCGTTGCCGAACGTCATGGAGCAATCCATTCGTTTCCCGATCCCGCTGCTCATCGGCTGCGCCTTTGCTCCGCAAGCTTTCCACGATGGCCCCGACACTGGTGAGAGATACAATCTCATCATTGTCAAATTGCACATGAAAAGCTTTCTCGATCTCCAGCACAAGGGCCAGATGGGTTACCGACGTCCAACCGGGCAAATCAGCGGCGGTGGTATCATGGTCAACGGAGGCGGCCACCGCCGGCTCCAGTTTCAAAGCTTTGGTCATGCAGGCCCGGACTTTTTCGAGCACCTTGCCAACTCCCGGTTTTAGAACCACCCTTCAGATGAGGACTAATCCAGCCACTGTTTTTTATCCCGTATCTTCATGGGGACATATTCCTCGGTGAGATACGTGAGTCGCTTGTTGATCATGGCTTCGACTTCCATCTTGAAGCCGTTCTGCATCATCTTGCGAATTTCCTTTTCCCACGGTTTTTTACCCTTGAACCAGGGATAGGCAAGAATCTGCTTGGCCCGGCGAATGTCGCCGTCCTCCAGACCGATCTTGACATCGTCGCTAAGCCCGCAGCGTTCGTAGTCAAAGCTTGATACGCCGATAAATCGCGCCGCGGGAACGGCCATCCGTCGGCTTTCATAAGCCAGATTGATTGATCCCTGCTTGATGACCGAGTAGATATAATACCCCCACGGATCGTTATCGAGCAGGCAATAAACCGGCAGTTTCAGTTCATCGTGCATCCGTCGCAATAACCGTCTCATGCCGCGGGCCGGTTGGCCGCCGCCATGCGTAACGATGCAATGGTGCTTTTCGTGGAAGCGGTCTTCATAGAAACGCCGCCAAATCGTATCTTTTTCGACATGCAGGATGAATTTCGCCGTGCATTTCTTGAACTGGATGACATCCGGCTCGACAATCCCGGGAACGGCGTAACCGGCCGACCCCATGCGCATGCAATCCAGCGTGTTCCCGTCATCGACCAACGTGATCGGACCGACCAGGGCCCCGCGATTACTGGCATAGACGTGCAACTCCTCGCGCAAGGCGTCGATGGTAACTTCCAGGTCCTCGATGATAGGGTCGGACTCCGCTTGGTCGTTAAAGGTCTTTTCGCGGGTGCCGGCCACGTCGTGCTTGGACAGGTAGTACAACTGACGAATGGAGGCGGTCTTGCCTGCGTCGATCAACTGCTTGCAGGCCGACGCGATCAACATGGTTTGCATGAATTTCTTGGCCATGCCCAGATCGAAAAACTCGCGGACCTGCTTGTTCGAACCCATCTCGATGATGGCCTTCTTGGGGTCGAACCGGATATTGGACAAAGCCCGGGTCGGAATTTCCATACGTGGGCTTTTCTGCTTTTTCGCCGAAGCCGCCACCAGTTGGGCAAGCGCTTCGATCTTCTTGCCGGTCACGTCGGCTCTCGCCGCCCGTGCTAAGCGCCGTGACGATGATTTCGCGGCGCCGGCGGCCTCCGCGTCCCTAGTTCCCGTTGCCTTCTTGGCCAATGCATCTCCTCCTTGAGTTAAAACCTCAACCGTCCGGATTGTTCAGGATTTCCTGTAATCGAGGCCGCAATTCGGGGGGAATTTTTTCTGCCACCGAATCGTTTATTAATCCGACATGAAGCAAATCCCGTATATGCACGCGATCAATATCGCGAAAAGCAACCAGCTTAAGCATAATCAATTCTATCAGATCGAGAGCCGGAACATTGCTCGAATCACGCAATCCAACTTTGATCCGCGGAGCTGGATATAAATCATGTGGCCTGATCTTCTCGCCGGCAAAAACAATCTGCACGCCTCGGCTCGGCATGGGATCTTCGCGTTCGACAAACATCGTAACCCCATTGGCTTCAATCAAATCGAAACCAACGGCGGCCATAGCCGCCGCCGCCCTCTCCAAATCCTTACGGGCGATGAGCAAGTCCACATCCTTCGTATTTCGCACCGCTCCCGGATCCCTGCTGGCCACCCAGAGGGCAACCGCATTACCGCCAATCACTGCGTAATCCACACCGGCACCATCCAAGGCACGAGCCGTTCTTTTCAAACGTTCCTGCACCTTCTCGGTCGCTCGCTCATGCCTCATAAGCCATTCCCAAGGAAGCCGAACTACTCCAATCGGGATGTCTACGCCAGGATTAGACATAACTTTGTCATTTTAACCATTATAAATTGGGATGGGAACAAACCCGTGTCAGACGCTCACGGAAATCCACCGACGATCGGCCTACCGGAAAAATGTCTCAACAGGTGATTATTGGGCTTGCACCCACGACTAGTACTTGTCTCTGGTTTCTCCGGTATCTTCCGTGACCTTTTCAGTGGCTCATCCCCCGCTTACGCGGAACGCTGAAACAGCTCCCCGGCCGGCTCGGCGTCCCGATCCACAACGATGGTGTTTTCGCCGAACTCGCTGCTGGTCAGCTTGGTGGCCGGACCGGCAATCGGTCGGCCGTGCTCGTCCAGGGCTTCGTCGGCCCGAGCGGTGATTTTTCGGGCAAGTTTCAGCAAATCCTCATTCAATTCCTTGCGGTTGATCCGGGTGATGGTCGCGCAGGCTTCCACCACCTCTCCGATATAGCGTTCGAATACCCCGCGACGATCGCCTTCGTATCTCTGCCGTCGCCGGCGGTTGAGGTACGCCGACAATTTTCGCCCACATTCCTGGAGAGCGAGCCGTATTTCCTGTCGAATCTCGTCGTAATCGGCGATGGCCTCCTTGGATTCCGACGTAAAGGGCACCCAGACACTGGCCATGTGGACCATAATCACCAGCGGTCCCTGCGGGACCGCTCCACTGCTTTGCGACAGCCCGTAGCGTCGCCAGTCCAAGTCCACGATGGTCTTGAACATACAACAGGCCGATTGTTGATATAGCAAAGGCACCCGGTTGGCGAAACGGATCAAGCGGGCCGGTGAAGGGCCGCCGTTATTCCCGTTCTTTTTACCTCGACCGTTTCGCCCTACGCCGTTTTCCTCATCCCCGTTCTCTTCTTTCGGGTCCGGGCCGAGTTCGCCGCCATAGCCCAGCCCCACTTCGATCTGGAAAGGGTTGCCGCGATAGACGGCCGGAGGACGCGTGGCGGCGGCAAAAAATTCCGCTTTGACGCCCTTGAGCAAACCGGTGAGAATCTGCTCGGCCCCGATCGGTGCGAGACAATTCGTCGGTGGGGCCATGAGCTTCGTTTGCTGGATGGCCTGATAGAGCTTTTCCGCCTCCTGGCGCACGATTTTCCGCGGATGCGAATGCGGATTGAGCTTGGCCTTTTGGCAAATATCGGCGGCCACTTTCGGACCCACTCGGCAAAATTCTGTCTGCAGAAAAGAGGTCAGCCAATGCGACTTGGTATCCTGCAGCATTTTGATCAGCATACCCAACTCGACGCCCAGCGGGTGCGGCTTGATCGCCTCCGTCTGCGCGGGCATCACCTCCGTGCCCCGTTCGTATACAACCCGCTCCCCCACCGGCGGGCAGTAGATCACCCGAGCGTGCGGGTTAGCGATGGCCGTCTGCTCGATGTATTCATCCACCGATTGCCGCCCCTTGTTATAGGAGGCGACGAGCTCGATCTCCACCTGGGTGCCGCTCTCCCAATCCACCTCGACGATTTCCTCCTTGACGATGTTGGGAGCGTTTTTCTTGGTATCGATTTGTATTTCGTAGTAATGCGCCTCTTTCTTGGGCGATGTACGCGAGGTGATCTTGACGCTTTTTCCGGTGGTCAGCAGGCCGTACATCCCGGCGGCGGAGATGCCGATACCCTGCTGTCCGCGAGACATTTTTAGACGGTGAAATTTGGATCCGTAGAGCAGCTTGCCAAATATGTTGGGGATCTGTTGTTTGACGATTCCCGGTCCGTTATCCCTCACGATGATCCGAAAACGGTCCTCGGCCAGTTGCACGATGCGGATTTCAACTTCCGGCAGATGCCCGGCTTCCTCGCAAGCGTCCAGGGCATTATCCACCGCCTCCTTGATCGTCATCAGCAGGGCTTTGCGTTTGTTATCAAAACCCAGCAGGTGACGGTTCTTGGCGAAAAATTCCGAGACGGAAATGTCCCGCTGCTGTTTGGCCATGGTTTCGGCGGTCGCGGATTTCACCGTTTTCACGCGCTTTATCCGGGAGGTTTCGGGATCCGGTTCGGTTGGTTTCGATTCCGGCGGCGATAATGGCTTATTCTCCCCCCTGGTCGAGTCGGACTGTTTGCCACGACTTTTAGATGGGGAAGATGCCGTCCCGCCAAAACTCAGCGTCATTTGTCCGTTGTCATTGTGTTTTGCTGGTAACATTTCAGGATTGGCCGTCCCTGGCTAGTAAGGTCTTTATCCCAATTCCCATCATGGCCGTTATCATACGCGGATGAAGCGTTAATGCAATCGCCGCCGTTGAAGGCGACCGGCTTACCTTGCTCCCTCCCCTCACCACTCGGCAGTCACCAAATACATCGGACAACAGGAGCGTTTTGCCGTAGCCATGACGCAACCAACCCCTCTCCGGGTCGGCATCGTATATAGCCAGATGGACACGAGATAACGAAAGACGTGTTTTTCAGGCGGATCGTTTAATCATCATAACAATATTTGGCCCAAGGCATACCCTTAAGGTTGGCCTTGGGAATCGCCCGATGGGTGGCCAGGCAGATACCATAAGTCCCGGATTCGATGCGTTGCAGGGCTTGATCAATTTCGCTCAATAGTCCCCGCTTATTGCTGAGGGTGTCCACAATAGCCGGATGAGCGAAATCACCGCCATCCAGGAGTTTTCTCCGCACATCAAGCAGTTCGCGTTTGAATTCTTCAAGCTCCTCCGGGGCAAGATAGGTTTTGGGGGTTTGCCGCGCGCGGAGCTTGTTATCGCCCGGCCATGCCTTCAGCACTGGATAAATAAAAGCATCGCGCTCCTCACGCACCTGATTCATGAAAAATCCTCCGGAAACAAGAGGGTCATAAAGTCACGTCATCACACTCCTCGCTAAAAACCAAGTATTCGCCAGCCCGGTTGCTGGTCGGGGGCAGTTGGCTCCTTGCGGACCATCCAACCAGCCACCAGGCCGGCGGTGAATAAGACGCATCTCTTTTATTATCATGAAGTATGCCAGACGAATTGCGTATGCTTTTATATCTTATGTATATTATTATCAATAGCTTACATGTTTTACATATATCTAAAAAGCTAAAAAGGAACGGATAGAATGCTTTCAAATTGGTCAATCATTGACCAGATTGATTAATTTCTAGGCTCGATACGGTTTTGCTAACCTCGATCCCTAAATGCTTCATTTTTTTTCGCAAAGTGGATCGGGTAATTCCCAGAAGACGAGCGGTTGGGGCCAGGCTCCCCGAGGTATGCTCCAAAGCAGCACAAATGACCGCTCGTTCGGCGGATTCAACCATTTTGCGATGAATCTGCCCATGCAATGGCGTTTGGGCCAGTAATTGTCTACCCAGATCATGCAAGCCCATGTCCAAGGAAACAGACGAACCGGTGGAGGTGACCTCACTCGAATCAAGGTTAGACGGGCGTGTCGCGTTGCGGATCTTTTCAGGTAGATACTCCAATTGGAAAACGTTGCCCCGGGCAACCACCAGGGACGCCTTGATGACATTCTCAAGCTCGCGGACGTTACCCGGCCACGGGTAATTCAACAGAACCGGCAACACGTGCGGAGAAAGGCGTTGGATATGCGCACCCAACGGACGATTAAAACGCTTGATAAAATAATGGGCGAGTAATACCGGATCCAAGTCGCGATCACGTAACGGAGGCACTTCGATGGAGGCCACCTTGAGCCGGTAATATAGATCCTGCCGAAAACGACGTTCTTCAATCAGTTGTTCAATGGGTTGGTTGGTAGCAGCGATAATACGTACATCGACATGGATGGTTTCCGTGCCGCCGAGCCGCTGAAAGCCGCCATCCTGAAGCACCCGCAACAGTTTGGCCTGGGTAGTCAGCGGAATATCGCCGATCTCATCCAAAAACAGGGTACCGCCGTGGCATTGCTCAAATTTACCGATACGCCGGACGTTGGCCCCGGTAAAGGCACCTTTTTCATGGCCGAATAATTCACTTTCCAGTAGGGTTTCGGGAATGGCCGCACAGTTGACCGCCAGAAAAGGCTTATCCTTGCGCTGGCTGTGATGATAAACCGCTTTGGCAATCAATTCCTTACCGGTACCGCTTTCCCCCGTGATCAGGACATTCACCTCACGCGGGGCGATCAATCCGACCAGTTTAAAAACCTCCTGCATGGCCGGGGACTGGCCGACAATTCGATCAACGTCCTTATCCGGCATCTCCGTTTCATATACGGGAGGCACGGTCATGTCCCGACTGATACGCAGGGCGTTGCCGATCTGAGCGATCAGTCCGTCGTGCGTCAGCGGCTTGAGCAGGTAATCGAGGGCCCCGCGTTTCATGGCCTCGATGGCCTGTTCGCTTAGACTGCGCTCGGCAATCAGAATCGCGCACAATCGAGGCCAGCGGCGGCGTAACTGGTCAAAACCGTCGAACCCGCCCGAATCCGGGTGATCGACGTCCAGGAGAATGACATCGGGCGATTTGTCCGCGATCACCGGCCAGGCGTCGGACAGACGATCCACCGCGGTCAGGGCGGCATCAAGTTGCCCACAGGCAGTGGTCACCTGCTGCCGCACGCGAGGATCGGGATCGATAAGTAGGACACTGCCGGCCATGTCTCCATCGTATCCGCTCGAGGTAAAAAGGGGAACCGCCGCTGGAAAAAAAAGTTGCTTTCATTTATACGTGAGTAGAAGAATGGTTGTCTGATGGCTGGCCGCCGCGGATCGAATCATGCTGCCGGCGGATTCACCTGGTCTTTTATTCCGAAAGGATCGAATCATGAATACGTCCTATTATGAAAATATCCTTCGCGTAAGCTTTCACTACTGCTTGGTATTGGTCGTCGTTTTGACCGGTTGTTCGGCTCCGGCGACAACAACCATTCGGGCCACGGATGAAAAAAACTTCGTGCAGGCCCATGCCGTCCTGACCGTGGCGGAGGGCAAGCGGTTGATTGCCAAGGGGATAGCCCAGATGCCTGCCGTCCAACGAGCCATGCGAGACGGCATCGTTGTGGTCTGCAAGGGGACGACCAACACCTACGTCGCCGAAGAACTGCTTGGCAGAAACATTGAACCGGGCGCCATGGTGCTCGGCCACGTCTTGCCCCAGAAAGGGGACAAGAAGCTGCCCCCCGCCGACCCGATCAAGGAAGTGGTTTTCATAAAGGGTCAGTACCACCCCGAACTTGCGCTGGACGACGTGCTCCCGCAAATCAAACCTGACGACGTGATTATGAAAGGCGGTAACGCTCTTGATTACGAACATAGAACCGTGGGCGTCTGGACCGGCAGCAAAACCGGCGGGACGGTCGGCAAGATCGAGCCCTTCATGGATCGGGGAACCGCCCGCGTCATTATTCCCATCGGCCTGGAAAAACAGATCACCGGTCGGGTAAGCGAGGTTGCCGAAAAAGTGAATTCAGCCATTGAATTGCTGACCAACCAGCCGCGCATGCGCATCCTGCCCGGCCAAATCGTTACCGAGATCGAGGCCCTGCGAATTCTGGCGAATGTGGAGGCTTGGCAGGCTTCGGCCGGGGGCATCGGCGGCGCCGAGGGTGCGGTCTGGCTTATCTGGCGGGGGCCCAAGGCTGACGTAGAAAAGGCCCTGGATATCATCCGAGGTATTCAGGGTGAACCGCCGTTTATCGAATAGTTACTCCGCCGAGTCAGCAACAGATCTTACATAACCTCTGGACTACGACTTCATGGTGAGTTTTCGCATTAACGCAGTTCCACGTCGCAAGGGCCCTTGCGGATGTGGCCGATGATGACGGCGTCAATCCGCCGGCGACGGAAATGACCGACGACCGCGCTGGCGAAGGCCGGACGAACCACCAGTACGTAGCCGATCCCCATATTGAAGACTCGGAACATTTCGTCGCGCTGCACGCCCAGGGACTGGAGATACTTGAAAATCGGCGGAACAACCCAGCTTTTCGTGTCGATGACGGCCGTACAGCCTTCGGGCAGGATGCGGACCACGTTGCCCGGCAGTCCGCCACCGGTAATGTGGGCCATGCCCCGAACCACCCGCTTCACCCGGTAATAGTGCAGCAGATGCAATACGGGCTTGACGTAAATCCGAGTCGGCTTGAGCAGCTCGTCACCGATCGCACAGCCGATCTGCGGCACCACGGAATCGTATTTTAGCTTGGCTTCCTTGAAGACCAGCCGACGGGCCAGAGAATAGCCGTTGGAATGCACCCCGCTGGACGGCAGGCCGATGATTGCATCACCCGGCTCGATGGTCGAGCCGTCGATGATCCGGTTTCGCTCCACCGCCCCGACGGCGAATCCCGCCAGATCGAAATCGCCCTTCTGGTACAAGTCCGGCATCTCGGCCGTCTCGCCCCCGATCAGCGAGCAACCCGCCTCGATGCATCCGGCGGCGATGCCCTCGACCATTGTGGCCACGCGTTCCGGATCAAGATCATGCACGGCCACATAATCGAGGAAAAACAGCGGTTCGGCCCCGACGGTCAGCATATCGTTGACGTTCATGGCCACCAGGTCGAGACCGATCGTGTCGAAATGACCCGACTCGCGGGCCAGCAGAATCTTGCTGCCGACCCCGTCGGTGCAGGCCACCAGTACCGGGTCACGATAATTATGTTTGAACAATGTCTCGCTATGGTCGAGCCGAAACAGGCCGGCAAACCCCCCGTGCGCGCCCATCACCCGCGGCCCGTAGGTGTTGCGCACGATAGGTTTGAGCAGGTCGACAAGACGGTCATTGGCGGAAATATCCACCCCGGAATCCTTGTAGGTAATGTTTTTCTTTTTTGCCATCCAAATAATCTAGTCGGTGTCTCCCCCGCTGACAACAGGGGACCACTTACCCATTTAATGCGGAGGGGCGTTGCATTAGACGATCTTGACCTTTCAGGGCCGCCAAGCATAATCCAGCACGCATGGATCAGCTCTTAGGCACATTATGGGCAATCCTGAAGGCGTTCTGGCCTCATCTGTTGACGGGTCTGACCCTGTTGATCGGTCTGGCGGCGTCGAGTCATGTCATCCTGCACAAACGAGATGCACGGTCGGCCCTCGCCTGGGTCGGCTTGATCTGGCTGGCACCGATTCTGGGCGCAATTCTTTATACCTGGCTGGGTATTAACCGGATTCATCGCCGAGCCCGTAATCTTCGGCGGCGTCACCCCCTGCCCATCGGATTCGCCGACGACCGAGCCTGTCCGTATCAATCACCCGATGGCACGTTGCCTTTCGAGAATAACCTGCGTTCCCTGGCCCGCCTGATCGAGAGGGTCAGCGGGCGAACGCTCCTGCCTGGGAACCGTATAACCGTTCTGGACGCGAATACTCCTTGTTACCCGGCCATGCTGGAGGCCATCGACCAAGCTAGCTCCTCGGTTAGTCTGGCCACGTACATTTTCGACAATGATCGGGCCGGGCGGGCATTTTTGGACGCCCTCGCCCGGGCGGTTGCGCGCGGCGTCGAGGTGCGCGTCCTGATCGACGGCGTGGGGATCCGTTATTCCTGGCCGAGCATTGCCGGCCCCTTGCGGCGGGCCGGCGTGCGGTTCGCCCGTTTCCTGCCTCAATTGGTGCCGTGGAGCTTTCCGTACTCGAACCTGCGTAACCACCGCAAGATCATGGTGGTGGATGGGCGTATCGGTTTTACCGGCGGAATGAACATCCGCGAGGGGCACTGGCTTGATCTGCATCCTACCCACCCGATCCAGGACCTCCACTTTCGCGTCGAGGGGCCGGTGGTCGCCCAGATGCAGGACGTATTCGCCGAGGACTGGTATTTCTGCACCCATGAGACTCTTGATGGAGAACGCTGGTTTCCGGCCATCGAGCCCGTCGGTAAGGTCCATAGCCGCGGCATATCGGACGGTCCGGACATCGACTTCGACAAGTTACGTTTAACCCTGCTGGGTGCCTTGGCATGCGCTCGTTCCTCCGTGCGGATCGTAACGCCCTATTTTCTGCCCGACTCGGCCTTGATCACCGCGATGAGCGTGGCCGCCCTGCGCGGGGTCGAGGTTGACGTGGTTCTGCCGAGAGAAAACAATTTGCGGCTCGTCCAGTGGGCCTCGACGGCGATGCTCTGGCAGATTCTGGAGCACGGCTGCCGGGTCTGGCTCTCGGCGCCGCCGTTCGACCATACCAAGCTGATGGTGGTCGACGGGGCGTGGACTCTCCTGGGCTCAACCAACTGGGATCCGCGCAGCCTGCGGCTTAATTTTGAGTTCAACCTGGAATGCTACGACCAGGAACTGGCCGAAAGATTGGAAAAACTTGTAGAAATCAAAATACAACAGGCCACAAGCCTGACCCTGAAAGACGTAGACGGACGGAGTCTGCCGTGTAAACTGCGGGACGGCGTGGCCCGCTTGCTGTCGCCATACCTGTAATCAAAGTTATTTACCATGAAGGTACTGCGACACAGAGAAAAACGAGCTTCAGAATACTAATCTCGGCACGCCGGAGGGTGGCATGGGTCCTTGTCATGTGGTAGCGGGACAAGGATTTGCCCGTGCTGTATAGCACTGCCGGGAAAACACGGGCAGATTCTTATCCCACAACAGTGGGATGGGATAAGAATTTGCCCATGCCACCCTGTTGGGGCTATCTATACCCGTTGGTCAAGGCCGTCACATTTCCCGGTTTTTGACGACGGCCACGTGCGATTCGACCATTCCGCCCGATGGGGTACAATACGCGTTTTGTACCATACGAAGAAGGATATCGAAGATCATGAAATCATTGGTTCAACAACTGCAAACGCTATTCCGCCGGGCATTGATCGAGGTCCTGGGCGAGGCCGGCCGTGACACCGACCCCATGATCCGTGCCGCCGGCGACGAACGGTTCGGGGATTATCAGAGCAATGTGGCCATGAGCCTGGCGAAAATGCTCCAAACCAAACCTCGCGACCTCGCCCAACGGATCGTCGCGGCCCTGCCCGCCGAGGCCAACGACCTGTGCGAACCCATGGAGATCGCCGGACCGGGTTTTATCAACATCCGCCTGCGGGCGGATCGGCTGGCCGAAATGCTCGAGGCCATCCCCCCCGCCGGCGAGCTTGATCGCCTGGGTGTCGAGCTGGCCGAACAGACTCGCAAGGTGGTCGTGGATTATTCCGGGCCGAACATCGCCAAGCAGATGCACGTCGGCCACCTGCGCAGCACGATCATCGGGGATACGATTACCCGGATGCTCGAATATGTAGGCCACGAGGTCGTCCGCCAGAACCACATCGGCGATTGGGGCACGCAGTTCGGCATGCTCTGCGCCCTCTTGAAAGATAGGATGCCGGAGGCCCTGACCGACCCTGAAGCGGTCCACCTCGAAGACCTTGAGGATTTCTATCGCCAGGCCAGTTCCCGCGACAAGGAAGATAAGGCTTTTCACGAAAAAGCCCGGGCCGAAGTCGTCTCCCTGCACAACCACGAACCATCGACTCTGCGGGCCTGGCAATACATTGTCGATGAATCCCGTCGCCATTACCTGCCGATATACCAGCGCCTCGGGGTCAGTCTCACCCCCGCCGACGAGCGCGGCGAAAGTTTTTACGCCGAACGTCTGCCGGAGGTGGTCAAGGAATTCAGTGAACGTTTCGGCACCCACCAACCCACTGCCCGCATCGTGGTGCGGCCCGATCAGGGCGCATTGTGCATCTTCCATTTTACTCCCGATGGCGAGCCGCGATTCAAAAATCCTGAAGGCGAGCCTTTGCCCATGATCATCCGCAAGTCCGATGGGGCCTTCCTCTACGCCACCACGGACTTGGCCGCCCTGCGCTTCCGCATCAAGGAACTCGGCGCCCGGCAGGTCATCTACGTTACCGATGGGCGGCAAGCCCTGCATTTCGAGATGCTTTTCGCAACGGCCGAGGCCGCGAGCTGGACCACGGCCAACGGCGGCGTGCAGCTCGACCACGTCACTTTCGGCTCGATCCTCGGCGAGGACCGCAAGCCTTTGAAGACCCGCAGCGGAGAGAACATCAAGCTGGCGGACCTGCTCGATGAGGCCGTGCGCCGCGCTGAGCAATTGATCCGGACCAATGAAGCCGACGAGGCCAAGCGTCGCGGCTTTAACGAAACCGAGATCAAGGACATCGCCGAGGCCGTCGGTATCGGCGCGGTCAAGTACGCCGACCTGTCCCAGAACCGGCAGAGCGATTACATCTTCAGTTGGGACAAGATGCTGGCCATGGAAGGCAACACGGCCCCGTACATGATGTATGCCTATGCCCGCATCCGAAGCATCTATCGCAAAGGGGCCGAAACCATCGGTGAAGCGCGGGATGGGAAAATCGTTCTCGACGAACCCGCCGAACGGCTGCTCGCCCGTCAGATTCTGCGTTTCGCCGAAACATTGGAGGGGGCCATCAGCGGTTTGAAAATCAACCTGCTCACCGACTACCTCTATGCCCTGGCGGGGTTGTTCATGAAATTCTACGAGTCGTGTCCGGTCCTGAAGGCCGACAACCCGGGGCGTAAAGCCTCGCGCCTGCGTCTGTGCGATTTAACCGCTCGGACGCTTCGGGTCGGCCTGGACTTGCTGGGTATCCGTGTCGTGGAACGGATGTAACGGCGTTATTATCGGCCAACGCGATATACCGGCCTGCCCGGTTTGCTAACTCTCGCAGTGAATTGTAAGTATATACCGGCTGACGACCGGCAGCGGTTGTTGAACGGGAAAGAAGCGACATGCCCACACCCCTAATCCAGGCCATGCGGGACGACAGGATGCGCGGCGATGACCGCGCGCCATGCACGCTTAAGCCGCCGGTGCTGACCCGTCGCACCACACATCTGTTGGCGATCCTCGGCCTGGCCGCCATCGCTTATGTGACCCTATTTCCTTTTAGATATGATCTGAGCCGCGGTTTTTCCTGGCATCTGCCCTGGCACGCCCCGGCATCCGGCGACGCCATGGCCAATATATTAGCCTACGTTCCGCTGGGCGCGTTCCTGCGTCTTGTGTTTCGCCGCCGCGGATCATACCGAGTAATCGAATGGGGGCTCAGCCTTGCGTTGGTGGCCGGTGTTTCCTACCTGACGGAAGTTATGCAGTCGATCATCCCCGCACGCGTACCTAGCGCCAGCGATACCTTATGCAATCTATT
This sequence comes from uncultured Planctomycetales bacterium, assembly GCA_964401335.1. Lineage (GTDB taxonomy): Bacteria > Planctomycetota > Phycisphaerae > UBA1845 > PWPN01 > JAAYCU01. Next base: position 29,654 of record CAYNYK010000008.1, read on the forward strand.
AGGCGGAATCATCGGCATTGCAGCGGGTCCGTGGTTGCAACGAAGCCTGCGTAACCTGCATGCGTGGCTTTTTACCCTTCTACGGACTCGGCCGTTTGAGGCAGCAGCTATGGTCGCTATCATAGGCTTGCTTATTCATGCCCTGATGCCTTTTGATTTTCATCCCACACCCGGACATATCTTGCATTCTCTGGCCGCCTTGAATCTGGCCATCGCAGACCTTGGCACGCAATCGATCTACGCCGGCCTGTCGGCCAAGCAGGTGGCAGCAAAACTTGCGGCCGCCGGAACGTACGCCTTGCCGGCATTTCTACTGGTTTTGGCGGCCGTCGAGGCGGGCCGTTCCTTGCGTTTTGCTTTCTGGCGAGGCTTGAGCCGTTGCGGCCTGTTAGCCCTCGTCGTTGAGACCGCGCAGTTTTTTATCATCTCGCATGTCGCGGATCCGGTGGACCTTCTGGCAGCCTGGTTATTCATTTTCATCGGCATCGGCGCGGCCTGTTTCCTCTATACCGTTTCGCCTCAAATCATCCGTCAACCGCTCGTGGTGTTGCGCGGCGTGGTCCTCACGGCCGCCGCCGGTCTGGCACTTTGGGGTATCGCCGTGCTGGCTTTCAACTCCACACCTAATGTTCCGGTCGCACGCTCTTCCTGGTTGCCGGTGGCCGGCAACTTCGAGCGCTCATGGAACGGCGTGCTCGGTGATTACACGACCAGTTTCTTCCAATACATACTGATCTCCGCCTTGATCGTGCTTTGGTACCGATCGCAACGGATGTCACCTTCGCTGATTATCGTGTTCTGTCTGACCGTGATGACCGCGCTGATTATCGGCATGGCCCAAGCCCTGCTCGGCCACGGCCTGCTGGATACCGCTGAGGTTCTTCTGGCCTCGTTTGCCGCGGCCATCGTGAAGCACCTCGACCAAGCGGTATTCAACCCTTATATCGGCAAAACCATTCTCGCCCAAAGGTCAACGAAATCTGAAGTATGAGACTTGCGTATCAACGTCCGCAAACAGGACAATACCCTACGCCATGCTGGAAAGGAATAAACCTGTATCGATTCTGGATCGAAGACGTGAGCGAGCGTGCGCCCTCCATCGCCACGCGATCCGTCGTATCAACCATCGGTCTGGTAGACACGATCTTGTCGTTATTCCTTTTATCCGGCTCAGGGGCTAACATGTCGGGATGAGCGAGACGACCATGCGCGCATTGGTATTCGAGGGACCAAACCGTCTACGGCTACGAGAGGTCCCAAGGCCGGCGGCGGCAGCGGGCGAGGTATTGGTCCGGGTGCATACGGCCGCCATCTGCGGAACGGATTTGCGTATTATCAGCGGACGCAAGACCCGCGATGTGCGGGTTGGATATCCCATCGGGCATGAGTGCTCGGGAACGGTAGCGGAGATCGGCCAAGGTGTCACCTGCTGCCAACCGGGCGACCGAGTGGCTATCTGCGTGGTGGTATCCTGTGGGCAATGCTCTTTCTGCGCGGCCGACAAGGAAAATCTCTGCCACCGTCGCATCACCCTAGGTTATCACACCGACGGAGCGTTTGCGGAATATATGCTGATACCGGCCCATGCGGTAAGTCGTGGTAACGTATTCCTGTTGCCCGAGCAAGTATCGATAGAGACGGCTCCGCTGCTGGAACCGATGGCCTGCTGCCTGAACGGTCAGCACGAGATGGACTTAGGCCGGCCCGGGGCGCATCTGGAAGCCGGGCGCGGCGAATCGCTGGTGATATTTGGAGCCGGACCGATCGGCCTGCTGCATCTGCTGCTGGCCCGGGCTCGGGGCGGCGTGGATCGGATCACGGTGGTCGAGCCGCGAGAAAACCGACGGGCGATGGCCTCTCGTCTGGGGGCGGATTCGGTGTGTGGTCCGGAGGAATTCTCGGCTTTGGACGAATACGACGCGGCCATCTGTGCCGTCGGGGCTCCGGCCGTGGTTCCGGCCGCTCTACGGGCGGCAGGGAAACTGGGCAAGTTAAACTTTTTCGCCGGTTTCGATCAAGGGTTGAATGTGTCGCTCGACCCAAACCAGATTCACTATAAACAGCTTCGGATAACGGGGGCTTCGGAATCACGGCGGCGAGATTTCGCCGAAGCCCTGACCCTGACCAAGGAAGGCAAGGTTGACACGGCCCCTTTACTGACTCATCGCTTTCCTCTACACCGCTTTGAGGAGGCCTTCGCCACGGCCGCCGATGGCTCTGCTTTGAAAGTGGCTTTCGATTTGTACGCCCCGTAATCCATAACGGCGGAAAGCAGATCGAAATATCGTTACGTGCTTCGCTCGACCACTGGTAATTTATGTGAAAATCATCGACAATAGTGCCAGCCGCAGTGGTCGCGTGGCTTGCTAAATGCAGGAGTCCGTTTCATGAGGCTTTTTGTCATCTTTGTCCGTCTCTTTCTTGTGGGGATCGTTCTTGTCGGGTTGAGCAGTTCCGCTTGTACGACACCAAAGAATGAAGCGCACGGTTACGATGCGGTGACCGCCGCCTCGCAAAAAACCGCCGAGGATCGGTTTCGTTTCATTAATCAGACACCCAACTGTTCGGACCTGGATGTGATCCTGCCCGGCGAGAACACACCGGCTTTTCGTCTACTGCTGCCGGAAGCGTTGATTGGAGCCGATCAGCGGGTGATCGTTGGCGGCCTGCACACGGTACCGGGCATGTGGAAGCATCGAGACACCTATTCTCGCGGCGAAATTATCAGCAGGGATAACCGATTCAAGATCAACGTGCGAATTGAGCCGCGCGGGCGGGAAATGAACGTATCACTGGATATCGTCAATCTGAGCGACGAGTCCTTTGGCGAAGCGCGAGCGGATATCTGCATGAGTTTCAACCATCTGCCGGGCAAACCGGACTGGTCAAATCCCGATGCGATACCGGCAACGGTCGCGCTGAAACGGCCTGTCCAGGCCGGCTATTGGTTCGAGCAGATCACTCCGAAAAACTTGAAGGCCTTGGGCAAACAGGGGTGGGTAACGATGCACCCCTGGCCTAAACATCCGAAAACGGACGGCGGCTCATACAAGAGTTTCAAACCCAGCAGCACGGACGAATTCCGGGCGTGCGCGGTTCGTTCGCTGGACGGGAAACGCCTGTACTATATGGCCTGGGACGCGCCGTGCCGGTTCTGTACACCCTGTCGGGAAAACGCCTGCATGCACTTGTGGCCGCTGCTGGAGCGTCCACTAGGTCCAGGCGAGCAAGTGGGTATCCGCGGGATCATCGGCGTTTATGACGGGGACTGGGATGATCTGGCAACGCATCTGCGGCGTTTCCTTCGCCATTGGCCGCTGGAAGATTGCCCGAACATGACCGAGCGCGAAGGGGAATGGATCGAATTGTTCAACGGCCGCGACCTGACGGGCTGGCTGAGCATGGGGCCGCTGTCGGAAACCACCTGGCATGCGGCGGGAAAGGTCGAGGCCGTGATGGATGGCGCGCGTGGCCGTCTCGCGGCCACGTCCGGGCAGGGTATTTTGGTCAATGGGCCCGTGGGAAATACTTTTGATCTGGCCAGCGAACAGATGTTCGCGGATTGCGAATTGCATGCCGAGTTCATGGTGGCCAAAGGATCCAATTCGGGTATCTTTTTCAACGGAAGATATGAAATCCAGATTCTGGACAGCTTTGGCAAACCGGAAGTTAAGTCCGATGATTGCGGTGGTATATACTATCGATGGGTCCACGAGAAAAATGTCGGTGGGCGGGCTCCGCAAGTCAACGCGAGCAAGCCACCGGGCGAATGGCAGGAGTACGACGTTATCTTCCGGGCCCCCCGTTTTGACAGCCAAGGAAACAAGATCGCCAACGCCCGGTTCATAAAAGTGGTGCATAACGGTATAGTCATTCATGAAAATGTGGAGATGACCGGACCGACGCGAATGGTCTTTCGCGGACCGGAGCGGCCTTGCGCCCCGCTGGTGTTGCAAGGCGACCACGGCCCGGTAGCGTTTCGGAATATCAAAGTGCGGCGATTGAATCTCGATCAAGAATGCGTCCTAAAATCCTAATAGTATCGGCCCGGCGGGGCCGACAAGCACCGGCGAGACGCCGGTGCCACACTCGTTCCAGGATGTACTCTACGCTATGATCGGAGGAAAAAATGTCCGAAAGAATTCAGCATCACTGCTCGTGTTGCGGTTCGCACATGCCCAAGGGCGGCTCATTCTCGCGGCGGACGTTGTTACTAGGGTCCGGGGTGGCCGCAGCGGTCGGCAGCCTGACCACCGGCCGGGGACAGGTTCAAGCCGCATCCGCCGCCGAACCATCAGGGTCAACCCTCGCACCCGCGTCAAAATTGGTGGTTCAGCCGGTCCTTGTGTTTGCCTTGGCGGAACGCAAGGAAAAAACCAGTTGGCGTAGCTGGTGCGGCATCCAGACGGCCGCTCAACTGGCCGAGGAACAAGCCCGCATTGACCGCGAGCTCAAGGAAATGGCGGCCGCTCAGAATCTCGCCGTGGAATTCCTGCCTCTTGCCACCGTGGCCAGCCCCCAGGAATCCGCCAAAGTCGCGGAAAACAAATATGATGCCGTGCTGATTTACTGGGCCAACCATTGGAGCGGTTGCCTAGAACCGCTGCTTAAACCGGATCGACCGTCACTCTTTTTCCTCCGGCACCGATCCGGACCGATCTACCTGGGCTATGAGATCATGCACCCCCGCATGTTGCGCAAGGATACTGATGCATACGACCAACCGGGGGTGGATATACACGACGTGGTTGTGGACGACTACGCGGAACTAGCCTGGCGGCTGAAGGCGTTAACCGGGCTGCGGCGAACGCTGGGCCAGCGGATCGTCACCATTGGGGGGGCCAGGGGTTGGGGGCGTAATTCGCGCGATGACGCCCCGCGGATCGCTCGTGAAAAATGGCGGTTGGATATTCAGGATGTTACCTATGACGATCTCGGACGGCGAATCGAAAAAGCCAAGACCGATTCGGCTCTCGTCGCCGACGCCCGCAAGCAGGCGGCCGACTATTTGAGCAACCCGACGGTCAAGCTCCTGACCGAAAAGAAGTACGTGGAAAACGGGTTTCTGCTGGCGACGGTTTTCAAGCAGATTCTGGACGAACACGCCTGCCGGGCCATCACCATCAATGAGTGCATGACCACCATCATGCCGATGGCGGACACGACGGCCTGCATCACCCTCAGCGTGCTGAACGATAGTGGGTATCTGGCTTTTTGCGAGTCCGATTTCGTGGTGATCCCCGCGGGTCTGCTGATGCACCACATCATGGGTACACCGGTATTCCTGAACGACCCGACCTGGCCGCATAACGGCGAGGTGACGATCGCCCACTGTACCGCCCCGCGCAAGATGGACGGGAAAACCCTGGAGCCGGCGGAAATCATGACGCATTTTGAATCCGATTTCGGGGCGGCCCCCAAAGTGGCCATGCGTATCGGGCAGGTCGTGACCAACGTAATCCCGGATTTCGATGCCAAGAAATGGGTTGGCTTCACCGGCAAGGTTAAGGACAATCCGTTCATGGACATCTGCCGCTCGCAATCGGAGATCAGTATCGACGGCGATTGGCAACGACTGCTGGCGGAAATGCGCGGTTTCCACTGGATGACCATCTACGGCGATTGCCTGCGCGAGGTGGGCTACGCGATCAAGCGGGTGGGGATCGAGTGGGAAAATGTATCGGCGTAAGCGGCCGTCGTGATACGAGGTCATATTATGTCTCAACACCGTCTGATTGTTTTTGTGATCGTGCTGGTCGTTGCCTCGGTAGGCAGCATGGCCATGTTGAGGGCTGCGTCCGACAAGCCGCCGTCGGGAATCAAGGGCGATGGCGTCACGGACGATTCGGCCGCGATCCAGAAAGCCCTCGATGAGGCGGCGGCCAACGGCGGCGGCACGGTGGAGCTGGGCATCGGCCGGTTTCGGCTGGACCATCCGATCCGTATACCCGAGGGCGTTTGCCTTGCGGGCGTGTGGCCGGGGCCTCACCACGCTCAGCTTAAAAAAGGCACGGTGATTCTGGCCTATGCTCATGCCGGCCAGGAAGACGGTCCGCCCCTGATTTCCCTGAGTCCGTCCAGCACGGTTAAGGGGATTACCTTTTTCTACCCCGAGCAGCGAATTCCCGGTACGGTGGCCTATCCCTGGACCCTCCAGGGGCGGGGCATGCACAACAGCGTGATGGACTGCACCTTCGTCAACTCTTACAAGGCCGTCGACTTCGCGGAGCACGCGAACGAGCTGCATTACATCCGTAACTGCTTCGGCTGTCCGTTGAAGATAGGTATTCGGGTGGATCGCTGCACGGACATCGGGCGCATCGAGAACGTTCATTTTAACCCGCACTACTGGGCCCGGGCCGAAGTCGAGGGGATTCCTCAATGGCCGGACCTGCTCAAGTACCTGTTTGAAAATCTAGTGGCCTTCGAGTTCGGCCGCACCGATTGGGAATATGTGTTGAACACCTTCTGTTACGGGGCGAATATAGGCTATCGCTTTCACCAGACCAAACACGGCACCGTTAACGGCAACTTTCTGGGGATCGGTGCCGACTGGTGCGAACGGGCGGTGGTAGTGGATGCCTGCCAGATGCCGGGTTTACTGATCACCAACGGCGAATTCGTCGGTGGAGACAGATCGCGGGTAATGCTGGATGTGTCCGTCCATAACACGGGGCCGGTACAATTGAGCAATTGCAGCTTCTGGGGCCCCTGTCCAATCGCGATCCGGACGGAGGGTAAGGGGACGGTCAGTCTGAACCAGTGTACTTTTTTGAATCAAGGCAAAGCCGAAAAACCGGTCAACACCATCGAAGCCCTGGCCGGCAGCCTGCTGGTATCCTCGTGCCGGTTCGGCATCGATTGTCCGGACATTCTGCTCGGCGAGAAACTGCAATCGGCGGTCATCAGCGGCAACTGGTTCCGAAAGAGCAAGGAAATTGACAACCGGAGCAAAGGCGACGTTCAGGAAGGTCTGAATGTTATCGGTGAATGAGACGCCGGCGTTTATCTCGGAGCAACGGAGCCAACGGTCTGACAGAAACGGGACACGCTCTATGTCCAGCACGGTTGTTCAACGTCATCAAACCATTCCGATTCTGTTAGTCGTCCTATTGGCGGCGGCGGTACGCCTGCCCTTCATGCTGGATACCGGACTGACCGGCGATGAGGTGAATTATGTCATGATCGCTCGCTGTGGGCTGTCGGACATCCTTTTTGGAAAGGCCCTCGATCCATCGAACCCCCCTATGCACATGGCCTTGTTGCACGGGTTGATCGGCTTAACTGGCGAACGGATATGGGTCTTCAAACTGGGGTCGGTGTTGTGCAATCTGGGGTTCATCGTTCTGTTAATAATATTGCTGCGACGCTGGGTAGATGATCGGACCGCGGTGTTGGCCGGCCTGCTGGCGGCGATTCATCCGTGGCAGGTTTATCTGGGCACGGAAGTGCGCGGCTATGCGCTGGCGGCCTTGCTGGCCATGCTGGTCATCCTGGGCGCGGACAGTTATCAGCGAAACCATCGGATCGGTGGTCTGTTGGTCTGGGTGCTGGCCTCAGTGATCGGCTTCCTGACGCACTACAGCGTCGTCGGGGTTTCGATGGTGACCGGATTGTATCTGCTCTGGCACGTACGCCATGACCTCCGGCTGGTAATACGCGTATGCACTGCCGGGTTAATCGCAACGGGATTGTGTTGCCTATGGCTTCCGCTGCTCATGAGTCAGCCGATGTATATCGGCGGCGGTTATGAGGATATTTGGCATTTGACCGGTTTGTTCATCGTCCAGACGCTGGGGACGACATATCTGCGGCCGGCGTTGCCAATATTCTGGCTGGCAGGAGGCGGACTTATTGCTCTGATAGTCTTCGCTGTTCCGGCCATGGCAGGGTTTTACGATATTTGGAGAAACCACCGACGAACGGCCGTGCTGACAATCCTGCTGTTTCTCGTGGCCGTTCTATTGCCATTGACGCGTTCGTTGTTCATCGGTTTGCTGAGCTTCTCCACGCGTTATACATTCGTGGCAAATATATGCATTTTGCTCTGGCTGGCGGCGGGATTGGCACGATGGCGATGGCCGGTGCGGGCAGTATGGCTAAGCGGCATCGTCGCCCTTTCGGCGTTCAGTCTTTACCAGTTCAAATACGTTTACGTGGGACGAAGTGATCCGGCGGCCATCTATGAGCGAATCGGCCGGTATGTGACGGCCGATGACGCGATCGTCTTTCCCCGCACCCATCTGGCCCTACACGCCGAATATTTTGCCAAAGGCAAAATCGCAAACATTTTCGTCGTCCGCGAAGGTCAGCCGGGATGCTGGCCCGTGCCATCCGAGGCGGACTGGGTGGACATCTGTCAGGCCCAGAACGAACCCGAGCGGTATTTCACGGCAGACGGCTGCGATCGCCTACGACGGCATGATCGGGTTTGGTTTTGGCAATTCGGCACACGAGAGGATCCACCCGAGGCGCTGGATCAACAATACACATTCGATCAACGTCAAATCATCAGTCCGGGCGGACAATTCGGAGCCGAAAAGGTCATTTATCTGGCGGGTTATAGGCGATTGCCGTAAAGCCCCGAAAATACCCTTCTGCCATGCTATGGCGAAGCGAAAACCAAACCATCCGACCCCTTCTCTTCGGCCAGGACAACCCAGCAAAATTCGACAATAGTAATCCTCTTGTCCGCACGCTAAAGGCCAACGATAATATCGTTCATGGAAGCAACCCATGAAGAAAGCAAATCGGATCCATTGACGCCCATCGTACCGTTGGAAACCCTGCTACCGGACGGCCAGCCGGACTGGGAGACAATCACCTTCGAAGTCAACTGTTCGCGATGCGACTACGACCTGCGTTTGCTCCCGCTGCCGCGCTGCCCGGAATGCGGCCTGCAGTTCGAGTGGCGGGAAGTTATCGACAGGGCCGCCCACTGGAGCAAATTTCTCTTCGAGCATAACTGGCGCAAACAGCCGATCCGCTCGTATCTGACCACGATCTGGAAATCGCTGCGGCCGTTTCGCTTCTGGAAGCAGGTCTCCATCCACGACGATATCCGCCCAGGACCTTTGTGGTTCCTGTTTTTGGCCTCGGTTTTTTGGTTTGTATTGACCTTGCAGGTTCTGTCCTTGGCCGCGTGGGGAATCATGGAAGCAGTTCGGCCTCTGGTGTATAGCCTGTATCAACCACAACTGGCCTCTAGGACTAATTTTACTTTCCTCCAGAAATACTATTGGGACGTTGCAACTTTACTCTTCGATCTTGAATTTAACCATTTTATCATCCCAGGCTTTTTGCTTTTCGGTTTTCTCATGGCTCTGGTTACCCTTTGTTCGCTACGTCAGACTCTGGGACGTTGCCGGGTGAGAACGATCCAGGTGTTTCGGGTTATGGTCTACTCAGCCGCACCGTTCTGGATCATGCTTGCCTCTCTACTTCTTTTCTTGATGCCCCTGAGCAAAATGTGGAATTCCAATTGGTTCGTTGAACTTCCCGAATGGCTTGCCATAACAATAAGTTTGCTGCCGATCACGATACCGGCCATATGCTCTATTCCAATCATCGCCGGTTTGCATAGCTATCTGCACTTGCCGCACCCGACGGCTCTGGGTATGACTGCGTTATTTGTCGGCTTTCTCTTCAGTATCACGGCCATCGCTTTGATCCGGCAAATGCTTAGATGGGTGCTTCTAATGGTTTGATATTATTCCCCGCTTGATCCCAAATCCCGTCCACGCAGGGCAAACCAGATCGTACCCAATAGTCCGAAAGCGAAGGCCGTAAGCAGGTTGACGGCCGGGCTGAGCAACCAGAGGAAGGCCCCGCCGAAGGCGGCCAGCGAAACGCTCGTGGATGATGAACAGGCCGAGACCATGCGGACCGGTCGCTATCGGAAAGAGTGGGTGTTGCCGGATCGGATCTGGCCGATCGCTATCATATACAGATGAATTCAGGTCTTTTCATCGATCGCCTGAAATGAGTATAATACCGTTATGGAATTGACGGAAAACGAACGATGCGTACTTGCCAAGTTGGCCCGGGATCTTCGGAAAACGTTCGGTGCACAGGAGATTCGCCTTTTCGGCTCCGCCACAAAGGGTACTTTGGCCGAAGAAAGCGATATCGATATATTCGTGGTCGTTTCCGAACTGAACTGGCCCATTGAACAAGCTATCAGCGACCGGTGTTATGAAGCGACATTGGAATGTGGTCGTCTGATAACACCCTGCGTATTTTCTCAACATGAACTAACGGATACTCCATTGCGGGTTTCTCCGCTGGTCAAGGCGGTCAAGCAAGAGGGTATTTCGCTGTGACCAATGAGATAAGGGCCTTGGTCGAATATCGGCTTTGCCAGGCGGAAGAGGCGTTGGTATCTGCGCGTGCTGATCGACAAGCTGGCCGGCTCAGTGGGTCGATCAATCGTGGTTATTATGCCATGTTCTACGCCGCCTTGTCCTTGCTGGCCAGCCGACAGATTACTCCCAGCAAACACGCCGGTTTGATCGCCAAAGTATCCGAACAATTCATTAAAAACGGTCCTTTATCGGCGCACCTTGGCCGTGCCCTGAATCGTGCCTTTGATCTTCGCCAGAAATCCGATTATCGCGAGTTTTTCACGCCCACTACGGAGCAAACCGATCAGATCATCGCATGGGCGGAGGAATTCATTGCCGAAACTCGCCGACTATTGCTCGGCAGTACCGATATATCGTAACGATTTGATATTACTCCCCCCCTCATTCCCAATTTTCGTCCGCGCAGGGCAAACCAGATCGTACCCAATAGTCCGAAAGCGAAGGCCGTAAGCAGGTTGACGGCCGGGCTGAGCAGCCAGAGGAAGGCCCCGCCGAAGGCGGCCAGCAGGGCTAAAATTTCAAAAATGGTTATCTCCGGGTGCCGTTGAATTCGTGGACGGCGTCGATCATGGCCACGATGTTTTCGACCGGGGTGCGGGCCTGGACGTTGTGGATCGCGTTGAAGACGAAGCCACCGCTACGGGAGAAAATGGCACAACGTTCGAGCACCTGGCGGCGAACGTCGGCCGGGGTGCCGAAGGGCAGTACTTTCTGCGTATCCACCCCCCCGCCCCAAAAGACCAGTCGATCGCCGTAGGTGCGCTTGAGATGCTCCGGATCCATGCCGGCCGCCGAACACTGCACAGGGTTGATAATATCGAACCCGGCATCGATAAATGCGTCCATGAATTTCTCGACCGCACCACAGGAATGCTTGAACGTCTTCCAGCCGGTATTCTGGTGAATCCAATCGTTGATCGGCCGATAGTACGGCATGAACAGCTCGCGGAACGTATCCACCGAACAAAAGGATGACGTTTGCGTGCCGAAGTCGGTACCGCAGACATAGGCCACATCGACACTGTCGCCAATTGTGGACAGGATACGTTTGAGATTAGCCAAGGCGATATCCCGCTGGCCGGCGAACACCTGGTGAACATAATCTCGTCGGGTAACAAGGGAGATATACCACTCGGCCACGTCGCGAATACCCTTGGGATACTTGAGGCCGGGAGCCGGTACACGGGCAATGTCGCCGATACTGGTGCCGCCAAAGACCGCTACAATCGCCCGGCCGGTGCCGGAGGCACGTTGCAATTCCCCTTTGTAGTGTTCGAGGGCCTGATCGGAAATCGGACCATACTCCTCAAGATTGTCGGCCGGATTGAGTTTCTCCTCGTCTATCGGCGGCTGGCGAATGATGCTGTCAAAAAAGTATCCGTCATGGGGCATTCTTGCGCTGGGCGGTGCCGTGGTATCACCTTGGGGATAGATCAATACGTCACCGTTCGTGTCGAGAGTGGTTTGGAATCCGTCGCCGACCAGGATCTCAAGTCCGAAGGGCGCCCGCCAGCTTTTCCAGCCAGCATTCGCGTAACCGAAATTGGTAAATGGCGGCATTAGTCCGCAGGTATCGGTCCCAATGGCCTCGAGCAGGTCGTCATCCAGCCAACCAAGCATCTGTCCCGGTTCGTACGCCTTGACCAGCCGCTTTTCCAAACCGTAATAATCGCGCAAAGCCGCCACGCAAGTCACGTGCATGCCGCTGACCATCGTGGATCCGAAGTCAAGGGGCACCCGATCCGGCTCACGATGAGCCAAGCTGGCTAATACTCGTTCACGGGAAGTCATGTCTCGCTACTACCTTTTACCTCTATAAGTCAAAAATCCACGGCTATTCCCACAAAGAACCCTACCCCTCTCTTCCGTGCTCTCGCCATGCCAACCTACCCGGGAATACCTCGGCCCATTCTTCGACCTCGGCATCTCCCAGGCCTGATGCCATGGTTTTAGCATACACAAAAATCAGATAAAGGGAACTTTGTAAAGTAGGGCGGATGCTTCTTTGTCTATTATTTATCCTTGCGGCGGGGTTTCGCACTTTTTCGATATACGATCTTACGCAAGTTGTTTCTTGAAATGTGCCCCCTACCCTTGTACAGTCCCCGGAGACCGTGGTCGAATATCTACCGCAATAGTGGATCCTCCGCGAGCGCTTCCCGGATTTTTTTCACGGCCTGGCGCTCGATCTGACGGACACGTTCCTTGCTGACTCCGTAACTGCGGCCGATCTCCTTCAAGGTTCGTCGTGGCCGGTTGTCCGGTGGGTAACGCTCAGCCAGAACCTGGGCCTCCCAAACGCTTAATTCCGACGTGTTCTCGCGTAGCACACGTTTTAATCGTTCAATATAAAGCTCCTTCGCGAAATCCTCATCCTCTTTCGCCCGATCCAGGGCCGCATCATGCTGAACGATGAATCGTTCGTGATATAGTCCCTCATATTGCCGCTGCCGAACCATGGCCCGGGTGATCGCATGGCACGCGTAGGTGCTGAATTTGAATCCACGCCAGGGATTGAACCGTTCGACCGCCCGGACCAGGCCGAACATCCCTTCGCTCAACAGATCATCGCAATCGAAATGGGTCGGCCCGACGGCAAACCGTTGTTGCATGGCGTAAACCAGCCCCATGTTCCGGTCCACCAGAAAATCACGGATCACCTGCCAGCGCCAAGCCCATATCCGAGCCTTGGCACCGTCATCACCAACGGCCTTGAGGCTACGCAGGGCTTGATAGGCACAGGTATGCATGGCCACGAAAAGGGAATGCTCATCCGGCATGTCCTGTCCCGGCTCATTACTCAACAGCCGGTCCACAACACAAACCGCCTCCTGTGCGGCCGAGGCCGTCCGAATCCGCCGATCAGGCACATACCACAAATTCGCCGGATTGACCGCTTTCGCCTCGTAATCCTGGTTTTTGGGCGCACACGATAGCATCGTATTTGATAATACGCTGGTTGCGGGAAAAAGTTCGCCAACCCTAAAACATGGGTACCCGACAGGTGATATCTGGATACATTTTAATTTTCACTATGCCAATCGTCGCGCGTCGCTTCGCCCCGGATGGGTCTTAGCCAGCGTGGCCGCATAGACTTCGGCCGCGCCGGCCTGCTTGAGCACGCGGGCCACCTCCCGCAGCGTCGAACCGCTGGTATGCACGTCATCAATGACACAAAGCCGCCGGCCCGCCACCTTCGCTCCCGGACGTAAATGAAACACCCCCCGCACGTTCCGCGGCCGTTCGGATTCGGGCAAATCCACTTGTCGCCGACGCTTGCCGTGAATTTTCATCAGCGGCAAGACGGGTAAGGCCAGTCGTCGTCCGACACTGTTCGCCAGCAAGCCCACGGGGTAAAAACCATATCCCAACCGCTCCAGCCAGCTTGCGGGCACCGGAACCAAACCCTCAACCCGCTCACCCCACGATTGGCCTTGAATCGCGTCCGCCAACATTCCTGCCAATACCCCCTCCAGCCGTTGTTGACGGCCATACTTGTACTTGCAGATCACTCCCGCCAACACTCCGGAATACGCCCCCACGCAAACCACGCCATCCACGGGTAGTTTGTGATCGATACAATGAGAACAACCCGCGACGTCAGCCATGTGCGGCCCCACATAGGTGCCACATAGCGGACAATATCCGGGAGAAATCTGCGCCAGTAGACCCTGGGCACAAACCTCACACCAGGCTCCCGCCTTGGCATCGACCGGCTTTCCGCAACCCGGACAGTCCCGGGGAAAAACCAATTCTCCCCACAACGATATAAATTCCCGAAACAGCCGCATTTATACATTGTCAAATCCGTCCGCCGAATATACAAGAGGGTTTTCTTGAACGAGTAGGCGATTTGTATATAATTAACGATTGTTAAATATTCTCGTCCGCCCCAAGGCAATAAACGTAGCAACGCCCGCTCTTTCACCGGTGGAGCAATTATTCCATTTTTGACTAATTTGCTCCAGCTAAACACGAGCCTCTTGGGAAAATGAGATTATCCATGAGCATACCCAAACGACTCAGGACTGGTTTATTCAAACACAGACGCTGGAATCCGCAACAGGCCATTCTGCGATCCATGATTCTGGCTTTGTCCAGCGTGTCGGGTTACGCACAAACCGTTGGTGTACAGCAAGTGGCTGTCGCACCGGCCAGGACCGCAACGGTACCAAACACGATCAAGCTCGTAGGTACTATTGATCCATACGCCCGTAGCCTGTTAGCCAGCGAGGTAGCCGGCCTGGTTGAAAAAATGGAGGCCGATCATGGCGACCGTCTCCAAAGTTTCACGCCACGCTGCTATCTGTGGAACGCCATATATCAATTGCCTCTGTCCCTGATGACCGGCGCCAGCAGCGAACTCTATCGTGGTCTCGCCGCCGTGATGGTCGGAGGACTGTTCTGCTCAACCCTTTTCACCCTTATCCTCGGACCCGTGGTCTTTTCCATGTTCCTGCACCCGCGTATCGTTATCCTGAAATGGCTGGGACGAGAGGAAACAGCCGCCGTGGAAATCTGAAAAATCAGGTGAACCGTGTCTGCATTGAAGGACATGATCGATACCGCCGAATCACGCCGCCAATCCCTACGGAACGACGCCTCCACCAATGCGTATCGCCTCTTCAACGGGTCAGGCGACGGCTTGGATGGGCTCGTCATCGAGCGTTTCGGCGATATCCTCATCGTTCAACTTCACGAACAGCGGCTGCGCTACCGCCAAGAGGATTTGCGCGACGCCGTCGAATCGTTGCATCACCGGTTGAGCACCCAGGCGGTTTATAAAAAAATATTCCTACGCGATCGGAGGGCGGTGCCCAAGGAAATCGACGCCTTGCATCGCGATCCGGTACCCTGGATCGGCCGATCGGCCCCCCCGGAACATACCGTCCTCGAAAATGGCCTTCGTTTCCTGATCCGCCCTTATCACGGTTTCTCCGTGGGCCTTTTCCTGGAACATCGGCTCAACCGCCAACGTATCCGCGAACTCGCCGCCGGCCGGCGGGTGCTCAATACTTTCTGCTACACCGGTTCATTCTCCATCGCCGCCGTCGTCGGAGGAGCGGCTTCCGTCACCAGCGTCGATCTCTCCAAATCCTACCTCGCCTGGTGCCGCGACAACTTCACCCTCAACAATCTCGAAACCGACGGCCACTGGTTCTTCTCCTCCGACATCTTCGAGTTCTTCCAGCGGGCTCGCCGCCAGAATCGCCGCTATGACCTGATAATTCTTGACCCGCCGAGTTTCGGCCGTCTGCGCCGCCCCGCCCGAGTTTTCACACTCACGGACCAGCTTGACGACCTTGTCCGCCAAGCAGTCGAACAACTCGACCCCGGCGGTATCGTCCTGCTAGGCGTGAACCATCGCCAAATCGGCTACGCGCGGCTTGAAAAAGCCCTTTTCGCCACCGGCCGTCCTTGCACCATCCTCGAACGGCCCGCCCTGCCTCCCGATTTCGTCGGCGATCCCGATTACGCCAAGTCCATCATCGCCCGATTCGAATAGAGTAAGTTCCAAAGAATGCGTCCAAAAACCTCATAGCGTTGGTCCCGTCGGATCGACAAGCACAGGCGAGACGCCTTTGCCACTCCCGTTTTCGGAGGCGTTCTAAAACGGGTGTCGCATGGGTGGGGCACCGGTATCTCGCCGGTGCGTATCGGCCACGCAAGGCCGCCCCTTAGGGATTCCCGGTGCTCTCCAAGCATGTCTCCTTCCGCAAAATTTTCGTATGGTGAGTTGTTGTCAGAGATATTCCTTTCTCATATTCTTATTGACGTGCTTGCCCCGGCGCCAGAGCCATAAGCGGATATTTGCGGAAATCATACGATGAACGATCGGCAACGCCTCGAACATCTGATCCGTGCCCGGCACCCACTGATTACCATGGTAACCAGCGAGGAAAATGACGCGCTGGCCTTGGTCAGGGATACCGCCCTGGCCTTGCGCAAGACTTTGCGTATCTGGTCCATGGTCGGCGGTATTCGTGACGGGCTGATCGACGAGGGTGAGGCGGCCCCCGCCACCGAGCATCCCGCCGCCGCCCTTTACTATCTTCTGTGCCAGCCCGAGCCCGGCATCGCGATCATGCTCGATCTTGCCGGCCATCTGAAGGACGAAAAAACCCTGCGTTTGCTTCGGGATCTGATTCAACGTTATCGCCAGACGGGTGGCCAACTGGTCCTCATCGATCACCGCGAGGAAATCCCTTCGATCATCGCCTCCGAGGGCATTCGATTCGATCTCTCCCTGCCCGATGAGGCCGAACTCGACCTTATCATCCGGAACACCCTCCGCCGTCTCCATCAGGAGCAGCACATCGACATCGACATCACCCGCAAGGGGTTGCAAACCATCATCCGCAACCTCCGCGGCCTCAACCGCCGCCAGGCCGAACAGATCATCATCGACGCCGTCATTGATGATCGCCGTTTCGATGCCGACGATATCAACACCATTCTGGCGAACAAACGCCAGCTTCTGCATCGCGACGGCTTACTCGAATACGTCGAGGCCCCCGTCGACCTGTCCGAAATTGGCGGACTATCCCGTCTTAAAAAATGGCTCCAACTCCGTCAGAATGCCCTGAGTGGCGATGCCGGACAATTCGGACTCACCAGTCCTCATGGCGTGCTCCTGCTCGGCGTGCAGGGCGCGGGCAAGAGCCTCTGCGCCAAGGCCATCGCCACCGCCTGGCAACAGCCGCTCCTGCGCATGGATGTCGGGGCCCTCTATGACCGCTACGTCGGCGAATCCGAGCGCCGCCTCCGCGACGCCCTGAATCAGGCCGAAACCATGGCCCCCATCATTCTCTGGATCGACGAAATCGAAAAAGCCTTCGCCTCGGCCGCCAGTCGCAGTACCGACGGCGGACTTTCCCAGCGCATGTTCGGTTCCCTGCTCACCTGGATGCAGGAACATAGCGCCCCCGTTTTCCTGGTCGCCACGGCTAACGATATCGAGGCCCTGCCTCCCGAACTGCTGCGCAAGGGCCGGTTCGACGAAATCTTTTTCGTCGATCTGCCCGGTAAAGTCACCCGTAAACAGATTTTCGCCATCCACCTGAAAAAACGGAAACGAGATCCCGGCCTTTTCGACCTTGAAGCCCTTGCCGACGCCGCCGAAGACTACAGCGGCGCCGAGATCGAGCAGGCGATTATCTCCGCCCTGCATGACGCCTATGCCGAAAGAAGCGAACTGGACACTCCGCGTATTCTTCAGGCGCTGAAAAACTCGCCACCGCTCTCCGTTACCATGGCTGAATCCGTTGCTGCCCTTCGCGCCTGGGCGAAAAACCGTTGCGTCCCGGCCGATTGAAGGATTTGCACATACACGTTTAACAAACCGCCACGTACATACACATAAGGGTAATCGATTATTCTTTGTCGTCATCGACCGGTCTTCACGGACTTTTTTATTTCCCCGTGGCGCGGGCACTTGATTCAACCGGTCCGCGCTTCTTTACGGAGTGAGTCATGGCCGCCTTGATAACCCGCATGGCGGCGGGGTCATACAGGTGTTCTCCGCAATGTTCGCAAACGTCAACCTCGATGTTCGGCGCAATCCCTTTGCCCGGTCCCAATTCCACATCCATGACTCTGCGCCGCACGGACGTATTTCCGCATATGGGGCAAGGGGAACAATATCGGTTTTCGTCGTTTCATGGTTCCACTAAACGATCAGCATTGCCGGCCAGTATGATCAAACCCGGCCCCGAATATTCCGCACGAGTTCCTTGAAATCCTCGGTATCCTTATTCGTCTGTTTAACGAAACTATTATCTTCAGGCGTGCCGATGACGGCGCGCATCTCCTCGGCATCAGCGAAGGTGGCCTGGCGGAAGGGATTATCGTAATCTTTCTTGCGGCTGATATAGACCTGGTCACGAACATATTCCTGGATACGAACGGCTTCATCCAGCGTCTGGTTCCAGGTCTGGGGAGTGATTTCATTCGCGTCCAACAGGGTCAGCAACACGGCCAGAGCGTGGGATTGTTTCTGCCGGGGATAAACCGCCCACAATTTGTCGTAGGCCGCGTGAATCTCCGGCCAGCTTCGGTACTGGCCCGCCTTGATTTCATTCATAAGCCGATTGAGGTCGACCGAAGACATGAGTTGCCCGCCCACGTTGATCCACTCACGCTGTCTTGGCCCGGATAAATCCTCAAGCATCGTCCGCAACGTGGCCTGAGGATGTTCGACCAGGTAGAGCAGCAGGTTTTTAACCGCGTAATAAAATAACATCTCCCGGTAGGCATGGTACCCTGCTCGCGGCTTAATGATAAGCACTTTGCGACGGCCTCTCTCCATGCCCTCGCCGAGCACCTCGAGATTCTCGGTCCGCGACGGCACCCCCGACAGCAACTCACGCCCAAGCTTGGCCAGGTCGTCGTCGGAGCGGTTGCCAGAATCATGCTGGTCGGCGCGCAGGGCGGCCTTGGCCGTCCAGATCTCAAGCAGGCGCATGGCCGTGAATATCTCCTCGGCGGTGTCGGGAGCGAGAAAATCGAATTCTATATTCTGGGCCTTGGTTTTTCGGATGTCGCGGGTCTTGAGTTTCCAACTGTTGCGTACCAGAGCATACATATTAAACAGCCACCAAAAGGCAGGCATGACTTCGAGCCGGTCGTGGGCTTGATCGTCGCTCACCAGAGCGAAGGGTAACGGGATGTTTAACTCCGCCGGGTAATCGCCTTTACTCAACAGGGTAAAACTGGCGAACCGGGAGGAGTGCTTGAGAGTCACGCACAAGCCCGGCCAGAACCCTCGACCGGCCTCGATTTCACCGTCATTGGCCCGGCTGTTGTGGTTGGACCCGATGGTCGCGCCGGCGGCGATATTGCTCTGCCCCTTGACCAGCGAGGCGGTCAAGAAGGAATTGTTGTGATGCTGTTCGTGGGCCGGGAACACCAGGTTGTAGAGGATCTCGCAACAGGAGACGGTTGAGTTGCTGCCCAGCACGGAGTGGATTAACCGGGCCCCGTACTTGAGGTGCGAGTTGTCGCAGAGCACGAAGCGGACGGCCTTGCAGCCGTAGAACACGTGGCAGCCCAAACCAATAATGCCGTTGACCAGCTCAACCCCTTCGCCAATCTGGCTCGGCTCCTCGGCACTGGAGTTGATGGTCACGTTCTTGATCTTGTTGGCCCCCTTGATATAGCAACTGGCCCCGATTTTCACGTCCTTGATGATGCCGCAGTTTTTAATGACACAGGCATCGCCGACCGTGCCATAGAAACCACGGCGGGAGTCATACTGGTCCTGGGTAAGGCGGCGAAAGCAGGCCTGGAGCTCGGCATCCTGGCGATACTTGGACCACAGATAGGCATCGGCGGTAGTCATGCCATCGAAGGGCATCACGGCGCGCCCGGACATTTCGTTGATTAAATCAAGCCATACACGGACCTTCTCTTCCTCGCCGTCCTTGACGATGCCGTTGCCGAACTTGGCATGGTTGGTCGTGTGCATCTCCTCCACGTTGAGCAGTATGACGTTGTCGCGCAGAATGTAGTGGGCCAGATAACGCACATTGTTGATCACGCAATTGTCGCCGATGTCGCAGGCGATAATCACGCTGTCCGAGATGCCCACCGGCATCTGCAAGTCATGGTGTTCGAGAACAACATGCTCGAGCCGGCCGACGCGGACCAGACCATGAAACTCGCTGTTCTTGATCAGGCGGGGATTGAACGGATCGGCCACCATCAAGTCGTCCCAGCGGTCACAGGTGTTATTATTTTTTACAAGGGTCTCGATTTCGTCGGCGCGCAAGCTGCGCCAATAATCCGACGGCTTACCCACTTGCCGGTTGCGCAGGTAATATTCATCGCACCCCGCGGGCAGGTATGGCGCGGGGATAAAACCGCGGCCAAATCGCTCTACCGAAACAACTTTCACCTCGGACATGCCTGAATCCTCGTTATCTATGCTTTTATGCGACTAACTCGTTTCCGACTTTGCGGGCCCGTTGTGGCTTGTCCAGATCGATCCCCAAGGCCAATCCGATGTCTACCAGCAGATTCCAGCCGGCACACAGATAAAGGATCGGCGTCAGTTCACCGGCGGTGGGCACACGAATGGTCGGAAATGGAGTGGGTCGGTCCGCGATGGCGGCGACCGTAAGCCCCACGCCCTGGACCAGTACTTCCTGAAATTTCCGATTTTCTTCCTCGATAGGATCAATCACGAAGACGATATCGCCCGGTTCCATGACTTCCTCTATTCCATGCACGGCGTAAGTACCCTCCAGGAAATCCGACTTGCATCGGGTAATCTCATTGGTCTTGAGGGTCAATTCCTCGGCTACGCCGTCATTATACCCCGCAAAATAAATGGTACTCGCCTGAGTTGCTTTCCGGACAAGCTCCGGATCGATGGGGTGGGTCAGCGCCTCGCGAATCTTCTCCGCTAGGCCGTCGAGGTCCGCGGCGGGATTCCGACCGGCGATATGCGCCAGCAGCGAATAATAGAACAGGGCCTGCTCGACGACACTCTTGGTGGCGGCAACCGCCTGCTCCCAACCACAAGTAAGAATGAAGGTCTGGGTGGCCGCCTCCTCGAGCAAGGTATCCTTATTCGCACTGAGGGCATAGCGATGTGGATTACCCATCTCGCCCAGTTTCTTGGTTAGCAGGACGACTTCCTTCGTACGGCCGGAGTTCGATGCGCAAAAAACAGCAAACCTGGAGAGGTCATATTGCGCGGCCTGCCGCGAGCCCTCGGTGATAACCTCGAGGTTCAGACCCCAGGTCAGGGCCTTGCGGATGGCGTTCTTGGCCGGGAAGATGCGGCTGGAGCCCTCTCCGGTAAGCAATAGCCGCCCGACCTCCTTGATCTGCCGGGCAACCCGGGCCATCCGCCCGGGATCAAAGCGCGCCACCACGTCCACCGTCTCCATCATCTCCCGAACCAAAGCAAACTTGGCGTATTTTTCTTCCTCCAGGTTCACAATCTGCTCCTTTTTGAACCAGCGGTTGGTCAGCGTAACGAAATCCTTTTTGAGCGGCGCAGGGGTCCGCACCTGCAGCGCGAATCTGACAGTATTTATCGGTTATAAACCACGGGGAAAAAAGAACTTTAGGTTAAAAAACTCGTGACCGGGTCATGTAGCCATTAACCTCCCCTACTCGCCCATATGTTATGCGTACTCGCCAAGCGACCCTTGAGCCCCACTCAGGATTCGATATCCTTAGCTCATTAAGGAGATTCATGTTGACCCTGGGAAAGAACATGATAGCGATCATACTGGTTGGCTTGACGGCCCTGGAAGGCAAGGCGGCTGCGCCCTTGCATGGTGAACGCCCTCTGGTTCTGACTCATTACTACACCTGGTACACAACCGGCTTCGGCCGACATGGGGGCTGGAATGCCTGGGGAAAAAAGACCCCAAGCGAGTTTTATCCCCAAGGTTGCGATCCGGAAAAGATCATTTTCTCTCCATCCATCCGTCAGATTAGTTCTTGTGCGTACCCGTTGATCGGCCCATACGACAGCGATAACCGAGAGGTGGTCCGCTGGCACATCAGGTTAGCCAAGGCCGCGGGGATCGACGGCTTTTTCGTGGACTGGTGGGGCATGGCCCAGTGGCAGAAACCCAAGGGGTACACGCGGATGGTGTTTGAGGAGGTGGTGATGCCGGTCGCCCAGGAGGAGGGATTTAAGGTCTGTTTCTTCGATGAGACTCCGCAATTTTACAAACATCAGGATGAGGTGATCACCTGGGCGACGGAATTCCTGAACAAGTATAAAAACTCACCGGCCTATCTCAAAATCAAGGGTGAGCCGGTTTACGGAGTCTATCAGTTATGGAAAGGCAGGCTTTCGCCGGAAGAGGGCCGGTCTTTGATTCGCGAGGTCGAGGCCCATGTCGGCCCGGTCTATTGGATTTTCGATCGGGTGCAGGCCCAGCCGAGTAACGAACCGGAAAAACAGAAACTGCGCGTGGCGCCCGGATGGCTCGAGATGTCCGAGATCGATGCGATTTGTATGTATTCAACATTCTCCTCGATTCGAATCTACGACGGTCAGGAGCTTGCCCGGTTGTATCGCGGCCTCGCGGAAGAAGTCCATGCGGCCGGTAAGGCCCTCATGCTGCCGGCTCATCCCGGCATGGACAACCGCAAAATCCAGATCGACGAGGTGGCCCGGCGTGAAGGCAAGCCACATTGGTATATCCCCCGCTGCGGAGACCAAACGCTGCGCGATTATCTACAGGCATGCGTTCAGGCTGATACGGATTTTATCTGCATTACTTCGTTTAACGAGTGGCCTGAAACCACGGCTATCGAACCCGCCCTGACCTGGCCTGATCCGTATCTTTACCTTAAAACCATAGCCGAGTTCACCCAACACGAGTGGCAGACCCCGCCCCTCCCGCCGGAATCCGTCCTGGATCCTGCAATGCGGCCGTTTATTGCGGTCGCCGGGCGTTCCGCTGATTGAATTCGAGAAGGGTCAGGGAGCAAACATCAGCGTAACACCCATCAAGCCGATGATCACCTCTTGCGACAACGTTTCCAGCGTTACACTTTTGAGGGTCATGTCAGGACGCAGGCGGCGATTGAGCACCATCGCCCGGCAATTGTTGCCAAGTTGCACCGTCGGCGGAGGCGTCCTGGGCAGGCAGAATCCGTCGCGCTCGTAATCGTAATCCGTCCCCCCGATCGGGCACAACGTCCAGAAGTTTTCCGGCGGCACCAGTTCCAGCACATCCTCGACACCATCGGCATAGGTCAGGACCACGCGGCCGTTGGCGATCCGAGTCTGCATACTGTTGGTCGAGCCGCAAATCAGGAACCACGCCGCCGCGGCTTTTTTGTTGACCGGGACGGTCACGAATCGAGGCCAGTTATCCCACTGGCTGGTAAAAGCGATATTACGATCACCCGCAGGCCAGAGGAACGGCACGCCTTGCGGGGTGAGCAATTGGCCTCCTTGCCCCCCCTTGCCGTCAAGGGCCATGCGTGTCAGCATGGACCGCACGTTGTTCAAATCGATCACGGGCGGCTTGAGTTTCCAGTAATAAAAGGTCCATGGTGAATAGCCATCTGAACCGATACGTACCGAGCACGTCTCAGGCCGAGGCGAGAGATACTGCTGCTTATGAATGGCCCGAACGTCACCATTGAGCCGGTCGGTTAAATTGATACATTCCCACGAGGCGTCGGAAGGGATGGTCGTAACGATATGGGCCGCCTGGGCCGCCTCGCCGACGGGATCAGAGATATGGATCTTGAATTGTCGCCAGTGCCGCGCTTTGCCTGATTCTACCAATGCCAAAACAAGATGATGGCCGGGATTAACGTTCAACTTCGCAACGATCGCCCCCTGCTCAAGTTTCGCCTTGCTCAGGGCCTCCTGCGGATCAAGATACTCGATGATCGGCTCATGTTCGACCGCCAGGCGGATTGATTCGCCGACATTGCCTTGCACTTGCATGGACGCGGCGGTCGCAAGCGCATCGCTCCAACGAATACTGACAACGGCGCGTATCGTCGGGTCCAGAGTAAGGCGAACCAAGGTCCGCCCAATGCCGGGGACGGTCTCCCATTCGGTTTTCTTGTTGTTCACCGTGACCTCTTCGACATGGCCGGCGTAGATGGGCAACTCCAGGCATAGGCGAGCGGGTTGCCGCAACGAACACTCATAATGATCAACGCCCGGGCCACGCTTAAAGGCCAGTGAATAATCGGGTGTTCGGATCGACGCGTGATCCCAAGCCCGCGGAAACCCAGGCCTGACGGTGACCTTTTCATTGGGATAATCGGGCACATAACCGAAAAGCCCCTCGACGATCAGCCGGCAAAACATACTGGTGCAATCGTTGAAATCCGTACCCCCCTTGGGGACGGTAATCGCCCCGGGAACGGCCTCGTTAAACATGGCTTCCAGCGTAGTTCCCTTGAGCAGTTCCCAAGCATCCTCGGGCAAGCCCGTTTGATAATAGGCCAGCGCCAGATGGTAATTGTCACCCGCAAACATTTCGCGGACCGAGAATTTGGAGGGAACCCAGTTGGAGGTCCAGCAGCGCTGGCCGCCGAATGACATCTTCTGTCGTTCCAGCCCCCATTCGGTATAGTGCAACGCCTGGGCCGCCTCCTGCCAAGTCAGCATACCGGCATCGATCGGCAGGAAAATACTATAGAGCCAGGCATCGGTGTGCAGTCGGCGCAGGCCGAGCTGTTCGCGATAGCTTCCCATGTGCCCTTTTTTCCGAACCCAGAGGGAGGCAAGCACACCGGCCTTGATCTTGTCGGCCATAAACTGGTGGAATGCTATTTTTTCCGTGTCGCCCGCGCGACGAGCCATGTCGGCGGCGGCTCGATGTCCCGTATACGCATAAGCGCTTTCCTCGGCCGTACCCCCGCCGTTATACCACTGGCTGTCTGTGGGCCAGCAATTGATGTAGCTCTCGTAGACGCTGTCGCCGTCGGGATCGAAGCAGTCGCGAGCCCATTCCAGTTGTAACTCCAGGGCAGGTCGGAGAATCTTCTCCAATTCAGGATCGGCCGTGGCTCGCCAGGCATAGATGGCCTGATCAAAAAACTGCGTCTGAAAATTGTAGAACAGATTGTCCTTCTGGATGCGTCCCTTACCATAGAACCGTGAGTCCTGAGCCTGCTGGCCGTAACCCAGATTCGGGTCGGCGCGGGTGAAACGCTTGTTGGACTCGGTGGTTTGCGAGGCAATGTAATAGGCATATTCGGTTTTTACGTTATCATGCCAGCCATAGGCGGTAGGGCCATACGTGGTCCGCCAGCCGGGAAACGGGATGTTCCAGGCCATGGTGCCGTGGACGTAGACGGGCGGATAATACGCGGCGTCCATACCGATGCTGGAGCACGGGACGGCCACATTCAGCCAATCCACCGGCGTCTCGACTGTTACCTGGTTGGCCACGGACTCAACTCGCTTGATGCCGGCCTCGAAAGCGATGGCCGGATCATTCAACCGACAAAGGTCACCGGGCTTATCGCCGACAAAATCCTCCACCACCCAATAGATTAGCGGTGTCTCGTCCTTCAATTCGATCACCCCACACAGCAAAGGCTTTTCGGGCGTTTTCGTGGTGGTACCGACGGGAACCAGTGTCGCCGGATTCGTCCAGGCCGAGGCATCAACTACAAACATGGAAGAAGACACATGGCTGCGCCCCGCCACGATGTGTTGGGCAAATCCGGTTGCCGGCGCATAAGGCGGCGGCTGCAACAAGAAATGATCCCCCTCGACGCGAACGACATTACCCCGGCAATCTTCGGGTTGAAAAATATGTTGCATACGGTCGGGATTGCAACATGGATCCAACTGCCAGTTGAGAGTGTGTTGGCCGGAGCGTTGGGTCGCCCCGCCGAATACCCAAACGAGCTTATCGCCGGCGTGTGTACCCTTCATTTCCAGACGCATCGCAAAACCCGGAGTCTCCGCCAAGGTCACGGCCTGCATCGTTATCGAAAGGCCGGGAAACAACGGGTCGCGTAATTGCCACTCGATACGTCCGGGACGGTAATACATCCCGATTTCCGAGAACTGGTGCAGCCAGCGACCCTGATCTCCGCGCACCATCGCGACCATGAATTCGCCGCAGATATAAGGTTCACTGGCAAATAGAAGACACGGCCGGTCACCGGCCATCACCAAGGCCGGCATATGCTGGCAATACAGGGGGCGATGATGATAGCGATCGCCGTTTCGACGGACGATGGCGGAATCCTCCACGGCATAGAGCGTCGTGGAACCTTGAGCCGTCCTGGTCTGTCGTTTCTGTTCAGGCATTTGCGCGGGAACACGCGTGACACTCGCCAGGAGGATTAAGCCAACTTCCCACGCTAAAACGACGATGGTTCGCCTACGCATGTCTCCAGCCCTCTCTTGCCGAGAAATTGTCATGAGGCATTAAGTGATTGACCAACGGACATGCTATCTAAGCCACGACGCAAAGACAACTGGCATACCACAAACGGGTATTCAAACATTCAATATGAACCGCCATCCAGCTTTATCATGGCCTGCCTCGCGTCATCACGTCATCATCGTGGGTCATTCCACCCTTCCCTATCATCACCCCGTTAATTACAATAAGGAAATTGTCGGTATTTTGCGTAAGGCTGTAAATCACGACCCGTTCATACGTAATGAGGATGCCCGTCATGTCCATGCCATCAAACCGTAAAACCCGTTCGGATTCCAATTGTTATCGGCGTACCTTTCTAATCACCACCGGCTCGACCGTGTTCCTTCCCTCCTTCCTGGGCTGTTCGGCCTCCCATGAAGAATCAACCCTCATTCCAGCGCCCGATATCGGTATTGAGCGCCGCATTCGCCCGTGCGGACCGGCATCCCAATATACGCCGACTGTCCAGGTCGCCTTCGTCCGTCGTAAGGCGGATTATGGCATGCGCTGGCCGGGGGCCATCTATGACGGCCAGGCCGCCCTGAAGAATTACCGGCAACAAATCGAGGCAACGGCAAAGGAAATCGGTATCAATCTCAATCTTCGCTCGGAACCCATCTATTCACTGGCCGAGGCCGACGAGTGGATCGCCCAAGCCAAAGAAACCAAACCCGACGGACTGCTCGTTGTCCTGCTCGATCGCCAGGAACACGCCTGGCCCACCGCCGCCAAGGCCGCCGACACCGGCATCCCGACGGTCATCTTCGCCCCCATCGGCGCCGCCTTCACCACCAATACCGTCCACCTTGCCGGCCGTCCTCGCTGCCTGATCCGCTCCACCGACGATTTCGGCGAGGTCGCCTTCGCCATGAAAATGCTTTATGCCGGGGCCAAGCTCCGCGAAACCCGCTATATCGTCATCGAGGGCAAGGAACGCCGCGATTCATCCATCAAGCATTTCGGCACGAGCCTGCGAACCATTCCCGCCTCGGATTTCCTCGAGGAATACCAGCGCACACCCACGACGCCGGAGATCCACACCATCGCCAAAGACTACCTCGGCCGTGCCCAACGCGTTTTCGGTTCCAGCCCGCAAGACGTGATCAACGGGGTCAAGAGTTACGTCGTCGCCCGCACCCTCATGGAACGCGAACAGGGCGATGCCATCACCATGGATTGCCTCGGGGCCCTCGGTCAATCCAAAGTCAGTCTGCCGTGCATCGCCTGGTCCCGAATGAACGACCACGGCATCCCCGCCGCTTGCGAGAGGGACAAGACCGCCTGCATTACCCACGCCCTTGTCCAATACCTCTTCGACCGACCCGGCTTCCAGCAGGATCCCGTACCGGACACGGCCACGGGCTGTCTCATCGGCTCGCATTGTTCCTGTCCGACCCGGATGAACGGTTTTACCCAGCCTCCCGAACCGTTCTATCTTTCGTTCCATCACGGCAAACGTGACGCCGTCCCCCGAACGATCTGGCGAAAAAATCAGCGAATTACGGTCCTCGACGCCGTGCTCAGCAATGATGACAACGTGCCGCCGTCACTGATCATTTCCGCCGGCGAGGTGGTCGATAATGTCCAGGTTCCCCCCGCCGGCGGCTGTGTCGTGGCCGTCCGTGTTCAACTGGACGGTGTAACAGATACGCTGGCCTATCCCGGCTTTCATCATCTTTTCTTCTACGGCGATTACAAAAAACAGCTCCGGGATTACTGCCAGCTTTTCGGTCTGCAACCCAAGGTGGTGTGACCGGACGGGGTGGCGATCTCTTTCCGGGGTCACTCCCCGGCAACCATGCGGGAGACCGCCATCATCGGACACGACTTTCCGGGCGGTCGCTATTTTCCGGGTTGACGGGGGCTGGCCTCCCGTTGATTTGATTGTATAATGGAAGTCCGGATGCGGAATATCTTCAGGAGATAACCGCCCTGAGTAATCGGCGATTTCAAGGGAGCGCATGGCCATGAAACGCTGTAACCACATAACCGCGATTTTTGCCGCGTTGTTGGCCGGTGGCACGCTGCTGGGCAATGGATGCCAGCCTTATCGAAATTTAATCTGGCCATCGATCCGCGACGGTCTGTACAATTATGTCAGCGGCAGCGTGGGGAGTTCCTACATATCGGCTGCCTTCGGCGATTATGTGCTCAATTCACTGTTAGGTGATCTTTTTTCTGACGGCAACAACCCTCTCCAACGTTAATAATAGCTGAGTGATCCCCTGGACATGAAAAGCGACGATTAAGGGGCCGTGGATCGTCCAAGGGAGGCGGATATTTCTCACCGCAGTCCACCTATTCGAAAACCGTATCCACCACTTCACCCTCCTCGGAGCGACTCTCCGATCCGGCAGACGATAGCCGCGATGTGCGCAGATCAGGCTGCGGCTCTTTCCCCTCGGGGATTTCGGCGACCTGTACCGTCCCGCCCCGCTGATCGTAGCACTTGAACTCGTACTGGTCCGGCCCGAGATTGCGATCGGAGCGGATGACAATGCGCCGTCCGGTTTGCTGCTCCAAGGCGGCCAAGGCGGCCCGCTTGCGATTCTGCAATTGGAACGCCACCTCCGGAGCAATCCTGATTTCCACCATGGCGACATGCTCCCGGTGCAAGGCCACCCGCAACAAGCGCATGATATCCAACGTCATCGACTCGGCATTCTTGACCAGTCCCGCGCCTTTGCAGTACGGACAATTCTGATAGATGCTATGCTTAATGGACGGACGCATCCGTTGTCGGGTCATCTCGATGATCCCAAACTGGCTCATCCGCAGGCACTTGGCTCGCTCCTTGTGTTTCTTCAGGGCCTCGCGCAAGGCCCGTTCAACTTCCCGGCGGTGCTTTTCGGCGTGCATGTCCACGAAATCGCAAAGGATCAACCCCCCCAGATCCCGCAGCCGCAACTGCCGGGCAATCTCCTCTGCCGCCTCCAGGTTGATCCGGTAGGCGGTCTCCTCCGCGTCATCATAATCTCGGAAACGGCCGCTATTCACATCGATGGTCACCATGGCTTCCGTCGAATCGATCACCAGCGATCCACCGGAACGTAACGGCACCTGGCGGGAATAAAGTCGCTCGATTTCCGTCTCAATGCCAAATTTATGGAACAACGGCTTGCTCTCGGTATACACTTCGATATCCACACTGCTGCGCGGCATGGCGATGGACAGGAAATCCGCTACTTTAGCGGCCGTGGCCTGATCATCCACCACGATTTTTTTGAAATCAGGCGAATAGACATCACGAATGGTCCGGATCACCAGATCGGATTCCCGATAAAGTTCGCATGGCGCGGCCTCGTGCTTAATCCGATCAGCCACCATCTTCCAAAGCCGCTGCAGGTACAGGTAGTCCTTCTGCAATTCACGCTTCGTCTGGTCCAGACCGGCCGTCCTGAGAATAATGCCCATCCCCGGTTGAAAATCCATCTCCTCGAGGATTTTGCGCATTTTCCTTCGGGCTTCCTCATCCTCGATCTTGCGGGATACCCCCAGCCGGTTCATCCCCGGCATCATCACCAGGTAACGACCCGGTATCGAGATGTATGTCGTCAAGGTCGGACCTTTCGTGCCGATCCCCTCCTTGATCACCTGCACGATCACTTCCTGACCTCGCCGCAAACAGCGCTGAATCGGCGGGCGGTCGCGCCGTGGGGTCTTGCGCCCGACGTCCTCACCCCGTCCGCGATGATCCGGGAAATACTGCGGTTGTAAGTCCGAAATGTGCAAAAAACCGTTCTTCGGCAACCCGAAATCAATGAACGCCGCCTGAATACTCGGCTCGACATTGGTAACCCGCCCCTTGTAGATATTACCCACGTGAGATCCGTTACTGGCCCGTTCGATAAACAACTCCTCCAAGCGATTCTGATGGATGATCGCAATCCGACACTCCTCGCCCTCGGTCACGTTAATCAGCATGACCCGTCCGCCGGCCGTGGCCTCCGCCACCTGGGACACGTCGGCTTTGCGTATTGAGCGATGGTGCCCGCGTTTACCGGACCGGTTCGCAAGGTTGGAAACGCTCCGGGAGGAAACATCCGGGGGAAGGCCGGTTTTCACCGGAGATACGCCCGCCTCGGCCGGCGACGTCGAAACCATAATCTCTTTTTTCTGGGAACGCCGCCGACGTCTGCGCCGGGAAGAGCGCGGCACGGCCGGCTCCGTCGCTGGACTCCCGCCGGCAACCTCGGCCGGATTACCACCCGCCGATATGTGGTCCGGCGTCGACGGTAAGACCAACGTGGGCTCCATGACCTTGTGCGAATCCGTTATCCCGCCGTCCTCAAAAGGTTCCATGGGCGAATGGATGGAAGGTTGATTCAGCGGTTCCTGGACGGCATGCGCAGGTTTATTGCTTCTTCGACGGCGACGACTTCTTTTTTTTCGGTTAGGCTCATTACTCGATTCGGTCATTGTTTCCTGCACTTTCGACTTCCCTGTCTGTTGCGTTACGGAGGATATTCGGGTGATTCTCGCGAAGATCTTGATCGGGATTGAGCGGCAAGCTATCCGGCGCGGCGAAGAGGCTTTCATCCCGCCATCGCACCCTCACCCGGCGAACACGATGCAGCCAATCCCGCGAATCCAAACCCACTGCGGAAAGCAGTTCCTGCGGGCGGGCCAAACCCGCATCGGTGACGCGCGTCGTCCAAGTCATCACTCCCCCCTCCAGTTTGGTCGTCACCAAAAATGTTCGCAAGTCGATGGTTTTGGGCGCTTTCGTCCGGTGGTCCCTCCGTTCCACGAGGAACACCGAGCTCCGCATCAGCCGCTCAAGCCGATCACCCACTTCAGAACATAACTCCGGGGGCAAATCCAGCGTATAAACCGCCGTTTCCGGCTGAGGCGGATGTTTCCCCATGAAAACATGGCCGGTCTTTAAAGTCACCCCCGCTGGCAATTGGACCGCTAACTGCGCCAAAACCCTTCGGGGGGCCACTGGTTCGGAAAGTTCTAAAAGGAGCAACTCCGCCGTACTGGCGATTCCCACCGGCCGAGGCAAAGGAAGAGAAAGCCGCGGTCGTGGATTGAACCCTCCGGAAAATTTCACCGGCAACTGAGCCCGGGCCAGCGCCCGTTCGAACATGCGCATCATATCGTGGTGCGAAAGAAAACGCAGATCACCGTCAATCGCGAAGCGAACGGCTACTTTGTTCCACAACTCGTCCGAAATCCTCTACTCCAATAACGATTACCTTCTTTACGGTTTCAGCCTATCCGCAACGCACGGATGGGCCCTGATTATCGTACCGTCGCCCGGAAGGACGACCGTTGATCCGAAACATTTCCGTCTATTCCAACCGCGACCTTGCCTGATTACAAGACCTCCGGGGCCACTTTTCGGGTCTCATCCCGCAAATAATTACTCACCTGTCGATCGGTATCGAAGGTCAATACCCGCCGGGCCACACGCTGGGCATGGCTGATCGTAGTCGACCGGATGATCTTTTTGATCTCCGGAATGTCCCCCGCCGCCATCGAAAACTGACGTAACCCGATTCCCAGCAGAAACAAGGTATACATCGGTTCGCCGGCCATCTCTCCGCACAGGCTGCAATCCACCTTGTCGCGATTGGCGGCCCGAACAATGTCCCGCAAAGTTCGTAATACCGCCGGATGTGAACCGGTATAGAGGGAAGCCACGCGTTCGTTACCTCGGTCGACGGCCAATGTGTACTGTATCAGGTCGTTGGTCCCGATACTGACAAACTCGACCTCGCGATTCAGTTCGCGGATCTGGATGCCGGCCGCGGGCGTTTCCACCATGATCCCGATCGGGATGTCCCGGTTGAACGGAATCCCGAGCTCCTCGAGGTCTTCCATCGCGTCGCCCAAGGCCATTTTCGCCTGACGTAGTTCCATCAGCCCGGAAATTAAGGGGAACATGATGCGTACGTCCCCCTCCACCGAAGCCCTCAGGATCGCTCGCAATTGAATCTTAAACGCTTCCAAGTGCTGTAGGCAATAACGAATAGAACGCAGACCGAGAAAGGGATTGCGCTCCGGCTCCATGGCCTGCGACTGCGTATATTTGTCGGCCCCCAGGTCCAGGGTACGGATAATCACCGGACGATCGCCCATCGCCCGCACGACTTCGCAATAAGCCTGATAATGTTCCTCTTCCGTGGGTTCGGTTTCGCTCCGCAGATACAAAAACTCCGTACGATAGAGCCCGATCCCCCCTGCTCCTTTTTCCAGGACAAGCTTCGCTTCGTACGGAAACTCTATGTTGCTCAACAGGCTGATACGCGTACCATCCTCGGTAACCGCCGGTTTGTCGCGCAACTCGCTCAGGTCGGAAACCATCGCCTGGATGCGTTCTTCCTCCAGGCGATACTCGGCCAACGTTTCCTCGTCAGGACGGATGACCACCAGCCCCTTCGTGCCGTCCAGAATGATCGTATCTCCATGCGAAACCTGGGTGGAGATATCCTTCAAACCCATCACCGCGGGAATACCCATGGAGCGGACCACGATCGCGGTATGCGAGGTCAACCCGCCCACGTCCATGGCCACGCCGACCACCTTGGTCTGGGCCAGGTTCGCGCTTTGCGAGGGGGTCAAATCGTGGGCAACAAGAATCGACGGACTCGTCAGATGGGTCAGGTCTTCGGCCACGTGGCCGCACAGGTTCCGTAACAGACGCCGCTCGATATCGCGAACGTCTCGAACCCGTTCCCGCAAAACCGCGTCTTCCATGTTGAGAAAACGACGCTGGTAATCCCGCAAGACCTCGCGGGCGGCATAGGCGGCGGAAAAATTATTCTTGCGAATCTGCTCGGCGATTTGTTCACGAATCCGTTCCTGGCTTAGGACCCCGTGGTGAAAATCGAAGATGGACGCGATATCCTCGCCGAGTTGCCGGGACATGGTTTCGCGAAGGAGATTGATTTCTCTGAGAGAGGCCTCGAAGCCCTCGCGCAGCCAATTCAGTTCCGCCTCCACCTCTTGCGCATCGATTTTACGGCGGGGGATGCGGTATTCCTGGGCGTCCAACACCACCGCGGGGGCGATGACCACCCCGGGAGAGACGTTAATGCCTTTTTTTATCTCCATCGCTGACTACTTTTAACGGCCATCTTTCAAGACACGCGCCGGCCGTCTCGCCGAACCGATCCGCCGGCTAAACTCAGGCCTCGCCAAAGCCATTTTCCACCAGCTTCGCCAAGGCCTCGATCGCCTGGGCCGCATCTACCCCTTCCGCCATCAACTCCAGGTTCGTCCCCTGCGTCGCCTCCAACAGCATCATTTCCATTGGGTTCTTGCCATCGACAACAAAGTTCCCTTTCTTGACCGCTACGCGAGATTGATACTGACTGGCAAGATCGACAAAACGCATAACCGGCCGGGCATGCAAACCTTGTGGGTTCGCCACTGTGACGGAACGTGCCGCTTCAGTTAAAGTGTTCTCAACGCGTTCCATTACCGCCTTTCCGTCGGGACTCATGCCAGACGGCCTCTGGACAGATTTGACCGGGCCGGGAGACACCATCACCATCCACCCTGTCCCCCAACCCATCCGTAAAAGGGGCCTGCACATTCTCATCGGCCTTGAGACCCGTCCCTCAACCTATATGAGGCGCGTTTCGAGCCGGTGGAACACCTCGAAACCGAAAATACATCAACCGCTGTTAGGTAGTTCGTCCGCCTCGGCGATCAATTCGGCGATCTCCTCCTTCGTGGAGGCCTGACGCAAAAAGCGCCGGAAGTTGTCCCGTTGCAGATGCCGGAAGATGTTCTCCATCGAGGCTAAATGCTGGTCCGGGTTGTCCGGCGGACTTAGAAGCAGAACCACGATATATACCGGGGCCCGATCCAAGGCCGCGAAATCCACCCCCGCGCTCGACCGCCCGATGGTGGCACAAATTTTCTTGACCGCCGGATGCTTCACGTGCGGGACGGCCACACCTTTACCGAAACCGGTGCTACCCTGGTTTTCCCGCTGAATCACGGCTTTACCGATCGCGGCCGCCGATTCGCTCAGTCCCATGGCGGCGGTGAGTGATTCCACCAACTCGCGAATGACTCCATTACGGTCGGTAGCTTTCAACTCCGGGATCGCCGCTTCCATCATGAAAAAATCGGATAACTTCATCTTCGTATACCTTCCGGAAACGCGGTTCGCGCGGCACTCCAAAAATCCTACTCGACTTCGGGGGATTTCTGGCCTGTTTTGGAATGCTTGCGATTTCGCACTTTGTCCTTATGGTCAGTTAATTGTCGGCCCATCTTGTCTACCAACAAATCCATGGCCTCGTAAAAGTCCACGGCATCCACATGGGCCACAAAGGTATGTTTATGATCCGCCCGGACCACCATTTCCACCCGACACCGGCTGGCCACCTGGTCACAAATGACATCGGCCGAAGTGATCCGATCGTAATATCGGGCCAATTTACCCGCTTTCCCTTGCGCATAATCCCGCATCGCGTCCGAGATTTCGATATGACGCCCCGTAATAGTAAACTGCACGCGAAACCTCCCTGACCTATCGTCTCGGCCGGTGTAGGACCACGCCCGATTATACTCCCCATTTCCCGCTTGAGCGTTGAAACACGCAACGCGAGGTAAAAAGTATATCACTACCCTGGCACCTTTTTGGCACCCGGCGCTTCAGCAAAACCCTTAGTTCAGCCCAGCCAAAGGATTACGGACGGCGGGATGAACTAAGCCAATGAATGTAAGGCATCAGACAGAGCGCGTCAATACCCCCCATGACCCCCCTCAGAATGTTTCATCCCCCTTTCCCATGGCCGTTTGCATTAGCACCCCACCCGCGCTAAGATGCCTCGACATGTACCAGATTTACTCGATCCAACGCCCCGGCCGCCCCCGGTGGGCACTGGCAGCCAGCGCCTTTTTACTGCTGTTAACGGTCATTATGGCCGCTACCCTTGTCCATTATAAATCGGCCCTCCATACCGTCGAACTGGGTGAAGAAATCGTATTCACCGATGCCCGTATCAAGGTCCGGATGCCTGCGGGGTGGACCGATGATCTCGAAAACACGCAACTACCCGATGGGGCCGTGGCCCTTTTTGTTGAACCAACCCGACCCAACATGCTTCCGGGCCGAAAAATCGTGCTTTTCCGTGGTCGACCCGCCTCCCTGGGCTTACCCGCTAATCACCTGCGCAGCAGTATCGCGGCGTGGATCAAGACCATCATTCCAGGGGGTCGCTTGCGTCTCCAAAAATCAATCAGCCATCGAATCGAGTATTTACCCAGTCTGACCGATATCTATCTCTTCCAGATAATAGACCAGGTTACCGGTCAACAAGTGGATCAACATATTATCGGCCAGGCAGTCATGGCTCCGGGCGGACAGACCTTCGGGTTGGTGTTGTTTTCATTGAATCCTTCCGTCGGAACCGATCTCCATCTGATCGACCAGATCAGCAACCATTTACGTATAACCGACGTTGAAATCGCCGAAGAGCCATCCGTCCTCATGCAAAACGCGGGAATCGACTTCCCGGTCCTTGCCCAAGCCGTTTACCTCAAGGAAACCGAGTCAAACCTGCCCCGCGTCAGAATCATGGATGGCCGACGCGAGACCGTCTGGTTCCTCGACATCTATCGCATACCCTTGCCGGACCCACAGACCCCTGAACGCGTGATTACCAATGCGACCCTCGGCCTCTTGGAAATCACGGCACTGCCGCATTCGCCTCAAACACTCAACAAGGAACACAATCGTGAAGTCTGCCAACTGACGATTCCTATTCCGGGAAATACCGAGGGCTTGATGGAGCTATGGTGTATCCGCACCGATCCATACACCGGCCTGATGCTTAAAGGCCGCTGTGAAAAGGGCGCGGAAAAGGAATTGAAAACGATCTGCCAGAAAATCGCCGATCAGGCCGTGGTTAAAAGCTACGCCGATCTCACCGCCGTCGGTCAACGCCAAGCCGGCCAATATCTTCGGCAAATCGCTGAATGGAAATTATCCACCTGGTGGTCCGATCGGCAAGGTGAAACCCTGTTTTATCTTATGGGAAGCCCCGGCTTGACCTTCGGCCAGCAGGCTGTCCAGATTCGTGCCCAGCAACGCGAAGCAAGTACCTGGTGGGAAATGGACAACCAAACCGTCCTCGACATCGGTCATCGTGTCCCTTTCCAGATACATGAAACCTGGATTGTCCGAGATGATATATCCGCTTACGCCTTGCGATCGGAGAGCCCACGGGGCAAGTACGCCGAATTCCTCGAATCCGGACAAAACGAGCTGCGAAGCGAACTCCTTCCCCCCGACGGCCCCTCAGTAAAACGTTCGATTCGCGTCCAGGATACTTTCGGTTGCGAGCCGGTGCTCTTGTTGGCCGGTGGGCTGCTGGCCAATGATGACTCCGGGAAGACCGCTTATTTTACCGGCAAGGAAATGTATAGTCCCTATCTTTCGGGTTGGTGGGTGACTTCCCTGGGCATGCGCCCGCTGCCGGTCGGTCAGCAGCAAGCCCGTGCCGTATGTGTTCAACTGGACAGTTCTCCCGAGCCGGTGTTTTTGTATTATAATGAAATGAACGAATTACTGGCCGTCGCGCTCGACGATAGTAAGTGGTGGCAACGGAAGGATTTGATTACCAACGAGCGGTATTTCGAGCAAACCGTGCCCAACCCGCGTTGACCCGCAGGTTTGGCCATCCGAACATGGACCTCATGATGTTTCGTTTACCACAAAAGCGGTTTCAAGAAAAAGTTGCGGTCATTCTGTTAGCCGTTGGGACCTGGGCCACCCCGAACCCCGGCATTGCTCAGACCCCGCAAAGCGCCCCGGCCCCCCCGGCCCCTGCCAAAGGAGACCTCGACGTCGAGTACGTTGATGCCAGCTTCGGTTTCGCCGTCCGTCCCCCCCAAGGTGCCATCTGCAAAGCGGAAAAAAAGACGCTCGGGCCCTCCGATTACGAACTGGTTCGCTTCGATCAGGCGGCGCACAACTGGTCGCTGGCCGTCCGCCTGGCCTCCGATGCACGTCCGCCCGAAGCCGATATCCTCGGCGAAAAACTGCTCGAGAACTTTACCAGCAACAAGCAATACAGCAATGTTGAATTGCTTCGCAAGGAAAACATTCGCGTGGCCAACCGTCGGGCCGTCCGCTTTGCCGTAAGCTTTCTGGCCCAGGATGTGGACACGTTCATTACCGGCAAACCCACCGAATGGCTGCATCAGGAAGCGGTCATCCAGATCGGTCCGGCTGAATGTTATGCCCTCATCTTCTTGACCCCCCTCAAGGACGCCGCCGTCGCCGAACGCACGTTCGACCGCATTCTCACCAGTTTTGAGATTCGCCGCAGCGAAAGCACCGAAAAGAACCTTGAAGAGGCCCTGCGACGCGGCGAGCAACTGCTCGCCGCATTCAGGGACGGAGACCTCGATCTGGATAAGATCGTCATCCCGGAAAATTATCTGCTGATCCGGCGGGGCGGTACGGATATCGGTTTCGTTGGGATCAAGGAAATGAGCGGGCAAAACCATGGCCGCCGGGGTGTGGAAATCTTCCAATGGAACTGGCTCTTCGCCCCTG
This sequence comes from uncultured Planctomycetales bacterium, assembly GCA_964401335.1. Classification (GTDB taxonomy): domain Bacteria; phylum Planctomycetota; class Phycisphaerae; order UBA1845; family PWPN01; genus JAAYCU01. The sequence goes on from CAYNYK010000008.1 coordinate 67,435, forward strand.
ACGGAACCCTCAGCAACAGCGAATATACCATGTATATGTCGCGCGATCTGCTTCAGGAAAACTGGGAATACAGCAGCCGTAACCTCACCGTTCCGCAGGCCGGCGGGAAACGACAGCTTCTGCTCGACCTGGAGAGTGCCTTTCGTCAGAAGGACAAACTTCTGATTTCCTTTCTGCCCGACGTCAAGGCCCGGAAACTCGAGGAAAAAATCATTCAGGTCGAGGCGTCCTACGCTCCTCCCGTCTGGTTTTCCTTGCTGCCTCGGATCGTGGATTTGCAGAAACGCGAACTCTATGCGTTTTCCGCTTACAGTAGTTTCCGCCGCGGCCTGATCCTTCGTACCATCCGCGTGGACGGACCCCGCATGATCACCGTCGCCAACCAATCCGTCGAGGCGATCAAAATTGAAGATAGCGAAGGGCTTACGCCACCGATCACTGAAATCTACGTGGATCGCGCCGGCCGCATCCTCCAGATGGTCGCCGGTCCCGTCGAAATGATTGCCACTACCCGCGCACAAGTGGAGGCGAAATTTGATGCCCGTCTTCAGGAAGCCCAAAAACTATTCGCCCAGGTTATGAAAACCGATGAGGAACAAAAGCCGGCAAATCCGCCGGCCGGCGTTACCCCACTCCCCACCCCGCGCCGCGCCCAGCCGGGTTTGCCGTAACTTGCTTTTCAAAACAACCGGATACGGCTATTCTGTTGGCATGGCAAAAATACAAGAAGATCAATCGACCATGCAATCAGAGCCAAAGCCTGAACCCGTCTCGCCGCCGACCTTCACCCCCGAGCAGATCGACGGTTACCACCGGAGCAAACGGATCCTAATGCTCACGGGCATCGTACTTTCCCTACTCTGCTGGATCGCGTGGTGTCTGCTCGCCGATACCTGGGTACTCTGGCTCGGCGAGAGCGTGAACAGCCGCTGGCCGGCCCTGCTGTTGACCGCTTTCGTCATGCTCGGAGTCAATACCCTGGTTAGCCTGCCCCTGGATTTCTACAGCAGCTTCATTCTTGAACACCGTTTTAACCTCAGCAACCAGACCGTACGGGACTGGATCGTCTTTCAGATCAAAAGCTGGCTGGTCACCGGCGTGATCGGTGGCGGCATCCTGGCAGCCCTGTATGCCGCTCTCTGGTATACCGGCCGTTTCTGGGGGGTTTACGTCTGGATCGGCGTCATGCTGTTCAGCATTGTCCTGGCCAAGGTCTTTCCCCTTGTCATTCTGCCGATTTTCTACCCGGCCAAACCGCTCGATCGTCCCTCCTTGAGCGAACGCCTGAAAAACCTCGCCGCTCGAGCCAATATGACCATCACCGGCATTTTCGATCTGGCCCTCAGCAAGGACACGAAAAAGGCCAACGCCATGCTCGCGGGACTCGGCTCCTCGCGTCGCGTTTATCTTTCCGATACCTTGCTGGATAATTTCAGCGACGAGCAGATCGCCGTCGTCTTCGCCCACGAGCTAGGCCACCACATACGCGGCCACATTTTCAAACAAATCGGTATCGCGGCCGTGACCAGTTCGCTTCTGGTCACCCTGATCTGGTGGCGACTCAACCCTTACGCCGGCAACTCCCCCGCCGAATGGACCGGCGCCGTCACCGCCTTCGCACACGTGATGCTCATCACGGCCCTTTTCAGCCTGCTGCTCGGACCCATCACCAATACCATCAGCCGCTACTTTGAGCGTCAGGCGGATTATGACGCGCTGCGTCTGACCGAGGATCCTGCCGCCTTCCGCGAAGCTTTCGCCAAACTCGTCCAGGTCAACCTCGCCGACGCCAACCCGCCCCGCTGGGAGGAAGTCCTTTTCGACGACCATCCCGCCATCGCCAAACGCATCGCCATGGCCGAGGAATATGCCCATAAATCCATATGAGATCGCGCAAAATAAGAATTTCGGCATATTGGTTGAGGGCGGTAAGGATGATATAATATTTTAATGAGGTTAATGCCGAAGCAATCGGACCGCATACCCGGTCCATCGTGTTTTTCGGTGAGGAGTATTGGATGACCAGAATGAGATTGACTGCCGAACTCATCCCCGAAGAGGAGGGCGGTTATTCAGTTTATTGCCCTGAACTGGATATCTATACCCAAGGAGAAACCGAGGAGGAATGTCTGGCCAACCTCCGGGAAGCAGTGGAGCTGCATATGGAAGAGTTGGGCGAACAGGCCCACCTCCGAAAAATTATTCGCCGACAAATTGAGGTGGTAGTCGGTGCCTAAACTGCCTCAGATCACGGGGGACGAATTGGTCCGGGTTCTTGAACAAATCGGATTCGTTGCGGTCCGGCAAAAGGGTAGTCACATCCAATTGCGTCGCGTTGAAAATGATGGCACGGTGACCACATTTCCCGTTCCGGTCCATGCGGGAAAAAGCGTCTAGCGCAGCACACTTAAGGGTATCCTGCGCAAGGCCGGTCTGGACACGGAAGATTTGGCCAATTTATTGTAATAACCTACTCGCAGGTTATCGCGAAAACCTCCCCGTCATAGATATTGAACCGGATCTTGACCGCCTTACCCTTCAGGTCGGCCAGCTTGCCGGCCGCCCATTCTATCGGTAGGCTGGTCTCGTCGCGCATCTTGACGTTCGCGGTGAAGCCGGGAATCGGTTGGTTCTGTTCGTCGTCGAGCAACTCGATATCCATTTCCTTGTAAACCCGCGTGTTGAGCAACAACCGCTCGCCGTTCAGGACCAACGGCCCGACCGTCCACGTCCCCTTGCTCTTCCAACTGCGGGCGGAAACGATACGGCCGATCGGCATCTCGGCCAGCCCAACGGCCGTGTAATAATGCTGCTTGCGCAGCGGATCGTCATGGGTGAACGGATACCCTATGTAATACAGTCGCCACATGCCGTCCTTTTCGATAAGGGTGCCCGCCTGGCGAATCTGCCCCCAATCCCACTCGCCCTCGGCGCCGCGCGGCAAGACGAACTGCCCGCGGAACGGCCGATGCCATCGGATCGTGTCCGTGCTGTAGGCCAGGCCGACCTCGATGTTGTCCTCCTTGCCGCTGTGCCATTCCATGGTGGTGGCCAGATAAAAATCGCCTACCGGATAGACCCCAAGCCCGTAAAATTGCAAATACGGTTCCCAGGCCTCGTCCTTTTGATCCACGTAAAACGCCCAAGTCGGGCTGTCCACATTCCAGTTAATTCCGTCAACGCTTTCAAACCGAGCGAACTGGCGGACATACCCCAATTTTTGGGTTTTGGTGTATGGCCGCGGACTCATCGCCATTATCTTGTGGTAGCAGACATATTTCTTGAGCTGGTCGAAATAATAGATATGGGACACATCATCAATAATCCCCTCCTTAACTCCCAACAGGGATCCTTCGGGTCCGTCGGGATAGGTGGGCGTGACTTTTTTATTGCCTGGAATGCACGGAACCTCGGAGGCCCGCTTCCAGTGAATACCGTCCGGGGACAAAAATCGATAGATACCGTTCTCGCTTTCCGCTCCGATCCCGTCGGGCGAGCTAGTCATCTGCAGACCCCACATGATGTAATGCTGGTCCGTACCCGCCGCCTCCGGAAAACGAAAGACCCACACCGACCCGAGCCCCGTATAGACAATGTTGTTATCCCGACTGCCTTGGACCTCGAACAGACCCAGGGACGGGTACTCCCATTGAATACCGTCCTTGCTGGTCGCATAACCAAGAAGCGTGGTTTTATCCACCCCGGCGAAATACCACATTTTGTACAATTGCGTATCTTCTTCCCAAAGCATCGCACCCAGGCCAGTGCCGTGTACCCGTTGCGCGCACGGCCGAATGATCGGATTACCCGGATAACGCTTGAATGGGTGCAACACCAGCTCACAGGCATTCCCCACCCCGCCCAGTCGCGGATCGAGCATCAGATACATCTGCCCCTTATTCAATGCAAGCGGCTCGGCGGCCGTAGCGGCCACCAACGGCAACATCAAACCGGCAAAAACGAATTCACCCATCACTAACTTGGAAATACGCCTGTTGTTCATAATATAAAACCTCCTTAGGCCGCACATCATACCCGCAAGCCATCGTAACTCCAAGCGGCTTACCCATCATAGCGAACCGGGTGGCCCACCTCGGGTCGAGATGGAGGACCGATGAACACGCCTGCCCGCCTCGTGTCGTATCGAGATCACAAGGATGCCACTTTTGGGTGGCATGGGCGGGCCCCGGCACTCCGGAGTCTGGCCGTGTTTCCCCCACGGAATAATCGACATCTCTTCGTAAGCCGTATGCAAAAGCTCAATAAGCCGAACAACCCTCAACATAAATCGAATATGTGTACGATAATTCTTGCAGTGGTATAATCGGGAACGGTTATTCGCGTTGCCTGATCGACGTTTGCGTTGATATCAGACAGGGAGCCGTCCCATGAAGCAATCCAGATGCACCCTCCGCCGTGCTTTCGGTCGTCGTGACGCTGTGATATTGGTTTTCCTACTGATAATGGTTGCTTTCTTTTTACATCTCTATTTCTGTTTCAGACCTTTTTCCAGTAGGCTTTCACGTCGTACGGTGTGCGCAGCTAATATCTGCGGCATCGGTAAAGGTCTTTTCTTTTACGCCAAGGAAAACAACGACTGTTTCCCCATCGCCCCCCATGCCCCGGCAACGGATGACAACATCGGCCGCGTAACCTACGCCCCCGGAAAAATCGGCACTTATCGCGATGGCCGTATCGATGATCCCAACGCCGGCCAGACTTGCGAAAACGATACCGAAATGTCCACCACCCGCAATTTTTGGATGCTAGTTCGTAACATCTCTTCCAGTACCGGTTCATTCATCTGCCCCGACAGCGGCGATCAAAAAAATGACGAGGACAACCCCCAACTTTTCTGGGACTTCCGCAAGTACTCGGAAATCAGTTATGGCTATCAGGTTCCCTATGGCAAATACGGCCAGCCTTCGGCAATGCGCGTTCATGACATGCCTCTGGTGGCCGACAAAGGCCCCTTCGGTGCTGCCCTCGAAAATGGGCTGCTCTCTCCCGGCACCAATATGCCGAAAAGCAATGCCGGCGCGGATGAATGGATACCCTGGAACTCGCCCAACCACGCAGGCGAAGGACAAAATATCCTCTTCGCCGACAGCAGTTGGCGTTTTGAAATGACCCCGATCATCGGAGTCAAAAAAGATAACATCTACACCCGCTGGTCGCAGGCCGACGGCGGTTCGGATACCGATGAAATCCCCCGTATCCACGGCACCCCGCCCACCGGCAACGAAACCCCCTGGAGCGATACGGATACGTTGATCTATCCCTGATCATTCGAGAGCAATAAGAATTGGAGAATAGCCATGACCCGACTCCTGTCCCGAATCCTGTTGGGGATCCTGATGGTCCCACTGGCTATCGCGATTTTCTTTTCTGTGATGGTTCCCTCAGCTGCCGAGTTCGAATTTCCTTACGCCTTGTTATGTTCTTATGCCGCTGTGGCTCTTTTTGTCATCTATTACTGGCTCAAACTTTGGCGCGGCGACATCCGCTGGACCGCCAGGCGAATCCATGCTACCTGGTTGTCCGCCCTGGCCGCCCTGATTCTTGGATGCCTAATTGGTATAGCGATAACGTACCTATTTGCCAGCATTAACCGTTACGGTAGTTTTATTTGGGATATGTTCATCATTTTCGCTGGTCTATGGACCATCCTGCTCTGGCTTGTTTTCACCGTCGTACTTTGGCGCGAAACCCCCGCCGAGCGGGACGAGCGCATCCGCCAATGCGCCGGTGACGTGCTCTTCTGCCCCAAATGCGGCTACAACATGACCGGCCTCTACGAAAGCCGCTGCCCCGAATGCGGTACCCGCTACACTCTCGACCAACTCGCCGCCGCCCAGAAAAAGGAGAAAATCGAAACTACCGCGACGACTTCACCCGACAGGACGCCATAGGCCTCGCGGCAAACATAAAACACAAACATCGGCCTCACCTCGACGGCCACCCCAATCCGCGGCGATCTTCCAGCTCGGCAACCAACCTGAAATGCCACCTTGAGCGAAAAATTTCACAACCGTAGAGACGCAAGAAAAACCCTCGCAAGTTATTTACCTGCAAGGGTTTATATATTTATGGGTAGGGCCAGAGTTGAACTGGCGACACACGGATTTTCAGTCCGTTGCTCTACCACCTGAGCTACCTACCCGTGCG
>CAYNYK010000009.1:0-71324 GCA_964401335.1 uncultured Planctomycetales bacterium
AAGCACGACGGCGTGCCTGGTATTCGAGTTGCTGGGGGCGGCCAGCGCGATCGGCGGGCTGGGGATCGTCAAGTGGCCCATGGCCGGCAAGGTCGTCTCGGCGATTCTCGTCTCCATTCTGATCAGCGGCATTTTCGGCTTCATGTTCCAACGGATCGTCCGCGGGGCGATCCGTGACCGATGCCAGGATTTGAACACCTTGCGGTTGCACGGCGGCTGGGTCGGCGGGGCCATGTTGACCGCCCTTTTTTACTTCATGATCGTCAAGGGGATGAAGGACGTTCACGTGGTCAAGGCCATGAATGCCTTTCTGGCCGATCGCTATGAAACTTACGGCTTGCCCCTGATTCTTACGCTGACGGCAACGGTATGGGCGGTTTTTGCTCTGCTGATCCATCTGATTCTGGTCAGTTACGGCCACGCGGCGGCTCGTCGTCTGTTTCCGGTTCTCGCGATCATCGGGATGGTTTCGATGGGTTTTGCCTTCGGGCAGAATGATCTGGCCAATTGCGCCTCGCCGGGGTTGGCCTGCTGGAACATCGTGCGTTATGGAGGGGTTACTCAAGGGACCAGGATGGATATTCATTGGTCCATGCTGCTGGCTTGTGGATTTCTCCTCCTGCTGGGCATGACCACCAAGAACGCCCAGCGGGTGACCAGCGCGCAAGTCAACACCGGAAGCATGACCGGCAACGTGGCCTTGTATGCTCCGCGCTGGTGCATCCGGCTGGCCCGCATGATGATCCGCAGAGGCCGACCCGCGGAAGTGCTGGCTCCGCCACCGGCCAGGACGGCGCGCGGCGAGCGTCTGCACTACGACGCCCTGCGGGCCTGTGTCATCCTGGGCGTGTCCGCCAGCGTGATCGCCACCGCCTCCAGTCTGGGCTTGCCGGTTTCAACCACCTACGTGGCCTTCGCGGCGGTGATCGCCACCGGCGTGGCCGACCGCATCCTGCAGCGCGGCGACGCGGACCTGAAACTGGCCCGGACCATCTGGGTGGTCTTCAGTTGGTTTGCCTCGGCGGCGATCGCGGCGGCGGGGGCCGGTATCGTCAGTCGAATTATTTATCATCTCGGATTGGCGGGCCTGATTTTCTGTTTGCTCATCAACATGTGCGTGCGTTTCATTCTCAAACGTCGGGCGGATGCCCAGGATAAGCGTACGCATCAACTGGCCGAGGAGCGGATGTACCCCGAGCGGTATGCCGAGTACGAAGGCTGACCGGACGCGAGGGTTGGGTTTATGGCTCCGCGAGTCCGTCTTATTGCACCACAACGCACAATTTTCCGATTCATGCCAACGCACGGCTGGCCATGTGTCCTATTACGATGTAGCTCCCGGGTGAGTGCGCAACAGTTTTGCGGGTAGGACCGCCCTGGTTGGTGCCATTCGGGACAGCATACCTGTTGCTTTGCCTGTTTTGGGTTTTCTTCCTGGCCGCCTGGGAACCAGCGGCCGCGCCTGGACCGCCGTGCCGAAGCGTACCGTCGAGGTGGCCGTACGTCACGTCAAACTCTGCGCGGCCCCGCTCTTCCCCCTCGAAAACCAGGTCGAAGACCGAATCTGGATGGGTACTGATTTCTGAATGCTGTTCGCTGATTGCTTATTGAATGGTGTCCTCCGAATTCTGCACAGGGGTTGATAGGCGGCGTTATCCTTGGGGGCTAAAAGATACTCAACGTTTGTCTTCTTGGTGATTATCATTGGACGCCGGTGGTTTGTTTCTCGATTCATCGAGGGCGCGCAGAAAATCTCGGTCGGTCAGGCGCACATGGATATTATCCCGAGACTGGGGCATGCTAGAAAAGACCCATTTCCTTAAGTCGCCAACAGGCTTTTTAATTTCATCTGATGAACTCATTTTCAGGTCTCCTTCTCCTTTGGCCACAAAATCAAATGGAGAACCGATGATAACATATCGGCCAAAACCGCGCCCTGGTGCCATAAAACCGATTCGGTCAAGCGGTTATGATAGTCATGGAAGTCAGAGAATGCAAATATATCCGGCAAGCCGTCGAAGCCGTTTTTACGTGGCCGATCAAAAGTTAAACATCCGATAAACTCATATGTGCCCGAAATTATATTCTCATACCGGAGGGGGAAGACCATAACCGATTGGTAATACCTATCGTAATCTGCGCGATCACATAGAAACTGGTCGCGATGACTGGGTAGATTATTGGAGGTGAAGCAGGAACAGGGCCGGTTAATAAATAATCCTTTATCTGTCCCATAAAGTGTCGCAAATACGGAGTTTTTTGCAATCTCGTGAGCATTTTCGAGACCGTAATCCGAAGGACGGTCGCCTCTTTTTGGGGATCGTCCCACGGTGACGGCAACGAGTTTTTGATCGGTATTATTCGTGAACAACTTGAGGCTGCAATGCAGGTCGTTGGGAGCTATCTGCATCAGGTTGGCAATCAAATCGCAACAAAGATCACAGATGCTATCCGCCGCGAAATTGAATCGCGAAAGCATCAAATCATCTACTTGGTAATCTTCTATATCGCAAAGACTTAATTTCCGAATAGCATGGGCCAGCAGGTGATGCTTAATCGTGTTGGCCGCTAAAATTCTGGTTCGTACCTGAGCAACAACTCGGGGGAACCTTTTACCTAATTTGAAGGTTCTATATATCCCAAGCAGCGCGGATACATACCACTTGACCGGTAAGTCAATCTTGATTATTTCGCCTTCTTGCATATCAACTTGCAGAATAGCATTTACCTTTTTGTTGTCAATAACTTTTTAAAGAAATTTTTCAGCAAGGGGGGGACGCGCGGATAGTGGGGTGGTAGTCTAATTGGGGGACACCATACACAATTAGCGATCAGCATTCAGTAATTCCAGGACGGCCTGCCCAGACCCGGCTTCGGTGGGCTCCGCCCAGCAGAGCGAGGTAATCTGTTGTGGGCTGGTAAAGATGTCCCTCGCTGACGTGTCGGGCTGGTGTTCCTTCGCACGCCCGAAGCAGTGGGTAAACTCCGTCGGGCAGATGTCCCTTGCTGGCATAAAGATTCTTGCTCGCGCGTCGGGCTGGCGGGAGGTTCTTTACCCAATCTCTCCATCGCTCGGACCCGCCGTCCCCCCGTTTCCCCCTCGCTTCTTCGGAGTGAAAACCAAACCGTCCAAACCCGCCGTTTCCGTCACTGACCCATCCGGGGTTCGACGGATCGGTTTCCTTGACGGCCGACCGTCGAGGACGGTAGCATTTTTACTGCCGCGAAGGGGTAAGTCCATCCAGCCACTATGGAAAGCGGGTGCGTTATGAGGATAAGACCGGTTGGGCATGGCCCGGAGCATACGTTCCTGTTTCGCTTGCTGATTTCCTTGCCGTTGGGCTTGGTCGTTCTGACCGGCTGCGCGGGGGATAAATATTACCGACAAGGCCGGGATTTTCAGGCGGCCGGGGATTACGACCAGGCCGTCGCTCATTACCGCAAGGCCCTGGAGCAGTCGCCGCGGAGCGGTCGTTATCAGGATGCTCTGGCCGAGGCGGAGGAACTGGCGGCGGAAGCCCATGTGACGCGGGCCAAAAAGCTGTTGGAGGAACATAAGCCCGGCCAGGCCAAAGCGGAACTGACGATGGCGTTGGACCAGATGCCGGCCCATCCGGAAGCCGTGTCCATGATACGGACCGCCGAGGAGCAGACTGCCCGTTGCGAGGATCTGCTGGCCCAGGCGCGCCAGGCGTTGACCGAAAAGGTCTGGCTGGAAGCCCTGCGGCGGGCCGGCGAGGCCCGGCAAGTTGACGTGGCCCATCCGGAGGTGGCCGAAATCGAGCGCCAGGCCCGGGCCGGCATCGTGGACAAACAGTTGGCTATTGCTGAGCAGGCGTTGAACGACAACGATTGGGAGGCATGTCTGGCGGCCTGTGCGCAGATCAAGGCCGTTGATCCCTCTCATGCACGGACGGTCGAGATCGAGCAGGAAGTGCTCCGGCGTCGGGAAGCGATGAAATTGCACGAAAGCGCCCGACCGCTGATGGAACAACAGGACCATCTGGCGGCGTTCCGGCTGTTGCGGCAGGCCCGGCAGCTTTGGCCGGCGAACGCCGCGATTAACGAGGATTACGAACGCATCCAGCAGTCGGCCATCGATCAGTATACGTCGCAGGTGGGGACGCTGGTTCAGGAAGGCCGTTTCTCCAAGGCGGTCGCGATATTGGATGAAGCCCAGGCTTTGTGGCCTCAACAGGAAGCTTTGACCGCCCGGCGTCAGGAAGTGTTGCGCCAGTGGGCCCAGGCCGTGCAGGGCGAGTATGAGAAATACGCCGCCGACGGCAAGTGGGAGCTGGCCTGGCCGATCGCCGTGCAGGCGTTGGCGATGGCCGGCGCGCAAGATGCCCAGGCCGCCGAGGCTTGTCAACGTGCCGAGCAGGCCCTGCGGGAAAAGATCGCCTACAACCTCAGCGCGTTGCCGTTGCGCTCGGACAGCGTGAGCATGGAGAATCGGCTCGCGGTCTGTCACATGCTCACCGAGGCGCTGAACCGGAGCAAACCGAAACACATTCAACTGCTGGAGCGCACCGCTCTGGCCGCGCTGTTGGACGAGCAGGATCTTTCGCTGGCCAACATCACCGAGCCGGGGAAGCTCAAGGCCCTCGGCGGGCGCCTGGAAGGCGCGGATGTCTTGCTCCTGGTCGAGGTGACGGCCAGGGAGAGCAACGACCGGCGCACGGACAAACAGGCGACGGGGAAATACGTGGCCGGCAAGAAGTGGATACCGAATCCGGATTACGCCGCCGCGGAAGAGGAATTGGCCGCCGCGAAAAAAGCTTACGACCAAGCCCGGCAGCGGGCGCAAATGACCCAGGTATTTCAGGACGCCATGAGCGGGGCGGGTCAACACTCGGACGCGGATATCCTGCGGAATGCCTTGAGCGGGATGTTCGGGAGCAAGGTCCAGCAGGCGGCGGACAATTACCGGGCGGCCTTGAGCAAGCGGGACAACACGCCGCAGCGGTTGCAGGTGGATGACTGGCAGGAGTTCCGTTACCCGGTTTACAAACTGGAGCGGCGGGTACGGGTGACGGTACGCATGAGGCTGGTGGAGGCGGCCACGGGGCGGATTTTGTGGGGTAACAACGGGACGATCGGTGAGGCGGTTTCGGCCGACACGCAGATCGAGCCCGACCGGCTGCGGGGCGTGACCGGCAAGACGGCGCAGCTTCGCGACCCGGCCGAGCTGGCGGCCGAGGCCATCGAGGGCTTGCGTTCCGAACTGGCCGCCCGGGCGATGGAAATGCTTTCGCAACAGGCCCTTTCCTATTGGCAGAACGCGCAGAAGAGCACCGGTGAGGCGGCGACGGCGGATTATGTCCGCTTTTTGTTTGAATGTCCGGCGAATCCGGGATTGGCCGCGCTGTCCTCGGCTTTGGAGCAGATATTCAGCCCGAGGGTGAACGGCCGATTGATTGAGCAGTGCAAGCAGATGGCCTTGGAACGGCTGGCATTGGGCGTGGATCAGGATGCCGCGGCAATGCGTTCCGCGGTGGTCGTTGAAAGCGCGCCGCCGGCGCCCGCGGCCTCGAAGCCGGCACCGCCGATCGCGGCCGCACCCGTTAGTCCGCCGCCGGCCGTCGCCGAACGCTCGGCCGATGTGGACGATCTGATTCGGGCGGGCCTGCTTGATCCGGCACAGGCTGCGGCGCCTTCAAAGGCCGGTGTGGCCGCACCGGCTCCCTTGCCGGCGCAACCGACGCAGGCGCAGCCCGAACCGCCCCCGGCGGCCGAACCCGCCCCGCCGCAGGACCGTCGCGTTTTTCAGGGTACACTCAGCCGGAAAGATTCGCGCTACGCCCGGGAAATCGAGACCGTCGACGGCATTGTCGTACGGCTGAAAAGCACCGACAACAAACCGGACCGGGCGGATCTCGAAATTCGCGTGGGCAAGGCCAAGAAGGAATACAAGGACCTGCGCCCGGGCGCGCGCATCAACGGCCGAGGCCAGTCCCGCCGGGCGTACCAGGTGGTCATCCTCGACGTCGACGACCGGACCCGAACGGTCGTCTTCGCGATCGAATCGGCCGAGTAAGGCGATGGAGCTACGGGCTCGCCGCGTCGAAGCCGGAGGCAAAGACGGGAGAGAGGGGGAGATGCGGGGATGGGGAGACTGAGAGAGGGAGGGATAGAGAGACTTCGACCGCTGTATCGAGATTCTCTATGTGTTGAGCGACCCCCGCAATCTGAACCCCGAACGGGAGTGAGGGGCCAATGTAGTAAAGCCCATCGAGTACCGGAAAATTCCGCTGTATCGAGATTCCTATCTCGATACTACGTCAGCGGGATTCCCATCCCGCGAATTCCGGTGGGTGCGAAACGGGGACGCAGCTATTTTTATATACAAGGATCCATTCTCGCTTCCACGGATAGACGAATTCTTTCGCGGGCCGGCATGCGGGGGATGGGAATTCCCGCAAAGAGGGAGGTCGAGGTGGGATTCTTGACCCGGCGACTTCAGCGACTTGTCCAAGGAGCGACCGGTTTTTTCGTAACGTCGTATCTTGGCCTGATGGATGATACCCGTTCGGGGTAAATCCGTATGGCCTATCCCTCTGTCACGCCGTCCCTGCGTCTCTCCTTCTCCCTTGCCCGTCCCCTTCCCAGATCATTCCCTTGCTCGCGTGCCATGAGCGGATCGGGCTGGCTTCCCTTGCTCTCCCGCCAGAGGTGGGTCGGGCTGGTAAAGATAAACCCTTGCTTGCGCGTCGGGCTGGTAAGTGTTCCCTTACTGACTCGCCGGCTCAGCCGGCGCACAGTGTAACTCACTCAATCAGCGTCGCCGGCTCGTTTCTCTTGCTTCTTTCTCCGAACTTGCCTAGATGGGTCCTCGGTTCATACCTTGGTGAATTATCCGAGCCAAACACGGGTCGTCCCATTGTGACACAAATCATTATATTGCAAATGGTTATGTGCGGAACTGTCAATTGTTGACCGTGTACTTTCGGGGTAGGGGGGAGAATATGCCCCGCGTTGGAGCCTCAAGGCCGCGACACTTATTTGAAATCATCTTCATAACGGGTATACTTACATGACTCGATATAGATAAGACCGGAAAGTAACAACGCCAAAGGATTCGACCATGAAAGAGAAAATTCATCCCGCTTATCATGATTGCACCGTGACCTGCGGTTGTGGACATTCGTTCAAGACCCGCTCGACCAAACCGGAGTTGAAGATCGAAATCTGCTCCAACTGTCACCCATTCTTCACCGGACAGCAGAAGTTCATCGACTCCGCCGGCCGAGTGGAGAAATTCAATAAGAAATACGGCGGCGACTATTTCACCAAAGCGACCAAGCCCGGCAAGAAGCCGGCGGCCAAAGCTTAGCGCCCGTCTCTGGCCGCCCCGGCACGGTCCCGGACCACATGCCGGCGCGACGGCCAAGAGGTTTGGCGCTGCCGATAATTAAAACCACGTCGGATCGGCGGCGAAATCCCAACGAAACCGATCCGGCGTGGTTCTTCTTTTAACGCACGTGAAACCATGACGCCATCCGTCTCCATCGATGACCCGGTCATTCGCAAGCTCGAGGAAATCAGCGCCCGCTTCGCCTTCGTGGCCGAGGAGATGAACCGCCCGGAAAATGCCGGCCACCCCGTCCGTATCGTGGAGTTGTCCAAGGAGCACGGTCGATTGCGGCGTATCGTCGAACCGTATCAGGAATACCGCAAGGCCCTTCATGCCGTTGAGGAAAGCAAGGCCCTCCTGGCCGATCCGGCAAGTGACGCCGAACTCAAGGCCCTGGCCGAGGAGGAAGGGGAGCTCAATCGTCGAAAAGCGGATGAACTATTGGAGGGTATCAAAAAAGCCTTGGTCAGCAGCGACGACGCGGCCATCGAGTCGATCATTCTGGAAATCCGGGCGGGAACCGGCGGCGAGGAGGCCGCCCTGTTCGCCGGCAATCTCTACGATATGTACCTGCGCTACTGCGACCGCCAATCGTTCAAGGTGGAAGTCATGGACGCCTCGCCTTCCGACCTCGGCGGGTACCGGGAAATCATTCTGAACATCCGCGGTCCGGGCGTCTATCAGCACCTTGGCTACGAAGGCGGCGGGCATCGGGTGCAGCGTGTCCCCGAAACCGAAACCCAGGGCCGTATTCATACCTCCGCCGCCACCGTGGCCGTTCTGCCCGAACCGGAAGAGGTGGATGTGCAGATCGACTGGGAAAAAGATGTCATCGAGCATGTGAGCCGTGCCGGCGGGCCCGGCGGACAGAACGTCAACAAAGTGTCGTCGGCCATCCGGCTCGAGCACGTACCCACCGGTATCACCGTCTCCATGCGCGACGAAAAAAGCCAGCACAAGAACCGGGCGAAGGCCCGCCGTATCCTGGTTTCGCGCATTTATGATCATTTCATGCAGAGTCAACGGGCCGAACGAGACGCCAGTCGGCGCGGCATGATCGGTTCGGGCGACCGCAGCCAGCGGATCCGCACCTATAATTTCCCCCAGAACCGCTGCACCGACCATCGCATCAATCTGGACCTCTACAGTCTCGACAAGATCATGCAGGGTGACCTCGACGTGCTCGTCGCGGCCTTGCAGGAATACGATTATCAGCAACGTTTGCGCCACTTGTAACCGCCGGGCGCGATCGGCCCCTTGCGCCTCTACACGGCCTGTAAATTTCCAACAATTTTCGGGGGGGCTGGACGTTTACGAGCGGCTGGTCTATCCTTTTACCGGATAGCGGGTCTTTCCAGGTATCGGAACGCATAAACCCATGACAACGGGAGGATCGATTATGTCCAAGCCAAAGAGTGTGTTAGCGGTCGTCGTCTGCGCGGCGATTCTTAACGGAATGATCTTCGCGGGAACGGCGGCCCTGGCCGCCGAGGACAAACCGGCCGTCGCCCCCAAGGACGATGTGATCATCGTCCAGGCCGAAGGCGAGGGGTTGGACAAGGAGCAGGCGATCAAGGCCGCCCTTCGCGCCGCCCTCGAAAAAGGCGGCAAGCAGGAAATCTTTTCCGATACCAAGGTCGAGAACTACCAGTTGATTCATGACACGATCATCTCCCGCGCCCAGGGTATCGTGAAGGATTACAAAAT
Organism: uncultured Planctomycetales bacterium; assembly: GCA_964401335.1. Taxonomy (GTDB): domain Bacteria; phylum Planctomycetota; class Phycisphaerae; order UBA1845; family PWPN01; genus JAAYCU01. The sequence goes on from CAYNYK010000009.1 coordinate 9,062, forward strand.
CACCAAGGGTCCGGACACGGTCATCGGCGGCACGGTCAAGGTCTGGATCGAGGCCGAGGTTTCCAAGAGCGTTTTGGCCCAGAGCTGGGGCGAGGTGCAGAACCTGCTCAATCAGATCGGGCGACCGAAAATCCTGGTCTGGATCAACGAGCGCATCGACGGGCGGCTGGAAGAGGGCAGCGCTCTGGAAAGCGAGATCGAGGCGCGCCTGCTGAAAAGCGGGTTCGATCTGGTGGCCCGCAAGGGCATGGAGGCCATCCGCCAGAAAGAGATGGACGATGCCGCGGCGGAAAACAACACCGCCAAGTTGCAGGCCATCGCCAAGGACTTCGAGGCCCATTTCTTCATCGCCGGGACGGCCAACGCCAATCAGGCCGGCGTTGAGGAAAAATACAACGTGCCCATTTCCTTTTACAACTGCGATGTGCAGGTGAAAGCCTTCTATACGGATACCGCCAAGTTGATTGCCAGTAAAACTATCCCCAGCACCCGCGGCGGGGCCCGCGGTTATAAGGAGTTCAGCCCGCAGGCCGGTAAGATGGCCATCGTCAACGTCAGCCAGCCGCTGATCGATGCCCTTTACGAGCAGATGATGGAGCAATGGGCGACGGCCATCAGTGCCGGCGGCGAACTCGTTCTCGAAGTTGAGGGTCTGAACTTCGCCGCCGCCAACCGGCTCAAGAAAGCCCTGGCCGACATCAAAAAGGTCGAACACGTCAACATGACTTTCTCCAAGGGACTGGCCACCTACCGGATCAACGCCAAGCTCGGCGCCGATGAACTCGCCTCGCTCATCAGCGAAGGGGATTTCGAGAAGATGTTGGAGGTCGTCGATCTGAAACTCAATCGCATTCAGGCCAAGGGGAAGGAATGAGGGAGCGAGGCGAGGGAGAGAAAGAGCGAAGGAGGGACGGAGAGAACATGAGTCTGGAGATGCTCTCTACCGCTCAGTCTCTCTGTCATTTACATAACCTGACAACTATGGTTGTATCAATAATTTCCCTGTTGGAGAACTAATGGACCATGGACATCCTGCCGGCTATCGATCTTCGCGGCGGTAAATGTGTTCGGTTGTTGCAGGGCGATTATAGCCGGCAGATCGATTATGCCGACGATCCCGTCGCGGTGGCGAAACAGTTTGAACAGGCCGGGGCCCGCTGGCTGCACCTGGTCGATCTCGACGGGGCCAAGGAAGGGCACCCGTGCAATCTGCCCACCGTGGAGGCCGTTCTCAAGGCCACCCAACTGAAAGTGGAGATCGGCGGAGGCCTGCGCCACACCGCCGATATCGAGTCGCTCATCGCTCACGGCGCTTCCCGTTGCGTCGTCGGTACGCGAGCTCTCGAGGATTGGGCCTGGTTCGAGCAACTCGTGCATCGGCCGGCCTGTCGAGGCAAGATCGCCCTGGGCCTCGACGCTCGCGAAGGAATACTGGCCGTCCGTGGCTGGACCGCAAAGACCGAGGAGACGGCCGTCCAGATCGCCCAACGGGTCAGCACCTGGCCGCTGGCGGCCATCATTTACACGGATATCAGTTGCGACGGCATGCTGGCCGGCCCGAATATCGAGGCCACCGGAAGTCTGGCGGCCAACTGCTCCATCCCGGTCATCGCCTCCGGCGGCGTAACCACCATCGAGGACGTTCGGCGTCTGGCGGCCCTTCCCCTTGGCGGGATCATCATCGGCCGGGCCATCTACGAAAAACGCATCGATCTGGCCCAAGCCATCCGCGAGGCGGTCAAGTAACGACTTGGTTTTCGACGGCAAAGGGCTCAGGGCTGGGCATTGTCGATCGGCAGGGCCTCGCGCAGCTCTTTTAATACCCGCTGCACGGCTTCGCCGCGTCCTGACCAGCCGCCCACGCAATAAACCCCCTGCGGCTCGAGCAGAAGAGTGTATCTATCATCGGTATCGTCCAGTGCCTTGCGATACCGCGCGTGAGCCGCTTTCGCGGAGGCGGTGTCGGGATATTGCGCCAGCCAAATCAGATCGTCGAGTTTGTTTTCCTCCTGCCGAACGCGGGCCAGGGAGAACCGCACGTCGCCGGTGAGGCCCAGGTGTTTGTTGACCGCTTGCGGGTCGATCGTGCCGAAGGAATCGGGATAATGCTCCCGCAACGTCTGCAAATCCCGCACCAGCCAGACGTGACTTTGGGCCCGATTGGCCGGCGGAATCGCCTGGGCCAACAAGGGGGCATCCGTCGCCGGTATGTAAAAGATTATTTGTGCCAGGAGGCCCTCCAGGGCCTTCTCCGTTTGTGGGTTGATTCGTCCTTCACCGCGCACCCGAACAAAACAGCGGCCTTGCCAGCCGAACCAGACCGGCGCCGCGGTCTCCATTTTTGCGCGGATGCTGTGATCGCCGCCCCAAATCCAAGGGGCATTTGCAAGCAAACTGAAGATTCCGAACGCGTCGTCCGGGGTCAGCGCCTCGACGGCCAGTACCTCCGCCTTCAATTCCGGCTGCTCATAGGTGCATGTTGAAATCCGCTCGATCTTGAATGTCGTGAGGATTCTCGCGTCAGCCGCCTCGGTCATCTGGTCGGCGATATTCGCCGGACCGGTTTGCACCGCCCGGGTTTTGATCCAGTCGCGAAGCGTATCCGTCCGCGGCAGAAAGAACGGAGCATCCTCGGCGTCCTGCTCGTCCGCGGCGATGAAGCGCGGAGCGGAATCCTCGATGATTTCCGAATCACCCGCCGGCACGGTATGCGCGGTCGTATCCTCTTCCGGTTCTTTCTGGCGACAGCCTTCTCCGATGACCAGGATCAACCCGACCAGAACCGCCATCCATTTCCCGGCAATCTTATTTCGTAACATCGATTCACCCTTATCTTCCGATTTCCCCGACCACCGCCCCGATGCGCCAATGATTCTATACCTTCAAGTCTCGGCCGGAAAGCACGTTTATCCTGTCACGGACCCGGACGGCCACTTCCCTGCGGAGTAAGCATATACGTCTTGCCCCCGGCGGTCATAAACTCAATATGGGTGGCTACAGTGTCTCCCGCGGCGTGAAAACTACCGTCGGTTGCGGCTACCTCGACCGCTTGGCCTGGCCACGGATTGGCGACCCGGCACCGGCCGCCCAGGGTGCTTTCAATGCGGACATCGCGAACCTCTCCCTGGGCCGTGCGCTCGGCGGAAACCAGAAACCCTCCTTGAGCCCGGAAATGCTCCATGACGATCTCGGCGTTTTCGGGCACGGCGGGGAATAGCCGTATGCTCTGATAGGAAAGCAAAAGGTTCTCCGGGCCGACCGTCGCGCCGGACCGATAGATACCCAAACGCGGACGCACATAAGTATCAAGATAGAAACGATGGGGCGGCCAAACATTGACTTGTTCAAGCGTCCGTTTGGCCAGTTCCAGAACCTCCGACGGGGAATCCAAACCCACATCATCACCCCAGAAGACAGGGGACAACGGCACGCACACGTTGTATTCGATCGGAGGTGCGCCGGCCACATCGACCCAGACGAGGCCGTCCGGTGTTGCATGGGTCGGATACGCGGCCAGTCGCTCGGCGGCGGCTTTCCATTGCCGACTTTCCTCACGATCGACGTCGAGAATTTCCGCTGCTTCGGCCGCTGCCCGTAGTAAATAGCGGGTAAGCGTCAAGGCCGAGGTGCCGTCGCGGTTGCGCTCGAATCCCGGGGTCAGGCCCCAGTGTTCCGGCGAGACCGTGGGCACGATGTGTAAACGGCCGTCCGGCCCCTCCGACAGATACGCCCGGCTGAAACGCGCACACTCGCGCAACACGGGGTAGGCCGTCTCGCGAAGGAAATCCACATCACCGGTATAGCGGTAATAGAGCCAGAGCGGTTTGCTGACCAATCCGTTGATGCCCATATCTTGTTCCCAGGTGACGTTGGTATGGGCGATACCCCGGCAACGCAGGGGGAAATGGGCAAGGGGATACATGGCGCCGGGCAGATCATACACATCCCGGGCGTTTTCCATGGCCTGAGGCAGGAGCGTATGAATCATCCGGGCATAGGTGTACACCTCCTCGAAATGCCCCAGGGTCAAGGAGGATTCGGCCCGGATTTCATTCAAGTGGAAATCATTATGCCACAGGCCGGCGTCCTGAAAGCAGAACTTGGTGCTGCCCACGCTGCACAGGGGCACGTCGCCGTAAAAACCATCCGGCCGGCGCAGGTTTGGCAGGATGACCGGGCGAGCAGAATGAATGATTTCGCCGTTCAGGCGGGCAACGGCGGGCTTGGGGCGATTATGCTGTTCGAGGTTCCTGGCCTGCTCCTGCCGCAGCGCGTCAATGCCCATCTTGGCCGCCTCATCAAGGATCTCCACCGCAGCGGCAAGCGGATCGTCATTATCCTGGGTTGTGGCGATGGTCGTTAGGATCGTAAATGACGGGGGTAAGGAGGTAAACGTCGCGGTGGCGGCCGCGCCGGCTGCTTTGTTGATTGGCCGATAGCGCTTGATGATGCCGTGGTCGAGGCGTCCTTCCTGGGGAGCCCATAAGGGAGTCCCCAGTTCTTGCTCGTTTTGACGGCATTCAACCGTAGGGGTCATCTCGACCGCCCGGGCACTTGTTACCGCACGAAAACCTTTCGGGAAAGTCATCTCCGCGGGGAAATCCTGAAAAACACCCCAATACGAATCGGCATGATAAGCGGTTGGGGGCGGCAGCGGGTCGAAATCGCGTGGGCTGGTTTGGCCGCCGAGCGTGGGACTCACTTCCGCTCCTGGCAGAATCGTGTCCTGGTGTCGATAGATCCGCACGCGCAAATCGTTTGGGGTCAAGCCTTCACCCTGACCTTCAGTCACGACGAGATGTCGCGTCAAGGACACCCAAATCCGAAGAGTCAGGTTTTTCCCCGCACCCTCCAAAACGATCTTCGCGCTCTGGAAGCCGTCGGGTTCCACGCGGGCCTCGGTCGCAAAGGGGGCAAAGAATATCAACTGCGCGCCCGGCTTGGGGCATGGAAAGTCATAGAGATCGTAAAGCTTGTATTTGCGAGGGAAATACTTGTCCGCGTCCTCCCGGGGATCGGCCAACGCCCATTCCCGAATCTGTTGCATCGTGATAAGCGGCTGACGCTCGGCGAACCAGCGCCGATCCCAGATATCCGCTTTCCCGAGCGACAGGGTCAGTTGCGCGGGCGGTCCCCAGAGGCGTACTCCAAGAACATCATTCTGCAACAGCAGGCCGTCCATCGGATCACGGGCCGGTTCCTTTCGGGTCTGGTTGCCGGCCGCCAGCGCAGAGGGCATCCCCAGCGATAGACCGGCCACTATCAATGCAATATAGGCTAAAGGTTGATATTTCATCCGTCGCCGTTCTCCTGACGGGCCATCAGCGATTGCGTAAGGACGTCGTTGAGCCTCGATGAAACGATTACGACGAAGTCATACTATATGAAGCCTTGGAACGGCCGTCGAGGCGGATCAGGGGCTTTCATGGAGGATTCAGCAAGGCCATCAAGCCATTGCGACTCATGGGTATTGCCCTCCTTGACGGTTTGTTACCCCCCGGTATTTTCCACGTCCGATATTCGCTGGGGCTTGATTTTACCTCGCACGGCGGCCGATTTTATCGTCACTTGACATGAATTGTATAGTTAAGGACGGTGAATACTTCGTAATCCAGCCTAGAGGGAAAGTGGATGCCGCAGTGCCCCTACATTGTTCATTGCCCGTATTTCAGTAAGCAGGTCCGCACCATTCCGGGTGTCGGTGCGCCCTATCGAGGGCATGAACCGCCTGGCATGCGTTCTTTGTCGCCGGTTCAGCAACTCAAATATTGTGCTTCCACCTGCTATTACTGTGCCCGTTACCGCGCGGCCGAGGTGTTGGGGGAAAAGAACGTACCTGCCGACCTGCGTCCGGATCAAGTCGCTTACGCCAAGGAGATCATCGAGAAACATACGGCTCAAAGCCTGCCTGCCGGATAACTCCCTGCCCCCCTTATTCACGTGAAACTATGCCCTGCCCCCGCCTTTCATTCTCGATCCACCGGATATTTACGTTATCCATCGACTGTGCTAACCTGCCTTTGGTGTGGTTGTGGCCGTGAAGGTGGCCCCGTCCATCGGCATCGGACGGCGCAAACCCTGAACATCGTCTCAGGCAAACATGAGGAGGTTATCTCGCCATGAAGCTCGCCAATCGTCTCAGCGTTGCGTTACTGATTCCGGCGTTATGGGGTTGCGTGGCCATGGCGGCCGATCGGCAGCCGGAAGTGAAGATCAATCCCAAGGAGCCGGCCCTGCCCGAATTGCTGGCCCGACTGTGGAAGCTGCATGTGCATCACGATCTGCATAATCCGTTAACCGATACGGGTGAGCCGGCGGCTCTGTTTCGGCGGGTAGACCCGAAAAAACCGGTGGTCTATCGGCCGATCATTGCGTTGGGCATGGAGACCCGCACGTGTGGCGGCTGGTATGCGGCCGAAAAGAAAGCTGCGCTGCTGCCCCCCGACAAACCGCCGACCAGACATGAGGTGTGGAGTATTCGCTATAAGCAGCCGGAAAGCGAGCATGAAAATATGCAGTTCAGTTTGCCACCGCTGGAAGCGGGCAAGACGGAGTTCGATCCCGGCGAGCAGGTTTTTGGTTTGTGGGTCGGTAACGAGAGCTTTCCGGGCGAATCTATTTTCACCGAGCCCGAATGGGTGACGCACGTATCCCCCCGCCTCAAGGAACAGCCTTACAAGGCGATGATTTATCCCGCGGTGGACGAGAAGACGGGTTCATTGGTCCCGAACAGTTATATCGTGACCTGGGAATATTCGACCAACGACGATTTTCAGGATGTGATGACCCGCATCGACAATGTCCGGTTGATCCCCGCCGACGGGGCAATGTCGGGAATTCTCGCGAAGGGCGCGGCGGCGAGGAAACTGGCGGACGGTTTCAAGTTTACCGAGGGACCGGCCTGGGATTCGCGGAATGGCGTGCTGTATTTCAGCGATATCCCGGCGAACCAGATCATTCGCTGGGACGGCCGCCACGCATCGGTCGCTCGGGAGAACACCGGCGGCTCGAATGGATTGATGTTTGACCGCCAGGGGCGGCTGATCGCCTGTTGCGGCACCGCGCGTCGTCTGGTGCGCGACATCTTGCGGGACGAGCCGGAAGTGCTGGCGGAGAAATATAAGGATGCACGGTTGAACGCTCCGAACGATTTGTGGCTGGATGCCGAGGAAGGAATTTATTTCACCGATCCACGTTATCGCAAAGACGAGGCGTCCGACATGAAGGAGGAAGCCGTCTATTACCGGGACACGGCCGGCCAGGTCCATCAGGTGATCGCCGATCTGGTCAAGCCGAACGGGATCGCCCTTTCGCCCGACGGCAAATGGCTTTATGTACTCGATAATGGAGCGGATAAGCTGCATCGTTATCCGATCGAAGCTCCGGGCAAGCTGGGCGAGGGGACGCTGATCGCCCGGGTCGAGTATCCCGACGGTATGACCGTGGATGAGCAAGGGCGGTTGTACGTGACCTGCCGTGGCGGCGTGTGGGTACTGAACGGCGAAGGCAAGTGGATCGGCCGTATCGATATGCCGGAGCATCCGAGCAATTGCACCTTCGGGGGCCCAAAGGGCAACATCCTGTTTGTCACCGCTCGCGGGACTTTGTATGCCGTGGATACCCAAACGCGCGGTTGGCACGTGCATCTCGATGGCCCGAAGAAATGATACGGCATTTGATGAGGTGCGGAGTGAGTTTCGACTGACCCAATTGATGTTGCCCTCCGTGGACGAAAAAGCACGGGCAGATTCCGGAGTGCCGGAACCTGCTCATGCCACCCGATACGGACAAGCGATAACCAGTTGTCCATGCCATTATGTTTTGCAGTTATTTTCGGTTAGCGCGTTGGTGGTTTTTCAGGCGGGGCTCGGGGTTTTCTGCACTGTCGGGTGGGGTATACCCTTGGGCAGCGCGGCCGGTGTTTCCACTTCCACGGCCGCCGATAGTTCGATATGAAAACAGGTACCACGGCCCAGCTCGCTGGTGACCTCGATTTTGCCTTGATGCGCGTCGATGATCCTTTTGACCACCGAAAGACCCAGCCCTGAACCCAAGCCCATGTCCTTGGTCGTGTAGAAAGGATCGAAGATATTTGGTAATACGTTCGGTTCGATGCCGACGCCCGTATCGATCACGTCCAACAGGACGGTTCGTCCCTCTTCTCCGGTCCGACCGACGAATTCCAGCCGACCTCCGTTGAGCATGGAGTCGGCCGCGTTGATCGCCAGGTTGATCAACACCTGGGCCATCTGGACCCGATCGACCATGGCCAACAACGGTTTGTCCGGAAACCTGCGGACAAGCTCAATATGGTGACGATCCAACCGCGGCTGCACGAATAACACGGCGTCGTTGACCACGTCGTCCAGCCGCGTCGGGGTCAGATGCACCGGTTCGTCCCGCGACATCGACAACAAGCGGCGCACGATCATCTCGATGCGATACAGGCCGGCGTCCATGAGATCCAGTAGTTGCATCATCTGTTCGGGGTTGTCGCGATTCCGGCGGATGATCCGCGTACAGTTCTGCAGGCCGTCAAGCGGGTTATTGATTTCGTGGGCCACCACGGCGGCCAGTTCGCCGATCAAGGCCAGCTTCTCGCTGCGGGTCAGTTGCCGCCGCAGGCGGTCCTCTTCCCGGCACTTGGCCTTGAGTTGTTCGGTGATGCGATCGAGCGATTCGGCCAGCTTGATAAAATCATCTTTCGGAGCGCAGGTGATGTGGCGGCTCAGTTCCCCCCGGGCCAGGGCGTCGGCTTCCTCGCGCAAACGATGCAGCCGGCGGCGCAGGCTTCGTTCACCCAGCAAGGCCACGAGCCATGCCGATGCCAGACCGGCGGCTAACATCGCCACGATCCCCCAGCAATAATGCGGAAGAGTCAGCAACAGAATCAGCCCAACCCCGCCGAACAACAAGGTAAAAACCAGCAGGTAGCGATGCCGGGGGCTTAGATGGGGGTTCGCGAGCATGGTGCTATTGTAATATGCTTTGGCCTCGGCGTCTCGCAAAAAATCTGTCTCCTGGTCAACCGCCGCTCAACCTGATCTGGATATAGGCGGCCGCTAGCAAGGCGTATGCCATTACCGCCCCGGCAATACCCAGCCACGACCAACGTCCGGGCCGCAGGGCTACCGGAAGCCGACGGGGTAAGACCAAGTGGTTCCAGATCAAGAGGCAGGTGGTGAACATGACCGTACCGGCGAAACCGACCACGCTGCTGAACAAGATCAGCCGGCCGGGTTGATCTATAGGTAACGTCAAGACTGAAATGGTGCCCGCCAACAGCACAAAAAACCAATACCAGGTGTTATGTGCCCGGCGACGGGCCTTTGGAAAATAGGCAATGACCACGTCGGTATGCACCCGACTTACCGCATCGATGGTGGTCATCCAGGTATCCGACAAAAATGCCGTGGCCAGTACAAGAAAAAGCACACCGCCGGCCACCCCCCACGCGGCGCGAAAAAATTCCGCCTGGGCGGCCACCGGCTGGTCCTCGGTGGGCAGTTTTTGTTCGGGAAAAAGAAGGGCATACGCAAGCAGGCAAGTCAATAACGTGGTAAAAAGATTACCCAAAACCCCGATGCAGTTGTCCGTCCAGAGAAAACGTCGCCACTTTTTCCATCGGCTGAGATCGGTTTCCGTTCCCTCGGGCAAAAACCCCACCTGGGGTATGACCTGCGGCTTGCCCGTGATCGGACTGGTAATCCGCCCGATATGGGCGGCCATGCCCGCGCCCTTCTCCCGAAGCCAGTAGGAATAAAACAATGTCCAGAACCCGCCCAGCCCGGCAAAGGTGATGGCCGTCAGCAGTTTCGTCGCGTCCGCGTCGTCCCATACCCGATCCGCGGGCCACCGAGGGACCACCAACCCGGAGAGAAACTCTCCGAGCCGAGACAATACCGCTCCCTGCGCACAAGCCAGGATCAATCCCACGATGGTTACCACCGCGATAACCATCATCAACCGCTCGATAAACCGGTACACCACTTTCGACAGCAGCAGGGCGACCAAAAACACCGCGATAAACACATACCCCCAGAACAACCGTTGGGCCTCGTTATTCCAGCCGTGGGGGAAATCGGTCAGCTCATCCATCCCGCCGGCGGTTACGAACCCGCCCAGCCACATGAACGACACGGTCATCAGCAGCCACATGAACAAGGCCAGCCATCGGTTGAGCCGAATGAATCCCTGCCAGATACTTTCGCCGGTCAGCAGCGTGTAGCGGCCGATCTCGAAATTCACCGGCAATTGCAGCAGGCACGCCGGTGCGAGCAGAAAGAGAAATCCCAATCCATATTTGGCCACAATGTAAGGCCACCAGACCAGTTCCCCCGAACCCTGAGCTAATGCCATCCATACAATACCCGGCCCGATGGCCTTTAACATCCCCGGAAACACGGGCATTTCTTTGCGCCCCCATGTTGGGAGTATGCCGAAACGAGGATGGACGGGAGTAGTGGAAGCTGGCACATCCTGTTCGATCATAATCGGGGATTATAAGACAAACGAAACACGGTACAATGATTCGATAATGAAATCTCATCAACAAACCCAGGGGCAATGGGTCCGCGAGGAACATTGCTGGACACCGCAAGAGCTAAACTGGCTGCAATCGCCGCAAGGTTGCGAGGTATGTGCCGCTATGCTCGACGCCGAGCCCGCCGATACACCGGCGGCCATCGCCCGCTGGCGGCAGCGGATCGAGCCGTGGCAGGTGACGGCGGCCTGGACTCAGGTGTTGCTTCGCCGTGCAGCCCGGGCCAAGTTTACCCGCGCCGATGAAATGCTTTTCGAGCGGATCGCCCTGGAACAGGCGACCGACGAAACCGTCGCCCGATACAAAGCCACGCGTTTTGCCGCGAAATTCGCCGGGCGAACCGTTGCTGATTTGTGTTGTGGGATCGGCGGCGACGCCATCGCCTTGGCCGAGCATACTCGGGTTCTTGCCGTCGACTGGTCCGCCATGCGCGTGGCGATGGCCGAACACAATGCGCGCGTTTACGGCCGGCGAGTGGCCGGTCTGGTGGCGGACGTAACCATGCAACTACCCGACGCCGATGCGGCGCATATCGATCCCGACCGTCGCGTGGCCGGGGACCGCCGCCACCAACCCGAGGAAAGCTCGCCCGGTATCGACGTGCTGGCCCGTATCGTGCATCATTATCGAGATGTGGCCGTCAAACTGTCGCCCGGCGTGGACATCGACGCCACGCTTCCGGAGGGTGAAATCGAACTCATCAGTCACCACGGCCAATGCAAGCAGGCCGTCATCTGGACCGGGGAGCTTGCCACCGCTTGTCGCCGGGCGACCGTCTTGCCGGAAAAGGAATCCATCGCGGCCGACACGCATGACGATCTGACCTGGCCGCAGTCGCGTATCCCTGTTGAGGGCGATTATCTTTACGAGCCGGACCCGGCGGTTATTCGTGCGAATCTCGTGGGCGTGCTGGCTCGCAAGCATGCGCTGCGGCCTGTCGATCCGCAAATCGTGTATCTGGTCGGTACGCAACCCGTGGCCAGCGCTTTGCTGGCCGCTTTCCGGGTGATCGACGTCACCGAATGGGCCGGCCGCAAGGCCCGCGCCTGGCTGAACCGGCACGATATCGGCAAACTCGAAATCAAGACCCGCGGGTTCGCCGCCCGGCCGGAGGAAATCCAACATCAGCTTCGCCTCAAAGGCCACCGCCAAGCGATTTTGTTCCTGACCCGCATCGGCCCCAAACCGATGGCCATTCTGGCTGAACGAATCTTGCTTCCGGCGGACCACTCGCGGCATCACCTGTAAGATGATTGCCGGTCCAACTCAATACCGCTAAGGTAAACAATCAAAAGCCCGGCCCGAGTTCTCCAATGTGGGTTGACGGGTACACCAGGGATGGAGTGAAGAAAGTCATGAATGTCGATCGAGGGCATGTGGGTGTCTGGTATGTCGTGCTGATTTCCTTGGTGGCCGCGCTCGGCGGTCTGCTGTTCGGCTATGATACCGCGGTGATCTCCGGAGCGATTGGCTACGTCCAGCAGCGTTTCGAGCTAAACATCGATCAAAAAAGCTGGGCGGCCGCCTGCGCGCTGGTAGGCTGCATCGTTGGGGCGGCTCTGACCGGCCAATTGGCTGACCGGTTTGGCCGTAAGAAAGTCCTTCTGCTCTCGGCGGTGCTGTTCACCGTATCCGCCTGGTATTCGGCGGTGGCCAATGACCTGACGCAACTGGTATGGGCCCGGATTCTCGGCGGTCTGGCGATTGGCATGGCTTCGATGACGTCGCCGCTTTATATCGCCGAGGTAGCCCCGCCGGCCATACGCGGCCGATTGGTTTCCTTGAATCAATTTGGCATTATCTTCGGTATGTTGGCGGTTTATTTTGCGAATGCCTGGATAGCATCATGGGGGAACGATGCCTGGAACGTCGCGACCGGTTGGCGGTGGATGTTCGGTTCCGAACTCATCCCGGCCGTCTTATTTTTAGTCCTGTTGTTTATGGTCCCCGAAAGTCCGCGGTGGCTGGCCAAGCAGGGGCGGGATGCGGAGGCACGGGCGGTGCTCGGGAAAGTGGGCGGAGCGGAGCATGCGGCCGCGGAAATGGAGGAAATCCGCGCTGCGTTGCTGCAGGAAGAAGGCACCTTGAGGCAACTGTTTTTCCCCGGAATCCGCAAGGCGCTGCTGGTGGGTGTAGGCCTGGCCATTCTTCAACAGGTTACGGGAATTAATATCGTTCTGTACTTTGCCCCGGAGATTTTTAAAAAGACCGGCGTACTGTCCAGACAAGCCATCAGCGATACCGTATTTATCGGGATCGTCAATCTGGTTTTCACGGTGGTGGCAATCTGGGTGGTGGATAAAATCGGTCGTAAACCTCTGCTGATGATTGCATCGGCCGGGATGGGGATTTCGCTTTTCCTTTTGGGGACGGCGTTTGTCTTCAAGCAATTCACGGGACCATGGATTCTGGTTTTTGTATTACTTTATGTCGCGTCCTTCGCGGTGGCCATGGGCCCGGTGGTCTGGGTGGTGATGTCCGAGATCTTCCCCACGAAAATACGCGGGCGGGCGATGTCCATCGCCACGGTTTGCCTGTGGATTGCCTGTTTTCTCGTATCCCGATATTTTCTGGTGCTTCTGGAACGACTGGGTGGTTATACGTTTTTCATCTACGCCGGCATGTGCGTGGTGTCTTTTATCTTCGTAGGTCTGGTGGTTCCCGAAACCAAAGGTAAATCGCTTGAAGAAATCGAAAGAAGTTGGCTGATCGGGCACAAGGGGATGAATGTATGAACAGCAAAGAACGCGTGATGGCCGCCCTCGAACATCGTCAGGGCGATGCCGTACCGATGGATTTCGGCAGCACGGCGGTTACGGGCATGCACGTTCGATGTGTTGCCGCACTACGGAAACATTACGGGTTGCCGTCTCAGCCTGTCAAAGTCATTGAACCGTATCAGATGCTCGGCGAAGTGGATGAGGATTTGAAGCGGGCGATGGGCGTGGACACCGACAGCGTTTCACCGCTCACGACGCTCTTCGGCTTTGCCAACGAAAACTGGAAAACCTGGAAAGCACCTTTCGGCCTGGAAGTGCTCGTTCCCGATAAGTTCGTGACCACGGTCGATGCCGCGAAGCGCACTTATATTTATCCGCAAGGCGATAAGAACGCGCCGCCCAGCGGGATGATGCCCGAGGGCGGGTACTTCTTCGATACCCTTGTGCGCCAAGAGCCGATCGACGAAAGCAAACTCGACCCGCGGGACAATCTCGAGGAATTCGGGCCGCTATCCGATGGCGAGCTTGCTTATTTTCGGGACCAGGCCCGCCGGCTTGCATCATCCGAAAGAGCGGTGGTGGCCACCTTCGGCGGTCTGGCGTTCGGGGATATCGCCTTGGTCCCCGCGCCCTTCCTCAAATATCCCAAGGGGATTCGCGACATTACCGAATGGTATATCACCACGGCCAGTCGGAAAGAGTACGTCCATGCGATTTTCTCCGGACAATGCGAAATCGCCCTGGCCAATCTGCCCCGCATTTACGAGGCGGTCGGCGATACGGTGAACGTGGTCTTTATCTGCGGGACCGATTTCGGCACGCAGACATCCGCCTTCTGCTCCGTGGAAACATACCGCGAGTTGTATCACCCTTATTACAAGCGAATTAATGACTGGATCCATCAGCACACGCCCTGGAAGACTTTCAAGCATTCCTGCGGCGCCGTCGAGAAGTTTATCGAGCCATTCATCGAGTCCGGTTTCGATATCCTCAATCCGGTGCAATGTTCCGCGACCGGCATGGACCCCCGGCACCTCAAGAAAACCTACGGCGACCGGATCGTCTTCTGGGGGGGAGGGGTGGACACGCAAAAGACGCTTCCCTTCGGAACGCCCGCCGAGGTCCGTGAGCAGGTTCTGGAACGCTGCGATATATTGGCCCGCGACGGCGGCTTTGTATTCAATGCGATTCACAACGTGCAGGCCAATACCCCGTTGCAAAACATCGTGGCTATGATCGAAGCGGTCAAGGAATTCAACGGCCGGAAATCCTGAAGGCACAGGCATAAGGAAGTTGTTCCGTTTTCATGAATACGATAAGCTGTAAGTGATTGGTTTGCGGCCCTTTTCATGGAACGGACGATTGCTCATGACCAGAGATGAACTGCTGAAGGAGGTCAAACTTCGCCTTATGGCCAGGCACGGCGGTCGTCTGCGCGGGGTAATCCTTTATGGGTCCGAGGCCCGTGGGGAATCGGGACCGGACAGTGATATTGATCTGCTTGTGTTGCTGGACGATCAGGTCGATTACGGCCGTGATTTGGAAGCCAATCTTGAGGCCCTCTATCCTCTGGCCTTGCGCATTGGTCGGCGAATCAGTGCCAAACCGGCCAGTGCACGGCAATATGAAACGACAGAATGTCCCCTTTACCGGATCGTTCATCGACAGGGGGTGCTCGTATGAACGAATTCGCGGCGGTCGAATGGCAGCGGGCCGAACTTGCGTGGGAGTCCGCACGACTGTTGGCAATGGCGTACCGTGCAATAGCACGCCCTACGGTTGTGGGCTTTTCCGCGAGGCGCGCCAATCCGCGAGGGCTTGCAGGACGTAGTAGAAGACCGGGGTCAGGAAGATGCCGCAAAAGGTGACGCCCAACATGCCCGCGAAGACGGCCGTACCCAGTGTGCGGCGCATTTCCGCGCCCGCGCCGGAGGTCAGCACCAGCGGCAGGACGCCGAGGATGAAGGCGAACGAAGTCATCATGATCGGACGCAGCCGAAGCTTGGAGGCCTCCACCGCCGCCTGGAAACGCGGCAGGCCGTGATCCTGTTGCTGCTGTTTGGCGAACTCGACGATCAGTACCGCGTTCTTGCAGGCCAGACCGATCAGCACCACGAAACCGATCTGGGTGAAGAGGTTATTCTCCATCCCGCCGAGCCAGACCCCCAGCAGGGCGAACGAAATACTCAGCGGGGCGATCAGGATAATCGCCAGCGGCAGCAGCCAGCTCTCGTATTCCGCCGAGTGGACCAGAAAAACGAACAACACGCACAACGGGAAAATATACAGGGCGGTATTGCCCGCCAGCTTTTGCATGAAGGTCAGTTCCGTCCATTCGGCGGCCATCGACGACGGTAATTCCTTCGCGGCGAGATCTTCCATGATGCTGATGGCCTGACCGGAGCTTACGCCCGGCGCGGTGTTGCCGTTGATCGCCGCCGCCGGATACATGTTGTAACGGTTGATCATCACCGGCCCGCTGATTTCCTCGACCTTGGCGACCGATCCGAGCGGGACCATGTCGCCGTTCGCATTGCGGACCTGCAAGCGCCGAACATCCTCCGGATGGCCGCGGAACGCGGAGTCGGCCTGCACGTTCACCTGCCAGGTGCGCCCGAATTGATTGAAATCGTTGACGTAGTAGCTGCCCAGGTTCGCCTGTAACGTGTTGAACACGCTGTTAAGAGCGACGCCCATCGTCTTGCACTTGGTCCGATCGATATCCACGTAGAGTTGCGGAGTGTTCGCCCGGAAGAGGGTGAACACGCCGACGAGGTCCGGTTGCGCGTTGGCCTTGGCCGCCAGATTCTCCGTCTGGCCTTGCAGCATGACCAGGCCGTTATCGCCCCGATCCTCAACCATGATCTTGAAACCACCGGCGTTGCCCAGGCCGTCCACCGGCGGGGCGCCGAAAACCGCTACGGCCGCCTCCTGCACCTCCTGGTAAAACGTCCGCCTCAGCTTCATGGCGATCACATCGGCGTACAGGTTCGCATCATGCCTTTCCTCAAAGCTGTCCAGAATCACGAACATCGAGCCGAAATTCGAGCCATTGGCGTTCATCAGGAACGACTGGCCGGCGATGGTCACGGTATGGGCCACGCCGGGTTTTAACCCCCGGGCCATCCGCTCCACGCGGGCCATCACTTCCTGAGTGCGCTCCAGAGAGGCCGAATCAGGCAATTGCACATTGACCACCAGGTAACCCTTGTCTTGCGACGGGACAAAACCGGTCGGCACCGTGATCAATCCGTAATACGTGGCGTAAAGCAGTCCGCCAAACACCAGCAAGGCCACCACCGAGCCGCGGATACACAGTCGTACCACCGCGCCGTACCCGTGAATGGTCCAGCCGAACACCTTGTTAAACCCCTTGAAGAACCAGCCGAGAATCACGTCGAGTAAGCGGGTAAGCAAATCTTTCTTTTCGCTATGCGGCTTGAGCAGCAGGGCGGCTAGGGCCGGGCTAAGGGTCAGTGAATTGAAGGCCGAGATCAGCGTGGCCGTGGCGATGGTCAGTGCGAATTGGCGGAAGAATTGTCCGGTGATCCCGGAGATGAACGCCGTCGGAATGAAAACCGCGCTGAGTCCGAAAGCGATGGCGATGACCGCGACGGTTACTTCCTCCATCGACTTGTAAGCGGCCTCACGGGGTGTCAACCCCTGGGCGATCCAGCGTTCGACATTCTCCACAACCACGATGGCATCATCGACCACGATGCCGATAGCCAAGACCAGGCCGAACAGCGACAGGTTGTTGAGGCTGAAACCCAGCAAGGCCATCACCGCGAAGGTGCCGACCAGCGAAACAGGGACGGCGATCAGCGGGATCAACGTTGAACGCCAGTTCTGCAGAAAGACCAACACCACGATCGCCACGAGAATAAAAGCGTCTCGTAGGGCCTTAACCACCTCGATTATCGATTCATGGATGAACGGCGTCGTGTCATACACGATCGCGTAATCGATTCCTTCGGGAAATCGTTGACGCAACTCTTTCATCTTGTTCTGGACGCGCTCCGAAGTATCCAGGGCGTTGGAGCCCGGTAACTGGAAAATCGCCAGACCGGCGCTGGGTTGGCCGTCGAGCCAGCAGCTCTGGTCCTGGCTCTTGGCCCCCAGTTCGATGCGGGCCACGTCGCGCAGCCGGGCGATCTGACCGGCCGAACCCGTCTTGATAATGATGTCCGCGAATTGTTCCGGGTCCGTCAAGCGCCCGAGGGTGCTCATGGTGTACTGAAAATCCTGGCCACGCCGCATCGGCGGCTGGCCGATCTGACCGGCCGCCACCTGCACGTTCTGTTCGCGCAGGGCGGACACCACGTCGTCGGAGGTCAGGTTGCGCGAGGCCAGTTTCTCCGGGTCCAGCCAGACGCGCATGCTGTAATCCTGCTGGCCGAGGAAGGACACGTCTCCCACGCCCTCCAGCCGGGCCAGTTCATCCTTGATCTGGATCGTCGCGTAGTTGCTCAGGTAAAGCTGGTCGTACCGGTTGTCCGGCGAAAAAAGATTGACCACCAGCATGATGTTGGGTGATTTCTTTTTGGTGGTGACGCCGGTCTGCTTGACCACGTCGGGCAGCGTCGGCGTAGCCATCGCGACCCGGTTCTGCACGAGCACCTGGGCCATGTCCAGGTTGGTGCCGAGCTTGAAAGTCACGGTCAGGTTATACGCGCCGTCGTTCGTGCATTGCGACGACATGTACAGCATGTTTTCCACGCCGTTGACTTGCTGCTCGATCGGGGCGGCCACGGTCTCGGCCACGACTTTCGCGCTGGCCCCGGGATAATTGCAGAAAACCTGGACGGTCGGCGGGGTGATCTCCGGGTACTGGGCCACCGGCAGCGTCAGCAACGCCGTGCCGCCGGCAATGGTCAGCACGATCGAGAGGACCGCGGCGAAAATCGGCCGATCGATAAAGAAACGTGAAATCACAAAGCGACCCCCCTCAATGTCCGGGCCGGGTGGCCGACGCTGCCGCCGTCCCGGTCGCTTTGAAGGTATTCATGTCCACCCGCTGCGGCGAAACCTTGACCCCCGGACGCACGCGCTGCAAGCCGTTGACGATTACCTGTTCGTTCGCATTCAGTCCGTTGACGATGACCCGCAACCCTTGCTCCAGCGCACCGGTCTGTACCCGGCGATATTCCACCACCTGCTGCTCATTGACGACCAAAACGTATCTTTGCCCCTGATCCAGCCCCAGGGCCCGTTCCGAAACCATTAACGCCTTGCGTGGCTGGCTGACAGGCACGCGAATCCGCGCGAACAGCCCCGGCGTCAGCAACCCATCCGGGTTGGGAAAGACCGCTCGGGCCTGCAAAGTACCCGTACTTGGATCCAGTTGCGGATCGGAAGAATCAACGACACCTTGATGGGCATATTCCTTTTCGTCGGCCAGGGCGAGGAAAACCGGCGGTTTCTGCACATTCGGCTGGGTTGTGGTAGGACGACGCGGATACTGACGCAGTAAGGCCAACAGATCTAATTCGCTGACCGTGAAATAGGCGTAAACCGAATCGTCGTTCACGATGGTGGCCAGCAGCGTGCTATCCCCGGCCCCGACGAGATTGCCAACGTCCACCAGATTCCGGCTGATCCGACCGCTGGTCGGCGCTTTCACCTGGGTATAATCCAGGTTTAATTGGGCCTCTACGACCGCCGCCTCGGCCCCGGCGACGCCGGCCAATGCCGAGTTACGGTTGGCGACGGCCGAGTTGTATTCGTATTCGGCCGCGTCACCTTGCTCGTACAACTTTTTCAGTCGGTTATAGTCGAATTCCGCCAATTGCAGGGCCGCCTGCCGGCTCTTGAGCTCAGCCTTGGCCCTGTCCAGCGATGCCTGGAATGGCTTTGGATCAATGACAAACAGCAGATCGTCCTTGTTCACCCGGGCTCCGGCCGTAAAGTGGATGCTCTCCAGAAAACCCTTCACCCGGGCGCGAAGCTGCACGGACTCCAAAGCGGCCGTGTTCCCCGTAAAATCAAGGTAATCCGTAATCTCTTGTTCCAAAGGGACGGCCACACTGACCACCGGCGGCGGCGGTTCCGCGACCCTCGGCGGTGGAGGTTTGCACCCTTCGAGGAAGCACCCACTCACCAGAACGATCACCCCAAAACGATTGATCGATGACATGTACTCATCCTCTATAGACATTCCTGAAGGTGGATATCATAGCCGGGAGACTTTCGCCAGACAATCACCCATGTGGATTGCGCCTATGATTGATGGTTAACCAAATTTTTCGTTAATGGTGATTGGTTACATCGATCTCCCGCGCCGGAGTGTTACCGATGGCAACCTGGTGCTTGCCGAAAATATACATTGGGTCGGATTCGACCAGCCACAAGGCGATTTTGATATCATGCGGGATGAGCGTGAATTCAACCGTTTTTCGCTCGCCCGGGGCCAGGCGGACCCATTGAGTATACGGTTCGTGACCGTCAAAAAGCAGACCCACGCGGGCCGGTCCGTTTCGTTGGCCGGTGTTCGTGACGGTGGCCGAGATGATGCACTTCTCGAACAAGCCGACTTGCGTTCGCGTTACCTGTAAGTCGCCGAACTGCAAGTCCTCCATCGGAATGGGGTATTCGATCCGAAAATCGCGCCACTCGCTCCGGCTTGTTATCTGTTCGTTGTTATACGCATACGCGAAGAGACCCACGTCCTGGGCCGGGGCCGCGGACGCAATTCGGAAAGTGCCTCCGCCGGCCAGCTCGAAATCGCCGTGCCCGTGCAGGGCGCGGTGCCACAACCAACCGTTCATGCTCGTATAACCGGTGAATTGATCGCCGCGCTTTTCGATCATAAACCACATGGGGTAGCCGCCATAGGCGGCCCTTTCGAGGTCACACCGTCCGTCGCCATCGGAGTCGGCGTTCCAGGACGGCGCTCCGCCGTAGATCGGCCGCACGAACAGGATGGCCAACCCCGGCGATAGACTGTCCGGCTTGGCGATATCGTTACGAACAATCAGACCGGCGGCGGCCAGCCGATGGGTCTTCTCCTGGCGGAGCAGATGGGCATGTACGACGAAATCGCCTTGCACGTCCCGCACGAACATGGCGCTGTGATCACCGTTGCAGAACCGGTCCCCCTCGCGGCCGCCCGCTTCCAGGATGATCGTCTCACCCGACCGTGTAAAGGTGGCCGTATTGTTGGTAAACGTGGCGAAAGGCCAGGGCGCAAGATCGCCGACCTCGAGCGTGCGCTGGCCGACCTCGGTAAAACAGTGTTCGAGCGTGACGCGCTGCTCCTCACCGGGGTCCAGCGTTATCCGCTTTGATGTGACCGGCCGATCGTTCGCCAGCAGGCGCACTTCCTCTTCGCCACGTTGCCCCCCGACGTTTTTTACCGTCACCGTTACCGTCGTCCGCTCGCCGGGGACGGCCGGGGCCTGCACTTCCATAGGCTCGCTATACGCAAATTGTGCCGGCCCGGTCTGGACGACGGCTTTCTGCTTCAACGTCCCGATCCGTAAGTTATATTCCTTCGGCACGTGGCACGGCGCGGAAGCCAGGGTGATGGTGCGGCTTTCGTCGGATTCCAGCCAGAGCCATTGGGCATCGTCGAGCCGCTCATCGACTTGCATATCCGCGCGATAAAACCCCGGTCCACCCTCGTTGGTTACGGTCATCTTTGCCTCAAAGCGTTCGTTGGGGCGTATCGTGTCGGACACGGACAACTCGGCGCAACGGACTTTGTCGGCTGATGGGTACACTTCCGTCCTGGCCATCTCCTTCGGGGCGATCAGCGGCGTTTGGGCCTGCCGCACATCACAGTTGAGCATCCGGACACCGTTCGTTTGTTCGCCGGTCGCCTGAACGTATGTATCAACCGGCGGGGCAATGGAGTTGATGATCGACAAGCCTTGCAGGTCATGGGCAGAAATCGCCGCCGCTTTCCCGCTCAACCCTTCGAGTTCGAGCATCGTGCAGGTCAGTTTTTCTCCCGCCGTGCAGGCTATGGCGGTATCCACCGCTCCAGAAAAATCCATCCGAACATCATTCAACGTGACCCCGTCCACATGCCGCAGATCCAGCCAGTAAGGTCGCGGCTCGCCGGTGTAACGGATGCGAACATTGTTGAGGCTGACGTTTCGCACCGGGGCGTTCGGCAGCCCGTGGATAAACGAAGGTTGATACACATCGTCGGCCACCATGTGGTTGATGAACAGGTTACGGATGGTCGGTTCCAGCACATCCATGGACGTGATGTCGAAAACCTTGCCCACGTTGCGGGTCACGATGTTGGACATGAAGACGTTCTCGATCTGTCGATAATTCTCGCCCGGTTTGTTCGGACGCATGAGCTGGATGGCGAACATCGTCCCTACGTTTTCAAAAACGCAGTTGTCAACCAGGATGTTGCTGAACACGCCGGCCGTCCCCGTGCCGAACTTGATCGCCGGGTGCGAGGTGTTGCGCACGATCGTGTTGGTGATCCGGATGTCCCGGGTCAGGTATTCACCTTCCGTGACTGTCCCCTCAAGATCTTCATTTTTCAGGGTAATCGCGTCATCGCCCGATCCCTCAATGAGCACTCCGTCGTACAGCACGTCCTGGCAGCAGACCGGATTGATCCCGTCGGCGAAACTGTCGATGCAGGCCACGCGGATGAGGTCCACATTGCGGCATTTGAAGAAAGTGATCGACCAGCTCGGCGAGTTGGCCACGGTGATATCCCGCAGCATGACCTCCCGCGAATGTTCAAAAAGCACGGAGAACGGACCGCGGCTGCCCTGGTTAAGCGCCAGGTTCCCGTCTATTTTTCCCCCGCCGGTAAGGGTTACATTCTCGACGCGATGTCCATAGAGGAAAACCAGGCTTCGTCGCGCATTGGACTGTCCCGCCGGAACCGTCGGCCGCGCGTAATCCTCCATCCGCTTGCTTTGCAGCAACGTCGCTCCCGGCTCCACGTTTAGCGTGATATGGCTTTTCAGGAAAATCGTGCCGGCCAGATAGCTTCCCGGTGACAGGTTGACCGTCCCCCCGCCCGCCGCGGCGGCCGCATCGATGGCTTTTTGAATCGCCGTTGTGTCCAACGTCTCACCGTCGCCGACGGCACCGTATTGCCGAACGTCGTAGACCTGCTTCTCGGTTTGAGCCAGAGTTGACGTGGATAACCCGACCCACAAACCGAGCACCATCGCCACTTGTATTCGGATTAATCGTTGCATTCGCATTACACCTCGCGTCTGTTTCCAAGGAGTCCGCCTTGGGGTCATTTGACGAACTTCGCGCCCCTGCTTTGCCGGTAGATTACCGCTTAAATATATTCCGAACCAGCGTGGGGCCGCGGTATTGCTGGCTTAGAGGGCATACTAAAACCGGTGTGGCACCGGCGTCTCGCCGGTGCTGGTCGGCCCGGCGGTGTCGACGTTATCGGGTTTTAGGACGCACTCTTACTCGTTTTGCCTTGCCTTTTCGATCAACTCCAATAATGTGGCCATTTTGGGTTTGGGCGGGGCTAAAAAGGCGTCGATCTGTTCCTCGGTGAAATGCTCGGAAAGAAACGACCGGATATCGAATTTCTCGAACCAGCAATCGAGGATCTTTCGGCATGGGCGGCCGTCGGCCTGGGCACGACAGTAGGAGAACGGTACATGGTGGCCGAGCATCCGGCAGTAACCTTCACGCTGGTCATGTTCTTCAATCGGCATCAGTTATTATTAGACCAGAAATCCCGTCTTATGTGCAAGGGGAAAATACCGGTGGGCCAGCGAGGGTAAAAACATACCAGCCCGAAGCGCTAGCGAGGGGCAAACTCTGCCTTTCGTTCACGCTTCGGGCTGGTGGGATTTTCGATTCGTGGCAATTGAAGCCCGTTTTTTGTTTGCGCCGCGATGTCGGCGTTTCTCACCACTTTCCGGTCTTGACCACCTGAGGCTTCGGCAGCTTGCTGATCGAGGCCAGCGATTCCTGGAGCATTTCCTCCGGCAACGGAAAGTCTTCCAATTTACCGGACAGGAATTTCTCGTAGCCGGTCAGGTCCATCAGGCCGTGCCCGCTCCAGTTCATCAGGATGACTTTTTCCTTGCCTTCTTCCTTGGCTTTGTTGGCCTCGTCGATCGTGCAGGCGATGGCGTGGCTGGTCTCCGGCGCGGAAATAAACCCTTCCGTCCGGGCCCAGAGCAGGGCGGCTTTGTAGCACTCGGTCTGGTGGTACGCCCGCGGCGTAATCAGGCCTTCGACGATGGCCTGGCTGACCAGGGGCGCGATACCGTGATAACGCAGCCCGCCCGCGTGAATCGCCGGGGGCACGAATTTATGCCCCAGCGTATGCATCGGCAGCAACGGGGTCATCTCGGCCGTGTCCCCGAAATCATAGGAGAACGGTCCGCGGGTCATGGTCGGGCAACTCGAGGGCTCGACCGGGTAAATCGCGATATCCGCGCCGGCGATCTTGTCGGCCACGAACGGGAAGGCCAGTCCGGCGAAATTACTTCCGCCGCCCGCACAGCCGATAATCACGTCCACTTTCTTTTCGTTGACCTTGGCCAACTGTTTCTTGGCTTCCAACCCGATAATGGTCTGATGCAACATGACGTGATTGAGCACGCTACCGAGCGAATAACGGGTCTTGCCGGACTTGTCGGTGACCGCGTCCTCGACCGCCTCGCTGATCGCGATGCCCAGGCTACCCGGGGTGTCGGGACTTTCGGCCAGAATCTTACGGCCGGCTTGGGTGTCATGGCTCGGGCTGGCCACGCATTTGGCCCCCCACGTTTCCATCATCAGTCGCCGAAACGGCTTCTGATCGAAACTGATCCGAACCATGTAAACCTTGCATTCCAAACCCAGCAAGGCGCAGGCAAATGACAACGCGCTGCCCCACTGGCCCGCCCCTGTTTCCGTGGTGATCCGTTTGATGCCGAATTGCTTGTTGTACCAGGCTTGGGGAATCGCAGTATTCGGCTTGTGGCTGCCAGCCGGGCTCACGCCTTCATTCTTGTAATAAATCCGAGCCGGGGTCCCCAGAGCTTTTTCCAGGGCCCGGGCGCGGTAAAGAGGCGAAGGCCGCCAGAGATAAAGCATCTGGAGCACTTCCTCGGGGATGTCGATCCATCGCTGCTGGCTTACTTCCTGTTCGATAATGTTCATGGGAAACACAGGCGCCAGCATATCCGGCGAAATCGGCTTGCCCCCCGGCCCCAATGGCGGCTGCATCGGGGATGGAAGATCGGCGGCCAGATTGTACCACTGACGCGGAATTTCGCTCTCGTCCAGAAAAACTTTCACTTGCATGATTTGACCTTTCCAACATTTGGCCTGGTCGCATTGGCAAATGTCCCGTTTGCTCCATGCGACCGGTATTTTTTCCAAATTCGTCGTATAACCCGGGAACCGCTTTCCAGCGGATATGCAGATCGTTCCCTCTCCTGCGTCCCTGGTTTTGCCGACCAGTACGACAAAAACGTAATTCTAATAAATTCACAGGCCCGTGTCGATACTTTTTGCGGCCACTCCATTTATAGGCCCATGAAAAACAAACACTTTACGACATGTACATTGCCGGCCTTATCGAATGACTGAACAGATGAGTGCCTGCCAGCAGACGGTTTCCCGTCAAGCCATGTTACATTTTTTAATGGAGACTCTTGTCTTTATCTTCTATTTTGGTCAAAATGTGGACTCGTAAGGCCTTTCTGGCCGTTGATAATAGCAACACGAAGCAGGTGTTCCCGTGAATGTTGGTTTTTCGGGCCTGAACAGTGAACGCAAGTTTCTTCCAATCAGCAGGAAGAGTACTGAGCATTTTCGCTCTAGCCTACACATAAAGGGAGACACAACATGACAGGATTAAGGTTTTTACTCATTCTCGCCCTGTTGATGGTTTTGCCCTCGGCGGTGGCCCAGCAGGAAGCCAGTCAGGAAACGACAACGGAGGCTACGACCACCGTCGAGAAGGCCTCCCCCTATTCCGGAAGCTGGTGGGAATGGCCGAAAATGACTGGCGACTGGGGCGGGGCCCGCACCACGCTGGCGGATAAGGGTATTACCCTGGATATCGACGTGACCCAGGTAATGCAGCACAACTGGCATGGCGGGGTGAGCACCAAGAACGGCCTGCGTTACAGCGGATCGGGCGATATCAGTTTGACCCTGGACACCGGTAAGATGGGCTTGTGGCCGGGCGGCACCATTGTGCTGAAGGCCGAGCCCAGATGGGGCGACGGCGTATGGCAATCGAAAGTCGGTTCCCTGTTGCCGACCAATTTTGACGCGGTCGTTCCCGGTTACGGCGAAGGCTGCATGTTCACCCTGTCCGAATGGTTCCTGCAACAGGTGTTGTTCGAAGGCAAGGTGGTGTTGATCGCCGGCAAGCTCTTCGGGGCCCGGGCGTTCGACCGTAACGTCTTCGCCAACGACGAAGAAACCCAGTTCATGAACGTGGCCTTCCGCAACATACCCATGATTCCATCGTTTTTACCTTATACGACCCTCGGCGTCGGGGTGGTTTTAAACCCGACGGAATGGTTATCGATCATTTCCGCCGTGGCGGAGTCGGATAACAAGGCCAAAACCATCGGTTTCAGCGAAGGCTGGCACGGCAAGGGGAACACGACGGTCATTCACGAATGGGCGGTGAAGGTCAAACCGTTCGACAAGCCCGGTAACCAGCGGGTGGGTTTCGTATGGAGTTCCATGGATTTTCCCACCGTGGCCCCGAACGAGCCGTTCAAATCGACGGCCGATATGGCCATCAAGATGCTGGGGCAAAAATGGGCCAACAAGGTGGTCAATACGCTGGCCACGTTCCAGAACGGCAAGGATAACGTCATGGTCTATTACAACTTTGACCAGTATCTGTATACTGAGGCGGACGATCCGACCCAGGGTATCGGGATGTTCGGGCGGTTCGGCTGGGCCCGCCAGGATGTGAACGCCGCCTGTCACTTCTACAGCATCGGTATGGGCGGCAAGGGCATCCTTCCCGAGCGGGATAACGACACTTTCGGCATCGGCTACTACTTCCTCGATCTGAGCAATCAATTGCCGTCAATGTTCCATTCGGAACAGGGTATCGAGGCCTACTACAATGTGCAGATCACACCCTGGCTCCATATTTCGCCCGACTTGCAGATTATTGTTGATCCGGGCGGCAGCAATCAGAATGATGTAGCCGTGGTCGGCGGTATCCGGTTCCAGATGAATCTATAGCAATTAGTGGTCAGTAGTCAGCGATCAGCGATCAGCTTTCAGGTTTCAGCAAACAGCCCCCCCTTGTCCGGATGATTTCCGAGCAGGGCGGGGCTGTTTGCTGAATACGGATTACTGACGGCTGAGTACTTTCTCTCACAGTGGCGCGGCGCAGATGAGCATAATCGCGATAGTGATAGGGAAGCCGGCGTTATGGGCGACGGTCCAGAAGTCGTCGGAAGCTCGGATCAGGTCGTGTTCTTTTTCGCGTTGCGACTTATAGCTGGCCTTAACGTCAAGGACCACAAGGTGATCGGCCTGGGTCTGAATCTGCTGCAAGGCGGCGTACTGAGCGGCCGTAAAGGGTAGCGGCCGTACCGGAGGATTTTCCGCCCGAGCTAGGACGGGAGCGGTCAACAGGATCCCG
This sequence comes from uncultured Planctomycetales bacterium, assembly GCA_964401335.1. Classification (GTDB taxonomy): domain Bacteria; phylum Planctomycetota; class Phycisphaerae; order UBA1845; family PWPN01; genus JAAYCU01. Next base: position 35,895 of record CAYNYK010000009.1, read on the forward strand.
AGTAACGCGGCTACGACTATTGACTTACGCATGGGTTATTTCTCCTCGCTCTGGCCGGCGGCGCCGGAAGGCGGCCGGGTTACGAACATCATCGCGTGCTGGCAATAGCCCCACATCAGCTCGAAGGCCAGGGCGTCGGCCGAGGCCAACTGCTTGGGCGACGATGGATCGAAATAATATATAGTATCGGCCGCCGGGCCGTTTGGGTTCTCGGAAATTCCGATGACAACCACCGCATGGTTAAATTCCGGTCCCTGCCCCGCCCGGTTTATCACGCAAATCACGGGATAGCCACGCTGTTTGACAAGATAGCGAAGCCCCAAAGGCGGCTGATCGTCCAGCCGACCACGAAAAGCCCCCATGTACAGACCCTGACGAGATAAATACAGTTGCAGATCGCCCACGCGAGTGGGATCGAGCTTCATCTGCTTGAGCTCCTCGCTGATTAATTTTTCACTGTATTTATGTTCGCCCATTAGATAATTTGCGGCCATAGCCACGCTGGCGACAAGGCAGGTGGAATGGTCGGAGGCCTCCTCGTAGGGTACCTGCAAAGCTCCCGGCGGGTAGCGCATCACCGGCTTGCCCGGTTCCTCGCAGCCGGCGGTGACTATTAGCATCGCCGGTATCAATCCGAACATGATCCATGTGCGGGTGTCATGGAAAGGTTCGGGCCGCCTGTTTCTCCTCTGTCCTGCAAGAGATCGCTGAGGGAGGCGGCCAGAAAACGAACCCAATGGATCAAAGATGTTCGATAGCATGTTCATATAGCGGGGCATCATCGAACCGGGAAAATACTTTGTCAATGCTGACCTGTTGAATGCCTTGCCGAATAGGTGCATCCGAGGAAAGGTCGCACTGGGGATGCGGTTGCATGGAAATGTTCGTAATATACTCTATGGTGGCGAAAGCACGGGCAAACCCTTGTCCCGCTGCTGCGTGACAAGGGCCTGCCCATGCCACCCAGCCGCGTGACAAGGGCCTGCCCATGCCACCCAGCCGCGCGACAAGGGCCTGCCCATGCCACCCAGCCGTGTGACAAGGGCCTGCCCATGCCACCCTGCTGAGGGTGACTAAACGTTACAGAAGGATAAATGGGGCGTTTAACATGCGGATGAGCGTGAAGCGGTTTAATCAACAAAGAACATCTTGCCGGTTCGTGGTCGCGTTGCTTTTTACGTATGGAACGGCCTCTTTTGCTTGCTCGGCGGCGGAAAAAGATGAATGGGTTGATCCGCAAACCGGCCATCGCGTGATCCGGCTTTGCCGCCGTGAGGGATCAAACTCCAGTTTTTACTTTCATCAGAACGCATTCACGGCCAACGGCGACAAAATGGCCTTCGCGGGGACCACGCCCCAGGGCCGACGGATTTTTACGGTGGACCTCAAAACCCTCGATATTGCCCCGGTCACTGATCGCGATTCGTCAGGCGAAATCGTGGCGGCCAAGTGCCGGGAGCTATTCTATTTCAACGGCGCGGAAGTCTGCGCCACCCATCTGGATACGCGGCAAACGCGGAAGATCGCCGAGCTTGACCCCGCTTGGCCGCGCGGCGGCCATCTGGCCGTCAATGCCGATGAGACCTTGTTGATGGGCTTTTTCGCCGAGGGGATCGCCGAATATTTCAAGAAACCGCGTTCGGAGTGGTTCACCGAGATTCACAAGGCCAGGTTACCCAACGCCCTATATACGATCGATATTCGCACCGGCGAAACCAAGATCATCCATCGGGAAAACAACTGGCTCGGCCACGTGCAGTTTTCGCCGACCGATCCGAAGCTGGTTTCATTCTGCCATGAGGGGCCTTGGAATCTGGTCGACCGCATCTGGACGATCCGAACCGACGGGACGGATCGACGGCTGGTGCATCGCCGTACGATGGAGAATGAAATCGCCGGGCACGAGTTCTGGGGTCCGGACGGCAAACGGATATGGTTCGATCTGCAGATGCCGATGGGAGAGAACTTTTTCCTGGCGAATGTCGCTCTGGCCGACGGCAAGCTGACCCGCTACCGCCTGGAACGCGACCAATGGTGCGTTCATTACAATATCTCCGCCGATGGCTCGATGTGCTGCGGAGACGGCGGAGCCTCATCCAGCGTGGCCCGGAGCGAGGGCGGCAAGTGGATCTACCTGTTCCGTCCGCGCGGCGAGCAACTGCAAGTCGAGCGTTTATGCAGTATGGCCAACCACGATTACCGCACGGAACCGAACGTGCGTTTCACTCCGGACGGCCGTTGGGTAGTCTTCAATTCGGACATCAACGATTCGCGCCAGATTTACGCGGTTGAAGTGGCTCGCGCATGCCCGGCAACCGCCAAGCATGGTCAATGACAGCGGTCGCACAAGGCCTGCCGGTCGTCCTTCAGCAGTCCTCGCCGGGCGGTCGAGCCGTGGGGCTCATGGCACATCGCGCAGCGGCTTAGCGGGTCGAGCGGATGGTCGTGGACTTCCTCGAAGGCACGCTCGTCGTGGCAGGTCCAGCAGCTTTGCGGTTCGGGAGCGCGGCCGAGTCCCCCGTTTTTCAGCACATGACACGCGGCGCAGGGGTTGGCCGGATTAAGCTGCTTGACCGGTGGGTGGGGTTTGAAGATCGGCCAATCCGAGGGCGGTGTATCGGTGATTTTCTTGCGGACGAAAAAAGTAAGCCGCTGTCCGTTGGCTTCGAGGACATGTTGTCCTGCAGGTATTTTGTCGGTCCAGAAAAGTACCCGCTGACCGGCTTGCAGCGGAGGGCGTACGGATACACTGCGCTCGTCCTGAGGCGCGGTGGATGGGTCTGGTTGGGTGGGCTTACGGCGCGTGTTGTTCCAGTCCTCGGCAAGTAACCATTCGACCGGTTGGATCGGCCGACCGTCGAGCATGAGCACGGGGGAGGGGGCTTGCCCATCGGCCAACAGGGCCATCTGTGCGGCCTGCCCCTTGAAAACAGATTCGTTCGGCGGCCAGAGAAACGGGGTATTATGGGCCTTGTCTCGCGACATTTGACGCCGGGTCCGTTGGTCCGGGGAGTGAACCGATGAAGTCTCCTGCGCGGGCTGTTGACATCCCGGCCCATAGGCCAGAAAGACGATGGCGAGATATTTTATCATTCGAAGCATGGTACAATGCTACCCGATTCACACAAATTACGATACCTTGTAGACGGATCAAGTGATGATTATTTCGTGGTGGAAATAACGTGAAAAATTCTCCGCGACAACGTTTATTGGATTTTATTCGGAGCAAATCGCCGGGAGTGATTTTTTCCCCGCTGGCCGGCGGGAATTGGGCGGCCTCGGTTTGTGGGCGCGAATGGATTCCGGACAGCTTCGGCCCGGACACGGTGGAGGATATGCTTTCGGCGGCCGCGCGCTGCGGCTTCGATCTGATACTGGGGACGGGGTGGTGGGACAACGAATTTTTACCCTGGCCGAAACTCCGTGAAGAGATAGACGAAAATACTTATCGATTCCGCCAGCATATCGACACCCCGCACGGTCCAGTCGAACAGGTGATGTCCAACGCGAAACGCTTGGGCAACCGGATGGAAACGCCGGCGTTCAGGAAAATTGACGGACGGCTGTTCGACTTACTGGAGATGATCGCTAGCCGGCGCGACGAGCCGCTGGCGAGCATCCGGCGGGCGGTGGAACTGGTCGGCGAACGCGGGTTGTTGTACCTGGGGACCAGTTGTCCGCACACTTTGTTCGGCCTGTTGGACGGGATGAGTGTCATTTATGCCTGGGACGAGGATCGCGACCTGTTCCGGTCGGCCTGCGAATGCGCTTTCGCCGCGACCATGAACGTGATCGAGGTCGCCTTGCAGGCGGGCATCGAATGTGTTTTCCTGGCGACTTACGGATTGAGTCTTTTCTCGCCGCGCATCCTCGAGGAATTCGCCTTGCCCTATCTCAAGAAAATCGCCGAGTATCTGCACGCCCGGGGCAAGCTGCTGTACATTCACGAATGCGGCCGCATGAAAATCGGTATCGAACGCGGCTGGTGGAACGAAGTGTTGCCCGACATTTTGGAGGGTTTTGAAAGCCCGCCGGTGGGTGACATCGACGATCTGGCCTGGGCCCGGCGGAAACTCGATCCGCGAATTATCATTAAGGGTAACGTCAGCATCGCCGATCTGCTGAACGCCGAGCCGGACACGATTCGCGTGCAGTCCCGGCACGTGCGGGCGGCGGTCGAAGGTTACCCGCACATTCTCGGCAGCGCCTGCTCCATTCTCTATGGTACGCCCGTCGAAAACGTCCGGGCCATGGCGGAAAACGCTACGGCAGACGGTTAGTGATTCTCCACTCAGTCACTTCGGCAACGGGTAGTTAAGCACGCCGAACTGCCAGAAGAAATCGGCCAGGGTCTTTTCGCTGCGCAGAAGGAAATCCTTGCGAAAGAGGGCGGCCTCTTTGGCGATGATCCGTTTGCGCTCCGCGTCATCTTTAATATGCAGCTCATGGGTGCCGTACCCCTCCTCGTCGGAGAGTTTAAGAAGCTCTTGAAAACGCTGGGCGTAGGCCTTGGCCATATAGTCCCGCTTGATGCCCTTTTCATGGCATTCGGCGGCGCTCATCAGCTTGCCGTCAGGGCCGGGCATGACACAGAACCAGCTTGCGTCGGCCAGGGCCCAGTGCTGATCGGCCCAGAATTCGGTCACGACATGACCATGTTTGCGGTTGGAATACTGCAGGAAGATCAGCCGGGCCGGGATTCCCGCCACCTGGCAAAGCCGGACATAAAGCCGAGCCTGCTCGTTGCACCAGCCGGTGCCGCTTTTCGCCAGCGATTCCTCGTCCATCGCCCGGTTCGCGATGACATGACAGGCCCGCGGCGGGAAAGCCGGGTGCAGCACCAGATCGGGCATCGCCTTGGTGAGCAGGGCGACGGCCTTGTCCGTGTCCGTTTTCAGGCCGGCCGTGTATTTGGCCACGATCTGTTCCAGGTAAGGATACGTCCCCTTCTTATACTCGACGGTGGTCGGCGAATAATCCTTGTACAGATAATCTGCCGTCTCCGGACGATAGACGATAAAACGATTGGCCTGCCACAGATCGACGCCGTCGCACGACGGGCCGATGGGTTTTTCCATGTTGGTGAACGGCTCGTCGAGACCGTGGCGACTGAGGTACGGCATGACCCATTCCGGTAAAGTTTCCTTGGCCCAGGGCGGAACCGGCACCCATCCGTAGACGTTTCGCTCCGCGTCGAAGATAGTCTCACGGGTTTGCAAATGGTCTTTCGGCTTCAGTAAGCCGAGGTTCTTTTCCTTCACATAGCGATCGAGGGCCATGTCCGGATCGTTGGTCATGAAATAGATGCGCCCGATCATCTCGCGGTCTTCGTTGGGTGCGATCATGTCGAAAACCACGCTGATATTCATGCTCCCCTTGCCGCCGTTTTCCACATGCATGACTTCGGCGGCCTTGGTCCAGCCGATAGCCACCAGGCTCTTGCCCGACTTCGACGCACAGGCCAACCAGGGCTTTTCCGCGATGGTTGGGAGTATCGAACGCTTGTAGGCCCCCATGCTGAGTGCGGGATTGGGTTGTCCCTCGGCCACCAGGAAAGGCGGCTGGAACTGGGTAAGCAGCTCTACCAGAGGCGTGGGTTTGCCGTCATGCACGACAAAGGTCCGCTCCAGGTTGGGATCGGCGTAGCTGTCGGCCGCTTCGCCCTGATCGGGATAGAGGCCGATCCGGGCCTCGACCTGCCAGAGCGGCCATTCCCAATGGTTGGTAAGGCGAAGATGGATCTGAAGGACATCCTCCGCTACCGGTTTGACATGTACCGCGATGGCCAGATTGCGGTCAGCCGTGGCCGCGTAATGACAACCGTTGCACGCCTGCGACTGCCATTTGGAATTCGTCTTGTGATCGGCGGCGGCCAGCAGGGTTCCGGTTGGTTCGGAAATGATGGCTTCCGGCACGCGCAGACGCCAGGTGCCTCCGACGCCGGGGACACGGACGATCAGGTCGCGTTGATCCTGAGCCTTCAATTGAATGGCGTCGTTGCTGACGGGAGTCGTCCGCATGGTGAACTCCTGGGCACGCAGGGACGAGGAGACGAAGATCATCCCGGCAAGAATGACGACAACGATTGACAAGAAACGCAGATATGGCATGACGATTCTCTCCACAAGAATAACATTATCCGATCAGTTCGAACGGCCGAGTTCCTTCAACACCTTCTCATAAAAGCGGATGCATTCCTTGACGTCGGGTATATTGTTGTCCCAATTTTTTTCGTATTCGATGGTGATCGGGCCGGTGAAATTCTGCCGATGCAGCTCGGCCAGTACTCCGCGAATATTCGACGCCCCCTGTCCCCAGAAAACATCCTCGGCCTCCTTGGTGGCCGTATTCGCCCCCTCGACATCTTTCATGTGTACGCACAGGATACGGCCGGCGAGCAGCTTAAGACCCTCAACCGTATCCAATCCTGTCCTCCCCCAGTGCCCCACGTCCGGACAAGCCCCGATCCGCGGATTGCACTTGCCGATATGTTCCATCACGATTTTGGGGTCCCAGTAGCGACTGGGCTTGGCGTGATTGTGGACGGCCACGTTTATGCTGAACTCCTGGGTCAGACGATCCAGGCTGGGAAACGATTCGAACTCCGGCTCGGAGACGATGGTTTCGATCCCCATGGCCTTGGCATATTCGAAGATACGCCGGTTTTTCGCTTCATCGACGGTAAACGTGCCCATGTACATGGTCGGCATTTGCAAGTCGGCTTCCAACAGCAGGCGTTTGATCTGGTCCATGACCTCGATGGAGGGGTTTTCCGGATCGATCTTGAGCTTGGGTTGGGCCGGACTCAACGGTTGTCCCGCGAAAGCCTCGATATATTTAAGCCCGAGCGTTTTGGCCTTTTCCACCGCCTCGGTGAAGGTGAATTTATGGAACGTCCAGAGCTGAATGCCCAGACGCCAATCTTGTGGAAACATGGGCGTAATCTCCTTGACGGCGACTTTGCGGAACTGCACCCAGCCGTAGGAGTGGGCATCCTGCAGGCCGATATAGCCGACCAGCGGCCGAGCGTATAGAGCCGGCACCCGCCGGGCATCCACGTCGATAACCGGAATGTTGTCCACGAACACCTTGTAACTTGGCCCGCGACATTGAATCTCGAAATTGTGCCATTCGAAGGAACGGATTTCCGGCCGGGGCTCGACGGGCACCACGCCGTAGAGCGCGCCGGACCAGTGGATATTGTCCTGCACGGTGTCCCGGTTCGTGATCTGGACCTCGCTGCCGGTGTGCCACGGATAACCCGCGTTTTCCTCCTTGGCGCGCACGAACACGCCGGAGTTGCCGTTCTCGCTGAGTCTCCACTCGGCGCGCAGGATGAAATCGCCGTAAATACGCCGCGAGCGTAACCAATCGCCGCCCAAGCCGCTGAGGCTGGTCAACAGGCCGTCATGCACCATATAGGCTTCGGGTTTGCCGACAATGTGCCAGTTATCCAGGTTCTTGCCGTTGAATAATTCGACAAAACCCTCGTCCGATGGATCGGGCAAGCGGCCGGCCAGATGGCGAATCGACTGAAGGACCAAACGGCGATAGTTTGGATCGTGAAATGTGGCAGGGCCGTGGCCCGGACGAAGGTAAACGATCGGGCTTTTGGCGTAGGTATGGATCCAGCCGATGATCCTGTCGCTGGCCGGATGATCCACGGTTAGGAGCGGATGTACCCCGGGCAATACTTCGGTATGCAGATAACACTCGTCCACGACATCAAAATCCTTCATGTTCCGGGTGATGGGATGATCGGTATCGGCAATATGCACCTGCAAGGGAACGGCGGGCTTATAGGTGCTGGCCGGTTGACCGTTCCAAGGGTCACGATGATATCGCCCGCCGATGATTTTGATTCCCTCCGGCCAGTTGTGCCAGGTATCCAGCATGTGGTGGAGGGCCAAAATCGGACGGCCGCGCTTCAAGGCATCGAGCACGAGTTGCTGGTCCGTCGGACTGATTTCCAGCGGCCGGTCGTACCAGACCAATACGTCGTATTCCGCGTCTTTTTCGGGCAGCAGCCACTTGTAAGCGTCGGGGTGGGACACTTCCCGCCAGGTGATATCCGGCTGATCATTGAAGACCGCGAAGAACTCCTTGCGGTCGAAAGCGTGTCCGCCGGTGAAGATCAGCACACGGATCATGTTTTCCCGCGCGGGGGGCGGCGGATATTGTCGTGGCCGTTCGGTGGACAGGAGCAAGGGATAGGGATTGCTTGGCGGCAAAGGTTCGGTGAACAGTTGTTGGGCGGGGGCGGTTTCCGCGGCGCGACAGACGTGCAGACCAACTGTTGTCAGCAGGATTGTCAGGAAAGTGAATTTCAATTGTCGCATGACTGGTTCCTTTGGGCCAAGCGCGAGACGATGGTCGCGTTTGACGAAAGCTTCGGCTTCCTTATATAGTCAACCCGCACGGCCGACTCCACCGCGACCCGGCCGATCGAAATATGCAAAGCCGCGGCGACGGCCGCGATTATCCCTGTGTTTAATTGCGCATGCAAATCGTGATAGGTTGTGGTTACTCAAAAGGAGGTATCCCTCATGCACCGATTGCATCTCAGTCGGACCGTGACCTTGGTGGGCGTTTTGTTTTTCAGTTGCCCCTTGATCGCCGCCGATCCTCAACCGCCGGTGAAGTACACCGAGCCCAAGGGAACGGTGGTTCCCCGATACCGCTACGTCGGCAAGGACGCCGTCGGGAAAATTCCTTTCTACATGGAATATAGCAGTCAGGAGGATAATCGGCATCTATATCGCGGCAACAAGGAGGCCTGGTTTGAAAATCTGGAGACGATCACCGAATATTCGACCCTGTTTCCCATCCGTCTGTTCCAGGCCGATGATCCCGAAATCTTCGAATGGATCATCGAACTGACCCAGGCCGCCTATAAAAAGAAACAACTGATCGTTTTCTTCGGTTATGATTACAAGGGCGTGGATCGGCTCGGCAGGGTACTGGATCGGCTGGAAAAATTGCCCGAGGGTCAGGATATCATCCGCAATATCATAGCGAACCATCTGGCGGATGAGCCTTATCTCGGCGGCCAAACGGCCGAGCAGGTGGAGGAGCTGATTGCCTATTTCGATGACAAGATCAAGTCGCGTTATCCCCACATTCAATCCTGGATCAATTTCGCGGTCTCGACCGAGCAATTGAAAACCTGGGGCACGGGCAAGGAGGGCGACGGGCGCCGGCGATTGCCCAAGGGGTTGGATATCGTCGGGATCGACTGGTACGCCTTTCTCGGCAACGGGACGCGGAATAACTGGGGGCATAAGGATTTCCGCGTGGCGGAAAAACAAATCCTCGACACGGTTTTTCCCAAATACATGGATGACCAGACCAAACGTATGAAGGAGGCGATCGCGGCCTGCTATCCGCCCGGTAAGGAGCCGATGATGTGGTTTGTCGGTTGCTCCTCGTATCCGTTTGGCATTGCCCATCCGACACCACCCTCGGTCCAGGACGCTTATTTCGAGTATATCAAGAATTCCGAATGGGCCGGCCTGTGCTGGTGGATTTTCGAGGACTTCAAGGAGGGTGGCGAGCATGGGAATACCTTTCTCGGTGGACGTAATTACGAGGTCATCCGTTGCCACCAGCGGCACGGCCAGCGGATTCGTGATGAACGTTTGTATTAGCGTGTGGGTATCGTATCTTGCATGATGACCGGTAAGCGAATCGATGACAATGAGCAAAACGATGTTTTCTCGCCACCGACGGATACTGTTGATCATCTTTTCGGTTGTCAGCAGGGCGCAAGCCGCTCCCACGGTGTTATATGCCCCTTCCGAGGTGGTCGAAGGCCGACGCTTTCGCCTCGTGCTCGAAGTCCCGGCCGGCGAATCGGAACCAAAGCTCCTGTTTGCCCAAGAAGCTCTGGAACTTTTTGATCAATCGCGTCCCGCGGCCGGGCAAACGAAGCGCTATTATTATTTTCGGGCGTTAAAACCACGCGAGGAAACGGTTATCGAGTACGAGGCTGGCGCCGGTCGCCAACTCCTCTGCAAAATGAAAATCTGGTCCGAGCGGGACAACATGACCGTCCTGCGCAAGCAGGGTGATATCCAGTTGCCGCGGCGCTGGCCGTTGGGTGAGCCGGATTTCGCGGAATACAAAACCGGCATGACCATGCGTTCGGCCGAGGAGGTTGAGCGCATTCGTGCCGAATACCGGGCCGGGTTGAAGGCCGGTCAAGAGCAATCGATTTATCCCCCCGCCGAGGAAATCGCCAACCGCTCGGACGATGATTTGTATGATTGGTTGCCACCGGCGGACATTCCCCGCGGAATCTTCGTGGGCCTGGAATCGGGCTGCCCCGTGCATGGCCGGGAAATCTTCAAACACGGCGGGCATTATCCGTGGAAATTTGATCTGTTAAGCAAACCCTGGAAAGCCCAGTGTCCCGTGGGTGGAGAGCTGTATCCTTCCAATGATTTCGCCCAAGGCGACATGACCGGCGGTCCCTATCCCGACGACGGTTACGGCCAGATTCACGAGGGCAAAATCAACGCCTTCATCGCCGTTTATTGTTCGTACCGTTCGCATGATGCGGCCCAATGCATGACCACGCTGGCCGACGGTTATCTCAAGACGGGCAATCCCCGTTACGCCTACAAAGCGGGCATTCTCTTGGCCCGGATGGCCCGCGAGTGGGGCTACCTCGCCGGCCAGTTGCACCACCGGTATATGTTCCACAGCGAAGTGATCGGCGGTTTGAGTTGGTATAAATCTTTGCCATCCGAAAAGGATCGGTTGTACGGCCCGCGCGCACCGCAACGGGTTTACGAACTGAACGGCGTGGGCATGACCAACTATCGCCTGAACATCGCTCCAAGTACGCCGGCCTGGGCCCGGGCTTACGATGTGTTGTTCGAGGCCCTGTCCAACGATCAAACCTTGGCCGACTATTTGAAAAGCAAGGGCCTACCGGTGCGCACGCCCGCCGACGTGACCCGCTATATCGAGGACCATTTCTGGCGCGTGTTGGCTCAGGCGATCATGGACCGCTGCGCCGCCTCCAACGCTCCGGAAGAGCAGATGGCCATGCAGTCGGTCGCCCTGTGCCTGAATTATCCCCGTTGTCGTGAGCTGGTGGCGTGGAACTATTTTGGCGATATCGGCATGCAGTCGTTTCTGGTCAACGGGTATTACCGGGACGGGTCGGCCACCGAATCCACCGGCGGCTATAACGGGATTCATGTGGCCAAGCTCTGGCCTATCGAGGAGATGATGGATCGCCTGCGGGCCTTGCGGCCGGATATCTATACAAAGGAAGCTTTTCCACCGCTGGCGGATAATCCGAAATACAAATCCGTTTTCGATATCCCGGTGGATATCATGAGCGTCGACGGGATGTATCCTTGGATCGGAGATACCGGCGGCGTACCGGACAATAAAATCTCCGGGCCGGTCTATTACCCCAATATGCATGATGCCCGGGAAACCTACGAATATGCCTGGAGAACCTTCAAAGATCCCAAGTATGCACAGGTTCTCTGGCAGGGTAAAGGATACGAACCAGGTCCGGACAGCGGTATTACCCGGGAGGAAATCGAGCAAGCTATCACCCGGATTGGTCCGGAGTTCCGGCGGGAAAGCGCTTTATTCGACGGCTATCGGCTGGCCCTGTTACGCAGCGAAACCCCACCGCCATCGATGGCCGATCTTGCCAAGGAATGGGAACCACGGGCCGTCTGGATGTTCTACGGCGACGTGCCCGACCATCGCCGCGACGAGTCGATGAGCGTGGGCCTGTTCGCCAATCACATGAGCCATATCCGCCACCTCGGCTATCCGGCCGGCGCCAAGCGTGATCTTTGGGAAGGCAACTGGGCGACCACCTTCAACGCCCGGATCATCAAGGATTATTACCATCTTTTGTACAAAGGGTCGGCCATCGCTTTTGCCCAGTTGGATGGGGTGAGCTTGTTCGCTGCCGACGGCGACGCCTACACGCCGCCCGAGCCTCCGGATGGTTTCTATAAGCGCTACCCCGATATGCTGGTCCGCCGCACTCTTTCGTTGGTCGATCTCGGCCCGAGGGATTTTTATTTCGTGGACATCTTCCGGCTCAAGGGCGGCGAGGAGCAGTATTGGAGCTTCCACGCCAATCCGTCGCGATTAACCATTACCGGCGCGGGCGAATTCGTGAAGCAGGCAGGCGGGACGGCCGCCGGAGCGGACGTACCCTATGGATCCATCGAGGAACTGCCGCGTCCGACCAATCCGCCGGGTACCAATCCGCCCGGGCCGTATCGCTCTATTGGAACGCTGGCACATCTTTATGATGTTGAACGGGCCCGGCCTGGCGGACCATGGCAGGCGGACTGGGCCTTGCAGGATACCGATGATCTTCATTTGCGGATGAATATCCTGACGCCGCGTGAAGTGGAAATCATCACCGCGACCGGCCATCACCCCATGGCGCCCAAGGAGGCCGCCCCCTATTCCGTGCGGTTCCTGCTCCAGCATGCCAAGGGCCCCGAACCACTGGCCAAGCAATTCGTGAGCGTGGTCCATACATATCAAGGTTGCTCGCCGATCACATCCGTACAATGCCTGGCTGACGCCCCGGAACAGGATTTCGTGGCCTGTAAAGTCGAGACCGACCAGCGCACGGATTATATTCTCAGCGACGAGGCTCCCGCCGACCCCTCCGATCCATCAATTTCGGCCGCGGTGAGGAACGTGGGCGATAGCATTGTATTCAGCGGGCAATACGGCCTATTTCGTGAGGACCAAGGCCGGTTTTCCTCAGTTGCGTTGATTCGCGGGACGCAATTATTGAAGAATGGGATCGGTATCCAGGCGGCCGCCCCGGCGTACTTTGGTACGATCATCGGCCTGGACCGTCCGGCCCGAAAAATCATCATCACTCCGGTTCCTACTCTGCCTCGGGCCTGGCTGAACAAGTACATTTATATCGGCGACGATATACGACGCAGCGCATACCGGGTAACCGATTGTCGCAAACTGGATGAACAGCGGTGCGAGCTGACCTTGAACTGGCCTTCGCTGCTTCTGGAAGGGCGGATCACCGATTTCGAGGACGGTAAGATTCATACGAATACTTCGTTACCGATCATCGGCTGGCATTTTTATTCGCGCTACGCTCATCACGCCCGGCTGACCGATGTGAGACAAACCCACGAGTTTCTGCTCGATCACATCAAAACGATCGACTGGACGAGCAAGCTCTATGGACCCTTGGTAATAGCCGCGCAAGACGCCGGGCGGGCCGACGCCGAAACCTTGGAGAGGATTTTCGGCAAGAACGGTAAGTTCCACATCTATGATTACGGGACGGGAGACCGGGTGACGTTTCCGTCGGCCACGCAACTGCGGGTCATCGGCCCGGATACCTATGCCTTGCATCTCGATCAGGATGTGACCGTCAGCCTGCCGCGGCCTCGGGCCGGAGGGGTATCGAAAGTCTTATGTCGAGTACGCGGCGCTGCGGAGTGGCGAGAACTTTCCTACCGCCTTGAAACGGGGCAAATCCTCGTGTCACCGCCTGCGGCATTGTTGGAAGACACCGAGTTGGAGCTCAGGATTGCACCATGACCTTGGAGTACTCGATACGACCTGGCCGTGGCCGTGGAACGTGGCCCTGAACGCTATTCCGAGGGTGGGCGAAAAAAGGAAAATTAGGGTAAAAACAACAGATGACGCGATCCCGCCGGCAAGCATATAGGTTGCCATCAGCTGTCAAATCGGTCTTTGGTAAGAGCTGTTGATGACCATAAGGGTATGAGGCGAATAAAACTTTTATTTGCAATGGTTTGCACGCTCATTATCGGGGCTTGTCCGGCCTTGTCGAGATGGATTTAGATAGGCTGAGTTTAAGCTTAAAAAGAAATTTAGTACTATTATTGATTAAATAATAAATATACGCCATTTGGTTCCTATCTATATAGTTGACAAGGCTACTTAAACGCCGATATTATCTTGGGGAAAGGGGTAGGAGGTGTGAAAAGCCGCCGTGCGTTCAGTTTTTTCAGCGGAACGCAGGGAGGATGAGGCGAAAGTTTTTTTTTCAAACAATGAGTATTAGTTGCGGCCGCTGGCGGGGTTCAATAAAGAGGTATTATGCAATGAAACAAACAGGCGTCAGACTGAATCGCGGTAAAAACACGCGGGGCTTTACTTTGATCGAAGTGCTGGTCGTGGTCGCGATCATCGCTCTGCTGATTGCTATTCTTTTACCCTCTTTAAAACGAGCCCGGGAAAACGCGCGGAGTTCCGTTTGTCGTACGAACCTGCACGATCTTGGTACTTCTTTGTACATGTATGCAAACACATATAAAGATTGGTTTCCCCCTACGCCCTATGTCGGCTCGAAATGGCGGGGAAGCACGGTGGGGGCGGCCGTCGTTAATGACGACAATTTATTTATCCTTTGGTATAGTAAATTCGCCACTAATGTGAAGATTTTTAATTGCCCATCGACCAATTATATTCTGCGCGAGCCGTCAAGACAGCATACCACCCGCGTGGATAGTGATCAGGGCATTTACCCCGGAGGATACTATTTGGAAGTTCGCACCGTCATTGACGGCGTGCCTCAGCTTCGTAATGATTTCGCCCGGGCAGCTCAGCTTAAAGGAAGAGAGGGGTTTGGCTCCAGTTATGAGTATGGTAATTGGATATCCAGCTATAAACCCGAAAGTTCCCGAGTTGATTGGTTTCATAGCCGGATTAACCGGATAACTCCTCAGAGTACCGCCCTTGATGAATATGATGGTGACTTCCAAGCACCCTGGACGATACCTTTTGAAACAGATACCGATAGCGCTAGTATCTATCGTGGCAAACAATTTGGCCGGGTCGTCAAGAGGCCTACTTCAAAGTTTCCACAAGCGTCCATTTCCATGTTGATGCATGATGCGGACGAGAGCGGCGAAATCATCGGCGGTCCACCTGATCCGCCAGGCGCTAAAAACAATACACCGGAAGACTGGGATAACCACGGTAAGGCAGGGTTGAATATTCTTTTTGTTGACGGCCATGTAGACTTTGCCAACGCAAAAACTGCTAAGCGTATCTGGAGACAACAGGTGATTCCTCCCAATTAGTGCTACCCGTACGGCAGTACGGCAATATCGTCTGACGTTTAGGGATACGCCAATATTGGGAACCTTGGCCTCATGCTTGCCCGAAATGCGGAAAGGAAAAGCTATATCTTGTAGTCCGACGATACATGTATTGCCGAAAACCCGTCCCCGCAAAAGATCCTCAGGCCGAGCAATATGGCAAACCCGAGCGGTGCCCTTGGTGTAAGAAGCCATATCAGGGACGTCAGCAGTAGTCACGAAATCCCACGCATAAGTGATAAGCTATTATTACATTGGTAATAATTCCTTTTTTGTCCTTGGGCTCAATCCGCACAAAAACCAGGGAGAACCTTACGCAAGCCTGTTTACCCTGCCTGTTTGAACCTTTATAATGCCGATGCTTCAGCAGACCCGCTGTTGGATGAATTGGTGACGGCATAACCCATGAAGAACTCGGTTCCGGTGAGTCCCTTATTACGGGAGTATAATGATGTATCGCCCCATACGATTCGTGCTAATGGTCATTGGTTTTGTGCATTGTGCCTATGTTGCTTTTGCGGTTGAACCTCCGGAATGGGCCGTGGTTGAATGTAAAGGCCTCAAGGCTTTATCCGAGGTGGTTGACTACTGGATTGATCGGCAAGCGCCGGACGGGAGTTTTGGGTTTGGGCTGGACGACGATTGCGAGTTTTATACCGGCTGGCCCATTCTGGTCTATGCGGCCGACGATCAGCGCGTACTCGAAGCCCTGCGCAAAAATCTGGACTGGGTTTGGTATAACGATGAGGTACAGGACGGTTATCAGGCCCACGTCGGCGACGCCGAGCACAGTTCCGAGGTGACCTCGTACACGCAGCCGCTGCTTTCCCACGCTGATTACGGCAACCCGGTCCTGATCGAGCGGCTCATGGAAACAAGCAAAAATATGGAGTGTTGGACGGCGACAAATAAGGCCGGGCATCGTCATTTCCGCGGGCACTGGCTCGGTTCGCAGGGCATGCGCGATTATTCCTACTTTGGGGCTGACGCCACCATTGTCGCCCGGGCGACGATTCCCATGATGCATCTGCTTCTGTACAACCGCGATCCCTACCTGGCCAGAATATGCACCGAGTGGGGCCGGGCCTGGGTCGATCATGCGAAGGAAACCAGGTGGAACAAACCCTACGGCCTGTTGCCCGCCGAGGTCGTATTCCACACCGACGAGGCCGGCGGGTTCACCCGGCAATGGTGGAGTTCGGCCTCTTCGGGTTACGACATTTACAAATCACCCTGGTACATGAACCGCCTGCATCAGATGTTGCTGGTCAACTACATGATTACCGGCGATACCGATTTTCTTGTCCCCATGCAGGAGACACTCAAGTTTTTTGCCCAAGCCACGCCGGAGAATACGCCGGCCGGTGTCATGTGGCCGGCATGGTATACGGATCGGGTTTCGCCGCCGACCTATGGCCGCACGCCGGAGCAGATGCCTCTGATCTGGCAGGATTACCGAGGACGCATCGCCGGTTATTTTCCCATGTTCTACCGTTACGCGACGGGCGATACCCAGTTTGATTCTTTATGGGGGACAGTGCCATCGATGCCGACACCCCAAGAGGCCAGGGCTTCGGCCCGGAGCAACGGCCAGTCCGCCATCGACGGGGCGAAGGCGGCTCTCGAAGCGGCCAAGACCATCAACGTAAAAAACTCCGTCGACAACTACCGAGCCAACCTCAACGTGGGCGGTTTCCCCGCTCTTTATCACGGCGGCAACAACTGGGTTGACCTTCCCCGGCCGGCCTGCCGCTGGCTCAAGGGGAATTACGAGCTGGCCGTCGTTCTGCTTGAACACTCCGGGAAACATTTCAAAGCCCTCTGCTGTAATGTCGGGGCGAACCAACGTGAATTCGGCGTTCAACTTTTCGAGCTTAAACCGGGCACTTACCGTATAACGCTCGGCATCGACACCTCCGCCAACAACCGGCCGGATAAAATCGTTCGCGAGGAGACGATCAAGGTCGAGCGGGGTACGATCCTGCCGCTCGATCTGGAGCGCGGGCACGAATATATCATTGAACTGGAACAGTTGGCGACCGGTCCGGAATGGGCTTCGCGAGCCGATGTGGCCGTCTGCGACCGTGATCTCTACGCGGTTCCCGCCGCCCCAGCTCCCGGTACCGCCGCCGTCCTGAAAGTACGGGTGCATAACATCGGTACCGAAGATGCCCGGAATGTAGGCGTCCGGGCCGAGGAGATGCCCTCCGGCCGGTTCATCGGCGAGCGGACCATTGACCTGCTGGCGGCGCCGATCAATCTTGTGCCCAGTCAAGTCATGGTCGAAATGCCTTGGACTATCGGGGCCGACGCCGAAGGCGTGCGCGTAGTGGTGGATCAAGGCGGTTTTGTTGAGGAGATTTACGAAGGAAATAATTCTGCGGAAATCCGCTTGGCGGACATGCCCGACGGCCCGCCGCGTAAGCGAAAAATCTTTATCCCCGGTTGGTACGAGATGCAGAAATTGGGCCCTGTGACGACCTATACGGCAGCCTACGTGAAAAACATCAAAATGGACGGGAAGTTGGATGATTCCGAATGGGGCAAGGTCGAGAAGCACAGTGCGCGAATCGACATGGATGGCCGCAAGACGGAGAAGGAAACCATCCTGCGAATCGCTTACGGCGACGAGGCCATCTATATCGCCGTTGAATGTCCCGAACCGGACATGGATTTGTTGCATGAAAGCGCTACGCAGCGCGATGCTTACGAGGTGTTCGGTGACGACGGCGTCGAAATCTTCATCGACACCAATCTGGATCGGACTACGTATCTACAGTTCGCTTTTACTGTTGGCAATATCCAGGCCGAGGGGCAATACTACAATTTCAGTATCTTCAACGAACCGTGGGAATCGGTCGTGCATAAGGGCAAGGATTTCTGGTCCGCCGAGGTACGCATTCCCTACAGTACGCTCGGGGCCGTGGCTCGGCCGGGGCAAACCTGGGGGATCAATATCTATCGTAATGTGAAAACCTTCCCCGTGCCTGAAACCGAGGCGGAGCGGCAAAAGGGTTGGAAGACCAGCGAGCAACACCTGTTTTCGCCGACTCATGATTACCACGAACCCAGCCGCTTCGCCGAGGTGACTTTCGGCCCCAAACCGTGAGCGCGTGAGCGCTGCCAAGGGTGGCTCACGTCTTCATACGTGGGGGAGCGATGATCGATAGCGGATGACTCATGCATCGATTCGTCATTTTCCCGCCTCGACCATGTGCATCTGGAGACAGGCGGCCCGCTCGATCGAAGACTGGTCACGAACAAGCACCCACAAACGGAGGCCCGGCTTGGCACCGGGTCTCCGTTTGAAGGTGCCACCCAATCGTATCGGAGAGCTACCCGATTACATCAGAAGACTGGTGGCTACGTTGCATCCCCAATGACTAACTTTCTTTTTTAGAAAGACCAGCTATTGACGGGCACCGGCCGATTCGAGCATGATATCAACCCGCGGAGCGGGTGGTCCTCGATGAATCCCCCGTCGGATCGCGAGTTGCTGCTTGGCATAGTCCTGTTGCGAGAATCTCTCCCGAGCATAAGGAGTACCGTCGTGCATGTCACACAGAGAATCGCGTCGCTGAGTTTGCTTATAATGCCGATCATCGCGTACGCCGCCGACCCGCCGGAGTGGGCGGTGATGGAATGTCGCGGCCTGCAGGCCCTGTGCGAGGCGGTGCATTATTGGGTCGACCGGCAGGACGCCGACGGCAGCTTTGGTTTCGGCGGAATGGACCGAGACTGTGAACTCTACAAGAATTGGGCGATTTTTCTATACGCGGCCGACGATCAGCGCATACGCGAAGCCTTGCACAAGGCCGTCGACTGTGTCTGGTACGACGAGCGGGTGCAGGATGGTTTTCCCGCTGCGCCGGCGGATGCGATGCATGCCGGCCAGGTGATCTCTTATACGCAACCGATCCTGGCCATCGCCGATTACGGCCATCCGATTCTTATTGAGCGTTGGATGATTACCTCGCAAAACCTGCCGCGCTGGACGGCCATCAACCGCGCCGGGCATCGGCATTTTCGCGGCCATTGGCTGGGCTCTCAGGAAATACGCGAATATTCCTACTTCGGCGCTGATGCCACCATTAATGCTCGGACGGTTCTGCCCGCGCTGCATCTGCTTTGGTACAACCGCGATCCCGATCTCGCGCGTTACTGTATCGAATGGGGTCAGGCCTGGTTGGATCATGCCCGGGAGACCCATGGCGGCAAACCTTATGGATTGCTGCCCAGCGAGGTGGTTTTTGAAACGGACGAAGCGGGTGGCTTCACGAAAACCTGGTACGATTCAGCCGCTTCCGGATCCTCGATGCATAAGAACCCAACCTGGATGAGCCGGCTCATGCAATTGTTGATGATGAATCACCAGCTCACCGGCAATCCCGACTTCTTGATACCGCTCCGGGAAACGCTCAAATTCTACGCCACCGCCCGGCCGGACAACCTCCCCGATAATGTGCAAATGTGGCCGGAGTGGTACACGGACCGCGTGCCCCCGCGCGACGGCAAAAAACCGGAGGAAATGCCTTTTGTATGGGCGGACTACAAAGCGCGCATAGGCGGCAAGTTTCTGCCGATCTATTGGGGCTTCACGAACGATCATTCCTTCGATGCCTGGTACGGGATGTCCCCGCCGAAACCCACCCGTCAAACAGCGATGGAGGCCGGCCAATGGGGACTGCAAGAGGCCGCCCGAGCGATGGAGACCGCCAAGACCATTAACGTAAAAGGCAGCCTCGAATTTTACCGGGCCAGAGTCCACGAGGGAGTGTACCCCCTGCTCTATCACGGCGGCGACAATGAAGTGGACTGGCCTCGACCGGCGTGCCGATGGCTTAAGGGGTATGGCGAATTGGGCGTCGTGCTGCTGGAGCATTCTCAGAAAAATTTCAAAGCGCTTTGCTGCAACGTGGGTAAGGAAAAACGCGCGTTCGGCGTGCAGTTGTTCGAGTTGGAACCGGGCATGTATCGGATGACGCTGGGCATCGATAAAAACGGTGACGATCAGGCGGATACTCTTTTACGCGATGAAAATGTCATGATCGAGCGGGGCACGCGGGTGTTCTTTGATCTGGAACGAGGCCATGAGTACTTCGTGGAATTTCAACAGATGGCCAAAGGCCCGGCCTGGTGGTCGCGAGCGGATGTGGCCGTGTGCGAGCGCGACCTGTTTGTCGTCCCGGCCGGCCCAGCCGCGGGAACCCAGGCGACGCTGCGGGTACGCGTGCATAACCTCGGCACGGAAGACGCTCGACAAGTGACGGTTTGGGCGGAGGAATTGCCGGCCGGCACGTTTATCGGCATGAAAACGATCGAGATGTTGGCCCGCCCGCGGAACATGACGCCCAGCAACGTCATCGTCGAGCTTCCCTGGTCGATCAGCGCGGAGGCAAAGGGTGTTCGCGTCATCGTGGACAAGATGAACGTGATCGAGGAGCTTTACGAGGGCAACAATACCGCCGAAATCATGCTGGCGGACATGCCCGAGGGGCCGCGCATCAAGCGGAAGCTCTATGTGCCGGCCTGGTATGAACGGCAGAAAATGGGACCGGTGGCCCAATACACCGCGCCCTATGTCCAGGGGATCGTCATTGACGGAAAAGTAAACGAGCCGGCGTGGCAGAAAGCCGAGCGGCGCGGTCCGCTGGGCGATCTGGAAGGCAAGCCTAATGATAAACAGACTTTCGTGCGTATGGCGTATGACGACGCCGCTCTTTACGTAGCCTTCGAGTGTCCCGAGCCGTACATGAATCTGATCCAATCGCTGACCACCGTGCATGACGGCCACATGTTCAACGACGAATGCGCGGAAATATTCGTGGACACCAACCTGGACAAACAAACGTATCTGCAATTCGCTTTCAACACGCTCAATGTTCAGGCCGAGGGGCAATATTTCAATTTCAGCATTTTCAACGAGCCGTGGGAATCGGCGGTGCATCTGGATAAGGATTTCTGGTCGGCCGAGGCCAGAATACCGTTTACCACCTTACAGGCCGTGGCCCGACCCGGACAGACATGGGGGATCAACCTGTATCGGAACGTGCGGACCTTCCCGGCGCCGGAATCCGAGGAGGAGCGACGCAAGGGCTGGAAGGGCACCGAGCGTCATGTCTTGTCCCCGACTTACGACGATTTTCATCAGCCGGATCGCTTCGCGGAGGTGACCTTTGCTCGTAAGCCGTAATGGATTTATTATTTTTAGACCGCAGGGCATTTGACGTCCGACTCCCTTTCGGGTCACGATGTTCATTTGCGGTGTAAGCCATCCTGTGTACAGCCGTTGAAACGCCGTACGTCGGATCGGTTCCATGAGTATCTATTTTGTCGGCTAGACGCAGAGGAGCAAGACAATGCACAAGGCATGGATGATTTGGCTGCTCGGGTGGGTGATGACTTCGTCGGTGGTATCGGCCGTGGAACCGCCGGAGTGGGCGGTGCTCGAATGCCGGGGCCTCCAGGATCTGGCCCAAGTCGCTCATTATTGGGTGGATCGACAAAGTCCGGAAGGGAGCTTCGGCTTCGGAGGACTGGACCGCGATTGTGAATTTTTCAACTCATGGATTGTTTTCATTTATACCGCTGATGATCAGCGCATTCTCGAAGCCCTGCGCAAGGGTTTGGATTATGTCTGGTACCACGATCATGTTCAGGATGGATACGGGGCTTCGCCGACCGACGCTCAGCATGGCGGCGAGGTGATGTCCTATACCCAACCGTTGTTGGCCGTGGCCGACTACGGCAATCCCATCCTTATCGAGCGCTGGATGATCACCGCCCAGAACATGAATCGCTGGACGGCCATCAACCGTGCCGGGCATCGCCATTTTCGCGGGCATTGGCTCGGCTCACAGGAAACGCGGGACTATTCCTACTTTGGTGCCGACGCAACCATTATCGGCCGAGTTACTCTGCCCATGATGCATCTGCTCTGGTACAACCGCGATCCCGATCTGGCCCGCCTTTGTACGGAGTGGGGTCAAGCCTGGGTGGATCATGCCAAAGAGACCCGATGGGGCAAGCCTTATGGCCTGTTGCCCGGCGAGGTCGTTTTTGAGAGTGATGAGGCCGGAGGATTCACGAAGAACTGGTATGACTCCGCTTCGTCCGGTTTTCCATTGTACAAAAGCCCCTGGTTCATGACCCGTCTGCTGCAAATGTTGATGATGAACTACCAGATCACCGGCAACCCGGATTTTCTACTGCCCATTCGCGAGACGCTTAGATTTTATGCCACCGCCCGGCCGGATAACCTGCCCCAGGGCGTCACCATGTGGCCCGCCTGGTACAAGGATCGTATCCCTCCGCGGGATGGCAAGAAGCCGGAAGACATGCCTTATGTCTGGGAACACTACAAAAACCAGTTGGGCGATCGTGCTCTTAAAATGTATCGGGGGTTTACCGGCGATTGTTCGTTTGATGCCTGGTATGGTCATAAAACGCAGCCGCCCTCGCGCCAGATGGCCTTGGAGACCGGTAAATGGGCGAGCCGTGAAGCCACAAAACTCCTACAGATTGCACGGACCATCAATGTACAAGGTAATCTTGAGCATTATCGGGCGAAAATAAGCGAAGGAGATTTTCCTGCCCTTTATCACGGGGGGAACAACTGGGTGGACTGGCCACGACCGGCCTGCCGGTGGATCAACGGTCGTTATGAACTCGGCGTGGTTCTGCTGAATCACTCTCCCACTCGATTCAAGGCCTTGTGCTGCAACATAGGCAAGGATAAACGAAACTTCGGTTTACAGTTGTTTGAATTGGAGCCGGGAATCTATCGTCTATCCTTGGGCATCGACACCAACGGCGATGACCGAGCGGATAAACAAGTGCGCGAGGAAGACATCTCGATGGAACGGGGTACCGAATTGGCCTTGGAATTGGAACAAGGCCATGAATACCTTGTCGAATTGCAGCAGATGGCGAAAGGGCCGGCATGGCAATCACGGGCGGACGTAGCCGTGTGTGGACAGGATCTGTTTGCGATACCGGCGGCTCCCGTTGCCGGAAGCCAGGCGACGCTGAAAGTTCGAGTGCATAATATAGGCTCGGAGGATGCCCGGCAGGTTACGGTATGGGCGGAGGAACTGCCGAGTGGTCGATTTATCGGCATGGATACGATTAACATACTGGCCCGGCCGCGGAACATGATCCCGAGCAGCGTGATGGTCGAGATGCCCTGGTCGATCAGCGCGGAAGCCACGGGGGTACGCGTTATCGCGGACAAGATGAACGTGGTCGAGGAGCTTTACGAGGGGAACAACGTTGCGGAAATAAAACTGGCGGAACTGCCGGAGGGGCCGCGAATCAAGCGCAAGATCTACTTGCCAGCCTGGTACGAACGCCAGAAAGAGGGTCCGGTGGCCGACTATACGGCACCTTATGTCCAGGGTATCAAGATTGACGGAAAAATCGACGAGCCTGCCTGGCAGAAGGCCGAGCGTCGCGGACCACTGACCGATATGGAGGGTCAACCTACCGAAAAGCAGACTTACGTGCGAATGGCCTATGGCGAGGATGCCCTCTACGTTGCTTTTGAGTGCCCTGAGCCCAATATGGATCTGATCCATGATCTGGCTACCCTGCATGATGATTACGCCATTTTCGGCGATGAAAGCGCGGAAATCTTCATCGACACCAATCTCGACAAACGGACGTATCTGCAGTTCGCGTTTAACACCGCGAATGTTCAGGCCGAGGGGCAATATTATAACTTCACCATTTATAACGAGCCTTGGGAATCGGCGGTATTCAAGGGCAAGGATTACTGGTCGGCCGAGGCGAAAATACCATTTGCTTCCTTAAAAGCGGTTGCCAAGGCCGGGCAGATCTGGGGCATCAACCTGTATCGCACCGTTCGGACCTTCAAAATTCCGGAATCCGAGGCGGAGCGACGTAAAGGCTGGAAGGGCACCGAACGCCATGTCTTCTCGGTGACCGACGATTTTCATGCGCCGGATCGTTTTGGCGAGGTGACCTTTGGACCGAAGAACTGAGCGGCATTAAAGAAAAACGAGGCCGGGATTTTTACGTCCCGGCCTCGGTCAAAAGGTTTCAATAGATCATGCCTTCCCGCGGTGTTTACCTTTCACCGGTTTACGCGAGGCGGTCTGTCGCTGCACGATGCCGTTGACCTTCATGGGCAGTCCGAACAAGCGGATGAATCCGATCGCGTCGGTGGAATCGTATTCGGCCCCCATCGTGAAGCTGGCCAGGGCCGGCATGTACATGGAGTATTGGCTCTTGACCCCGACGGCCCGACAGTTGCCCTTGTACAGCTTGATTCTGGCCGTACCGGTCATCGGCTTGGCCAGCCGGGCGAAGAAGGCGTCCAACGCCTCGCGTAACGGCGTGTACCATTGGCCGTAATAGACCAACTCCGCGTAGCGCAGCATAATCTGTTGTTTGTAGTGCAACGTTTCCCGGTCCAGGCAGACCGTTTCCAAGGCCCGATGCCCTTCATAAATGATCGTGCCGCCCGGCGTCTCATACACCCCGCGTGATTTCATGCCTACCAACCGGTTTTCCACCAGGTCCACTTGGCCGATCGCGTGTTTGCCGCCCAGGGCGTTAAGCGTTTGGATCAGCTTTACCCCATCCATCTTCTTGCCGTTGATCCCTACCGGTACGCCCGCCTCGAAATCAACCTCCACATACGCGGGGCGGTTGGGGGCTTTTTCGATGGGCACGCTGAGAACCAGCATCCGGTCTTTCGGCTCGTTCCAGGTGCTTTCCAATTCCGCCCCTTCATGCGAAATATGCCAGAGATTGCGGTCACGCGAGTAAATACTTTTCTTGGATTGTTCGATGGGAATGCCGCGGGCCATCGCGTAATCAATCGCCGCCTCCCGACTGCGCAGCTCAAAGCGCGGGTCTTTCCACGGCGCGATGATCTTCAGCGACGGGTCGAGGGCCATATAGGTCAACTCGAAACGCACCTGGTCGTTGCCCTTGCCCGTCGCCCCGTGAGCCACGGCGTCCGCCCCGAACTCGTGGGCGACCCGCACCTGCTCCTTGGCGATCAGTGGCCTGGCGATCGACGTTCCCAGCATGTATTTCCGTTCGTAAATTGCTCCGCTGCGGACCATCGGCCACAGAAAATCGTTCACGAATTCGCTCCGCAGATCGCGGACCACGCACTCGCTCGCCCCGCTGTTCAGGGCTTTCTTGCGGATCGCCTTCAACTCATCGCCCTGCCCCAGCTCGGCCGCATAGGCAATGACTTCGCAATCGTAAGTTTCGCGAATCCACGGCAGGATGACGCTGGTGTCCAGTCCGCCGGAGTAGGCCAATACCACTTTTTTCACATTCGTCGCCATTATGCGATTCCTCTATATGCTCCAAACTCATTTTCCCTCGTCGGCTCAAGCACAAACAAGGGACAATCTAACCAGCCCGCAGCGCGAGCAAGGGTCCACCAGCCCGAAGCAGTTTACCAAGCTTGCCTCGCTCGCCACGGCGGAGCCCTGCGGAGCCGGGCCTGGGCGGGCCGCAGCGGGCGAGCGAGGGAAACTCAACAAAACAGGACGACCATGATACTCATTGGCGGGGTTTCGACAACTGTTCGAGGACGATATTCCGCATGATCTGGACCGGCGCGGGCCGTTCCGTCCAACGCTCAAACTGTCCGACGGCCTGGTTGACGAACATGGTTACGCCGTCGATCGTCCGGCAGCCGGCCGCCTTGGCCTCGCGCAACAGGCGGGTTTCCACGGGGTTGTACACGGTATCGAACACCGCCGGCCGGTGGCGCAGCCCCTCTTTCGGTAGGGGCGTGGCGTCCACCTCCGGCCACATGCCGATGCTCGTGCAATTGATGATTGCGTCGCCCGTGTTCTGTATCCTTTGCTCATTCGGCAGGGCGGTGGCTCCGAACTCGGCCGCCAAAGCGTCAGCTTTTTCCTTTGTCCGGTTGTAGATGGTGACCTTGGCGCCGCAATCCCGCAGGCCGGCCACGATTGCCCGACTTACTCCGCCGGCACCGAGGACGGCTACCGAAAGGTTTTTCAACTCCATCGGCTTAATGCCCATGCCGACACATAAAGCATCCAGGGCACCGCGATAATCAGTGTTGTAGGCACTGATCCGGGCGTCGGAGCCATCGGCCTCGCGTCCCGGCTCGATGCACAACGTGTTGGCCACCCCGATCCGCCGGGCCAACGGCTCGATGAAGCCGCCGCGCTCCTGCACGTAGCGGAGCAGGTTTTCCTTGTGCGGGATGGTTACGCTGCAGCCGTGCAGGTTCAGCCACGGCCGGGTAATGCAGAAATCCACGAAGGCCTTGAACGAGGCGTAATCCGGCTCGACGCGAAACGGCAGATACACACCGTTGTAGTCCGTTTCCGCAAAGGCCGCGTTATGAATCGCCGGGCTCATCGAATGGGCGATCGGACAGCCGATCACGCCGTACACGCGCGTATCCGGCCGTAGCGCGAGTCGGGCTGGTAGACCCTTGCTCGCGCTGCGGTCTGGAAGTCCTGCTCCCTTCGAGGTGAATGGGATATCCAAGCCGAGAATCCTGCCCCATACGCAGGCTACGACGACGTTCTCCACCGTGGTTAATGTCGCAACAGGCGCGGAGGTTCCCCCTTTCCAAAGCCCTTCCACCATACGCAGGATATCCAATATCGTCTCCGCCATGGTCATTCGCCGAACAATAAACAAAAAAATCGGGATTCAACAAAACTATTGCATAATTGTGCCCTATTGCGATAGAAATCCAACTCCAAGCATTTTCTGACATCGAGCAAATCGGGACCAAACCCGTCAACCGCATGATACGGTCTATTGTTCAAACCGATGTGGTTGACGCCGTTTCCCGTGACGGATGGTGATAACGTCGACCACCCCTTGTGCATCGTTGACGCGGTAGTAGAGGATGAACGGGACTACCGGCATTCGTCTTACCGTCTCACTGATTGAATGTCGTCCTTGATACACTTCGTTTCGATAGGGGAAATGTTCCAAGCTATCGATTGCCGACATCAGTCGACGGAGAGCGGCTCGCGCGTTCTGTGGAGAATCGCTTTCGATGTATCGGAAAATATCTTCAATATCAGACAACGCTCGGGGCGAAATAATCACTCGGAAGCGATCGGGCATATACGTTTACTCGCTCAGGTAACGATCCCGCAGGTCTGCTCGGGCCTTTTCCCAGGCACGGCCTTCGCCGCGATTCAGTTGGGCCAGACCCTCTTCGATTGCGGACAGATCATCATCATCGAGTTCCTGATGGAGAAGCTCGTCTTCAACTCGCAACCGGGAAACGGCCTCATTGATGGCCTCATCGACCGAATCGTAGCGACCGATTTTCACCTGGTTCTCTATGAATTGCTTAATGTCGGGTTTCAATTGCACGTCCATCGGTTTTCTCCGGATGCTTTGGCACCACTATTATTGTAGCCTTTTCATGCTTTTACCCGCAAGTATGACGGATCGTTCTCACGGCGAAGCCGTTTTCTCCTTCCGGGCGCTGCTTTGCATGCCGACGATGGCCCGATTGATCGCGGTCAGGTATGCCAGGGCGCTGGCCTCGATGATGTCCGTGGAGCGCCCGCGGCCGCGATACACCTGTCCGCCGGCCTCCAGTTCGAGATGCACTTCGCCTTGCGCGTCCCGTCCGCCGGTCACCGCCCGAAGGTCGTACTCCTTCAATTCGACCTCCATGTTCGTCAGTTGCATGATGCAGGAAAAAGCGGCGTCGATCGGCCCGTCGCCGGTGGCCGCGCCCGTAACCGTCGTCTGGTCATGCAGGTTCCGCAGACAGACGGTGGCCGTCGGTACCACGCCCGTCCCGCCGATGGTTTGCAGGCTGACCAGTTCCCACGAACGCTGATCGGCCTTACCCTCCAACACGTTGCCGACCAGGGCTTCAAGGTCCTCGTCGAAAATTTCCTTCTTCCGGTCGGCCAGTTGCTTGAACTGCTCGAACACCTGGTCGAGGATGGCGTCATCCAGTTCGTAGCCCAGTTTCTCCAAACGCTCGCGCAAAGCATGGCGGCCGCTATGCTTGCCCAGCACCAGCTTCGATGCGGGAATGCCCACGTCCTCGGGATTCATGATCTCGTAGGTCTCCCGGTGAGCCAGCACCCCGTGCTGATGGATACCCGCTTCATGGGCGAACGCGTTTTCGCCCACGATGGCCTTGTTCCGCTGCACGTGGATGCCGGTCAGCGTGCTGACCAGACGCGAGACCGGATAGATACGGCGGGTGTTGATCCGCGTGCGGCACTTGTATACATCATGCCGCGTATGCAAGGCCATCACGACCTCTTCGAGACTCGCGTTGCCCGCTCGCTCGCCTAAACCGTTGATCGTGCATTCCACCTGGCGGGCGCCGGCTTGCACGGCCGCCAGCGAGTTGGCCACGGCCAGGCCCAGATCGTTGTGACAATGCACGCTGATCACCGCCCGGTCGATGTTTTTCACCGTCGCGAACAGATGCTCGATGATGCGCGTGAAATGTCCCGGCGTCGAATAGCCTACCGTGTCGGGGATATTCACCGTGGTTGCCCCCGCGTCGATCACCGCCTCGACCACCTGGGTCAGGAAGGGCAGCTCCGTGCGCGAGGCGTCCTCCGGCGAGAATTCCACGTCCTGCACGTGACTTTTGGCCTGCTGCACCCCTTCCACGCTTAGCTTGATGATTTCCTCCTCGGCTCGCTTGAGCTTGTACTGCCGATGAATGGCCGAGGTCGCGCAAAAAACGTGAATGCGCGGATGAGCCGCGTCCTTGACCGCCGCCGCCGCCCGCTCGATGTCCTTTTCCGTGCAGCGGGCCAGGGCCGCGACCGAGCAATGGTTGATCACGTCACTGATCGCCCGCACCGCGTCAAAATCGTCCGGCGAACTGATTGGGAAACCCGCCTCGATGATATCCACGTTGAGTAATTCGAGCTGACGGGCGATCTCCAGTTTTTCGGAAGTATTCAACGATGCGCCGGGCGATTGTTCGCCGTCGCGCAGCGTGGTGTCAAAGATCCGGATCATACCGACCTCATCCCAAACTCCCGATTTTTCCGCCGTGCTCGTCATGACTCGATTCCTCCAGACTGCATACTTGCCGACACGTTAGCCGACCGGCGGTCCGCCCGCCAGTCGGTTTCCGTTGTCGAAGCGCCCAATAAAAAAGGCCCCACGCTTTTCCGCGCGGGGCCTGGAATATCGAAACGGGTTTTAACGCCGGATCACCCGTCCGAAATCCCCGCGCGACCGCCGCGCAAGCCGAGGCTAAGCAGCAGCCCCTCGGGCAGGCGATTTCGCAGGGTTTCGGCATAGATCCGTACAGATACCATGGTCTTAACTATATCGGCCGTATGGGCGGCTGTCAATAGCTAATTCTGTATGGCGAGTTTTCGGGCGTGTGGCCAGGAATATCTGCATGGCATGGAGCGGAGTATTTCGGCCTGATCGGGTGACCCCTTCAAAGGGCAGAGGGGCATGCAACGCCGTGAACTCAACGGACCTATACCACAACGTAAACCTTTTGGATGCGTCGGGGGGCATGGGCAGGCCCTTGTCCCACCACGTCCGGGTGGCATGGGCAGGCCCTTGTCCCACCACGTCCGGGTGGCATGGGCAGGCCCTTGTCCCACCGCAGCCGGGTGGCATGGGCAGGCCCTGGTTCCGCGATAGCGGGACCAGGGTTTGCCCGTGCTTTTAGGGTTGCCTCGGGTGGCACCTTCAAGCTCCGTACATCAAAGACGTGCGGAGCTTGTGGGTGCCGTCCGTGAAAAGATTCTCTATGCGCGAAAGCACCCCCAAACGGAGTCCCGACTCAACGCCGGAACTCCGTTTGAAGGGGCTACCCGATCCATTCGGAATGCTCATCGCTATGTTTTACCCAAATTTCTTGCCGCACCCGCGAAGGCGGCTCGATCGGTTGACGTCAGCAGCCGCAAACTCTACATTGGCAACGTGTAGCGACAGGAGTATCTGAATGACGAGCGTTATCCCCATGTTGAGGCCGGAAACGGCGGTCCTGCTGGTTATCGACGTACAGGATCGGCTGTTGCCGTCAATCAGCGAGGCCGAACAGCGGGTGGAATTTATGCGGCGGATGATCGAGGCCGCCAAGGTGCTGGAGGTGCCCATCGTGGTCACCGAGCAATACCCGGCCGGTCTCGGGCGGACCTGTACGGCCATCAGACAGTGCCTTGAGGATCGGCCGGTGATCGAGAAGATGCACTTCAGCGCCTGCGAACCGCCACTGGTCGATCAATTGGCTGAACTCGATCGCCCGCAGGTGATCGTCGTGGGTATCGAGGCGCACGTCTGTGTGCAGCAGACGACGCTCGATCTACTGCGGCGGGGTTACACGGTTTACGTCTGCGCCGACGCGGTGGGTTCGCGCCGGCCGCTCGATGCCGCCACCGCTCTCGAACGAATGCGTCAGGCCGGGGCAATCGTCACCACCACGGAAAGCGCGACCTTCGAGTTGCTCGGCCGGGCGGGGACCGAGACGTTCAAAAAGATATTGCCAATTGTGAAATAGCCCAAGGTTTCTTGGAATCTGCTCTTCGGAGGCTGTTATGCAACGTGTCAGACAGGTATTGACCGGTATTCGTGATGCCGAGTTGACGGCCGAGGACCGTATACGGATTGCCCGGGAATTGGCGGAGACTACCGGCCTGGAGGTCTACCCCGATTCGGTTTCTTCGGGCAAGGGCCTGCTGCTGGCCATGAGCCGCGAACGGAACAAGCGGATGTTGGCGATAGGCAGCGCCGAGCAGATGCGCTGCAGCGGTTTGACCGGCGCGGAGTACCGCGAATTACCGGTCGAGGGCACGAAACAGATGCTCGCCCTGGCCGCTCGCAGCCATGAGCTTTCCTGCTTCGTGCGCGAAGCCCTGCCCTGGACGGCGCCGCGGGTTTGCGGATTGGATTGCTCGGTCGGCCTCGGCGACCGCACCGGTCTGGCTACGCCCGGACATATCCGCGCGGTGCGCGGCTCGGGCTGCGTGCCTTATCTGCCGCAGCAGTCCATTCGCGAGATGACCCGCACGGAGCGATCCCCCGCCAATGTCATGGACGACGCCTGCTGGGGCGTGTTCCAGGCCGGCTGGCGCGACGGGTTCGGCAGCGACGCCGACCACTTGAAGACCACGCAGGATATCGACAACTGCCTGGCCGTTGGCTTTACCATGTATACCTTCGATCCGGGCGACCACGTGCGCAGCGAGGCCGACGGCCTGAGCGGTACGGCCCTGACGGCCGCATTGGATTCCGTGCCCTGGAAAGACCTGGAAATCTCCCTCAACGATTATCGCAAGACGTATTTGGATAAGTCATTTGCTCTTGATGGTGGGCAGAGTCTGCGTTTCGACGAGCAGACCATCGGCCGGGCGGCGGTGAAGTACGGCGGAGCGATCGCGCATGCGGCCCGGATGTATCGCCACCTGGCCCAGCGCTGTGGTGCGCGGCCGTTCGAGGTCGAGGTCTCCGTGGATGAAACTTCTACGCCGACCACCGAGGCCGAGCATTATCTGGTGGCGGCTGAATTGAAGCGGATGGGCGTGCGCTGGGTCGGTCTGGCCCCGCGGTTTATCGGCGAATTCGAGAAGGGGATCGATTACAAGGGCGATGTGTCCGTCTTTGAGAAATCGTTTGCCCAGCACGCGGCCATCGCCCGCACCCTGGGACCATACAAGCTCAGCATTCACTCCGGCAGCGACAAGTTCAGCATTTATCCGATTACCGCCCGGTTGGCCGAGCGGCGCGTGCATCTCAAGACGGCCGGCACGAGCTACCTCGAGGCCCTGCGCGTGGTCGCCCGCTGCAAGCCGGATTTGTTCCGTCGGATTCTGGATTTCGCCTTCGAGCGTTTCGACGAGGATAAGGCCACCTATCATATCTCCGCTCGCAAGGAGGTCATCCCGCGGTCGAAGGACCTGTCCGACGCACAATTGGAATCCGTATTGGACGGCAACGACGGCCGGCAGTTGCTGCACGTTACTTTCGGCTCGGTGCTGACCCGCAAGCAGGACGACGGTACCTATCGATTCCGCAACGAACTGATGGATGTGCTGAACGCGCACGAAGAGGAACACTACGCGGTCCTGACCAAACACCTGGGCCGCCACGTGCAACCCTTCGCCGCCCCGCGCCGATAATCCCCCCTAATCTCTATAAATCCCTTAGGGATATCGGAATATAGCCCCGGATGCAGCGCAATCCAGGGTTGTGTTTCACCTTGAAAAATAAGGCGGCCCTAAGGCCGTAAACGCCTCCTTTCCCTTTTCGTATAGTATGGATTTCTGCTATCCCAATGGTTATAATGTGGATTGGGGTATCCCAAGGATCCTATTTTGAGGAGATTTCTCATGTCGATTACCCGCAGGGGATTGCTGGGCGTAGGGCTTGTTTTCATTTCCGGGGCCGGGGTGTGGGCGGAGCAATTGCCCCCGGGGTTCGTGCAAGGCGACGTGGTCAGCTATTCCTACGTGCCTAACAAGACCTTTACCCCACAGGAGAGCATTGGAATTCTGCCTTACCTTATGGAATATAATCTCATGCTCTGGACCGGCAATCATGATAAGGATCCGGAATTTTACCACGATGAAAATATTCGCCGAATCGACATCGCCAGCCAGTGGTCGACGGCCATTGAGTTATATAATCGCTATATCTATTTTCACGACGAGATTATCAATTTAATGATTCGCTGTTTCAATAAACGGCAGTTAATCATTCTGAGTGCACGGCCGAACACTGACCCGGAAAAGAATGCCCATCAGAATCTTATCGAAATTCTTGAGATGCTTTGGAACGGCCGCGACAACATCTGGACCAGTCCGGAGGGTGACACGGCCACGGGCCGGCAATTGATTAACAACATTCTGGCCGCCAATCTCGGCGACGAGGGCGAGTGCGGCCTGAAGACAGCGGGGCTGCAGCAACTGTTCGACAGGTTCGATAACGAAATCCGCCTGCGGGAAATGGACGGCGAGCAGCCGTTCAAGCACATCAAAGGCTGGTACAACATGCTGGCTTATCATGTGGGCTGTCATGCCGCATGCCAGACGGACGTGGATCAGCACAATCGGTTTATTTTACCCAGCAATACTCAATGCATCGGCGTGGATGTATACCATTACTGGTTTGTGAACAGCAGTCCCTACGATCCGGCGGATTTGTCCATTCCGCGTTCAAGCATCCGGGCTCATTCCGATGAATGGCAACGCCTGCGCACCCGTTATTATCCGGAGGGCCTTGATATCCATGATTGCGGCGATCCCAGCGCTCGGGAAAATTGGATACCCGAATGCTGGAATGACAGCCATGCCCTGATGAACAACATTGCTCTGGCCGGGGCAACCAACGCCATGATGTGGTATATCGCCCTCAGCAGCCAACTGGTCAATGCCGGTAGCGTGACCACTTTTACGACCCCCATCGAGACGATGGAATCCTATTACGATCATCTCAAGGCCGGGCCGTGGGCCGCCGTGAGCTGGTGGTATTTCGCCGCCGATCGCCCCGGAGGCCAGGGCGGGCTTGATTACTACGACAAGACCCTGGTCCATTGCACCGCCCAACACCCCGAAGGAATACCCTACTCTCAGGAAATGCTCGATTACTGGCATAACGAATACGTCGCCCTGAAAAAGCGCATGTTCAACGACGTGGTGTACAACCAGTTTGCGTATCTAAACCCGCTGGCGCCGAAACAGGTGGCGGTGGGCGAGGACGCGAAAAAAGCGATCGTGGGCGTGGAATACGGCCTGTCGCTGGAAATTGTGGAAGGTTCCATGCCGATGACCTGGTCGCTGCTACAGGGGCCGGCGGGGATGCAGTTGGACGCCGATGGCCGCTTGCATGGCTGGATTCCGGAACCCGATCCTGATTACAAGCCCTACACCGTTACTGTTACGGTCCGACTCGCCAACGATGTTGATGTTGACGATCAGACCTGGAACATCGTCGTCGACCCGCTGCCGGCGGACACCATCGCGTTTTTCCCTTTCAATGCCAACCGTGAAAACTGGATGCTGGGGGGGTGGCGATCGGGTCCTTTTGTGGACGGGACGGCGGCCTGGAGCAGTACCGACGGCCACCCAGGGGGGCACCTTTACAGTATAGGATCCGGAGCTACCAACAGTACGGATAGCTGCACGCGCGAAGGGACGACATTGACCCGGCGGATTTCCACCGCGGGACTCGACTCCAACGACATCTACGTGGAATACGATGTGATCGCCCAACTGAACACCCCGCCTGCCAGCGGTTGCAGCACGAATTGTATAGCCAATGTGTTGGAAGGTAGTTGCGCGGACAAGCTGGTGGTGTATTACAGTCGCACGGGCACGGCCGGGCCGTGGACGGCGGTGCAGGTCCTGACCGAAGGGGTAAACCTTCCGACTACCTGGACCCGGCAGACCGTCGATCTGTCGACGGTACCGGCGGCGGCCGGCAATCCCGATTTCGCCCTGCAGTTCAAATGGCAATTCAATACCCAGAGCGACGTGGGCCGGATCGACAACATTCGGGTGGCCAGCAAACCCGCCCAGCCGCCCTCGCTTGTCGGCGCCGTATCCCGCAAGCGGCACGGATTGGCCGGCAACATGGATATCGCCCTGCCGCTGGACGGCACGCCGGGCCTTGAACCGCGTCAGGGCGGACCGACCACGGTAGTCCTGACCTTTAACAAGGATATCGCGGCGGCCGACGGGCTGCTGAATTGCTCGGAAGTCACGCTCTCCAGCGGGGCCTGTCGAAGTGTCTCGGCCGAGGGCTCGGATATGATTCTGGACCTGATCGGGATGCCCGAGCACGGCTGCCTGACCATCACGGTGCAGGGCGTTACGGATCTGGCCGGTCGCCCGCTGATTGGAGACAACGACGTTCAGGTGTGCGTGCGGGAGGGAAAGGTCAACGGAACCGGCGCGGTGGACGCCGCCGATCTGGATAAGATCAAACAGTTACTATACCAGCCGGCCACCGGGGCCAATTTCACGGCCGACGTGGTGCCCGACGGGGTGATCAACATTCGCGACCTGTCATTGGTCAAGAAGAATCAAACGCGTTCGGCGACCTGCCCGTAAAGTTAGGTGGACTGCCCGGAAACCGTATCAGAGGTGACAGAAGTCCGTGCAAGAGTCCGAGGCCCCCGCGGCATAATGGGCAAATCCGGCTTATCGAGATGTCTGCGGCAAGAAGGGAAGTGAGGGAGTTAGCAAGTTAGCGAGTGAGCAAGTTAGCGAGTTAGCAAGGCAGCAAGTTAGCGAGGCGGGATCGGCGGTCTAACTCACTCGCTGCCTTGCTCACTTGCTATTGACTTCTGCATAAATAATGCAATATAATAGGGCGCATGCATAACAAGGAG
>CAYNYK010000010.1:0-39423 GCA_964401335.1 uncultured Planctomycetales bacterium
AGGACTACTTGGCCCGGGTTCTATGCCAGGGAATTTAGATGCGATTGCCCTGTGCGGGTGGCAACGATAGCATGATCGAATAAACATTGTTTTCTTTTTTGCCAGGCCTCCCGCTGCTGTAAGGAAATGCCCCTCAAGCATGATTGTCAAGCATGGACGGTATTTATGCGATTAACAAGATCACATACGTACTACCGCTTTATGAATAAACCCATTTGGTAAAAGAGGAACGGGCATCCGCGGGATAACGGCTCGCGTGTTGGACAAATCCTGACCGTTGAAGCGAGACGCGTTATCCAGGGTTGGCGATGCGCGGAGCCCGTACCTGTGGTGCTTGAATGTTAAGAAAACCTAACCGGCGCAGTTTTCATCGCCTTCGTTGTCTTTGCCGCTGTAGCAGCGTTGAAATATGGCGAAGTCGTCCTGATCGATGTCGCCGTCCGTGTCGAAATCCAGCTTGGCGCATTCTCCGGTAAATGCGATTCCTGGTCCCGATGAACAACCCTGGAATGCCCCGAAATCATCGGTATCCACGTCGCCGTCATGATCGGAATCGCCGGGGATAACGGGCATGTCGATCCTGACCATTTGAACCGCAGGGTAATGGGTTGTGCTCGGGTTGCCCAACTGATTCGTATGCCCGACTTTGATGCCACCGGGCGTACCGGCCGCGAAGCCAGTCGCCGAGGCGGGGTTGACACTTACTCGGGCGACACCTTGACCGATGGCCTCCAGAGTGGCTACGTAAAGCGCCACGGGCGCATCAAGTCCTTGCGTAAAGCTGGTGGTATAACCGTTAATTGTTTTCAAGCCTCGATCGCCATTGTTGCCAGCGGCTTCCTGCAAGGAGGTCCGGGTCGTCACATATCCGTTTTGGGGAACAACGCTGTTCACTTTCAAAACGCCATCGGCGTCGATAAGCAGATCCTGCACGAATTGCATAATCCCATTCTGTTGGCCAGCGGTGACGATGGCGCCGCCGCTGACCTGGGCCAGAACGGCCACCTCCACCAGATCGCCCGTCGTCAAACCCCACAAGGGTCGACCACTGGGTACATGGTAGGAAGCGGTAACGGTACAGACGACCGAGGCGTTGTCGTTAAGAACCACGCCGACGCTTGACGGAGTCGTACTGTCGTAACGGACGCCAACGATCCGCCCGGTGGTATCACCCTGAAAGTTGAGGGTCCATTGCAGGTCACTGGCCTCGATCCCGTTGTCGCCGGTGGCATCGACATCCCACGGCCGGGTCTGCTCGGCCGGGTCACCATCGTCGCCTTCGGGTGATTCAGAGAAGCTGTTGCTGAAAATCCAATTCTCGTTGCCGAAAACGGCGGCTATTTTTGCGATATCGTCGGCGTCACAATCGCCGTCGCGATCACAATCACCGGGGATGAAGGGCACGGCCAGGGGATTGATGCGGCCGGCCATGATCTGATAAGTGTAGGTAGTCGAAAAGTTATAATCGGTACCCGCGCCGTCGTTCAGCCAAAGGGGCACGTTGGTCATGTACGGTTGAATGGCATCCGGATTGGTATTGGCCAGGTTATCATAGAAAAACTGTGGCACGGTTCCGGCCCCGGAGCAACCCGAAGTGCAGGCGACGTTTTCACCGCGAATCCATTGTTCAGTGGCGGTGTCCGGCCAGTTGTTTCCGTTGACCATTTCACCGACCGCGCCCGGCGCGGGGGTCCATCCCGGCCCTTTGGTTCGATAATCGACGCGACTCAGTGCATCCGGATTGAAACCCTGTGGGTCGTCCAGAGCATGCACGTGGCGGTGGGGCAAACCGTTATGTGTACTACCGTTGTCTACGTGTCGGCCGTCGACATCATATTCCCAGCCGCGATCGTGTTCATAGCTGACTTCGTCCACCACTTCAAGATCGTCGTCGATTTGCGTCGTCGAGGCGCCTTTCAGATCCAACGCGGTAGCGGGATCATCGGCGGTCCCTTTGTCGATGTTGCCGTTACCCCATTGATCAAAATAAGGCGGCGGAGGGGTATTGGGATCCTCCACATGGGTAAAATGTTCCGTGTCGTGACTGATGTCTTTTCCCCAATGGAGAGTTCCGGAAGGATTGGCCTGAGTTCTTCCCGGCCGATTGCGGATCAACATGATGGTGTTGGCCCCGTCATTTTGCAATTTACCGGGCGAGTCCAGTCCCCCGTTCCAGATAGTGTTCCATCGTTGAAAACGGGTATCCGTTAAAACTGTCGGGTAGTAGTATGGAATGTTAATGGCGATAACCAGCAAGCCGTTCGCCCCAAGTTGCAAACCGTCCAGGCTGAAGAACTCATCGATCTCCTGGTTGGCTGGGAAGGAACTGCCCTCCGGCCAATATTTCTGTTGGGTGCCGTTGAGCAGGGCGATGGCGTAACCGTCGAGTTTCTTGCCTGGCGTACCCATCAGCTCGATAAACTCGCGTGTGTCATCGTAACTGCCGTCCGGATTCATAAATACTTCATTGATCACCACGACCGCCTGGACATTGGAAATACCGATCAAGGCGGCGGCTATAAATAGACCGATTTGCTTTTTCATGCCTGTACTCCTGTATTCTTTCCCTTTCGGGGATTGACCAAACGATCATTTATTTCAAGACGATACCTTCGGGGTCGGTCGTTCTGCGACCGAGAGTCAAAACCCCATCGAAGACACGACTGTCAACATCTTCTTGTACGTATTGGGGAGGCTGGGTCGGATCGGCGTTTTCGACGAGTTTCAGATAAAAACCGCCGTTGCGCACCTTGTCGATGAACTGACTGACATGTCCGTCCGCGAACAAGACGTTCGATCGATCATGGGGTGGGATCTCCACGGTGGTTCCGCTCTCATCGACGTAGTAGCTTTTACTGATGCCGTGGGCCGGTCCGAAATCCGCGAAACTCTGTGGACCGTATAAACCAACAAAGGGACCGTCCGTCAGGGATTTGATCGTCGGACGGGCGTATCCCAAACTTCCTTCATAGAACGTGTTGTTATCGATTCGACCGTCACCCAACAGCGGGACCAGGGATGGGTTGACCCGAATCATCATATTGTCGCGCAATGGCCCGGTGGTATTGGCGGGACGCTTGAGATTGAGCCCCTTCCCGTTAGCCTGGGCCCGGGCCATGTACCACGCCTGGGTATAGTTACTGTTGTAACCGCGTTTAATGCGCTTATCGATCAATTCCCATGTACGGTAATCGTCCCCGTTGCGAAAAATCGTTCCCATCCAACCGTGGGTACCGCGTCCGAGCTTTTGGTTGACCTGAGCCAAATTGCTTGGACACAAGGCCTCCGCGGGGCGGCCGCACTTACGGTTGACGAGGTCGGCCACCCAACCGACGCGATCCACGGGGCCGTCGCGGTCCTGAAGGCTTTGGTTCGCGTTTGCCGCCATTTCCGGATCGAAGGATCCGCTGCATAAGTACCCTCTGAACTCCACGGAATAAGCGTAAAACCCTTTGCCAAACTGGGATAAATTGGATGCGCATTGGGCTTCCCGCGCCTGGGCCCGAGCGCGCTGAAGCGAGGGCAGGAGGATCGCGATTAACAGGCCAATGATGGATACGACGACGAGTACTTCGATGAGCGTGAAGGCTCGTGAACGATGTCCACTTTGGAGGTTTCGGATCGTGATAGTCTTCATGAGAGTCACTCCTGAAGAGTCCAAGATGCCTGCTCGAAAACCGCCGAACGGCCGCGGTGTATATCCACCGCGGCCGCCAGCCTGTTGTCTTACGGCCAATGCCGTTGACCTTTGCCCCTCCGCGAAGTGTCAAGTTACCGCCGGCGGATAGTTAGAAGCCCGCTCATCAGCAGCAGTACAAAGGTAGCCGGCTCGGGAACGTAAAAGCCCGGATTCCCGATATTCCCATTCACGGAGCAATAGGTGCCGAATTCATCGCCGACCGAGGAATAAATCCACTGATAAATATCGTTAGCCCCCAAGGCCGCCGGAGATACAGGATTCCCACTGATGTTCTGGGTTCGAATCGTTCCCGGGAAAACAGAATCACCATAGGTGAGGCGATCGACCCAAGTGCCATTCCCATCAAAGAGGTTGATTTCGTCAGCTCGTCCGAGATTGTTGGTGTATCCACCGATGACCTTGACCGCGGCAGTCAGGTTCCACTCCATGCGAAAAGCGTCAGCCGTGGCCTCGGTGATGATGACCGATTCACCCGGTTGCACGACGCCAAACGCGCTGAGATCCAGGACACCCGGTAGCCGGCTGTCGTCGTCGAAACTCCAGCCGGTCATATCGATGGGCGAACTCCCTACGTTGCTGAACTCAACGTATTCACCGACAGTTCCCGAATACATATATTCAGTGATATACATACCCGCTTGGGCCGCGGTCGCGACCATGAGAGAAACCACGATAGCGCTGATAATTTTCATCTTCCTATCCTCCTTTGCATGGAAACCTGTCGCGAGGCCCGCCGACGCACGCGGCATTCAGGCCTTGTGACCTTGGAACGTAGGGTAAGAGGCGTATGTATAGCTATGACAAATGCTACATTGTGGGATGGTTAAATTTCAGTTAAGACTTGCTATGTCCGGAATCTTGCGAGACAATGAATATGCTTGTCAGATCGTTCACAAGTATCTTTATGAAAGAGGTTTATCATGGAAATGTCGACTCGTAAGTTGCTTCTGTTGAGTACGCTGATACTTGTCGGTATTTCGTCGGCTCAAGGACCGCCCGCCGTCCGGAGACCGAATATTGTTCTGATTATGGCCGACGACATGGGCATCTCCGACTTGGGCTGTTACGGGTCGGAGATCAGGACGCCTAACCTTGATCGTCTGGCCGCGCGTGGTCTGCGTTTTACGCAGTATTACAACACGGCGCGTTGTTGTCCGACCCGGGCGGCCTTGCTGACCGGTCTATATCCGCATCAAGCCGGTGTCGGGCACATGGTCGGGGATGCGGGTTGGCCGGGGTATCGCGGTTATCTGAACGATCGGTGCGTGACCATCGCCGAAGTGCTGCGCCCGGCGGGGTATCGCACGTTGATGGTCGGCAAGTGGCATGTTGGCGAGCAGCGTCCGCACTGGCCGACCGATCGAGGATTTGATCACTTTTATGGACTGGTCAGTGGTGGGGGGAATTATTTCGATCCCACCGGCGTCCGGGACAAGGCGCCTGATGTACGCCGGGTCATGGCCCGGGACGATCAACCGATTTACCCGAAACCGGGGACGTTTTATTTAACCGATGCCTTTTCCAATGAGGCCGTCGCTTTTATCGACGAATACGGGCGCAAGGAGGCGCCTTTCTTTTTGTATGTGGCCTATACCGCTCCGCACTGGCCTTTGCACGCTTGGCCTGAGGATATCGAACGCTATAAGGGCAAATACATGGGCGGCTGGGATGCTCTGCGCCAACAGCGTCATCAGCGCATGATCGAAATGGGGCTGGTCGATACCCGCTGGCCTTTGACGCCGCGCGATGAAGAGTGTTCGGCCTGGTCTGCGGTAGAGAACAAAGAAGAGATGGACTTGAAGATGGCTATCTATGCCGCCCAGATCGACCGGATGGATCAGGGCATCGGACGTATTCTGGACAAGATCCGCGAAGTCGGAGCGGAGGAGAACACGCTGGTCATGTTTCTCGCTGACAACGGCGGCTGCGCGGAAGGTGGACCGTTCGGCTTTGACCAGCGCAAGAACGGCCTTCCGCCGGGTGGGGTCGATTCGTTCATGAGCTACGGGCAGAGCTGGGCCAACGCCAGCAATACGCCGTTCAGGCTCTACAAACACTGGGTTCACGAAGGCGGGATCGCCACGCCGTTGATTGTGTACTGGCCCGCGGTTATCCAAGAGCAACGCATCACCCATCAGGCAGGTCACGTGATCGACATAATGGCTACCTGCGTGGATGTGGCTGGGGTTACCTATCCCACCCGATACCAGGATCGAGATATTCTTCCTTGCGAGGGTTATAGCCTCGTCCCGATTTTCAGAAACCAAGCGAACATTGGGGAGCGGACTTTATTCTGGGAACACGAGGGGAATCGGGCCGTTCGCCAGGGTCGCTGGAAAATCGTCTCGAAGTATCCCGGTAATTGGGAACTTTATGATCTGGAGGCCGACCGGACGGAGCTGCATAATCTGGCCGAAACGCAACCCGCGAAGGTGAAGGAACTGGCCGACCTGTACGAGGCTTGGGCCAAGCGGTGCCAGGTGATGGCTTGGGATGCTGTAAAGGGCCGGAAGTAAATGCGCGGTAAAGTCATCCCAAGTTTGGGGTACAGACGGTTCGGGCCTTTTGATTGAGTGGGCGATTACCGCGCAATAGAAGGCCGAGAAGTCCTCGACATGTTATAATGCGATGCGATAGTCTTCCTTGGGTACCTTGGTATAGGCTTCGTTCATAGGGGGTAGCGAGTAGCCGATATGGTCAGGGATCGGGAGCAACCGTTACGTGTTCTGCTGCTGCGGTCGCCGCGTTACGTGTGGCCGTTCAATGGGGAAACCTCCGCGTTTTGGCCGCCGTTGGGGTTGTTGTGTCTGGCCGCCGCCGTTCGGCGGGAGTTGCCTAGGGTACGTGTGGAGGTGCTCGACGCCCCGGGGATGCAGATGGGCTGGCGGTCGCTGGCGCGGAAGTTGGCGGCCGAGTCTATCGACGTACTGGGGATCGGCGAGGAAACCGTCTCCGCCCATGAGGCCTTGCGGGCGGCGCGAATCGTCAAGCAGTATCATCCCGATTGCGTGGTGGTGGCCGGCGGGCCTTATTTCGCTTATGCCCTCGAACCAACCTTCGACGACGGCGCAGTGGATGTCGTTGTCCGTGGCGAAGGGGAACGGACTTTTGTCGAACTGCTCGACCATATCCATGATCGTGAGGCCTGGCCGAGCATCCGGGGGTTGGCCTTTCCCGATCAAGACGGTCAAATCGTGGTTACCCCGTCGCGTGCGTTGATCGATGATCTCGATACCCTGCCGTTCCCGGCTTACGATCTCGTGGATATCGCCCGCTACGGCCGCGGGGCCCGCAATCACCGGGGCTTGGTGAGCATCGAGCATTCCCGCGGATGCGTGGATTCCTGTTCATTCTGCATTTTATGGAAGCACATGGGCGAGAGCCTCAACGGCAACGGAGAGATTCGGCCGCGGCATCGCACGAAAAGCCCGGAGCGGAGCTTCGAGGAAGTGCGCCGTTTGTATCATGCATTCGGGCGGCGGACCTTCGGCTGGGTGGATCCGACGTTCAACGTTTCGGCCGATTGGGCGGACGGCTGGGCGGGACGGATGCTGAAATCGGAACTGGTCGGGCCGCGAGGCAAGGCGCAGACGCTGCACACCGGCTGGCTGCGGGCCGACGGCGTGGTCCGCGACGAAAAGCTGGGCATCCTCGACAAGCTGGTCCGCGCCGGGCTGCGTCAGGTGATGATCGGCGTAGAACGCGACGATGCGGAAGGTTTGTCGGCCTTGAACAAACATCACAACGACTACGACATCTGCCGCGAAGCCTTCGCCATATTTCGAGAAAAGTATCCGGAGGTGTACACGATTGGCACGATGATCTTCGGCCTGCCGCGGGATACACGGGCGGATCTGGATCGCCTGATCGCCCGACGTTTCGAGCTGGGCATGGATTTCGGATTCATCATGCCGCTGACCCCGAACCCCGGCACGGCCGCCGCCGAGGCCGCCCGACAGGGGGGATACGTGGCCAGTAACGATCTGGTCAGTTATAACTTTCACACGCCGGTATGTACGACGGACACCTTGAGTCTGCACGATCTGGAAAGTATTTACTGGCGAGCCTCTTTTTCGTTGAATCGTCAGCGCTGGCTACGATTTGCCGAACAATTGTTTCTGGAGCGTGACCCGCGCAAACGGCGCATCCATTGGTCTTTGTTCCGCCGTGGGACGAGCATCGCGGCCAGAAGTCTGCTGGAACGTATAAAGAATCCGGGAAGGACTACCCCGACCCTGTATTGGAGAAAACCCTCATGGTACGAACAGTAAAGGACAAACCGGTTGCGGTCTGGAAATCCCTGTTGGTGATCGTGGTGGCCGGTGGCGGATTGCTCTGGCACCTGCTGGCCTGCGTGGAAAGCCCGATGGCATTCTCGCCCGACTCAAAAAATCTGGCCTTCGTCACCATGGAGCCTTATCAGGAAGAGAGCTTGCTTATTACCGGAACTCACGCTTATCGCCTGATGATCCTTTCGGAAGATGGCAAGCTCCGGGTTGTTGAAGAAACGACGGAATCGCTGTTGACCGCGCCAGCCTACAGCCCGGACGGCAAGTATATCTGTTATGTGCGTGTACCATTGCTTGCGGTCGAGAAATATGCGGAACTGGAAACGTATCTCAAGAAGAAAAAGGAGCAACAACCCCCGGCCGCAACTTTTGAATGGCCGACACTCTCCGGTCGGAGGGCGCAAATCAAGGATTTGACCTTGCCCCCGACGAACCAGTGGGCGGAATGGGTGGAACTCCAGAAAGAAAAAGGCATACACGTCCCCGCCGTCCTGGTGGTTCGTGAGGCAGAATCGGGAATGATCTGGTCCGAGACAAATTTCAATCTTATCCTGGGGCAAGATAAGCCGGGGGACACTTTAATGATGGAATACGTCATGGTTCGGCCGCAATACAGCCCGGACGGCCAATGGGTTTATGTGTGCATGGGTAGTGTGGTCAGCGCCATGAACCCCCGCACGCGCGAGCAAAAAATTCTGGCGGCTCCGGCCAACCTGGCCTCCCTCAGTCCGGACGGTCGGACGATTGCCTTCGCCTATGAACAGTCGATAGGGTTCATTCAAACCGACGGAGAAAGAGTTACTTATCGGCGGATGGCCGAGGCATCGTTTTCCCTGGCGGGTTTGCCTTGGCTGGATAATAGCACGATTGCCATGTTATGTGTCAAAGTGTCTGATAACAAGGTAGTCTTACAGATGATGCGGAACGACGGTTTGGAAGCCAAAGAAATACCCTTACCGGCGCTTGATAAAATATCCGATGCTGATAAACAGAAGAGTAACGTGGCCAATGTACAGTTTGCCATCGCGGGTAATCAAAAGCACATGGTAGTCGTGGCGGGTGAAGAACTCCTGTTTATGCATATGAATGGAGATGTCCTTGAACGCATATCATTTGACGCGAAAGAGCACATCTTTGGTCAGCCCACGTTTTCACCCGATTCTAGGCGATTGGCTATCAAACACATTACCCAGGAGCCGGATGGCTATCCGCGGGTGGACGCCATCGTTCTCTTTACGCCGGAAGGCAAGGAGTTGACTCGCGTGGCCGTTCCGAAAATCGACCCGACCACAACCCGGCCCGCGCCGGTGAGAAAGCAAAACGAATAGGTGTGTTGCCGGAGTAGGGGTGAATCATTCGATAGCGCATGCCAGCCCGAAGCGCGAACGAGGGACGAATGCCGAGGAAGTGACGGAGAGAGGGAGAGAAAGAGAGACGGAGTACGCCCGCTTATGTTCTTCTTCTGGCTTCTGTCTCCTGCCTCCTGCCTTCGTCCCTTGCTCGCGCTTCG
The DNA here is from genome assembly GCA_964401335.1 of uncultured Planctomycetales bacterium. Classification (GTDB taxonomy): domain Bacteria; phylum Planctomycetota; class Phycisphaerae; order UBA1845; family PWPN01; genus JAAYCU01. Next base: position 9,500 of record CAYNYK010000010.1, read on the forward strand.
GGCTGGCGTGTTTTTCCCTTGCTCGCCCGCCGCGGGCCGCCAGGGCGAGGCAAGCTTGGTAAACTGCTGCGGGCTGGCAAATAAATCCCTTGCCGGCGCTTTGGGCTGGTAGATTTTGGATGAATATGCCGGGGAATTCATGGAAATCGTGACGGAACTCTTTTCACATCTCTGCGGCCAAGGCCGATGCTTCATTGTGGACGGCCAGGCCTTGCCGATCTGTCAACGCTGTTTCGGTTTGTATGTGGGTGCCGCGCTGACCGGCGGGTGGCTGATAGCCACCGGACTTTGGAAACGCGGACTACCTGGCCGCAAGATTATCATTCTGAATATCATCGTATTACTGACGGCCATGTTCGGGGGGATTCATTTGATTGACCTGGGCCCGCGTTGGCGGTTGCTCTGCGGCCTGTGGACCGGGCATGTGGCCATCCTATGGCTGACCGGCGGGGCGTCCCAACTCTATTTCAGCCTACACCGAACAAAATCCGGATGGTACCGAAAACACCAGATCCAGGCTTTCATCATCTTTGCCGGTCTGACCACCCTGGGCGTGATTTTTCCATGGCTGACCTGGCCCGGCGCGACGTTCTGGATCGTGACGGTTGTTCTTGGTTTGTTGATGTTATGTTCCGCGTTTGCAACAGCGAGCTTAATCATTATTCGATGGTGTTTACGCCGGCTGTTGCGTATGTTCTATGCGAAATGAGCAGCGATCTAAAAATACGCTTCGAGTGGTTGTGTTCCCGCCTCCGGTAGATTTTTTTCAAGGCATTTAACGTGGTTTTACGGAACCATTAATCGGTTCCGTACGCGTGACATGCATCAGGGAGCAGTTCACAAATCGATCAAAAACGGGTTCGCTGCTACCGGGCGCGGCAAGACCGATCAGCACGGTGGAGCGACCGACCATTGCCAGTTCGGGATGCCGGACCTCAAACACCGCCCCATCCGGCAGAAACAGTCGAAAAGGCTCGAAAGGTGTTTGTCGGAGAAGATCGATAATATCTTGTGGTCGCATAAATAATCCCTTTTGATTAATTATATTATACCAAAGGGTTATGATACATTCCACTCTTTATTTCTCATTCACAGCCAGCGCCCGCCGGATGCGGTTGAGGGTTTTTTCCTTGCCGAGCATGACCAGCGTATCGTAGATGGCCGGGCTGATCGTCGTGCCGGCGACGGCCACGCGGATCGGCTGGGCCACCTTGTTCATGCCCGCGTTTTGGGATTGACATACGCTGGTAATCAGGGCTTCCAGAGTTTCGTGCGTCCAGGGAGCGGTCGCTTCGAGTTGTGGCAGGAGCGTCCGCAGCATGGCATAACCCTCGCCGTCGTTCTTGGCCAGGACTTTTTTCACCGCCTGCGGATCGTATGCAATGGCCTCGTCGGGCACATAGAGAAAACCGCTTTTCTTCTCGATGTCAGGGAATATGCGAAATCCCTTGTTGACTTGCAGCAGCTTGCGTCTGCCCGGCTCATCGAGGTTCGCTTTGGCCAGCGGCGAGTCGGGATTGATCGATAACCAGTCGTCGAATGCTTCCAGCAGTCGGTCCTCGCTGAGTGTGGTGCAATAATCGGTATTGAAGGCCAACAACTTATCACGGTCAAACTTGGCGTTCGCCCGGTTGATCCGGGCCGTATCGAAGACCTCGACGATTTCCGACAAGGTGAATTTTTCACGCTGTTCGCCCGGCGACCAGCCGAGCAGAGCGATGAAGTTGACCAGCGCCTCGGGCAGGTAACCTGCCTGGCGAAAGGCGAACACCTCAACCGCTCCATCGCGTTTGCTGAGTTTGCGGCCTTGCATGTCCATGATTAAAGGCAGATGGGCGTAGCGCGGCGTCGGATACCCCAGGGCCCGTTGCAGGGCGATATGCCGCGGGGTCTGGGCAAGAAACTCCTGGCCGCGGACGACGAAATTGATTTTCATCTCGCCGTCGTCGGTCACGTTGGCCAGGTGGTAGGTGGGCATTCCGTCCGCCTTCATGATGATAAAATCATCCAATTCGTCGGCCTTGATGGTTACATCGCCCATCACCTCGTCATGCACGGTGATATCCTCGCCGGGCATCTGAAAGCGAACGACCACGGGTTTGCCCGCCGCCCGGGCTTGTTGCACCTCGTGCTCGTCGGGAAAACGCTCCGGCCGCGGGTAACGGAAATTACGTTTCTCGGCCAGCGCCTTTTCACGCATGGCTTCCAGCTCGGCGGACGTATCGAACGCATAATAGGCCTGACCGGCATCGAGCAGCTTTTTCACCACCGCGCGATAGATTTCCATGCGCTGCGATTGCAGATAAGGTGCGTGCGGCCCGCCGACTTCGATGCCTTCGTCCCAATTCAGGCCCAGCCAGCGCAAGTCTTCGACGATTTTGGGGATCGCGCCCTCGACGTTGCGGTCCGTGTCCGTGTCCTCAATGCGGACAATGAACTGCCCGCCCGTTTTCCGGGCCAGCAACCAATTGAACAAGGCGGTGCGGGCCCCGCCGACATGCAGATACCCCGTGGGCGACGGGGCGAACCGAACGCGTAACGTTTGGGTTTCGTTCATGTAGCTTGTCTCTTGGGTAAAGCCTCGGGGGGCTGCTCCAGATGAGTTTCTCCACCTTCGGCTTGTGCCGGTGGTTCCTTGGTTTTATGTAGAATATAGGCGATGGGTCCACTGAGTACAAAGGTCCAGGCGATAATGAAAGTAATCAGCTCCGTGAACATCAGCAGCAGGACGAAAACCAGCAGGATGGCCACCACGTGCCAGAAGGGACGCCGGCGCAGCAGTAGATGGGCGGCATGAATGTAACGGACGCGACTGACCATCAGCAGTCCCAAGGCCAGAGTCAGCAGCGGCAACAAGGTGGTCAGCGCGTCGGCCGTTCGTTTCCAGGTGCCGACGGATTCGATGTGTTCGTGCAGAAAGACGGTGGTAATCAGGGCGGCGGCCGCACCGGGTGAGGGAAGGCCGCGAAAACCCTCATGCGACGCCTCGTCCAGCGTGGTTTCCACGTTGAAGCGAGCTAGGCGAAGGGCGGCACAGCAAACATAAACAAAGGCCAGGAATACCGCGGCTTTTCCGAAAGCGTTGAACCCGAAGGGAACCGCCTGCCATTGGAACAGCTCCCGATGAATCAGGGTAATCGCGAGGACGGCCGGGGCCACGCCAAAACTTACAATGTCGGCCAGCGAGTCGAGTTGTACGCCGAAACTCGACGCTTGCCCCGTCTTCCGGGCAACCCGTCCGTCAAGAGTATCCATGATCATTCCGCCGAAAATCATCCAGACGGCGATGGATAAGAACGTTGGGGCGAGAGCGGGGGGGAAAATGCGCGGTAGAGTAAACACGTCGGCGTAGCTTTTACCGGCCTCGAGGTGTTGCATTTCGCGGCCGCAATAATAGATGGCCGCCACCCCGAAGATCAGATTGCCCAGCGTCAGCAGGGTGGGCAGCATCGAGATGGTCCGCAACGGTCGGCGGGGTTTCAAGCGTTTCCCCCGTTCAGGAGTGGTTGTTGCATGGCGGACGGCTTTTAGCATGTTACGTCACCTCCGCGATTTGCCGAGTGGCCGTGGCCGATCTGTTCGCCGATTGTTGCCGGGCCACAATGGTCAAGGCACCGCGAACCTGTTTACCCATTGGAGCGACGATCTGAAATTGATGATGACCGGGAATGATCAACTCCGTACGCGAGCCGAACTTGATCAACCCGATCCGCTGGCCGATCTCCACGCGATCGCCGACCTTGAGTGTACAGATAACCCGCCGGGCGATCAGTCCGGCAATCTGACGAACGACCACCGGGCCGCCCATGGGCTCATCCGGCTCGATGATGATCGTGTTGGCTTCATTCTTAGCCCCTGATTGCGGGTGGCGTGCATCGAGAAACATGCCCGGTTCATAACGGATGGCCCGCACCACGCCCGTGCATGGGCTGCGGTTTACATGTACGTTAAAAACGCTCAAGAAGATGCCGAGGCGCGTGGCCGGTCCGCCGATATCGGGATGATCGTCGAGTTGAGTGGTTTCCACAAGCTTTCCGTCGGCCGGGGCCACGAGAATGCCGGTTTCGACGGGTATTTTTCGCTCCGGGTCGCGAAAAAATGCGACCCCGGCTGCCCCAAGCAGGATTCCCAGTACGCCGATGGGCCAACACCATAAAACGCCCGCGGATGCAAAACCAAAGCCGACGGCCGCCAAACCGCCGAAAAACAGGCTGATCAAAACTATTTCCCGGCCACCGGCCGGGTGCAAAGGAACGCGCATGCCGGATTCTCCCATGCTCTTCTATGGCATCATCCTAACGCGATCGGTCTCAAAAAAAAAGTCGGCGGTTGCTCTGCTGTAAAGTCGGATGCATCCAAGGAAAAGTGGCGTGGGGAACTCCGACTGACTTGGGAATATTCCTGTTTTACTCCGCGGCCTTATAAGCACGGGCAAACCCTTGTCCCGCCGCGGCGGGACAAGGGCCTGCCCATGCCACCCTGTAGCCAGTCTCTGCCATCCGGCCGTGAAGGATATAGGGGTAGGTCGGGAAGGCCCATATCTTTCGGCGAATGTTCCAAATCAATACACAAAACCGATCACTTCGTGACCACCGTCCCTCTCGTCACGAAGTGATCGGCATCCGCGTTTTCGACGGCGTTGGCCTTGTTCCTGGGTAACCGCCTGCTGAATCCACGATTTGACAGGTCCGAGGTTGGACGGCGTGCAAATCGATGGAACACTCCCCAAGCCCAACCCTATGGATCAAGGCTTTTCGACGGTTATCTATCGGCCGCCTTGCTTCTTGTTCCTGTGTATCTTTCCAGGAGCAAGTAAACACAACGAACTAAACGCCAGGAAAATCATCGTCATCGGCTCGGGGACGATAGTTCCATCGACCCGTACATTGTCGAACCGGTTGTAACCGGTGTCTCCGCTGGCGCCGGACAAAGTGACCCTGATCAGGTTCTTTTCCGAGCCGCTGGTCTTCGCGAATACATCGCCAAGCGAAATGGAAACCGTATTCCAACTGTCGCTCGACGAGGCCGATCCGGTCCCGGCATTCGTCCAGGTTGCGCCGTTATCAGTAGACCAGGCAATCGTTTGGGTCGTAAAATAATTGGATGTACCGCGTCGGGTCGCATAGCTCAGAACGCAACCGGTGATGGCGTCGTCCAGTTCGATGATAAAGGACCGGTTATTGTTATTGCTGCCCACGATCTGCAGGGAATGCCCGGCTGCCGGGTTAGGTACTACGGACGGCCAGTTGGACGTTTCGCCCTGGCCGTACGCCCCAAAATTCTGATTCGAGTCGCCACCATTTGTACCGTAAAGATTGCCCTTGCTGGGGTCCGATGCGTCATTCCAGGCGGAAAGCTTGGCAACCGTCGCTGCCCCCGCGTCTTTGCTATAACCCGATTTGGCCTCGCTGGTCCCCAAGCCGTTGATCTGTTCGAGAACACCGGCTTCGGTGACGCTGTTGAAATGCCAGAAGGCGATCAACTCATAGGCATTGGCGGTACTCGTCGCCAAGGCCAAACTGACTGTGATGAGAATAATGGTACGTTTCATTTCAGTTTCTCCTGTTTATGCGGATCCCTCTGGATCCTTGCCTATTCCTGTTTTAGAGATGGGCCCATCGGCCCAGTTCGCGGAACAGACTCTACCCCGAGCTTCCTTCGCCCAGGGTGGTGATTGGTATCCGTTGGCCTGTCTGGCCGCTCCTTCCGTCGACAAACCACCTGTATTTTGTTGTGACTTGCTGTCCCGTGATGGGTGGCGAGGCCGGATGAACCCTTCGTTACGGGACAGACTCATAAGCCGAATGTGGCTTACATAATCGCGTTACCGCGCCGTATTCGATTTTCAAAACGTTGTGCAGGCCGGTTTCCCAGGCGGAGACCACTTGGCAGGCCCCCGCCTGGGCCTCTTGGCCGTTTACCGTCCGTCGTACGAGGGGTATTCCGAGAATCCTCGGGCCCAACGCACGGATGCTGCGTTACCGAACCCGGTCACGACGGGCCTTCCCGGTGATGAGTAAACCCACTGAACCCAAGGCCAGAAAAGCCATGGTCATCGGCTCGGGGACGATGTCTCCATTGATCTGGATATTGTCGAAGTAGGAGGAGCCGTTGTTTGGGTATGCTGCACCTTGGGGAACCTCTGTGACGGTGATCCTGATCAGGTTTTTCTCAGATCCCCAGGTGTTCTTGAATACATCGCCGAAATTTACGGTTACTAATCCCCAACTGGGCCCGGTTGTCCCGCTCTGCGGGGTTATGTTTCCCCAACTCGTCCAGCTGCTGCCACCATCGATGGAGTAGGCTATGTTCTGTTGGGCATGACCGCTCGCACTCCGCGAGGACGCATAGGTCAAAACGCAACTTTCGATAGCGTCATCCAGTTCGATAATAAAGTAGTTATTATTGTTGTCGTCACCTGCGATTTGCAGAGCATAGCCCGCATTGGCGCCGGCGGTTGCGTTAACTGTCGTGCCTGTGGTGGCACCAAAATTATCAGTTGATCCACCGCCATTCGATCCATACAGTGTTCCAACGGTGGTATCACCATCGTTCCATGCCGAAATTCCGGCATAAGTACCGGAGCCGGTGTCCTTGGCGTACTCAAGCATATTGGTGGTGGTACCAAAGCCGTTAATCCGGCTAAGTGTACCCACACCCGTAGTAACATCGTTGAAATGCCAGTAAGCAATTAACTCGGCATTGGCGATACTTGTCGCCAGGGCCAAACCAACCACGGTGAGAATAACGATGCGTTTCATTTGAATTACTCCTGTTTATGTGGACCCTCTATGTCCTTGAAATTATTCCTTCCTCGGGACTGAACGGGACCATCCCGTCCGCCGAAAAGGAATGCTTCCGGGCCTCCCTCGCCCGGAGTTACTAAATTTCGGGTGCATGGCCTGCTTGGCCGCTGATCGTGTGGATGAGCCGCCTCCTTTCTTTGTTGCGCCTGCGTTGTCGCCGAAGCCGTTTAAGGAAACGCGTTTCGTGACGACCGCATGGGCCTCATTCTTTCATGTCTGTTTTTCACCTGGCACCACTATCCTCGCGGAAGGGTACCCATGGTGGTGTTTCATGTTTGATGCTTTTCCGATATGACCGATTTCCGCATCGGCCTCCATCTGACGTATATCCTTGAACACGATGACGCTGTTGCACCGTGTCGAATTCTCAACCCCTTTGGACCAGTCGTCCCAGGCGGAGACCACCTAAGAGGCCTCCGCCTGGGCGAATGGCCGTTCTCACCTGCCGTATATCCATGGCAGATGTCTGGAAAAGGAAGCGCATGTGGGGGAAGAGAAGGAGAATTTCATTTTATGACTCCGATCCTTGTTTCGATGGCCGCCTCATCGGGCATCGGCAATTTCATCGAAACCGCCAGCATTTCCGTACTCACCGGTCGGCCCAGGTAAGCCTGGGCTCCCGCCACGCGGCAGCGGGCCTCCATATCCATGTCTCCCGCGGGCCCGATAGCGATAATGCATTGAACGGCCGGCAAACTTGCCAGCCGGGAGATAAGGATTTCCCGTCCCGAGGTCAGTTCGGCGGCCACGATTGCTCGCTGAAATATCCGCGTCTGCAACAGGTGGAACACCTCTTCGTACGTCGTGGCCAGGCAAACGCGAAAACCAAAGGGTTTCAGGCACCGGAGCAAGTGTTGCCCGTTCTCGGTCGTGGCTTCCGCCGCCAGAATGTTCCGATGACTTCGGTCACGCATGAGCGTCTCGCTTCCGCATTCATAAACGGACTGGACCGATCGGACCGGGGCAACAAGATTAAAGTTGACTAACCTCATGAAATCGCGGCCGATCCTTGGCCCCTCCGTGCCTGACGAGAAACATCTCAAACTATCGGTCACTGCGCACGCATCCGCGCATCTCTTGATCTTGCAGAAGCTCATTTCATTGCGGACTGGATTTACGGAAATTCGCAATCCAAACTTGCGTCTGCGTGCAAGGTTGATACCGCTCGTGTTTTGCTTTTCTTGTCCCTGTCCCGGTGATATGGCCGGGTAACAGGAGACGACTTTTCTTGTGCAAACATCGTGCCAGGCGACTGCGGTTCCGCCAGAATCGTCAAAATTCAAAACGGTTCGGCGTCGACGAGAAGCAACGTTCCTTGGATGCCATGATTCATGACTCGTGGCGATTCGTCGCATATTGGTGTAAACGTGTGGAGAATATGGCTTTAGATCAAGGCGTTGTTCTCCATCGCAAGCGACAAGACGAATGAGGGACAGAGCCAAGCCGGTTTTTGATATTTTCAGATTTGAGTTCGAGATGGTTTACCTGATGCGTATGCATGGATTTTGCGCCATCATCGGATCTAAAAAGATGGGGCGGAATGCCACGAGGGTGTGGCGAATGGCCACAAAAACACGTTCCACCTACGAATGGATATTGGCGCGCGCGAGGAAATATAGGCCGACCATTGTAAAGAGGGGCGGCGATGGCATAGGGGGGGATAACGGTATAAATCTGTTTCAACGTGAAGAATTATTTCAGGCCGTGGCGGTTCATGGTCCGCCAAAGGCTTTTACGGTCGATACCCAGCAACCGGGCCGCTTCGGTACGTTTGCCGCCGGTAACCGTCAAGGCACGCTCGACATGCCCTCGGATAGCCTCCCGTAGCGGGAGTAACTCAGGTTGTGGCGTCGTATTTTCACAGTCCAGTATCTCGCAAGGCAAATCGTCGATGTCGATGGTTTCTCCTTGTCCAAGAACGTATGCTCGCTGGACGACGTTGGACAATTGCCTGATATTGCCGGGCCAGGAGTAGTTCATAAGGCATTCCATGGCTTGGCTGGAGATGGTTTTGACGGGCATGTGGAGCAGATCGGCAATCCGGACGAGCAGGTATTCGGTCAGCAAAGGAATGTCTTCGTTCCGTTCGCGCAGGGCGGGAATCCGAAGGCAGACCACGTTGAGACGATAGTAAAGGTCCTCGCGGAACTTGCCCTCCCGGACGGCCTGTCCCAGGTCGTAATGGCTGGCCGCGATCACCCGGACGTCGATCGGAATCTCTCGTGTCCCGCCCACGGGGATAACCACGCGTTGCTCGAGAACGCGTAGCAGGGAACTCTGAACGGGTTCGCTCATATCGCCGATTTCATCCAGGAGGATGGTCCCGCCGTCAGCGGCCCGCAAAAAGCCCATGGTGGCGTGGCGCGCACCGGTAAAGGCGCCTGCTTCATGGCCGAAAAGTTCGCTTTCGAGCAGGGTTTCGTTGATGGCCGCACAGTTGACCCCGATGAATGGGTGTTCCCGCCGCCGGCTATGTTTATGCAGAATGCGGGCGACCACTTCCTTGCCGGTTCCGGCTTCGCCCTGGAGCACGACATTCACGTCACATTGCGCCAATCGTAGGATTTGTTGGCGCAGGGCCTGCATGGGTTGCGAATTGCCGATCAACTCTTCCGCGGTTGATTGTGGGCGGGTTGTGGTGTTCATGATTATATCCCCTTTGAACTCCAATAACTGTCCACGTTTCATTTACCGTATTGCCCGAGTGATATCCTGGCATACGTGTCCGAAACCGGACCGTATTTACCGACCATATATACATCCGGCCAGGAAAACGCCGTTTCAATTCGGCGAATCACCGACCACTCATCACGCACCACCAGATAAGCTGATAGCCAGCTTTATCTGGTAATTAAAACTATTCTTCTTCTTACCCCTAAGGCATGCCAGCCCATCTTGGCCGGTAGCCGCACTTACTTTCCCCCACTTCGTGTGCGACCACGCGCAACTTCATCCATGACGAAAAGCTGACAGGGGAGGTTGACTTGAAATCGTCAGCAACATCATCCGTACCCGTTCGTGCCCATTTGGCGGTTTTCTTTTAGCAGATATCCATGTAATTGTCAAGAGGTGAGTGGAAAAATTATCCAGTTTATCTGGGATACCTTATTCGTGACCAATGCAGTGAAAAATATCATTTTCCTAAACCTATTACTCCACTTAGCTATTGCGTTAACTACATATTTTATAAATAGTTAAAGACATATAAAAGTTCGGGGTTTCTTCAGCGGACAGAAAAACGGCTTTTCCGGTGATAAATCCCTGTAATTACCGGACTTAGAATCATTAGAAACGGATACGATATACTTATCTCGAATCCGAGAATCTGATGTCCGATGAGCAGTTCGTTACCCTGCGCGGGAATGGTGAGAATTCACCATAAAATACGTTAAGAATAAATAACGGTAGTCCAATCGCCCCCCAAGTACTACGGCTGTTCATACGAAATATGCCTACCTACAATGGATGGGTCCGAACACCACTTAATGGAAAGTGCTGTTCAGGGCCTGTTTCGCGTATAACGGAGAGACACGATGAGGCGCTATTTTATCACAGGTTTGGGCATGGTGGTTGCGGGTATCCTGCTCCTGTCGGGTGGAGATCGGCCGGCATGGGCCCATTGTCAGGTTCCCTGCGGGATTTATGACGATAACGCCCGAATCAGTGCCATGCTGGAGGACAGCACCACCATCGCCAAGGCGATGGGAGAGATCCAGAAGCTGGCGGAAAAGAAAGATCCGCTCAGTTTCAACCAGATGACTCGCTGGGTGATCACCAAGGAGGACCACGCCTCCCGAATCATCGACACGGTGGCCACATATTTCCTGACCCAAAAAGTCCAGGAAGTCGAGCCCGGCGCGGATGGCCATGCGGCCTATCTGGAATCTTTGGTCACCCATCATCGGGTCATGCGTCTGGCCATGAAATGCAAGCAGACGGTGGATCCGGCCAACGCCGAGGCCCTCAAGGCCGCTATTGGCAAACTCGGCGAGATCTACCACTACGGCCATCAGCATTGATCGCCGTATTCAGTCACGGCAGTCTGCATTCTTTACCTGCGTAGGCGTTTCAGAATAAAAACGGTTGGGGCGCCGATATCGACGACGTGGAGACGGCCGAGGTATTTGCGGGCCGTGGGCTGGTTGTAGCCACTTTTGGCGGCGACGAACGTGACGGTCATATCCGCTTTAATGGCCGGGCCTTCGGCTACGCCGGTATCGGCATTCAGGCCGGAAGGCACATCCACCGCTACGATCAGCGGACCGCGCAGGCCGTTGATCGTTGTGATCACGGAGGCCAGAGGTTCGCGCACCTGCCCGTTAAAGCCCGTGCCCAGTAGAGCATCCACGACCACCGCGGATTTCTGCCAGCGTCGGGCGGCGGCCGCCAAGGTTCGCCGATCGTGTAATCGTCGAATAGGCAGACCCATGCGTTGAACGATGGCATGGTTGACGGCTGCGTCGCCGGTTAGATCCTCGGCCCGGCCGAAAAGGTCGATATCGACCAGATACCCGCGATGAGCCAAGTGGCGGGCGATCACAAACCCGTCGCCGCCGTTGTTGCCTTTGCCGCAGACGATGGCGATATGTTGGGGCGAGGAGCGGTCTGATTGCAGTTTCTTTAGTCTTCTTTCGATCAGATCGGCCGTGTTGCGTCCAGCGTTTTCCATAAGGACCGTACCCGGAATGCCCAACACCTCGATGGCGTAGCGATCCACCGCCCGGGTTTCGGCAACAGACAGACGGATAGTGTTACATTTGCTCGACATGTCATCATTGTCCGGGCCGTCGTGGTTTTCTTCAAGTGATTTCAATTTGGGCTATGCGGTTTTGAGTATGTAAAAAACAACCCATCGGAATCCGTTAGGTTCACCGGTGGTTTTATCGAATCAGGTTCAAGCCGGCCTGAAGACGGTCGCGCACCTGTTCGTCGATTTGGAAACGCTCCCCGCTGCGCAGCCGACAGCCGACCACGGAAGCCCCGTCGGCTTGCGGGCCGAGGCGAAGCTGCGGTTTGCCGATGTCCGCGAAGTCGCAGGCATGGATCAAGGCCACCCCGCGACGCAAATCGATGCAAGCAGCGTCGGACTTGTCCGTCGCCCAGCCTGAAAAGTGGCAGGCCTCGAAAATGCTCGTGCTGTTACCCTCAAGAACGGCCTGGCTGGGCGTGCCGGGAATGGGCCAGAATCCACAGTTGGTAAATTTGACCGGTCCCCTGTTGTCGGGACCGACTTTGACGGTAGCCATGATCTGGCAGTTGGTAAACGCCAGACCGGAGTGCGGCTGGCAGGCGTCCACCTGCACGGCGATAGGGCCGATATCCGAACCGGACTGGCTGATGACCACATTGGGCACGCCGCTTTCGCTTTTGATAAAATGCATGCCGATCTTGGGGAAGATGACGAAGCAGCCGCTCATATACTCCCAATCCGTACGCCCGATGAGGAAGCCGACAAGATTCTGCTCCAAATATTGTTTTAACGCCGACCAGCCTTTGCCTCTCGCCTTGTCATCCATGGTGCAGCGGCCCCAGGCATGAGGGTTGAAATGAACGTTTTCCACCCGCCCGATGTCCGTGCATCGATCGATGTAGATGCCGATTTTCAGCGGGCAGCCGAACAGATTGCGGATATGGTGCAGTTCATTGGGATGCGTACCGAAATCGACGGCCTTGTATGGATTAACGAGGGTCACGTTAATCACGCTGCCGTGCATGCCTTTACCCTGGATAGTCCAGGGGTAGGGCTTAACCGCCTGAGGATCCTGGTCGCGGTAGTAGATGGTCAGGCCCTTGACCGCCGAACTTTGTTGCAGGGTAATCAAGGGCGGGGCGTCTTCGTTACCGACATTCCCGGTGGCGACGATGACCGTGCCGTGTTCGGTGTTGGCGTGGTGGGGGGCCTGCCATTCGCCGGCCAGACAGACACCGGGCGGCAGGATGAGGCTGCCGTCCACTCGATACAGCCCCTTGGGCATCAGGACCACGCCGCCACGATCGGCCCCGGCTGCGTCCAGGGCTTTCTGTATCGTAGCGGTATCGTCGGTTTTGCCATCGGCGGCCACCCCGTGGTCTCGGACATTGAGCTGTCCAAAAGCGGCGAGGGACCAAAGCATCAACGTCACTGCCGGCCAAAGAAGGCTGTGCATGGGAACCTCCCGTTTGAAATTACAAATAAAAATGTGACTCCGCGGCCGCAAGATAACCGAATGAGGTTTTTTCGGAAAGCCTGTGATCAATTATGCCCGGTTTTGACCGGAAGTCCTTCGCCACGCTTTCAGTTATGCTTTTGTTCTGTGGCATATTGCCGCCCGCTGGTTATCCGTTACAATAAAGGATTCGTCCCGTGGCGGGGACGCATGAAGCGGTTGGAAGCATGGAGATAAGCAATGACGACGCAGGAGGTGCTCGAGCAATATTCCCGTTGTGTAATCGGCAATTATGCCCGTTTGCCGGTGGTCATCGTCCGGGCCGAAGGCTCCCAGATGTGGGACGCCGATGGCAAGCGTTACCTCGACCTGTTCCCGGGCTGGGGTTGCAGCCTGTTGGGGCATTGTCATCCGCGAGTGGTCGAGGCCATCCGGCAACAGGTCGGCAAACTGATCCACGTGGATAATACCTTTTATACCGAAGAGCAGGGCCGACTGGCGGAATTGCTCCACCGGCATGGCTTCGGCGGTAAGAGTTTCTTTGGCAACAGCGGGGCCGAGGCCAACGAGGCGGCCATCAAGCTCGCCCGACGGCATGCCCCCGACGGCCGATACAAAATCATCACCATGGAACGAAGTTTCCACGGCCGAACCTACGGCGCCATGTCCGCCACCGCCCAATCAAAAACGCATCAGGGCCATGAACCGCTCGTACCCGGTTTTGTCTACGTGCCCTTCAACGACATTGATGCAGTGGTGAAAGCCATCGATCGGGAAACAGCGGCTATTTTGGTCGAGCCGATCCAGGGCGAGGGCGGCGTGAATATCCCCGACGAAAATTATCTGCCCACCCTGCGCGAGTTGTGCGATGAGCATCGGATGCTGCTCATTCTCGACGAGGTTCAGACCGGATGCGGACGTACGGGTACGTGGTTCGGTTATCAGCATTATCCGATCGAACCCGACATCATCACCCTGGCCAAAGCCCTGGGCAACGGTGCGCCGATCGGGGCGATGGTGGCCCGGCCGGAAGTGGCGGATAAGATGACCCCCGGCTCGCACGCCTCCACCTTCGGGGCTAATGCCCTGGCCGTGTCGGCGGCCATCGCCACGCTGGAAACCATCGAGCAGGAGAATCTTCTGGAAAAGACCCGGGACATCTCGGTCTATATCATGGACAAGGCCAGTCAACTCAAGGAGCGGTTCGGTTTCATCGAGGAGGTCCGCGGCCGCGGCCTGATGATCGCGATCGAACTGTCCTTGCCGGGTAAATCAATCGTGGCTACCGCCCTGAAAAGAGGTTTGCGGATTAACTGCACCCAGGACACGGTCCTGCGTCTTCTGCCGGCCATGACGATCACCCCCGCCGAGGTCGATGAGGGTTTTGATATCCTGACTGCCGCCATCGAGGAAACGGAACAACAATTGGTCTCTTCGTGAGGGCTGCCATGCCAAGCGATATACCCGATGTCCTGAAAACGATGCGACATTTCCTGTCCATGCGCGATTATAAATCGTCGGTTATTCAGGCCCTGATCGACTTCAGTATTCAACGTAAACAGCTTTTCAAGAGCGGCCGACTCAAACCCGTGCTTCAGGGTAAGATCCTGGCCATGCTTTTTCAGAAATCCTCGCTTCGGACCCGTCTGGGTTTCGAGGCGGCCATGCTCCAGCTTGGCGGACACGCCATTAATCTGGAAGATCATCAGGTGGGTCTGGCCAACCGTGAGGATGTCAAGGATATCGCCCGGGTCATTTCCTCCATGTGCGACGGGCTCATGGCCCGGGTATACGCCCATCAGGCCTTGATCGAGTTGGCCTCGGTCAGCACGGTGCCGGTCATCAACGGGTTGAGCGACTGGTCGCATCCTTGTCAGGCCCTGGCCGACATGATGACCATCCGGGAGCGTTTCGGCGAATGGAAGGGGCTGAAACTGGCTTTCATCGGCGATGGGAATAACGTGGCCCGTTCGCTGTGCAATGCCTGCGCGTTGCTGGGGGTTTCTTTTGCCATCGCTTCGCCGGCCGGCTATGCCTTGGATGCCGGCGTTCTGGAACATGCCCGATCGGTAGCCGACCAAACCAAGGCGACCGTGCAGGTCACCGATCAGCCGGCCGAGGCGGCCACCAACGCGGATATCGTCTATACCGATGTCTGGACCAGCATGGGTCAGGAAACGGAGCAGGCCGAGCGCGAGAAGGCCTTCGCCGGTTTTCAGATCAACGCCGAACTGATGAAACGGGCCAAGCCGCACGCCGTGATCATGCATTGCCTGCCCGCCCATCGTCAGCAGGAAATAACCCCTGAGGTCCTGGACGGTCCGCAATCACTGGTCTTTCAGCAGGCGGAAAATCGGCTGCATTCCCAGCGGGCGTTGCTCGAGGTTCTTTTAGGCAAATGAAGAAAAGTGGTGGTACACGTCGAATCGACGGGCGGCGGGCCAACGAGCTTCGGCCGGTGGAGATTATTCGTGGCTATACGCGTTTTGCTCCGGGATCTGTATTGATTCGCATGGGGGCGACGGCCGTCATCTGCTCGGCCACGGTGGCCGAAGAGGTGCCCGAATGGATGGCCGGCCGCGGTCGAGGCTGGGTAACCGCCGAATATGATATGCTGCCGGCCTGCACCGGCCAGCGACGGGCGCGCAACCGTCGCGGCGTGGACGGACGCAGTGCGGAAATTCAACGGTTGATCGGGCGGGTACTCCGGGCAGTGGTCGATATGGAGCAACTGGGCGAACGGACCATCTGGCTGGATTGCGACGTACTCCAGGCCGACGGGGGCACGCGCACGGCCGCTATTACGGGTGCCTATGTGGCTCTGGTCGATGCCGTGCGCTGGCTGCTGGGGCAAAAAATCCTTCCCCGCTCGCCGATCCGCGAACCCGTGGCCGCGGTCAGCGTAGGCAAGGTTGATGGACGGATTCTGCTCGATTTGAATTACGCGGAGGATGTACGTGCCGAGGTGGACTTCAACGTTGCCATGACCGCCGCCGGTCGGTATGTTGAAATCCAGGCGACTTCCGAAGGCCATCCCTTTGCTCGGGCGGAACTGGAGCGGATGCTCCGGATGGCCCGACCGGCCATTGGACGGTTGATCGCGGAGCAGAAACGGGCCTTGGCCCGGCGCTTGCCTTGCGGGAATCGAACATGATCTGGCGTAAGTTCATAAGACCTCACCTCTTGGCCAAGGGGCTTCTGCTGGTAACGGTGCTGGCAGCGATAGTCTTTTTCCGGTGCGACTCGCCCGGCAACACCGGGGGGGGGCTTTTTCGAACCACCGAGGGGAAACCGGACCGTTGGACCATCTGTTGCCTGCGCTTGAATATCCTCGACCATAAAACCATTTGTAACCGGTATGCCGACCTGCTTCGCCAGGTTAAGGAGCTTGACGCCCGCAAGGTGCGGGTGGTCACCGACGAATCCTCCAGCGCGGTATATTATGGGGAATATACGAAAATCAGCGATCCACAAAGCGATCGTCTTATTTTCCCTACCCAGTATCAGCGGGACATTGAACTGATTCGGCGATTGAGCGATGGGAATAGCACTCCGTTTTTTGGGGCGCAGCCGGAATTGCTGGAAAAGGGCGATTCCTCCCAGCATCCCGAATGGAGTGTTTTTAACGCCAAGGGTGAATACACTCTCCATATCGCCGTCTTCTACAACACCGGGTCATTCAATCAGCGCAAGGAGGCCGCCGAGCAATACGTTGCCGCCCTGCGCGACGCGGGGTTCTCGGCCTATTTTTATCATGGGATCGTCAAAAGCCATGTATTTGTGGGTGATTTTCTGGAGTCTGACATCATCCGGACGCCGGAAGGGTCGCATTGGGGGCCGCGGGTCGAGGAGTTTGTATCCAAAAATGAGGCGGAGTTCCGACATACCACGGAGAACGGCATGATTCGCAAGCGACTGGTGGGTGAGGGGCAGTATGCGGCGCCCCTGTCGGTCTTGCGCAAGGTGCCACGAACCAATGAGACCTCGGATTTGGAGCAATATTAATCCGCTCGGCCCGGTTTGGGGCCCGTGCTTTTCCGGCGGAGGGGTTCCTGTTCTCGTACCAACCCGAGTACGATTCTGAATTTCAAGAGAGAAATGAGTCAAAGACGATGCGCGAGATTTTAATTGCCACCGGCAACCCCGGTAAAGCGCGGGAAATGAGAGAAATCCTTACCCCGGCCGACTCGCCCCTGGCCGGCAAGGTTCGCTGGCGTTATTTGACGGAATTTCCCGGCTGGCCGGAAGCGATTGAGGATGGGGTTACGTTCGAGGCTAATGCACGCCTCAAAGCGACGCATTATGCCAAACTCAGCGGGCTTTGGACATTGGCCGACGACTCCGGGTTGGAAGTGGATGCTCTGGGGGGACAGCCGGGGGTGCGTTCGGCCCGTTTCGCCGGCGAGACGCGGGACGACGCGGCCAACAACGCTCTCCTGCTGGAAAAACTGGCCGGCCTGCCGGACGAACGCCGCACCGCCCGATTCCGGTGTGCCGCGGTGATCAGCGATGGACGGACGATCCTTGCTTCCGCCGAGGGTACGGTGGAAGGCCGCATCATCGACCGGCCGCGCGGCCGCAACGGCTTCGGATACGATCCTTTGTTCCTCATTCCGACGCTGGGCCGTACCTCCGCGGAGCTGACCGCGGAACACAAACATGCCATCAGCCACCGCGGGCAGGCCCTGGCCCGTCTAAGTGAGCAATTGCGCGTTCTCCTCGAGGACGAGCCCCTCGACGGACCCTGAAATTTTACCGAGTGAGCCGTATTTTACTTGACTCGGCGGCGGGTTTTGTCAAAATAAAAGCGTTCGCAAACCCGCGTCTGAGCCGACGACCCGACCGGTCGCTCGGCCTTTTCTCTTTTCGGGTGGGCGCGCGGAAGGAAGGTTTTAAGAGTTATAAAGAGGAACACGCGAATGGGAAAACTGCATCACCCCACCTTCCACGAGGAAGACACGTTGCGTACCTGGACCGTGCAGGACGCGATGGATTTATACAACATCCGCAACTGGGGCGCCCCCTTTTTTTCCATCAATGACCAGGGTAACGCCTGCGTGCATCCCGGCGGGCCCGGCGGCGCCACCGTTGACCTCAAGCAGATTGCCGACGAACTGCAGCGCCGGGGCATTCACATGCCCATCCTGATCCGCTTTTCGGATATCCTTCGCGCCCGAGTCGAGGCGATCAATGAGGCTTTCCGCAAGGCGATCGAGGAGTACGGGTACAAGAATCGGTACCTGGGCGTCTTTCCGATCAAGGTCAACCAGCAGCGACATGTGGTGGAGGAGATTGTTAACTACGGTCGTCCGTATCAGTTCGGCCTGGAAGCCGGGTCAAAACCCGAGCTGCTGGCCGTATTGGCCCTGCTCGATTCGACCGAATCGCTGGTGATCTGCAACGGCTACAAGGACAAGGAATATATCGAGATGGCCTTGCTGGCCACCAAACTGGGCAAGTGCGTCATCATCGTGGTGGAAAAGTTTACCGAACTGCAATTGATCCTCGAAATCGCCCGCGAATTGAACGTCATTCCGCGGATCGGGGTGCGGGCCAAGCTCAGCGCCCGCGGGGCCGGCCGTTGGGAATCCTCCACCGGTGAACGCTCCAAATTCGGATTGAACGCCACCGAACTGGTCGAGGCCATCGGTTTTCTGCGCGAAAACGAGATGCTCGATTGCCTTCAGTTGCTCCACTTTCATTTGGGCAGTCAGATTACCAACATCCGTTCGTTGCGCGAGGGCATGGCCGAGGCCTGCCGGATCTTCGTGGAAATGTACAAGATGGGCGCTCCCCTGCGGTTTTTCGACGTGGGCGGCGGGCTGGCCGTCGATTATGACGGATCCCGGACCAACTTCCTCAGCAGTACCAATTACTCCATGCAGGAATACGCCAACGACGTGATCGGCGCCATCCTGGATATCTGCGAGGCGGCTGAGATCCCTCATCCGGTGGTGATTTCCGAGTCCGGCCGGGCCATCACCGCCCACCACTCGGTGTTACTTTTCAACGTGTTGGGTACCAGCGTCATTCCCGACCCGGTCGTTCCCCAGGAAATCCCCGAAGACAAGCCCGATCCGCTGCACAACCTTATGGAGGTCCGTCGCAACATCAATCGAAAGAACTTCCAGGAAAGCTACCATGATGCCCTGCACTACCGCGACGAGTGCCTGAGCCTCTTCCGCCACGGCTACCTTTCGCTCGAGGACCGCTGCCTGGCCGAGGCCATTTTCTGGTCGTGCCTCAAACGCATCCTGCGGATCGTGCGCCAGCTCGAATACGTGCCCGATGATCTGGAGGGGCTGGAGCGCTCCCTGGCGGACACCTATTTCTGCAATTTTTCCTGCTTTCAGTCCCTCCCCGATTTCTGGGCGGTGCAGCAGTTATTCCCGATTTTGCCCATCCACCGGCTTAACGAGAAACCGACCCGGCGCGGCATCCTCGCCGACATCACCTGCGACAGTGACGGCAAGATCGATCGCTTCATTGATCTGCGCGACGTGAAAGACGTGCTTGAACTGCACCCTCCCAACGGCGAGGACTATATCATCGGGGTGTTCATCACCGGCGCCTACCAGGAAATCCTCGGTGACATGCACAATCTGTTCGGCGACACCAACACCGTGCATGTGCGCCTGGACGAGGAGGGCGGCTACCGAATCGAACACGTGGTCAAGGGCGACACCATCAAGGACGTGCTCCATTTCGTGCAATATTCCCCGGAGGACCTGGTCAATCGGCTGCGGCGAACGGTGGAGGAGGCCGTACGCACCGGGACCATTTCGTTCGAGGAAGCCGGCCATTTCCTGCGGAAATACGAACACGGCCTTGAGGGTTATACTTATCTCGAAGGCAAAAGCCCGGATTGATGGCAGGCCTCGGTCGATATCAAAGATGTTTTTTCAAAAAGGCGATGATTTCCGCCCGGCCTTCGGGTGTTTCCTGATGCCCCACATCGTAGCATAATAACCGCCAACGGTCGGCGGCCCCCAGCTCCGTATACACACGGGTCAGTTCGCGGTCGATGATGTCCAGTCCTTCGACCGGGGTCAGCCCGTCCTGCAGGCCGGCCAATCCCAGATGCGCCCGGGGGGCGATCAGGGCGTTGATATCCGCCGTCGTGAAAAATTTGAGCAGGCTCGGCACGTAATAATAGATGCCGTGCCGGGAAATGCCGCCGTTACGCAGCAGGTTTTTAAAATCGATCAGCCAACTTATATCCACGTTCACATTTTACCGCTCTACTAGGGGGGCCAGCCACCAGGCCATCGTGCTGCCCATCGAAATGCCCAGTGTGGCCAGCCGGGTCGGGTCAACTTCCGGGCGGTCGGCCAGATAATCCAGCGCCCGAATGCTGTCGTAAACCATCATGCCCCACAACACCCGCCCCTGCCAGATCATGGCCTTGAACGTGTCCAGTTCCGTATGGTGGTTGCGTTCCCCGAAGCACCAGGTGTCCACGCACAACCCCACCCAACCCAGGTCGGTAATCACCTTGGCGTAGGGCGGCGCTTGGAGATACTCGCGGCCCTCGATAAATTCCTTTTTTCCGATGGTATAGTTGCCTCCGTGCGAGTGGTTGAACAGCACGGCCGGTACCCGACCGGTCAAATTCCGCGGTCGGGCCAGCCAGGCCGGCACCGGTTCGAGGCCGTTCAGATCGAGTTCGAGCTTTTCCAGGATGTATCCGTCGTGCTCCCGCTCATCCACCTTAAGGGCTCCAATCGGCCGATACCGATCCGGCAAATCTCCCAGCAGGTCATAAAGCTGCTTCCGGCGTTGCCCGGCGTCCCGACATGCGCGCTGCGGCGAGGCGGGCGCGCCGGGTCCGATCAAGTCATCTCCTTGAGCCATGTTGGCCATCCCGGTGACTCCAATCCACGATAAAACCTCGCGACGGGTAATGTTCATGATGGATTACTCCCGCAGGCCGGTGAAAAATGCCCAACATCCGGCCGACGGCTTGAACTGTAATGAAATCACCCCGTTTGGTAAAGCCGGCCGAGGGTGGCATGCGCAAGTCCTTGTCGCGCTGTAGCGGGACAAGGGTCTGCTGGACCGAGAATCCCTTCTCGATCCCTCACGGTATGCTGACCACTGATTGCTGATCGCTGAAAGCTGACCGCTGTATGCTCTTTCGGGTGGCCCACCTCATTAGCGCAGCGCTGAGGTATGGGAGCGATGATGACTTTTCCGGCCGGTGTTACCTTGGCTGGGTGGGTGATCCCGGTACTCCGGGATGGATGAGGTCAAGATGATTGAGGGCGAGGAGTCTTTTATTTGCGGAGTTGTCTCTGATGAGGTAACACGTACCACAATCGATCATCGTGACCTCACCCTTTGCTGATGCAAAGGTGGGGCACCCATGCGTTTATGAATGCCAATAATCCCTGCGAAGAAGGAAGGGACACTATTGGTTACGCAATCCAGAGTGAGCATCGGTCAGGGATATACCGGCATTATTCATGCGTCAACGATCGGATCTCGCGCCTAAAAGCCTAACAGTCTAATAGTCTAACAGTCTAACAGCCTCGCGTCCTTAACCCGCAGAGAACCTGCCCACCGAGGAAAAGCGGCGTTGTTGCCGCCGCACCCCATGTGCTTATCTTCCAGCTCATCCATCGTCCGATATGGTCATGGATTTGGCTGGGCCTGACGGACGCTTGCGATTATCGGCCCTCGGCCGGTCGTAAAAGTCCGATCATGGACGATCGAAAGTTACGTAACGCCTCCATCGAGACGATACGGGAAACGGCGCAGATTTGCCCCGGGGCGGTAAAGAAGTTATCGGTGCCAGGGATGGTGCGAATGGAAAATGAGGTCCAAACCGCTCGGGGAGAAAGCGATGGAGGATTTCCCCAAAATATATCCCATCGTGCGGGGGCGCTCCGCCCTCGATGTGACCGTGTCCAATCGGGAACAGTTGTGGGATTTACGGGCCGAGTTGGAGCTGGTACGTCAATTCGGAGCATGGGCCTGTCCGGAGATTCTGACCGCTCTGGAAGCCGAGGCTGCCCGCTTGCGGCCGCGCCGGTTTGTTCGTTGGTTACGAAGAATCCTCAGACGGGGCGAGCTGCCGCCCGCCGCCCGGATGGCGCGTCTGGAGGATATGTGCGCGATTCTATATAGCGCGATGCAGCCGGTGAATAGTGAGACAATCGCCCGGATTGACCGGGAATTTCCTGATATTTCAGGGGAGTTGGATATGGCACGCATGAAAAAGGAAAGCAAGAAGTTCCAGGAGGACGTAGCCGCCGAACTGCAAACCGCCGAGGCGCCGGAACTCAGGGCGATTGTGCAGGAACTCGACGAGTCCTTACGCGATGCGGCCGCTGAGGCATCCGATGCCGCGCCGGAACCGGTGGTCGACACCGACGCCGTCGAGAATAATGAGCCTGCCGCCATTGCGGAAGATATTGATGCCCTTCTCGAAGAGGTTCAGGCCGAAACGGATGAGGCCCAGGGCGAGGATATATTGGCCGCCCTTTCCGCGGTCGAGGAGACCGCCGAGAATCTGGTTGACGCATTGGGAACCTCGGTGGATGCCTGCGTGGCGGAAGCATCCCTGAATGTTGACGATACGAACAGCGAGATGACGCCGATCGAAGGGGATCAGGTCAACGAGCCGTCCATGGATTCAGTAGCCGATGAGCTGATGCGTCAACAGGAACATCTGGATGCGGTGGCCTCGGCTTTTTCCGACGTGACCCAGGAAATCGACACCCTGAACGAATCTATAAGCGAAGTGGCGGCCGTCGCCGATGAACCGGTTGCGGAAAGCACGGAACCGGTGCATCAAGAAAACGACATGACCACGATGGTTGACGAAGCGACTTCTATGGCTGAGGAAAGTGCCTGCGTAAAGGAAGAGATGCAGGCCGTGACCGGTGCCGTCGATGAGCAAAACGCCATGTCCGCTTCGGCGTCGAGTACGATTTCATCAAAGGCCCCCGCGATGGATATAGGGGTGATGACCTCCGAATTGCGCAAGGAAATCGAAAGCCTCAAGGCCGGTGTGCTGACCCAGTTGGATCGGGCCGCCGCTTTGATCGAACAGATGGACGGCACGTATCAACGACTGGAGGCCATGACCGCCCGGGCAACCCAGTGGCAGCAGGCGTTGGAGGAAGCCCATCAGGCGGGGCGCAGGTTTGCCGAAACCCAGGCCGCCGCGGTCGCCGCCCGCGGAGATTTCGAGCAGGCCCAGGCCCGCGCCGACGAAGCCTGGCGAATATGGCATGAAGCGAACCGGAAGGCAGGCTCCGCTACCGGTTGCATGGCCTAATCCTAAAATACATCCAAAAAGCCCTCCGAAAAAATAGTGTATTTCAGCTTTGGGGTGCGCCGCCAACGGCGGCGCTTTTACTTGCCAGGGGGTTGGTTCAAGCCGTGGCTTGGCCGTTCTGACGAGTGATCCTGTCACGGTCACTTGTGCGGAGGGGGGGGTTCGTTGCGGATGACGGGCCGCAAGGATTACAATCCACATCTGATCGAGATGGGGAACGAGGGCAAACCGGAGCGGTTATGGATCTCTTTGCCGAACAACGACGGGCCGCTTATCACCGGGTTCAACCGTTGCCGGTACGTATGCGTCCCCGCACACTCGATGAATTTGTCGGGCAGGAGCATTTTGTCGGACCGGGCAAGTTGCTCCGGCGCATGCTGGCCGCCGATCGCCTGAGCAGCGCGATTTTCTACGGTCCGCCGGGCACCGGCAAAACCACATTGGCCCATATCATCGCTCAGGTCACCAAAGCGGCCTTTGTCGAGCTGAACGCCGCCGGCGTCGGCGTCAAGGAGGTCCGCGAGGTGCTCGAACAGGCCAAGCAGCGCCTGGCCTCGAATGGTCAGCGAACCGTGCTCTTTCTTGACGAAATCCACCGTTTTAATCGTGCCCAGCAGGATGTCCTGCTCGACGACGTGGAAAACGGTTTGATTATCCTGATAGGGGCGACGACGGAGAATCCCTTTTTCAGTGTTAATTCGCCGCTGGTTTCCCGCAGCCAGATTTTCCAATTCCAGCCGTTGAGCCGGGAACATATTGCCGCCTTGTTGCGCACGGCCGTGAGCGATGCTGAACGCGGGCTGGGGTGTTTCCGCATCGAACTGACTGATGAAGCCGTTGCCCATCTGGCCGACACCAGTGACGGCGATGCCCGCCGGGCTTTGCTTGCTCTGGAGGTGGCCGTCCTGTCGCAATTGGACGAAACGGGGCGGCCGAAAAGCGAGCCGATTCTTGTCGATCTGGCGGTGGCGGAAGATTCCATTCAGCGCAAGGCCATCGTCTACGAGGCCACGGGTGACGAGCATTACGATGCGGCCAGTGCTTTAATCAAGAGTATGCGGGGCAGCGATCCGGATGCGGCCGTCTATTGGCTGGCCCGTATGTTGGAGGCGGGCGAAGACCCGCGTTTTCTCGCCCGCCGGATTGCCATTTGTGCCGCCGAGGATGTGGGTAACGCCGATCCGATGGCCCTTGTAGTGGCCAACGCGGCCGCGGCCGTCACCTTATTGGTCGGCATGCCGGAATGCCAGTTGCCGCTGAGTCAGGCGGCCATTTATATTGCCTGTGCCCCCAAATCCAATGCCTCGGCGCTGGCTATCTGGTCGGCGGCCAAGGACGTTCGGGAAGGTCGAACTCTCCCGGTACCTAAACATTTGCGGGATAGTCATTACAAGGGGGCGGCCCGGCTTGGACACGGCGAGGGGTACAAGTACGCCCATGATGGTCAAGATGGTTTTGTGATCCAGGATTATCTGGGTGTCGATAAGATATACTATAACCCAACAGACCGGGGGCGCGAGGCGGCGATGCGTGCGTATCTGGAAAAGATTCGCCGCCCGACAAATGACGATAAGGCCTTGTCGTGATTGCCTGCAACCCAGTTGAAGGAGTGTACAACGGGTCATGATTAAAAAAGAATTGCGTAAAATACTTCGCGAAAAGCTCGCCGCCGTTGAGCCGGCCGCTTTTCACGTTCGGTCCCTCCAGGCCTGCAATCTGCTGATTGCCACTGAAGAATATAAGCAAGCCGAGGTGATTATGGTTTTTCTTTCCCTGCCTACCGAGGTCAACACCGGCCCTTTGGTGCACCATGCCTGGCGGGACCGCAAGCGCGTCCTGGCGCCCAAGGTGAGCTGGGAACAGCGGCGGATGCTGCCCATCGAAATCCAGTCGCTTTCCGATGACGAATTGACCGAGTCGCAGTTTGGCATCCGCGAGCCGGCTCAGGGTCTCCCCTTCCCCATCGAAAACATCGATCTGGTTATCGTGCCCGGTTTGGGATACGACTTGCGCGGCAACCGCATCGGTCGCGGCCGAGGGTTTTACGACCATTTCCTCTCCCATCCGGAGTGGCACGGTATTGCCTGCGGGTTGGCTTTGGCCGAGCAGGTCGTGAAACAAGTACCCGTGGTCGAAAAGGATCGCAAGGTCGATATGCTGGTCACCGATCAAGCGGTCTATCGATTCAACCAATAGCATAATTTCCCCCTAACCTCTCTCCTTTGCGCACCACCCGATCCTCATTTCTTGCATTGGCCGGCAAAACGATTATCCTTAACCCATGGCGCAAATGTCCGCCTGCTTACTGAGCAAATGAAAATGTTACCTCTTCTTGAAGTCGGAACAGGCAAGGAGTAGGCAAAATGGCCCGTCGGCGGATTCGTACCCGGACTTGGATGGCCGCAATCATCGTTAGCGCTGGAATTGTTCTGGCGGGAATGGTTTTCTTGGGGCCCAAAGCCAAATTCTTGGCGCTCACGGCCAGAATACCATATTTGCAGTGCAAGGCCGATACGTCCAGCCCCCAGCCCGCCTTGAGCAGGTTATCGGACGATAAAGCGGAGCAACCGGCCGTGCCGGAGCCGGTTCCGGCGATTGTGCAGGATACGAATCCGGTAGAGGTTTCCGTGCCCGTGTCCCAGCCTTCGACTGAGCCCATAGTCAATGCGGCCACTCAGCCCTCGGTGGTTTTTCACCAGGATGCCCAGCGGGCTCGCGAAGAGATGGAAGCCGGTCTGGCCGCCAAAAACGCCGGAAATCTTCTCGAAGCACGCGCGCGTTTGAATACGGCCTTGCATAGTGGATTGCCCCGAGAGCAGGCGGATATTGTCCGGCGCGAGCTGGCCGAACTGGCTGAGAAAACCATTTTTTCGTTCGGTGTTGTCGACGGTGATCCGCTGGCCGAACGCTATATCGTTCGGTCCGGCGATAATCTCGCCCTCATTGCCCAGCGCTATAAACTTACTGACGATCTGTTGGCGAACATCAACCGGATTCCGAACAAAAACTTAATCCGGGACGGGATGCGTCTGAAAGTGCTTCGCGGTCCCTTCAACGTGTCCATCGACAAATCGGAGCATACCTTGCACGTGTATCTGCAGGATGTGTACGTTTGGTCCGCGCGGGTGGCGTTGGGGACCAATGGCAGCACGCCGACGGGGGTATGGCGGGTGACCGTACGGCAGAAGGATCCGCAGTGGGTTGATCCGCGGACGGGCCAGCGCTGGCACCCCAACGATCCGGCGAATCCGATCGGCGATTACTGGATCGGTTTGGAGGGAGTCAAGGGGGAGGCCGTCGGCCAGAGCGGTTATGGTATACATGGTACGATCGAACCGGAGACCATCGGGCAGGATGTGTCGCTTGGCTGCGTCCGTTTGGCGGACGCTGATATCGAGAAGGTTTTCACCTTGCTCGTGCCTGATTATTCGTATGTGACCATCCATGATTGAAAGGGCAACTAGCGTTGTGTGCGGACGAGCAAACCACGATTCGGGATCTGCGCCGCTGCGTCGCTGATTTCATTCGTGAGCGGGATTGGGAGCAGTTTCACGACCCGAAAAACCTGGCCATGGCCATTGCCACCGAGGCCGCCGAGTTGATGGAGCATTTCCGCTGGGTGAAGAATGACGACGCTTTGGCCTCGCTGGCCGACCCGCTCAAGCGGAACGAAGTGGCCGACGAATTGGCCGATATTCTGGCCTTTCTGCTTTCCTTCGCCAATGTGGCCGACATCGATCTCAGCACCGCGCTGCGTACCAAAATGGAAAAGAACACCCGGAAATATCCTGCCGACGAATACAAAGGCCGCTATTGAGACTACATCGATAGACCGGTGTCTCCCACCCTGCTCAGGTGGTCATGGTCCCTTGTTTTCATGGTGTCGAGAGGGCCCTTGCATCCGGCGGCCGTTTGGCGAGAATGGTAGGGGTCCGCAAAAAGTTGGTCCGCCGGAAACCCCAAGGGAGCAATGATCCCATGCCTTATGCCCGAACATTCGTCCGCCGCGTTTTATGTCTGGTACCCCTCTTGGCCGCCTGCTGCGCGGGTTGCGGCGATATCAACTGGGAACGGGATTATGACAAGGGCATACAACGGGCCCTGCATCAGCAGCGGCGTGTCTTGGTGCAATTTTATTCGCCGATGTGCCCGGATTGTCGCAAAATGGAAAAGGAAGTCCTGTCCGACCCGGATGTGCAGCGAGTTATTGCTCGCTACTTGCCCATCCGCGTGGACATCATGTTTAACCGTAAGCTGGCCGAGCAGATGAACGTAGTCTTGACACCCACCTTTGTGGTGATGCGGCCGGAGATGAGTGGCATGAATATCGTTGCCACCCGCAGTGGCTACAGCGAAAAGGAAGAGTTCCGCCTGTTTCTGATTAAAAACGCCCTTTACTGATCCAACTATGCCTCTCTTTTAAGATTCGACAATTCGCGGATAGGCACTTCCATTTCCACCGCCCCGACGGCGACGACGGCTAACTGTTTGTGCAGCAGCATACGCACGATCCGCCCCTCCCGATCGAAGCGTTTAACATGTACGGGGTCGCCGGGTTTCAGTTGCAGGATGGTTTCCAGCCAGCGGTCGAATTCCTGCTGTTTGCGGCGCAGGTCGGCCAGTTCCCGGGCGGCGGCGGCCTTTTCGCGTTCGGCGGCGGCCTTGGCGGTTTCGGCCTCGCCGCGGGCTCGTTCGGCCTGGCGACGGGACAACAGCGTGCCGCGGATGGCCCGGGTGAGTTGCTCGTGGGCGCTGCTCAAGTGGCCGCGGGCGGCCTGGATGATCGTCGGCGGCAGCCCCAGCCGCTGGGCGATATTGATCGCGTTACTGTTGCCCGGCTCGCCGATCAGCAGGCGGTAGGCCGGCCGCAAGGTTTCCACATCGAATTCCACGCAGGCGTTTTCCGCCCGCCCTTCAGTGTAGGCCAGGCTCTTGAGCACGCCGAGATGGGTGGTGATCAGCGACGGGCAGCGGCGTTTGAGCAGTTCCTCGACAATCGCTCGCCCGATGGCCGCCCCTTCGTCCGGATCGGTGCCCGCGCCCAGCTCATCGATCAGCACAAGTCGGCCGGGTTGAGCATGTTTGAGGATGACCATCAGTCGGGCGAGGTGGGCGCTGAACGTGCTTAGCGACTGTTGGAGACTCTGCTCGTCCCCGATATCGACCAGAATATCCTTGTAGACCGGTACGGTGCTACCCTCGGCGGCCGCGATCGGCAGCCCCGCCTGGGCCATCGCGCAGGCCATGGCCACGGTCTTGAGCGTCACGGTCTTGCCGCCGGTGTTCGGGCCGGTGATGACCAATACATCGAAATCGTCGCCGAGGCGGATATCGATGGGCACGACCTCGACCGATTCGCCGCGCAACTCGGACTCTTTGCTCATCTCGATCAATAGGGGGTGGCGCGCTCGGCGCAGTTGCAACCGGCCATCGGCGGAGATTTGCGGACAGCTTAACCCATAAGAGCGGGCGAAGCGGACCTTGGCCACGATCAGATCGAGTATGGCCAGCAGGTGGAGGGTATGCAGAATCTCTTTCTGGTTAAGGTGGATTTGGTGGGTGAGGTTCCATAGCAGACGGTTGATTTCCGCCTGCTCGTCGACTTTGAGGTCGATGATCCGGTTGTTAAGCTGGACGGCCTCGGCCGGCTCGACGAACAGCGTGGCCCCGGAATCGCTGGTGCGATGGATAATCCCCGGCACGCGCCCGCGATACTCGGCGGCCAAGGGGAGTACGAGCCGGTCGTCGTGGAAGGTGGCCTGTGGATAACGCAACCAGCGGGTGATGTTCCGCTCGCGCAGCAGGCGGTCGATGGTATGGTTGATATTGAGCCGGGCATTGGCGATTTCCAGACGCACGGCCCGCAATTTGGCGCTGGCGTCGTCGCGGATTTCGCCGGAGGTATCGATGACCCGTCGAATCGCGTCGGCC
Organism: uncultured Planctomycetales bacterium; assembly: GCA_964401335.1. GTDB lineage: Bacteria > Planctomycetota > Phycisphaerae > UBA1845 > PWPN01 > JAAYCU01. The sequence continues at coordinate 38,668 of CAYNYK010000010.1, forward strand.
AGGACCTTGAAATCACCGATCGGTGCGCAGAGTTCCTTAAGTCGCGGCGTATTCTCATCGAGCCGGGCGACCCATTTAACGATTTCGTGAGTGGCGGCGAAGGTGTCGGCCATTTGCAGGAAGTCATCCGGCTCAGGGCAGTGGGGAGGGACGGCCGCCGTGACCAATTCGCGCAAGTCACGGACCCCGCCGAACGGTGGCAGGCCGATACGGGCGGAGACCTCGATCATTTCATGCACCTGTCCGTGCCATTGCCGGATCAGGCCGGGCTGGTCGACGGGCTTGATCTTGTCGGCCATCCAGCGGCCGAGGCTGCAACTCGCATGACCGGCCAATATCCGCCGGATGCGGTCGAACTCGATCTTGTCCAACGTATGAGCATCCATGTACGGCATCTTATCTCAATCGGCCGTCAGAAGTAATGGCCTGGCGCCGGATGAAAGAGGGATGGAGGGACAGTGAGACTGAGAGACTTAAGAGCTGCCGGGTGGCCAATGTCTTCAGACAGGGGGTAGCGATGAAGTGTGCTGGTGCGAGAGTCCCTTCTCGCACCTATGCCTTGAGAGTGCTGGTGCGAGAATCCCTTCTCGCACCCACGTATGCTGGTGCGAGAATCCCTTCTCGCACCTATGCCTTGAGGAATCCTTTCCTCCTAACGCGGGATGGAAATCCCGATCCAGGGCCGTCGAGATAGGAATCTATGCTGGTGCGAGAATCCCTTCTCGCACCTGTGCCTTGAGGAATCCTTTCCTCCTA
>CAYNYK010000010.1:39523-57258 GCA_964401335.1 uncultured Planctomycetales bacterium
CGCGGGATGGAAATCCCGATCCAGGGCCGTCGAGATAGGAATCTCGACAGAGCACGCCAGAGCGATCACAAAAGCATTATCTCCGTACCGCCGTGTGTGCTGGTGCGAGAATCCCTTCTCGCACCTGTGCCTTGAGGAATCCTTTCCTCCTAACGCGGGATGGAAATCCCGATCCAGGGCCGTCGAGATAGGAATCTCGACAGAGCACACCAGAGCGATCACAAAAGCATTATCTCCGTACCGCCGTGGTGAATCCTTCAATCCTCGTCGCCGGGGTCGAGGACGGCCATGAAGGCTTCCTGCGGGATGGTCACCTGGCCGACCATCTTCATGCGTTTCTTGCCTTCCTTCTGTTTTTCGAGCAGTTTGCGTTTGCGGGTCACGTCGCCGCCGTAGCATTTGGCGGTGACGTTCTTGCGCAGGGGTTTGATGCTCTCGCGGGCGATGATTCGGTTACCGATAGCCGCCTGCAGCGGAATCTCGAACAGATGTCGGGAAATCTCCTTCTTGAGCCGGCGGATCAGGGCCCGGCCGCGACGTTCGGCCTTGTCGCGGTGGACGATGATGGACAACGCATCGACGGCCACGCCGTTGACCAGAATATCAAGTTTGCACAAATTACCGGCCTCGTAGCCCACCAGCTCGTAATCCATCGTGCCGTAGCCGCGGGTGGCGGCCTTGAGCCGATCGTAGAAATCGTAAATGATCTCCGCCAGCGGGAAGCGGTAGGTCAACATCACCCGCTGGGGCGAGAGATACTCGGTCTTCTTGTAGATGCCGCGCCGCTCCTCGGCGATCTTCATGATCGCCCCGATGGCGTCGGCGGGCAGGATCAGTCCGGCGTCGATCATCGGCTCGCGGATTTCCTCGACAACGGACATGTCCGGTAACTCGCTGGGCGAGTCGATTTCGATGACCTCGCCGCCTTTCTTGAGTACCTGGTAATTCACCGTCGGCGCGGTCTGGACCACGTCGATGTCGCCTTCGCGCTCGAGCCGCTCCTGAATGATCTTCATGTGCAACAGCCCGAGAAACCCGCAACGAAAGCCGAACCCCAAGGCGTTACTATGCACCGGCTCGAACGAAAAAGAGCTGTCATTCAGCCAGAGTCGTTCGAGGGCCTCGCGCAGGGCGGGTGATTCGGTCATCGGGCCGGGATAGAAATCGCAAAAGACCATGCGTTGCGGCGGATGGTAGCCGGGTAGCGGGGTTGGCGTGCGGCGGCTGTTGAGGGTGATGGTGTCGCCGATGTTCACGTCGTGCAGGGTCTTGATGCCGGCCACCATATAGCCGACCTCGCCGGCGGCCAGAAAATCCACGATCCGCGGCTTGGGGCTGAACTTGCCGACCTCAACGATGTTGTACGTGCGGCCGGCGGCCATCAGCAAGATTTTTTCGCCACGGTGGATCGCGCCCTCCATTAACCGCAGGTGGCAGATCACCCCGCGGTGTACGTCCATCTTGGCGTCATAGACCAGGGCCTTCAGCGGCGCTTCCGGGTCGCCGGTCGGCGCGGGGATCTTCGTAATGATCGCCTGGAACAATTGATCCAGCCCGAGGCCGGTCTTGGCCGACGTGAAGATCGCCTGCTCCGCGGGGATGCCGAGCACGTGTTCGAGTTCGAGGGCGACATCCTCCGGCCGGGCGTGCGGCAGGTCGATTTTATTGATGACCGGGATGATTTCGAGGTTATGTTCCAGGGCGAGATAAGCGTTGGCCACCGTCTGGGCCTGCACGCCCTGCGAGGCGTCGACCAGCAGAAGCACCCCCTCGCAGGCGGCCAGCGCCCGCGAAACCTCGTAGTGAAAATCCACGTGGCCGGGCGTGTCGATCAGGTTGAACATATAGGTCTGCCCGTCGACCGGGTTGGCGTAAAACACCGTGGCCCGATTGGCCTTGATGGTGATCCCCATCTCCCGTTCGAGGTCCATATCATCGAGAAACTGGGCGCGCATTTCCCGCGAGGGCACGGCCTCGGTGGCGACCAGGATCCGGTCGGCCAGCGTGCTCTTGCCATGGTCGATGTGGGCGATAATGCTGAAATTACGGATCAACCGCCGGTCAAACATACCCGTATATTCTCCCTTACGCGCGTGGCGAATCCATCAATGTATCCAGATTACCCTCGTTTTGAAAGAGCCGCACGAGAATGATGCAATTTCCAGGTGTCGCCGGGAATAGCTACCAGCCCGAAGCGCTAGCAAGGGACTCGCCCCGCAAGGGGGGAAGAATCACCAGCCCGCAGCAGTTTACCAAGCTTGCCTCGCCCTGGCGGGCCGTGGCGGGCGAGCAAGGGACGCACACGGACGGAGCGCATGAGGGCAGGAGAGAAACAATGCTTCGTTCAGGGAGGCACATACCTGATCACTGAAAGCTGATTACTGAATACTTATTCCTGTTGTTTCTTGAGTTGATTCACGATCGCCTGCAGGCTATGGACATAGGCCGTTTCTCTTTCGTTCGCGGCTCCTTGACCCTTGCTGGCAAAAGGTCCCCTCAGTTCTGCTGGGATGGAGTACAGCAGTTGTGTCGCGTTATTGATACCCGCGAGGATTTTTTCTAGTCGCGCGATGGCCTCGGCGCGTTCTTCCCGCGAACTGGTGGCTTGTAATGCGCGGTCGATAATGGGTTTGGCCGCGAGACCTTCGTGGATCGCGGGAACCTCGACCCGTACGAACCGCCATAGACAAAGTTGCTGCTCGATCCGCGCTCGATGGATATCGTCACTTGCCTGTAAAGCCTGGTCGAGCTGCTCTTCGATCCGATTCAAGTGTTTCTCGCTGACCAGCCGCTTCAGGGCCGACGCGTGCTCCTGCAAACCGCTCTGATTGGGGGGCAGAAAACGGAGGTCCACAAAACCGTCGTAAGGACAGGTATCCATGGCCGTCGCGCAAAGTTCGAACAGCAGATCGAAGTAGCTCTCCATGGCCGGGCCGGCCGGACCGTACACCGCCTCGCAGTATTCGCGAATATCGCCGGAATCGCCTTCTCCGCGCCATAACGCCCGACCCAGTATGAAAGTATTCGGCCCGTACGCCGTCCGATCGTATGCTTGAAAAGAAAGGGAGGCGATCCCGTCGATGCCCTGGGCTTTATAGACCTTTACGTCCTCGCCGATAATCCTGTGCAGCGGCATGGGCAAGCAACGGAACAGAATCATATCGTGATAATATTCGAATACCTCCGGCTCGTGGGGTACGGCCTTCACCAGACCCTTCAGACATTCCAGATACCATCGGTTCGCATGGCACGCGCCCATCGGTTTCAGGTAACTCCGTTCCCTCGGCGCGAACATGAGCCGTACGCCGCGCTGGCCGGTAACCTTCTCCGGCGGTTTGATGCTTGTGTGATAAGCGCAGTGCGCCAACTTCACGTTGTCTAATCCGAGTCGATCGCTTAGGCGATTGAGAATGAGCAAGGACTGATCCGATTCCGAGTACTCCTTGCACTTCGGGCATCCGCACCAGCCTCCTTCAAACAGGTCGTCCGGCCAGAAGTGCAGGGTCTCCAGTGTGGCAAATTCCTTTTTGAACGGATCGAGGTAGCGAGCGCGTATGTTCTTCGCCATGAGGTCCACGGCCTCATCGCTCATGGGACACATGTTGAGCTGCGCCGTTCGTTGGCCGTTTTCCATCCGGAAGTAATCAGGATGAGTATCGAACAGATCGCGCGGCAAAAAAGACGGCAGTAAATGCCCCCCGAACTCGAACCCCATCTCCCGTTCCGCCAACGCTTGGGCCAGCCGGGAGCGCAGCTCGGCCTGTAGGTCCGTGGCATGCATAAACAGATAGTTGAACCGGTTCTTGGCGAGGAAATCGATGCGTTCCAGGACACTCAGGTCGCCGGGATCGTAGATAACATAGACCATTCCGCGCCGCCGGACGGCCGGTTCCGAATGGGTTTCCTCGAAGGCGTCGATCGATGAAATGCGCGGCACGATCTCGTATTCATTACCGGGCAGCGGCCAGCGACACCCCAAGGCCTCCAGCCATGCGTATGCGCCATACAGGCACCCGCGCGAACTGCCGCCGAGGATTTGAATCTGCCCGCCTTCTTTTTTAAGTTGATATCCGTCCTGGCCCAGGTCTGTCGAAATCCCAAGCGCAATACGGGCCTTTCCCGCCGCGGAGGGATCGGAGGTGATCGCCCACGGTTTCCCCGTCATTTGCTGCAAGTATTTGGTGATTTCTTTTGCGGCCAGAAGGGTGGCCGGCCCGCTCTGCGCTGGGATAAAGATTTCGTGGCCCGCGCCGGTTCCCCGCTGTTCGGCGACGGTGTCAAGGGTTTGACCAAGGATGGCCGCGCACAGTAAAGCCGCCATGACGATGCTTTCCAATCGATGCGAAATCACCTGTCGGGTTCCTCCATTATCTAGCCCGGCTGACCGATTTTCGTGATGATCCCGGTTTTTGTGTCAGCATATCATGCGCGGTCCGGAGTGCAAAGATAAACCCGATCGGGTCGCGATTATTGGATGTTACCGTATTCTCCCCCCATCCCCTCGTCTCCCCCTCTCCCCTCCTCAACACCGGTGGTCCGTCGCCCTTTCAGGGCGAAACCCTCGCTGGCCCGCCTAGGCCCGCCAAGGCGAGGCAAGCTTGGTAAACTGCGTCGGGCTGGCTTTTGCTCCCGCTGGCGGGGGGGCGTATTATATGGCCGCGGGGCGCGATCGGCAGATTTGCCACCCCGTTTGGTTTAATTGAGTTACACGTATATTTAACGAGTATCCGCTTATGAATTCAGGACAAGGGAATTACGACTTTTGCGCTTTCGAGGCCAAGTGGCAGAAATACTGGCTGGAGCACAAGACCTTCCGCACGCCTCAGCCGGGTAGTGCGGACTTCGATCCAACCAAGCCCAAGCTGTACGTGTTGGATATGTTCCCCTACCCGAGCGGGGTGGGGTTGCACGTGGGGCACCCCCTAGGTTACATCGCCACGGATATCTACGCCCGTTATATGCGGATGCGGGGTTGGAACGTTCTGCATCCGATGGGCTACGACGCCTTTGGGCTGCCGGCCGAACAGTACGCGGTCGAGCACGGCGTGCCCCCGCGCGAGACCACCGAAAAGAATATCGCCAACATGCGTGACCAGTTGCGGCGGCTGGGCATGGGGTACGACTGGGACCGCGAAATCGCGACCACCGACGTGAGCTATTACCGCTGGACCCAGTGGATCTTCCTTCAGTTGTATAACAGTTGGTACGACCCGGCCGAGGATGCCGCCCGGCCGATCGCCGAATTGGTCCACAAGCTCGAACAGGAACACCTCGTGGTGAACTTCGATGGTCGGGTAGTCCCCGCTCAGGGCCAAGGCCTGCAGGAGTGGTACGGGCTGCCGCCGGGCACGCAGAAATGGGCGGAATTGTCCCCCGCGCAGCGCCGGACGGTGCTGGACCATCATCGGCTGGCTTACCTTGACGAAGTGCCGGTGAACTGGTGCCCCGCGCTGGGCACGGTGCTGGCCAACGAAGAGGTCACCAACGAAGGACGCAGCGATCGGGGCAACCATCCCGTCTACCGGCGGCCTCTGTGCCAATGGATGTTGCGAATCACGAAGTATGCCGACCGGCTGGAGCGCGATCTGGAGCTGGTAAACTGGCCGGAAGCCATCAAGTTGATGCAACGCAACTGGATCGGGCGCAGCGAGGGGGCGGAGGTCGATTTCGCACTGGCCGACGACGAGGACGAAGTGATCCGGGTCTACACCACCCGCCCGGACACGCTGTTCGGCGCTACTTATATGGTATTAGCCCCCGAGCATCCGTTGGTCGCCAAGATCACCAAGGCGGCAAACCGGCGGGCGGTCGAGGAATATGTGGCCGTCGCCCGCAACAAAACCGACCTGGACCGGACGGCCGAGACCAAGGAAAAAACCGGTGTGTTCACCGGGGCCTATGCGATCAATCCGGTCAACAACGAGCGCATCCCGATCTGGGTGGCGGATTATGTGCTGATGGGTTACGGCACGGGGGCGATCATGGCCGTCCCCGCCCACGATACGCGCGATTTCGAGTTTGCCCAAAAGTTCAATTTGCCGATCGTCCAGGTGGTCCAACCGCCGGGCGGCGAGGATTGGCGTGGCTTTGTCGGCGAGGGAACGGCGGTCAATTCCGGAGCGTTCGACGGCCTCCCCACCGCGGAGTTCAAGAAGAAAATCACCGAATGGCTCGAGGAAAACGAGTTGGGCAAGGGGACGGTGAACTATAAACTGCGCGACTGGTTGTTCAGTCGGCAGCGCTATTGGGGCGAGCCGTTCCCGATCGTCCACGACGCGGAAACGGGTGAGATTTTCGCATTGGACGAAAGCGAATTGCCCGTGGAACTGCCGGTCATCGACGATTATCGCCCGCAGGCATCCGAGGATCCGAACGCGCCGCCCGCGCCACCGCTGGGTCGGGCGACGCAGTGGGTCAACGTCCGCGGCTATGTGACGGATGCCGGCTCGGTCAAGCTGGTGCGGTCGGGGCAGACGCCGCCGTCCGGCGTGCAGGTTCGCGCGTTTCGTCGCGAGTTGAACACCATGCCGCAATGGGCCGGTTCGTGCTGGTATTACCTGCGTTATCTGGATAATCGCAACGAACAACGTTTTGCCGACCCGGAGGTCGAGCATTACTGGATGGCCCCGAAACAGGACCATGAACCCGGCGGCGTCGATCTATACGTCGGTGGGGCCGAGCACGCCGTCCTGCACCTGCTTTACTCGCGCTTTTGGCACAAAGTGCTTTACGATCTGGGACACGTCAGCTCGCCGGAGCCTTTCGGTCGGCTGTTCAACCAGGGTTATATCCAAGCCTATGCCTATCAGGATGCTCGCGGGATGTATGTCGATATCCGTGACGTCGAGGAGCAGGGCGAGGGCAAGGATGTCCGCTATGTCCGCAAATCGAACGGCGAAACCCTGACCCGCAGCCTCGGCAAGATGGGCAAAAGTCTCAAGAACGCCGTTGCTCCGGATGACATCTGCCGCGAGTTCGGCACGGACACCTTGCGGGTATACGAGATGTACATGGGGCCGCTGGAGGCCAGCAAGCCTTGGAGCACGCGGGACATCGTCGGGATGAGCCGGTTTCTGCACAATGTCTGGCGACGGTTCGTGGCCGACGATGGTTCGTTGCGGGTTGACGATACCCCCGCGGATGAGACCTTGCTCCGCCTGATGCATAAAACCGTCAAGCGGGTTACGCTCGATCTTCAGGAGTTGCGCTTCAATACGGCCATCGCAGCGCTGATCGAGATGCTTAACGCGCTCAAGGTCGAGCGCGTGCCACGGATGATAGCGGAAACCTTCGTCCTGTTGCTTTCGCCGATCGCCCCGCATCTGGGTGAGGAGCTATGGCAGCGGCTGCGCGGGTCGGACTGGAAAGACTCGATCGCCGCCACGCGTTGGCCTGCCTACGATGAGGCGATGTGTGTCGATGCGGAGATCGAAATTCCGGTGCAAATCAATGGCAAGGTCCGCTCACGCATCACGCTGCCGGCCGCCACCGCCGGTGATGTTAAACAGATGGAGCGGATGGCCCTGGCCGACGAGCGGATTGCCCGGGAACTGGCCGGTAAAACCGTGCGCAAAGTGGTCTGCATTCCGCAACGAATGGTCAATATCGTGGCCGGTTGAGCGGCGAGGTGCCGGATGGGTTTGGAAGTCGAGGCCAAGCTCAAGGTTGAAGCCCATCAACCGTTGCGCGAACGGCTGACGGCCCTCGGGGCCCAATGCGTAAGTCGCGTCGTGGAGACCAATCATATTTTCGACAACGCGGATCGTGTATTGCTGGCCGGTGACCGCGGATTAAGGGTCCGCGAATATCGAACGATTGAAGGCCAGACCCCTTCCGCCACTCTCACCTATAAAGGTCCACGCCGGGACGCGACGTATAAACAGCGGGAGGAGATCGAGATTGCCGTCAGTCCGCCGGCCGATGCCGTGGTTTTGCTGACGGCTCTGGGATTTGTCGAGGTGTTGTGTTTTGAAAAACGGCGGGAAACCTGGCGGTTGAACGATTGCTTGGTTGAGCTTGATGAGCTGCCTCACCTGGGCTTGTTCGTGGAAATCGAGGGCCCCGAGGCCGAAACCGTCCACCGAATGCAAGAAATGTTGGGATTAGGCGACTTGGCGCATGTTAAAAATAGTTATATTGCCTTGTTAGCCGAATATTGCCGGGAACATGATTTACCCAGCAGACAAATCATGTTTTCTTGATTTTACGGGACACGTAACGTTCGGCCGATCAAGCCAGGCGATCGCGCATAGCGACAAAACTGGATTGCCGGGTCGCTATGTGGGATTATATAATGAATGCACCCCATCTTGTGTATGGGTCAAGATAAGGAGCTCACCATGACCTCTCGTGATCGAGCTGCCGTGATAGCCGTATTCTGCAGCCTGGCGTGGGTGCCGATAGTCGTAGCGGCCGTGCAGTCCATTGACGCAACCGTGGTGGCCGAGGTCAAGCAGTTCGTGGATGGACAGGAGTTGAATTCCGATTACGCCTTTGAGGACTTGGACGAGACGACGGGGAACCTGCCGCTGATCGTCGTGGCGGAATTGCCCGGCGAGGAAGGGCAGGCCGAGGATGCCGGAGCGATCGCCAGTACTTACTTTTATGACCCGCGGCTCAGTACCACGCCGGACCCGGACGAATTCGGCTTGGATGTTGCCGTCTTCAGTCTTATGGACAACATCTTTTATCAGGGCCGCGGCCAGGCCACGGAAACGCGGGAGATCACTTTTAGCGAAAGCGAAATCGGCAGGGCCGCGGGGACGGACTTGGAGATTCGCAGCTACTTTTTCCTTGACGGGTATATGGTTGTCTGGACGGATGCCGACCATGTCGATCTTGCCGAAACCTCGGCCGAGGTGATGCTGAGTGTTGAACAGGTTCGCGGTGATCAATCCGAGAAAGTCCTCGAGGCTAGGCTTTTCCTGGAAGGGCAGGTGGATGGCTCGGTGCTATTAACCGCCGAGGGCGCGCTCAGTGCCGAGAATGTCGTGTTGATGGACATGACCGCGAAAGAAGTTTCGGAACTGGGCCGGATCCATACGGTGGTAATACCGAATCTCGCCATCCCCTATTTTTACGAGGCCAAGGTCGAGGAAACCTTCGTTTTGAAAGCTGAGATCAGCGTCCGGGCCAACGGCCGTCCGATGACTGGCGCGTCGGTGGCCTTGGGTTTTCCACTCCAGGGTCTGACCGATCTTTTCAATCTGGTAACCGGCGAGAACGCGACCGGCGAGCAGTTACAGAGTTCGCTGAACGAGGCGGTGGCTAACAGTCCGTTGCCCGCCAAACCGTTGAAAGCCGACGGCGACGGCGACATCAGGATTGTCGGCGAATCACCCACGGCCAAGCTGCTCTCGCCGTTTTGTGGGGCCATGTCCGCCGAGCTGGTCTGTTTGCTGATGGGGCTGACCCTGATGAAAGTCATACCGGGTGGCAGAAGAAAGGCCGGTCGAGCCTAGGGGGCGATGGTCGGCCCGGATGGGAGATGAAATCGCTTGGCAAGCGTTGCCCGCATGACGTATCGGCCACGCATACTGGCCGTCGAAAACGTGCAGCTTTTTATACCGCGCGAGATTGTCGAAGCCTTGGATATCTTTTACGCCGATCGGATAGGTTTGGAGCGGTATAGAAAGCTGAACGGAGACAATACGCTCGAATACCGTGGCCGACCGCGCAGCGGACCACGTCTGGTCCTTAACGTTCTCCCCCCGGAAGCGACCGCCCCGGTCAGCCGACCGCCGCTATTGATTGAAATGGCCAACATCATGGAGTTTGTCGAGCGGATCGAGCAGGAAAAAATGGAATACACATGGGTGCGCGGTTGGAGTTTTTTTGACCGAAAGCTGGTCGTTTATGACCCCGCAGGCCACAGGGTAGAGCTGGGAACCAGTCACCCTTTTTGACGCAAGATTATATATAATAATAACTTATGAACATTATAAGCATTTTTGGTGGATATTTAGAGACGTTTATTGCCCAGAAACGGGCATAAATAAAAAACACAAATTTCTGGCTGGGAGGTAGTGACAAGACTGGGATCAGCCGTTATACTTGGGTTACGTCCGATGGGAAATCGGGCGGGGTCACGGGGAACACGAGGTGGCCCGTCGCCTTCAGGCGTCATTTCCAGCGATCAGCGAACTCCCAGGTTTTGACCGCTGTGTAAATTCCCGGTGATGTTGATTAGGTAGGAATTGCACAGACTTGGTTTGTGGGGCCTTGGGAGGTAAGTAGGATGTGATCGTATGGAATCACCCTTGTAGCTGATGCCCGGGGGTGCTTTCCGGGCTTGCCGCATACTGGAAGTAGACAAGTTTCAAGCCCCTGATGGAAATTTGTCTTCGGCTCCGTCGGTTCAAGGCGCACCTGAATGTCAAAGGTTGCCAAGAGGTGAAGACTGGCAAACCGATAATCGGTCTGGCCGGCGGCATCGGGTCGGGCAAAAGTACCGTAGCCGCCATGTTGCAGAAGCTAGGCGCGGCGGTGATCTGTGCCGACGAAATCGGCCACGAGGAATTGGATCACCCCGACGTGTTGGCGGAGGTTCAACGGTGGTGGGGCTCGTCCGTGATTCGTCCGGATGGTCGCGCGAATCGGGAGGTTATTCGTCGTCTTGTGGCTGCTGACCCCGTGGCGCGTGGTCGATTGGAAAAATTGTTGCATCCGCGGATTGACCGGCGTAGTCGGGAACTGTTGGCCCGATATCAGGCAGACCCGACGGTTCGGGCCGTGGTGTGGGATGCTCCCCTGCTGTACGAGGCCGGGTTGGATCGTTGTTGTGATCGGGTGATTTTTGTGGACGCGGACGAACATTCGCGCGTGTCCCGGGTGGAGCGGCAGCGCGGCTGGTCGGCCGATGAATTGCGGACCTTGGAGAAAACGCAAAAACCACTTGACTTCAAAAGACAAAAAGCCGATTATGTAGTCAACAATTCCGACAACGACGACCTTTCCCGGCAGGTGGAAGACGTCTTTTCCGCGATACTCTCCGGTGGTTAAAGCCTGACGTTGTGGTTGGTAATTGAATCAAACAAAACGGACTTACCCCAGATAAAGATGGGCAGCGTAAAAAGGGCGATGCCCGGCAAACCCGAGGGGTTTTATACTTGAAGAGAATTCGCAAGGAGGATTCGTTTCATGGCGAAAGCCGACGATAAAACAAGCCGAAATTCGACGACCCGCAGCCCCCGGCGGCGGGTGGTCCGAGCCTCGACTCCCGAAGAGGAAAAGGAAATTACCACCGCGGTGGTCAACGACGAGGAGCCGCCGCCGGCCGAGCCGGGACTCTCGGGGATCGACGCTGAAACCCACGCGAAATACGAGGAAATCAAGCGTGGGGAACTGCACATCAAGGACCTGCAGAAAATGACGGTCGACGCCCTGCACGAAATTGCCAAGGCGGAGGGCCTGAGTGATTACACCGGCTTGAGCAAGTCGGAGCTGATCTTCAAGATCCTCAAGGAACGCATTCAACAGAACGGGTTGATGTTCGGCGAGGGCGTGTTGGAGATTCTGCCGGACGGCTTCGGTTTCCTCCGTAATCCGGAGTACAACTATCTGCCCTGTCCGGACGACATTTATGTCAGTCCGTCGCAGATTCGGCGGTTCGGCTTGCGCACCGGACACATTGTAGCCGGTCAGATTCGTCCGCCCAAGGAATCCGAGCGCTATTTCGCCCTGCTGCGGGTCGAGGCCATCAATATGGAGGACCCCGAGCGGGTCACCGAGAAGACCAACTTCGAGGATCTTACCCCGCTGCATCCGGGACCGAAGGACCCCTCCACGGCCAAGTTGGGGGTCGAAGGCCGCTATCACCTGGAAACTACTCCCGACGAGATCAACATGCGTATCGTTGATCTGGTCACGCCGATCGGTAAGGGCCAGCGCATGTTGATCGTGGCCCCGCCGCGGACCGGCAAAACCGTTTTGCTTCAGAAGATGGCCAACGCGATCTCGAAAAACAACGAAGATGTATACGTGATCATCCTTTTGATCGACGAGCGACCGGAAGAAGTGACCGAAATGCAGAGGGCGACCAAGGCGGAGGTGATTTCCTCGACCTTCGACGAGCCGGCCAGCCGGCACGTGCAGGTGGCCGAGATGGTGATCGAGAAAGCCCGCCGCATGGTCGAGTACGGCCACGACGTGGTGATTTTGCTTGACTCCATTACCCGCCTGGCCCGAGCGTATAACACCGAGGTACCCCATTCGGGCAAGATCCTGACCGGCGGTGTCGACGCCAACGCTTTACAGAAACCCAAGCGTTTCTTCGGGGCGGCCCGAAATATCGAAGAGGGCGGCTCGCTGACCATCATCGGTACGGCCCTTGTGGATACCGGCAGTAAGATGGACGAGGTGATTTTCGAGGAGTTCAAGGGTACCGGCAACGCGGAGCTGCACCTGGATAGGCGTTTGGTCGACCGGCGGATCTGGCCGGCGATCAACATCCCCGCCAGCGGGACCCGCAAGGAAGAACTGCTCATGGCCCCGGAAGAGCTCGAGCTGGTCTACAAGCTGCGTCGCGTGCTCAGCGATATGAACCCGGTCGAGTCGGTCGAGTTGCTGCGTAATCGTTTGAGCAAGGTCCGCACCAACGCTGAATTTCTGATGACCATGAATTTGGGTTGATAAACAAAGGCGAGATTTGACGGTCTCAACAACCCGGCTCTCGGCCGACGAACCTCGGCCGGGAGCTCTTTTTGTTGTCGGCTATGCGAATGACAAAAGGGATTACGAAGCCGTGCAGGCGTCGCCGATCCCGTCGCCGTCGGTATCCGCCTGATCGGGATTGGACTCGTTCGGGCAATTGTCGCAGGTGTCGAAGAACCCGTCGTTGTCGGTATCGGTCTCGTCACCGTCGTCCACCCCGTTTCCGTCACAATTGGTTACGATCACCCGTACGATCCGATCGATGCCCGTGTGATTGTTCAAATCACCGTCCACGCTTATATAGAGCGCAAAATCGGGTCCGAAGGCCATATCCACCGGTGTGTCGTCGTCGGTAAATAATTTAGCCACCTTCCGCGGCCCGTCGGCGGTGAAACGCAACAACGTGCCCCCGCAGAGCACGTAAAGATCATGGCCCCACCACCAGCCTGGTCCGAAGGCCATCGGCGCATACACTCCGCAAGCGCCGTCAAACGCGTCATCCAACTCACCGTTTGGATCGTGAACCCGAATCACGCCGTCGCGGGCGTAGGTGTAAATGTAACCGTCCGCATCCACGGCGATGTTGCCGCTTTCAAGCGGCCAATCGGTCTGGTCGCCTTCCGTCCATTCGATATTGAACAACAGTTCGCGGGTTAGATTGTCGCCGCCCTCGAAACGGAACACCCGTCGGGTCTCTTGATCGATGAACAGGAGTCGACGTTCTGAATCAAAAGCCATGTCGGCCGGAGTGACATAACCGGCCGGTTGGGTGGGATCGGCTTCCTGGTACAAGATGGCATAAGTCGCATTTGGTGTTTCCGGCAAAATACGGTAATAGTTGCCGAAATCGCTGGAACTCCACGCCGCGGTAATCAAGGCTCCGGGGTTGCCGGTAATGTCTCCGTCCGTATCAAAAGCCACCGGCACAGGATAATTGAGAAAGACCGCTCCGTAAGCCACGGTCTGCGGTGGATCAACGGAGATATCGATACGGTAGATGTTACAATTGATACAATCCCGACCGACGTAAAGGATATCATCCGAATCGAAAGTCACGGCTCGCGGGTTGGCTACCTCGATATAGTCCTCCGCAGCCAATACCATCGGGCAACCGTTCTTCGTGTAGACGGCCGTGTCCGGCAGTGTATCCGGGCAGTTATCGCTGCTGTCGGGAACCCCGTCGCCGTCCGCGTCGTCCACGGCTTCCTCGCAAGCGTCACCCACGCCGTCGCCATCGCTATCCACCTGGTCGGGGTTGGGAACGGTGGGGCAATTATCCCGGGCATCAGGAATCCCGTCATCATCCTGGTCCGTCGCGGGTTGGATATTAGTAAACAATTCCATGAGGATTTCATTTATCGTATCGAAGATGGTTTTGATTGCGGTTACCTTGAAATCATCCCAGGGGTTAGCCGGTTGGGTAGCGGTATAGATGACCCCGCCATACTGATAGACGGCCTGGTTCTGATAAGTAAGGGCATGAGTTAAACCGCCGTTTTCCCCACTGATCCACAAACCCGGCCGGCGCGAGCCGATGGCCCCACTCGTCACGTTATTCCGCGGCAGGAGCAAGTTATCATTCGATCCGCTGCTCTGTCCTAAAACCGGCGGAACCGTAAGGCCGCCGGTCAGGATAAGACCGATCACCATTCGTCTGACATGCAGGAATAGCATGACCGCCTCCTCGATAGGGTACAATAAACCCTCTATTATATGCCTGACTTCGGGAGAGGGTTGCGGCCTCACCCGCCCGACAGATTATTTATTCTATCGGCTTTTTTATACTCTACTCACCGGTGGTTTCCGGTGGGTCCGGAGTATTCTGCTCGGCGGCCCCCTCCGTCGGTGTTTCAGCCGCCGAGGTCGTATCGGTCGGCGGGGCCGCGGCTTCCGTTGCGACTTCGCCGCATGCCTCACCGGTCGCGTTTTCCTCCTCGCCGTTTTCCTCGCGGGCGATTCGGGCCACGGCCACCACCTCGTCACCCTCCTGGAGACGTAACAGGCGAACTCCCTGGGTTGCCCGCCCGATTTCCCGCAGCTCGGTCAAGTCCGTACGCAAAGCCAGCCCCTTGGCCGAAATCAGCATCATCTCGTCGGTATCCACCACGCTTTTGAGGGCGACCACCCGCCCGTTACGCTCGGTGGTTTTGATGTTGATGACTCCCTTGCCTCCGCGGCGGGTCTTGCGGTATTCGCTGACCTGGGTTCGCTTGCCGTAACCGAACTGACAGACGGTCAACAAGGAAGCGTTTTCGTTGGTCACTACCATGTCCACCACGCGATCATCGTTACGCAGGGCGATCCCCTTTACGCCATGAGCACTGCGTCCCATGGCCCGAACGTCCTGCTCGTCAAAACGCACCGCCCAGCCGTTGCGCGTTCCCAGCACGATCTCGTCGTTACCGGTGGTTTGGCCCACCCCGATTAACTCGTCGTCGGGGTCAAGCCCGATAGCGATGATCCCGTTGGCCCGCGGGCGACTGAAGGCGGCCAGCGGTGTTTTCTTGATGATGCCCTTGGCGGTCGCGAAAAAGACGAACCGTTCCTCGAACTGGCGGACGGCCAGTACGGCGGTTTGCACTTCATTGGGCTGCATCTGCAACAGATTGGCGATCGACCGCCCGCGGCTGGTACGCTGCATGGCGGGCACGTCATATACTTTGAGCCAGTAAACCCGTCCGCGATTGGTGAAAAACAGCAAATAGTCGTGAGTGCCGGCCGCGAATAGATATTCCAGGAAATCACCCTCGCGCGTATCGCCGCCCTTGATCCCCTTGCCGCCCCGTCCCTGCTTGCGGTATTCGTCGAGATCGACCCGCTTGATGTAACCTTCCCGGCTGATGGTCACCATCACCTGTTCGTCGGGGATCAGGTGTTCCATGCGGAATTCGCCCACCTCGCCGGTGATTTCCGTTCGCCGCTTGTCCCCGTATTTTTCCTTGATCTCGAAAAGGTCTTCACGAATGATGTCCAAGACCAGGCTTTCATCGCGCAGCACCGCCTGATACCCTTCGATTTCCTCGACCAGCTTGGCGTATTCATCAGCCAGCTTTTCCATCTCCAGCCCGGTTAACCGCTGTAATTGCATGGCCAGGATGGCCTCGGCCTGCGTGCCGGTCAGATGCTGGTCCTCCCTGGTGGCTCGTTGGACGAATTTCTCGGGCAGCATCTTCACGAACGCGCCGTGTTCCGACAGCCGAAGCCCACGATCCATCAACCGTTGCCGGGCGGTCGCCGGGTCCGGCGACTGTTTGATTAATTCGATGATTTCATCGATGTCCCCGACCGCCAGGAGCAGGCCTTCCAACACATGGGCCCGCTGTTGGGCCTTGCGTAGCAGAAAGGTAGTCCGCCGGCGGATGACCTCCTTGCGATGGTCGATATAAACGTCGATCATCTGCCGGAGATTGAGGGTTCGCGGCTGACGATTGATCAGGGCAATGTTCATCACCGTGTAATTCGTTTGCAACGGTGTGTACTGATATAACTGGTTGAGCACCACCTCGGGTACGGCGTCTTTTTTCAGTTCGACTACGAGGCGAGTCGCATATTTGCGATCGGATTCATCGCGCACGTCGGCGACATCCGGCATCTGTCCGTTTTTCACGCACTCCACGATCTTATCCTTGATCGTGGTGCGCAATACTTGGTAGGGGATTTCGTCGATGACAATTAAAGTCTTGTTCTTATGTTCCTCGTAATGGGTCTTGCCTCGTATGACCAAGGTACCGCGTCCGGTGCGGTAAGCGTCGCGAATGCCCGCCCGGCCGCAAATCATCCCACCGGTGGGAAAATCCGGTCCCTTGAGTCCGTTTTCCCCTTCCATCAGTTCGTCGATGGTGATATGCGGATCGTCGAGTACGCGAATGATGGCGTCGACCATTTCCCTGATATTGTGCGGCGGGATGTTGGTGGCCATACCCACCGCGATGCCGGTGGAGCCGTTGACCAGCAGATTGGGGAACTTGCCCGGTAGAACGGTCGGTTCCTCGCGGGTTTCGTCGTAGTTCGGCTCAAAATCGACCGTTTCCATCTTCAGGTCGGCCAGCAGGTCGGGGGTTGGGGGGGCCATCCGGGCCTCGGTGTAACGCATGGCCGCCGGCGGATCACCGTCGATGGAACCGAAATTACCCTGCCCGTCCACTAGCGGATAACGCAGGTTCCAATCCTGGGCCAGACGCACGAGGGTGGGATAGATGACCCCTTCGCCGTGGGGGTGATAATTACCGCTGGTATCGCCGGCGATCTTGGCGCATTTACGATGCTGGGCCCGGGGCCCCAGATTGAGATCGTTCATCGCCACCAGAATGCGGCGTTGTGACGGCTTCAGCCCGTCGCGTGCGTCGGGCAACGCCCGCGACATGATCACGCTCATCGCATAGGTCAGATAGGAATCCTGAAGTTCCTCAACGATTGGTAGTTCGGTAACTTGATTCACCGGGGTATCGGGCATCGGTGCTCCTGATTTCTTTTCAAACGGTACTATGGTGTGCCGCGGCCGTTGCGTTTATCGGCCTGAAACACGCGGGAATGGCCGTATCTCCAATCCATGCCCGCTTATCCAGAAACGGGCAAAAGCCCGGCCGCTCAAGTGTTTTTATAGCCGAATTCACGTTCCAACGCCAGTGCTTTTGCTCTGCGTAAACCCTTAAGCTATAAGGGGTTATAGGATGTATGCCGATGGTTCCGGATTCGTTTTTATTTCCCGTGTCTTTTGCCGGATTAGGAACGCCGCACAAAACCACTTAATTATGGTATATCCCGTCCAATAGATCTTATCAAATACGGTGGTGGACGTTTAGCCGAACAGGCTGAAGGATCCATGATCGAGGCCGCCCTTGAGGGCTTTTTTACGTTTTTTCGCGGGCTGGGCGGGTTCCTCCGTGGCGGCCGGCTCCGGGCCGGTGTAGTCGGGCATCTCGGCCACTTGTTTGAGGGAAAGCGAGATGCGCCGCCGGTCTTCATCGACGCTGATTACCTTGACCCGAACCGGGTCGCCTTCCTTCACCACGTCGCCGACGGAGAGCACGCGTTCGTGGCTCAATTCACTGATGTGGATCAACCACTCGACACCGGCGGTCAGC
>CAYNYK010000010.1:57268-70925 GCA_964401335.1 uncultured Planctomycetales bacterium
CCTTGGCGGAGGTGTGGAACGGTTTTTGGGTAAAATTAAATTTTTTGGTAAAACCCCACAAAACGGGGGGTATCCGGTAAAACGCGCCGAAATCCGCCACCCGCCGTACTATTCCGGACACGACGCTGTCGATTGGCCAGCGGGTCATCGCCCCCATCCAGGGATCGTCGCCGACCTGCTTGAGGGACAAAGCAATGCGCTTGGCCTCGGGATCGACATTGAGCACCTTGACCCGGACCACGTCGCCGACGTTGACCATTTCACTGGGGTGGCGAATGCGTCGTTCGAAGCTGAACTCGCTGATGGGCACCAGCCCTTCGACGCCTTCCTCCAGCTCGACAAAAGCACCGAAGTCGGCCAGGCGGCTCACCCGGCCGGTAATCACCGATTGGACGATCCACTTGTTCCGGGCGTCGGCCCACGGATCGGGCATGACTTGTTTCAGGCCGAGGGCTACCTTGCGCTGATCGCGATCGACGCGGAGAATCTTGACCTCCAGCTTTTGGCCTACGCTTACCACGTCCTTGGGATCCTTGACGCGGGCGTGACTCATATCCCCCACGTGCAGCAGGCCGTCCACCCCGCCGATGTCCACGAAGGCGCCGTAGGGCATGATGGTCTTGACCGTGCCGGTGACCAGGTCGCCCTCAACGAGCGTTTCGAAGGCCCGCTCGCGGGCCTCTTCTTCCTCTTTGCGGAGGATGCCCCGCCGCGAGACGACGACCGATTTTTCACCTCGCCGAACCTCAACGACCTCGCAACGAAGCTTACGGTTGACGAAGGTCCGGAGATCTTCCTCCTCGATGCGGCCGAGCTCGACCTGGCTGATGGGCATGAAGGCCTTGATGCCGTTCAGGTTGAGTTCCAGACCGCCCTTGTTGTGGCCGGTGACTTTTCCCTCGACGATGACCCCCGGTTTGAGCGAATCCCAGGTGGCGGCCATCACCGCCCCCTCGCGCGAGAGGGTCAGTAGTCCCTCGGCTGCGTTGTAACCCGTGACGGCGAATTCGACGATGGAGCCGACCTGGGGCAACTCCTGGCCGGCGAACTGGTCGGTGGACATAACGCCCTGGTCCTTGCCGCCGAGATCGATGAAGATGTCGCCGCCCTGGATGGCGATGACCCGGCCACGGCGGATCTGATCGCCGGTGAGGGCGGATCGGGCCTCCGGCTGATCGAAGTCCATAAAGCTATCGGCACCCATGTCGCCCAGAGCTTCGGCCAGCTCCCGCTCCAGCTCCGCGTCGAGGGAATCGTTCGGTTCCGAAAAATCGTTGTTTTGGCTGCTCATGCTTGCTACTTCTTTTCAATCCTTATGCGGGTTCACGTCTGGGGGGTCTCCCCATTTCCACGAAACCGGTATTATCGCGTAAACCCGGCCCCCTCTTCAAGGCGGGTATTTATGGAATCGGGTCTGCTGTCGATCAAGATGCCACTTTACCTGCTATGATTAAAGAGGTATTCTTGATGGACGAATGGTTTTTAAGGGTGGCAATGCCTTTCAGGATAGCGCCATGGATGTGAGAAAACAGGTGGCTTATTGGCGAAACGGCGCCGACGAAGCTCTTGAAGTCGCCCACATCCTTTGGGAGAAGGATAAAACACCCGAAGCCATGTTTTTCACTCATTTAGCCCTTGAGAAAATACTGAAAGCACGGGTTATCCTGAAGACCGCGGATTTGCCACCCAGAATTCACAATCTCGTGCGTTTGGCTGAAATCACGGCCGTGCCTTTCACGAGTGAACAAATGACTTTTTTAAGAGGCATGAATGCTTACCAGATGCAGGGACGTTATCCAGAAGACTTTCCCATGATTATATCGAGGGAAACCGCCAGGGACGACATGGCCGCGGCGGAGGAGATGTTGGCATGGTTGAAAAAACAATTATAACCGCCATTCGTCGCTATCTGCGTGCCTTGCCCGCTTATGGGATTCATGCTCGTCAGGCCGTTCTTTTTGGATCTTGCGTGCGTGGGCAAGCTCATTCATGGAGCGATATCGATCTTGTGGTCATCGCTCCTGAGTTTGATGGACAGCCAACTGTTCAAAAGGTGAAGCAACTTTGGATTGCTACCGGAGTTTCCGACAATCGCATCGAGCCGATTCCGTGCGGGGAAAAAGAATGGGATACCCCAAGCGGCCGGCCCATTTTGGAAATCGCCCGCCGTGAAGGTCTTCTTATTTCTCCAGAGCAGGACGAATCCCCTTTGCATCCGTCGGACCGTTCGTTATAGTTCCCCATCAGTGTCAGGGATAATCTGTACGTCAATAATCGAGGGCATGAATCATGGCACTTCTTTGCGGCATTGATATCGGCACGTCGGCGACCAAGACTTTGTTGTGCGACGAGTGGGGCAGGGTGCTGGCCACCGCCAGCGTGGAATATCCGGTGTATGCGCCGAAGCCCGGCTGGTCCGAGCAGGAGCCGGAGGACTGGTGGAAGGCGACGGTCAAGGGCATCGCCCTGGTGTGCAAGAAGGCGAAAAGAAAGCCGAGCCAGATTACCGGGATCGGGTTGTCCGGGCAGATGCATGGCAGCGTGTTCGTGGATCGGGCCGGACGCTCGCTCCGCCGGGCGCTGCTCTGGAACGACCAGCGGACGGCAGCCGAATGCGCCGAAATCGAGAAAAAGGCCGGTGGGCGAAAGCAACTCATCAAGATGGTTTCCAACGTGGCCCTCACCGGCTTTACTGCCCCGAAAATCCTTTGGGTCCGCAAGCACGACCCGAAGACCTATGGCAAGACGTTCAAGATTCTTTTGCCCAAGGATTACATCCGGCTTTGTTTGACCGGCGAATACGCGGCGGAGGTGTCGGACGCGGCCGGCACGCTGCTGCTCGACGTTAAAAACCGGCGTTGGCATACCGGCTTGCTAAGTAAACTCGGTATCGACGCCGACCTGATGGCCCCGGTGTACGAGTCGCCGGAAGTGACCGGGAAAATCTCCGCGGCGGCGGCCAGGCTCACCGGTCTCAAGGAAGGCACACCGGTGGTCGGCGGGGCGGGTGACCAGCCGGCCGGCGCGGTGGGTAATGGTATCGTGCGGGCGGGGATTGTCTCGGCCACGATGGGCACCAGCGGGGTGGTCTTCGCCCATGCGGATCGGCCGGTACCCAACGAAGAAGGTAATCTGCAGTCCTTCTGTCATGCCGTACCGGGCAAATGGTGCGTATTTGGGTGTATGCTGTCGGCCGGTGGCAGCTTCCAATGGTTGCGCAATACTTTGCTGGCCGAACAGGTCAAGGCGGCCGTCAAGGCCAAGCAAGATCCCGGCCAACTGTATCCCCGGATGGTCAAGGAGGCGGAATTCGCCCCACCCGGATGCGAGGGGCTGGTTTTCCTGCCGTATCTGACCGGCGAACGATGCCCGTATCCCGACCCGGACGCTCGGGGGGCATGGATCGGGTTGACCGTGCGGCATAATCGGGCGCACATGGTTCGGGCCGTGTTGGAAGGGATTACCTTCGGAATGCGTGATCAGATCGAGATCATGCGCGGCCGGGGGGTTCCGATCAGCGAGGTACGGTTAAGCGGTGGCGGGTCGGCCAGCAAGTTCTGGCGACAAATGCAGGCAGATATGTATAAGGCCAAGGCAGTGACGATCAATACGCAGGAAGGCGGAGCCTTGGGCGTGGCCCTGCTGGCCGCCGTGGGCACGGGCGTTTATTCAAGCGTACCGGAAGCCTGTGCGGCCGCCATCAAGGTGACGGAAACATTGCGGCCAAACCAGAAGGTCGCCCGGATTTATGATCGGCTGTATCCGGTCTATCGTTCGCTCTATCAGACCCTGCGGGCTGATTTCAAGCAATTGGGGCGAATGGCTTGAAAAATCCATGTTCGTGGCGTGAATGCATTTATTGCAGTCTTGCAATAGGGAAGGGGATACTTGTCGGTCTCCGACGATTTTTCGCCGGCGGTTTGAACGGTTGCAGTGACAGGTGGTGATCCTTATACTGTCTTCGGCGGTAGGATCGTGACGAGGGATGGCGCGGTGCTCTCGTTCGGGAGGTTTTTCTCAGTCACCGAAACGGTACCAACGTGAGGTGTTCGGCAATGTATAAGCGTATGCACCAGTGGTTCAACTGGATTATGTTGGTCAGCGGGGCCAGCCTGCTTGGCATGCCTTGGTATATTCGCGACGACACGACGGTCGGAGGGTTCGGTAACGTAGGTTTCAATACAAGTTGCCAGCAATACTGGGCCAACGGTATCCAGGATGCCATCGATGAGTGTTACATCTTCGATTGCGAAGAACCGTGGGCGGGTGGTGCCTTCGATCCCTGTGGGACGAACCCACTTTTAACGGATTGTGCGAATACCGTGACAACGGACACCACGACTACGGGGACTGATACGAATACGGATACGGATACAAATACCAACCAGTAGGATTGGCCAAAGGTCGGAAATACGACGGATTGATCCGAGACGCAGGATTGGCCGCGGGGTTGATAATTGGGTAAGGCGGATTTATGAAAGCATGGAAAATCCAGCAAATGATTTGGCGCTTCCTTTTGGCGTTGACCCTCGGGGGTATGCTGAACGGCATGAGTTGCGGCGGGTTGAAGGACATTGCCGCCAATTTTAATCCCTGTGGCACGCTGCTGAACTGCGATCCCTACGAATACGATTGGTTGTTTATCGACCGCTTCCCCAACTGGGATATCGATCCGACTTGTACGATTCCCGGTGCTTGTAGTGGTACGGGAACGACCACGGGTACCGCGACCACGGGCACGACTACAGGCACGAATACGGGAACCACGACCCAATAAAAGACTTGGCTTGGGTTTCCCCTTTGTGAATGGTGGCTGGCGAGATTTTTGGAAATCCCAACGGGTGGGGAGGGGAAAAAGCCGATAGGAATGGATAGACCGGTTATGGCGCGGCGATCGGTGGGAAGGTCAACGTTTCGTGGCGTCCAACTCATTCAAGGAGCCGATTATGAATCGGAGTAATCTGAAAAAGCTGTGTTTTGTTTTACTTTGCGGTGGAACGCTGTTACAGAGTACCGGATGCAGCGCCATCGTCTCGTCGTTGATGGCCAGTCTGATTCCCACGCTGGTTTCGGGACTGGTTTCGGGCATGCTGGGCGTCTGATTTCGTTCATCCGGAACTTTCGAACAAGACAATCATCGCCGCGTCAAATCGGCTCGGCGATGGTTTGTTTTTACCCGGCGAGAAAGTGAAACAAAATCCGATGATAAGCCGGTTATCGGACGAGTAGCTAACGGATCGAATTGGATGGACGATGTGGCCCGCCATGCGTTAAAACCATTGCCAGGCATTAGTTACGCGATATTCACATATCCCATTCTTCGCGGATACGCATAATCAACGTCTAATAACTTCGGTTGCCCCTCGCATTGACCGATGAACAAGGCTGATATCGGTCCTTGCTGAGGGTCTGTATTCATGTATCGAGAATACTTTGGATTCGAGCGCATGCCGTTTGCCAATACGGCCGATCCGATGTTTTTTTATAAGACGGCGGAACACGAGGAGGCCCTGGCCGCCCTGATTTATGGTGTAACCCAGCGCCGTGGCATTACGGTGGTTACCGGCCAGCCGGGTAGCGGAAAAACGCTTCTTGGCCTGATGTTGTTACGAGCGTTGAGGCACGATGCGGAGACGGCCACCGTGCTGCATACACCGGAGAACGGCCATGAACTCTTTGTCACGCTCTGTCGCGAATTCGGTATTCGTTGCCGTCACGGACACACGACGGGCGAGTTGTTGGATCGACTCCGCGGCTTCTTGGAAGCCCGCTACGACGAGAATCGTTGCGTAGTGGCATTGATCGACGAAGCCCAGAATATGAATCCCGAGACACTCGAGCACCTGCGCATGCTGGGTAACATCGAGAAGGACTCGGCCAAGCTTCTGCAGATCGTGCTGACCGGCCAGCCGCAACTGGCCCGAACGCTTCAGCATCCTCATCTTGAACAGCTTCGTCAGCGGATATTCTGTTCCTGCCAGCTCAAGCCGCTACAGCGCGACCAGACCCGGAATTACCTGCGGCATCGCCTGGCCGTCGCCGGGGTACAAGACAAGCAACTGTTTACCGACGAGGCTGTTGATCTGATCCATGATCGATCCGGCGGGTTACCCCGGATGATTAACCAAATCGCCGACAACGCTCTGTTGGCCGCCTACAGCGCGGGTTTGAAATCGATCGATCGGACGGTGGTGAACAATTGTATCAACGAAATGATGTCGTTGCAGATCGTGCATTCGACCTCGGCCGGAGAGGCCTCGGCGAACGAGACCAGGCCATCGACGGTTTTGACCGGCGGTGTCTTGCCGAATGTTCCAGCCCCACCGCCAATCGCGGCCCCGTCTGAAACCCAGCTTATCCTGGGCCATAACCTTAGCCACCAATTAACCGAGTCCTTGCGCCGTGGATCCGAAGTGGTGGACCGTTTGGAGGAAGCGACCCGGCATGCCACCCGACGGACCGACGAGGTTCGCAATCTTTTGGATAAACTTTCGGGAACGTTGGAGGAATTGGAGCAAGTTCGGCGGAGCACCACCGAGGCCCGGCAGGTTTCGCGGGAAGGCCTCGCCAGTTTCGACCATGCGCTGACGGACGGGCGGCGGGTCGTGGCCCGCTTACGCAAGGCCAAGGACCACGCCGACGCTATTGTACAAGACCTGAACCGGAAAATCAGCGACCTTAACGAGCGACACCGCGAACAAGCCCGGCAACTCGACGAAAAATACCAGGAACGCCTGCGCGAATTCGAGCAACGGATTGATGCGTTGCTTCGAATGAATGATCAGGACCGCAGCGCGTCCGAATCGATCGCCCGGGAGGTCAGGGGGCAGATCGAACAGGTGCTGGCCGTCTCTAACGAGCTGAACAATTATCGCGATCAAGCGGCGCGGGAAATCGCGGAGGCGATTCAGAAGGTGCGGACGGTCACGGCCAGCGTTCGCGAGGAAACCGAGAAGGCCCGGTTGGCAACCGAACAAAGCGTTTCGGCCACCCAGCGCATCGGCATTTTGATGGAACAAGCGGAGCGTTGCGCTCAATCGCTGGAGCGTTTTACATGCGACGGAAGGCAATCGCTTGACGCCTTGCGTCGTCAAGCCGAGAAGATCCTGCCCGATGCCCGGGACATGGTGGCGCGGTTGGCTGACGCCGTGGAGGGAGCGAGTCATCGTGAGCGGATACTGACCGACGTTACGACCCAAGCGGAGGCCTGCCAACAAGCCGTGGCGGTCGAAAATGAAAGATTCACGACGCTTCTCGGACGTTTGGAGGAAAGACTGGGGACGCTGCGCGCGGTCCTCGGCGAGAGCGATCGGCGGGCTGAACATTTGAACGATATCTTACGTCAGGCCGATGCGGTCATGTCCGAAGCCTTGAGCTGTACGCATCGGTTGGATGAGAAAATCGCCACGGCGGGGCGACAGGAACAGGATTTGGCCTCGGCAACGCAGGCGGCCGAATCCACCTTGAGCAGGCTGATCCGTCAGGTTTCCGAACAGGCCAATTTCCTGCAGGAACAGGCCCGCTCGGCTTCGGAACAGTTGACCGGCCAGATCATCGCACAGAGTCGACAGTGGCAAAGCCGGGTCGATCATATTGAAAACCTGCCCGACCGTCTTTCAGCCCAGGTGGAGCAGCACACCGTCCTGCTGAATACGCGTATGCGTGAGGTGCAGGCGGCCTCCGAGCGACTGGCCGAACTCTACGAAAAAGCCATGGCCTCCTGTGGTCCGACAACGTTGCACGCCCTAAGCGAGGCGCAAAAGCAGGTTCGCGAATTGACGGCGGAAGTGTCCTCTCGCTGCGCCGAGATGCAGACCGACCTGCAACGCCAGGTCGAACAGGCCCGCAGTGCGCTGCAAGCGAGCACGGCAACAACCGCCGAACAGACCCGCAAGGCCGAGGCGGCCTGCGCGGATATTGAGAGAAATCTTCGTCTGTTGGAGCAGCAAATCAATGACGCCCGACAAATTGCCCGTGGCTTGGACGAGCAGGCCGACACCCAGGCCCGGGATATCAGCCGGCGGATGATGGAGGTGGAAAGCACGGCCGAGAACTTTGCCGAGGAGACACGGCAGCGCTGTCGTATCTTGCAGGAACGCATCGGTGCGGCCGAAGCGGCTACCGCGACGGCGGCTCAGCAGACCCGGGAGCTGGAAGCGGTGCTTCATGAAGCCGAGCCGGCCACGAACCGGCTGGTCGAATGTTGCCGGCAGGCGACCCTGCTTTGCGGTCCGGACACTATGGAGGTATTGGAGCGACGGACGAGGGAGATGGATGGGTTGCTCGAACGGCTCCGCGAAGAAGGTCACGAACTGCGGGCGGTCGCGGACATGGCCGCGTCCTTGTGCGAGCGGGTCGCCGTATCCACGCAAAAAGGTGCGGAACAACAGCAGGTGTTGACGGAAGCAGTTGCCGCCGCTCGTGAACAGGTGGCCGAGGCCCGGACGGTGACGGAGGCGTGCAACCGGCAGACGCTGCTTCTTGCCGAAACGAGCGCGAAACAGATCGAAGAGTCTACGACCTGTATTCGGGAGCTGGCCGCTTTGCTGGAACTTTCACCCAGCGAGCGCGAACGGTTACAGGCCGTTGCGAAACAGGCGGCCGTCTTGCATGAGGAGATAACGACGGCCAATCAGCAGGGTGCCGAGCAAAATCATGTGTTGCGCGAAGTGATCGACGTGGCCGCAGGAGTGATTGCCGAGGCCAATCGGCAGGCCCAAACGCTGGAAACAATGCTCCACGAGGCAGGGCCGGCCACAGAGCGTTTGACCGAATCTTATCAGCGAGCAATGGGTATTTGTGGACCGGAAGCGATGCAAGCCCTGGAGCAACAGCGGCGGGAACTGGAAGAATTTGCCGGGCGACTTCGGGAGGGAAGCAACGAACTGCGGGCGGTTATGGAACTGGCCGCGGCATTATGCGATCGTACGGCCGTTGCAACGCAAAAAGGCGCGGAACAACAGCAGGTGTTGACGGAAGCAGTTACCGCCGCTCGTGAACAGGTGGCCGAGGCCCGGACGGTGACGGAGGTGTGCAACCGGCAGACGCTGCTTCTTGCCGAAACGAACGCGAAACAGATTGAGGAGACCATAGCCCGCACGCGGGAACTCGCCGCCTTATTGGATCAAGCCCCTGGACAGCGCGATAAATTGCAGGCGGTTGTGGAAGGGGCCGGTGCGCTGCACGAGCAGATGATCGCGGCGACACAACAGGCCGCGGAGCAGTGTCAGGCATTACGTGAGGAGATCAGCGCAGCTTGTGGACGCGCGGCCGAGGCCCGCGCGGCAACGGAGGCTTGCAGTCGACAAACGCGGATTTTGACCGAGGCCACCGAAAACCAAGAGCGGGAATTAACCAAACGATTGCAGGAGTTGGCCCGAGGCATGCAACAACTGCGGCTGACCAGCGAACATGCGGGCCGGATGCTGCAGCAAGTGGAGGAAGGTACGACCCAGGCGGCCGAACAAGCTGACGTGCTCCGGCAATGGAGTCGGACCATCGAAGGGCAAATCAAGCAATTAACCGAGCGTGCGGAGCAGGCGGGGGACTTTTCGGTGCGCCTGGCGGAGTTGAATGAATCGGCCCGGCAGGTTTGTGGTCCCGAGGCCATGGCCCTGCTGGAGAGCAAATGCACGCAATTGCGGAACCTGCTCGATCAAGCGTCCGCGCAAAGTGACGGCCTGTCCTTAGCCACGGAAACGGCCGTAATACGCAGGCAGGAACTCGTCGAGCAGAATGTGGCCGCCGAAACGACGCGGCAATCTTTGCGGGAGGTGCTTGAAACCGCCGGCAGATGTTCCGAGCGATGGAACGAGCTCGCGGAAAATGTCCAAAGGCAACTGGCCGATCTTGATAAGCGCATGACCGAGGCCCGGACGACGGCCGATCGCCTGATGCAACGAAGCGAGGAGGAGAGCGGTGCGCTGAGCCGTCACCTTGAACAAGCCGACGCCGTCTGCCGCCGGTTATCCGAGCAATTGGGCGAACAAACCGCCGCGGCTCGAACCGAGATTGAGAAACTTACCGACCTCACCGACCGCTCCGCCGATCAAGAACAACGGTTGCATGGCGGCATCCATCAGGCTGCCGAACTCGCGGAGCGTCTGGCCGAGGAGACATCCCGGCAGGAACAGATGCTACGCTCAAGGATCGGCGAAGCGGAGCATGTGGCTCAGGGACTGGCCGCGGAAACGGCGGAATCGGCGGAATTCCTTCGTGAACAGATCGCCGAGGCGCGGATGGCTTTCGAGCAGTTGGCCGAGCTCTATGAGCAAGCACGGCAAGCTTGGGATCCCCGGGTGCGGGAGGCATTGTCCGACAAACAAAGGGAAATCGAGCATCTGCTCGAGCGGACCACGGAGCAATGCGGACAACTGTGGGCCATGAACGAGGCGACCGAAGCATTGCGTGGTCGGGTTGATGATTCGGTTCGCCAGGCGACGGATCTCGATGCATTACTGAGCCGGGCGCGCGCATCGGCCGATGAAAAACTTTACGAACTTCGTCAACTTCTGGCGGGTTTGGAGGAGAAATCGGAAACCTTTACCACTGCCGGTCAGCGGCAAGTTCGGGAATTGTCCGAGCGGATCGATCAGGCCGCCAGGCAGGTTGAAAGCCTCGACGGCTTTACGCGGCAGGCCGTCCAAATCCAGACGAATTTGCAAGGTGTGCTCGAAAATGCCCGGGCCAGTAGCGAGACCTTCGATCGATTGGCCGACGAGGCCGGCCGCAAACTCCAGGCCTTGGCCGCGCGGATCGAGCAGGCGGACCGCGCCGCGCAGGCTTTGGCCGGCCAGATGGAGGATCAGGCAGAGACCCTGGGTGTTCAAATCAAGGAAGCCGAGCACATTTCAGGTACGCTTTGTACGCAACTGGATGAGCGCGGCCGTTATCTGGACACACGGATCGAGAAGGCCACCGAGGCCGCCGGACAAATCACCGCCTTGTTACGCGAGGAGGGCCGGGAATTACAGAATCGACTTCAGGAAGCCCGTCAAGCCACCGATCGATTGAATCAGGAAGCAAGTCAGCACCGGGCGAATTTCGAGAGACAACGAAAAGCCATTGAGGAGGCCTTTTCGACTCTGCTCAAACATGCCGCGCAGCGGGAACAGGCTTTGCGGGCCGGCGTTGAGTCGGCCCAGTCGATTGCGCAACAGATGGGTGCGCGGATTTCGGAAGAGGCCCGCGGTCTGGAGGCCCGGCTGGAACAAATCAACACAAGCGCGATCCAAATAGCCGCCCAGGCTGAGGCGCACGCCCAGGCGTTTGCCGCCGGGGTGGGTGAGGCTGAAGCGGTGGCCGATCGCCTGAGCCTGCAGGCCGAGCAACAAAGTCATACCCTCGACGGCAAGATCGGCGAAGCCCGGACGGTTGCGGAGACGCTGGATCAGCTTTGTGATCGGGCCGTGGAGTTGTGTGACGCCGCCCCCTTGCAGGAGTTGGAGAACCGACAGTCTGCCCTGCGTGACTTGCTGGAGCAGGCGGGGGGGCAGTGCCGCGCTTTGCAGTCCGCCGCGCGGTCGGCTGAGAGTCAAATCGATCCTTTAACCGCCGTGACGCGTCAGGCGGAAGGGCTGCGTGAGCAACTTTTAGCCCAGATCGCGACGGCTGCCCAGGCCGAGCGTCAAGGTCTGGAACTGCGGGAACTGGCCGGTCGCGAATTAGCCGAGTTGCGTGAACAGATACAAGCGGTCAAGGCCGCTAGTTTTGAGATCTCCCAGGCCCGGGAACAAGCCGAACGCGCGGAGGGCCGCTGCGCGGAACGTGCGCAGGAGATCGGCGAGCGTTTGGATCGGGCCGATGAGCAATGGCGGAAATTGCAGAACGGTATCGAGCGGGCGGAGAAAGTGGTTGCCGAATTGGGTCGAAATTTGCAGGGTATCCAACAGGAGCGCAAGGAAGCGGAAGCGGCCAGGCGCGGGCTGCTTCGCGAGCGTGTCCTGGCTGATGCCGCCGCCAACAAGCTGATGGAATTACGTCGGGATCTGGCCGCCGAGGTCCGCCGCTCGCCCGCGCTGATGGAGAGGTTGCGGGAATCGCGAGACAAAGGTCGTTCGACGCCGGCCATGGTGGCCGAGCGCTCTACCCGGGCCCTCGATCCCTTGCGTGCGTTACGTAACGCGGAGATCGCTCCGCCCCGGCCGAGTGATAAACCGTCAGTCCGCTTGAACGAGCGAATCCAAGATCCCGCGGAAAGCGGAGTTTCCGTCTGATGCGTCAGGCCATTCTCCTGATCATCCTGCTGGCGATCGTGGTCACGGTGGTGGCTTACGGCCTGGCCACGCCGGCTTATCTGGGCGACTACCGTTGGGTGGCCATTGCGTTGCCGATCTCGCTACTGGTGGCGAGAGAGTTTTATGACTACTGTCCGAGCTCGACCGCGAGTCACGAGGCGGTGGGGCAGCTTTTTGAATTGACCACGGATGATGATGATGACGAGGATGAGGAGGACGAGGAAGATGGGGCGATCGAGGAGGACGATGAGGAATGGTCGCTGGAGCCGTTACGCGGCCTGTGGATGGGAAGAGTATGCTTCTGGCCGGAGCGGGCCGACCAGCCCGTACGCGAGTTGCCCCTGCGTCTGGCCTTCGTGAAAGGCGCGGACGGCCCTTGTCTGATTACCGGCGAGGACGAGCAGGATGATACCAGGATTGTCGATGCGGAAGTCCTGGCCTACGAAGCGGACCGTGGCCACCTCGACCTGCGCCTGTGGGTAGCCGAACTGGATCACAAACGCAGCTACGAAACCCGGCTGACCCGCAAGGGCAGGAACTTCATCCCCGAGGACGACACCGACCCGGTGACCGCCGAACTCCGCCCGGCCCGCCTGCAGCCGATCCCACATCCGCAAGCGGTATAGCGTGAATGTCCCGTGTTTGTCCGTTTCCCGCCTATTGAGTCCCTGAATGCAACCGCTGCCCTGCCAGCGAGGCCTGGCAGTGATAAGCCGCCGCCCACCTTGGCCTGCTGCACAGGCCGTGCTCCGAGGGCCGGACGAATCACGAAGGGGAAGTCTAACCAGTCGTCAAACGACTGGCCTATCCCGGATAATTCACCCCCGAAGAGCCTTCCACAAGGGCAGCCACCGACCCGTTCAGCCTTTCGTTTTTCCAACCCATTGATGAAACCGGAGAGCATGCGGGCTATTTCGATTAAGGGTATGCATTCCTGGGCGGAACCTCTTGCGATCGTGAAGCAGTTTTTTCTGTCGGGCTTGGTGAAGCGGCCATTTCCCTCGGCCAGATCAATCCTCTTCTGGCGTTCTTACAGTTTTTCTAACATAAAGGCCATGATTACCCCCAACTTGAACAGGAGATCAGGTGAACAGGAGACCGCAGGTGAGCGACTTGCCCGTCAATAACGCCTTGGCGTTGCCGAGGGTTCTGCCTCTTCTCTCCTGCTCTATTGTCTACTGCTCACCTGCTCTATTGAAAAAGCCGACCCTGCGGTCGGCTTTTTCAGGGGCGACTGGATTTGAACCAGCGACCTGTCGCCGAGGCGACCGCTCTAGGCCAGTATCGCACGGATTGCCTCACGACCTTTGCCTGTCCTGTAATAGCGCTCCGTTCGGATCGCCTCGGACCGGGTCTCGAATGATTCGGGCGTAACTCGCCTCCCGCTATGCGGCCTTCCTGTGTTTTCGCTGTACCCGTGA
>CAYNYK010000011.1:0-68432 GCA_964401335.1 uncultured Planctomycetales bacterium
GATGACCAAACGAGATGTGGTGCTGGCTGCCCTGAAGTTTCAACCGCCACCTTATGTGCCGTGGGCCTGGGACATGACCCTCCGCTGCGCTGACCGAGTCAAAGACTACCTCGGCAGTGACGATTTGGATGGTTTTATTGGATCGCATTTCCTCAACCTCGGCCAGGCCGTCGGCCGCTTCGAGCAAGTGGATGAAAACCATTTTCGCGATCTCTACGGCGTGGTCTGGGACCGTACGGTGGACAAGGATATCGGGACGCCGGTTTCCTGGCCGATCCAAACTCCCCGTGATTTGGACAGTTACGAATGGCCGAACCCTCATGATCCGGCGGAGTATCAGGACATCGCCGCTCGTCTGGCCGCCGGCCCGGATCTGTTTTCCCGGTTTGTGCTTGGCTTTTCCCTCTATGAGCGGGCCTGGTCTCTGCGGGGCATGACCGAATTGCTTACGGATATGATCGAACGGCCGGCATTCGTAGACGGCCTGCTCGACGCCATCGTGGAGCATAATCTCGTCCGGATTCACCGGGCCCTCGAGCTTGGCGTGGACGCCGTTCATTTCGGCGACGATTACGGTTCGCAACGCGGCCTGATTATGGGCATTACCCATTGGCGACGTTTCATCAAGCCGCGACTTGCGAAAATGTTCGCTCCCGTGCGCGACGCCGGCAAATACGTCAGCCTGCATTCGTGCGGCAAGGTGGCCGAACTATTCGATGACCTGGTCGAAATCGGCCTCAATCTGTTCAACCCCTTCCAGCCGGAAGTCATGGATGTCTTGACCCTGAAGCAACACTATCACGGCCGCCTGGCTTTTCACGGTGGCATGAGCGTGCAAAAGATTCTCCCTTTCGCCACGATCGACGAAGTCCGGAGCCAGACCCGACGGTTAATCGAAGCCGGACGACCGGGCGGATACATTTTCGCTCCTTCGCACAGCGTACCGCCCGACGTGCCGCCGCAAAACCTGGTGGCCATGATGGAGGAACTGCGCAATCAGCCGGGGGTAAGTTGAACACTCCGGCCCTTTCGGCCGAACATGCGGGCCGCGCAGATAAAGTCGTCGCATATTAAGATCAGTCTCATTGCCATATTCGGCTACGCCGGCCCGCAT
Organism: uncultured Planctomycetales bacterium; assembly: GCA_964401335.1. Lineage (GTDB taxonomy): Bacteria > Planctomycetota > Phycisphaerae > UBA1845 > PWPN01 > JAAYCU01. Next base: position 1,115 of record CAYNYK010000011.1, read on the forward strand.
CCGATTTCTTACAACCGTGAAAATACATAGTGGTCATCTGTCCAGAGGTGTGCAATGATAACCTGGATCGTTTAATCTGACCTGTCTTCGTATATCGGCCTGTTTCCGCCGATCGCTATTTCGACGACCCGCGAAGGGTGTGAGTGCGTCAACCATAAGGAGCTTGAGCAATGACGATGAAGCACGCGGCAATATTGGGCATGGCGGTTCTTTGTGGTGGATGTGCATCGACCAGGCACGGCGCGGCACCGACGCCGTCCCATTTCAGTTTCACGATCATCAACGACATCGAGGGGGCCGCACTGGAGAACACCAAGGAATTCCGCCAATTGCTGGACGATGTCAACCGCACCGGTGGTCCGGGTGCCTTTATCATCAACTGTGGCGACCATATACCCGGGATCGAGGCGGAGGATAGTGAGTTTCAAAAGGCTTTCGGCCCAAAATTCCCCTGGTATCCCGGTATAGGCAACAACGATCAGAAGGAACCTGAAAAGGTGATGCGCTTCATCCGCAGCCGTTTTCGTGACCTGCCCTATATCGTCAACCCTGGCCCGCTCAACTGCGAAACAACGACCTATTCATGGGATTATGGCGACGCACATTTTGTCATGCTTAATCTTTATTTCGATGGCGAAACCGATAACGGCACGCGCCGACCGGGTACGGCCGGCAAGATGATTCCCCAGCTCTATTACTGGCTTGCCGACGACCTGGCGTCCACCGACAAGAGATACATCTTCGTCATCGCCCACGAGCCGGCCTTCCCGCAACCCGATGCCGATTACGGGCTTGGTGAGGATGATGAGCCGAACATGGTGCGTCATGGCAACGACAGCCTCAACGAGTACCCCGTGCAGCGCGACGCTTTCTGGGCCCTGCTCAAACAATATGGCGTCACCGCCGTCTTCAACGGGCACATTCATCGCTACTCGCGTTATCTCCATGAGGGTGTCTGGCAGATCACCGTTTCGGAGTCTCGTGGCCTCGACAAATTTGACCAATACCTTCGCGTCAAGGTCGGCCCCAACGGTGTTACCTTCGATTCGCACCGGCCGCGGGAAGGCGTCTTCCAGAAAACGGATACCTGGACCGTCACCCGGAACGTCGACTCGCCGGTTATCGAGGAGATGGCAAAAACAGCCCACGTCGGGGTTGAATACGTCTATCAGCTCCAATTGACTTACCGCGATCCACGAACGGAGTGGTCGATCGTCAAGGGGCCCGCCGGCCTGACCATCGATCAATGCGGGTTCCTTCGGGGCTGGATACCGAAAGCTGACGAAGCCGGAAAATATTTCCCCATCAGCGTTCGAGCGACCGATCCCAAGGGAGGGGCCGAAACGGAATGGCCTGTCGGAGTCGAGCCGCTGCCCGCCGACACCGTGGCCATGTTTCCGTTCAACACCGGCCCGGAAGGCTGGACCCTTGAGACCTGGATGAAGGCCCGTTACGGGCCGGCCAGCGTGTCCTGGGAAAGGCTCGGAGGCCATCCCGGCGGAACGCTTTTCTCCGTGGGCCACGGGAACACCAACGATAACCGTTGCAGCCGGGAAGGCACGCACCTGACCCGCACGATTTCCACCCAGGGATTCAAGGACATACGTGTCGAATTTGATGTGATTGCCGATTTGGCCTGTTCGCCTTGCGGTGGCAGTGAAGGGCTGGAGGGTGGCATCGACGGCTCCACCGACGATGAGCTCATCGTCTCCTACAGTACCACCGGCTCGAAAGGCCCGTGGACAACCGCGCGCGTCTTCAAACCCGACGAGTTGCCCGCTCAGTGGACCCGGAAGGTCGTTGATCTTTCCGCTGCGGAGAAGGTCGCGAACAATCCCGAGTTCACCGTGCGGCTTACCTGGCAGTTCAACACCTTCGCCGACAGCGGCCGCATTGATAATGTTGCCATCAAGGGGACGCGATAGGCGGATGATTAGAAACAGCGGGGCGTTCGACCGACGAACGCCCTCTTCATCTTTGAGTTATCTTATGCGGAGGCGGATTCCGCTTCGGTCTTGCTTGGCCGGAAACCGATCAGGAAGATTACGCAGCATAGTGCCAGAAGGGCCGTCGGCACGAGGTAAATCCGATTCCAGTCCCCGTCAAAGGTACTGGTTAACGGTCCGGCCAACAGGGATCCCACCAGCATACCACAACCGATCGTCACCGACGCCAAAAACCCCTGAGCACTGGACTTGATGTCCTTGGGGGCGATCTTGTCGGCGAACATGAAGATCGTGGTAAAAAAGAACGCAAAACCTACGCCGTGCAGGGCGACCGCGCTCACCACCAGCCCGATCGGCTGGCCTATGGCGAAAATAAAGTCGCGCAAGCCCCATGCCGCGATCCCCAAGGTCATGGTTACTCTGAACCCAAACTTGAGAAGAGCCAAGGGTAGCAGGACCATCATCACCATTTCACATACCTGTCCTGCGGTGAGCACCGTACTCACCCAACCCTCCTTAATTCCAACTCCAGCCCGCAGAAAGCTCTGGGTCCAGACGAAATAGAGTTGCAGTTCGATGGACACGAAGAATGAAACCACCGCCATGACCGCAAATGCCGGGTTTCGCAGCAATTTAACGGCATCAAGGAATGCCAACGGGTTGCCGACCTGCTTGGACGGCGGAGTGTGGGGTAGGAATAAGGCATAAATCGCGTATACAATCGACAGAACAGCGGCCAGATAGAGGCAGTCACCCATCGCCGGTATTCGGAAAAGCTGCCCAATCTTCATCATCCAAAGGGTGAAGACCCAGCCAATGACAATCCAGCCAATCGAACCGAACACCCGAATCTTGCTGAACTGCTGGTTCGGCCAATGCTGGAAGGTGATTGAGTTAGTCAGGGCGATGGTAGGGGCATAGAGTAGATTGTAGATCAACATGCCAAGGAAAACCCCGGCAAAGCTGGTGAGCTGGCTCACGAATAAAAGCATAACTCCGCCCAGCAACTGACTGAACGCCAGAAACCGCTGAGCCGAGAAATAGCGGTCCGCGATCTGTCCGCCGATGAAGGGGGCGATGATCGAGGCGATCGGCATGGTCATATAAATCAGGCCGATGCGTCCAAAGTCCACCGCCCCTGTGGCGGTTTGGAAACCATCCAGCGTCGCCAAGTGCAATCCGAGAATCGGAGCCCAGATTCCCCAGATCGCATACTGCAGAAACATCATCAGCGACAGCTGGACGCGCAGGGACATGTTCAGGCCGGCGGACGGCGGGGTCAAATCGACTTGATTCGTATCGTTCATGGTTTTACCCGTTTCCTGAGTAAGCACGGATCGGTTCGGCCACATCGGCCGACGGACGAAAGATGATGCGAAGTTTAAGGCCAAGCCCCCCGGTTTTCAACGATGGAACCGGCCTCCCGCCGTAGGGGGTCGTAGCGAGTTTATGACCCAAAAAGCGGGGCTGTTCACACCATGGAACGGATTATGGACTGCGTCGGCGATGACACTGCTTTCCCTTCGATGGCGGGGTTTGCCTAATAGTCTAAAGGCCTAATAGCCTTCTGGTCTTTTCCCGTTTTCTTGGCCGTTACTCAACAGTTCGGCCCGGCCTTTGCTGTCATTTCGGATTTCCAGGCCGACCAACTTGTAGACATAGCCGGTGGCGGTCATCAGGGTAACATCGGATTGACCGATGGAAAAGACCAAGGAAAGTAACTGACAATCGGCGGTAGTTGCCCGACTAATCGCCGTGAGAAGATGATCGATGGACAACGCCTGTGGCCCCTTTTCCAGGTAGTCTGTTCGTCTCTCCCTCAGGACCGTTTGGGTGGTCTCGATGTTTTCCATGACCGCCTGCATCGATTCATAGTAGGAAACCAACAAGGCCGATTGGGTGTCAATCTGGTTCTGAATCTGGAGGCGCAACGCTTCGATTTCGTTCTGATACTGGCGGATTTCCGCGGCGGCCTTATCCAGCCCGGCATTGAGTACGCGAGGATCGTTGATCCGGATACTTGCCCCGGCGGTCAACTCCCATCCGCCCACGCGGTCGTCGAAGGTCTCGCTGCCGAAGGCGTAGCGCGTCCCCTGGGTATAGGCCGTTATATCGTACTTGGCCCGCAACAGAAGCGAGCGTTTGAGTTCCGCGTCGCGGATCGCATCGGCCAGCACGCGGAATTTGGGCGTATTGTCATAGGCTTCACTCAGCAGTTGCCGGCGACCTTCGGGCGTGCGGGCTTGCTCGATATAGCGACTAGGCACGTCCGCCGGCGGCTCTTCCAGGATGTAGGCGTCCTCCGGTCCGATCCCGACGGATTGCAGGAGCATGAGCAGATATGAATCATAGTTCGTCCGGTACGTCTGGATGGTCGCTTCGGTGGCCAAAATCGTCGAGTGGATCCGCTGGCGGTCCTGCTCGCGGGTCCGTGGGTCGTGGAGCAATTCCCGAAGCAGGTCTCGTTGTTTTTCATAAGTTCGCAGATAGCCGAGATAATACAAGACATACTGGTAATACGACAGGGCGTTATTAGCATAGGTGGCGTAATTTCCCAGATAGTCGATCATGGCCGCCCGGGCGGTGGATTCCTGATAAGCCGCCGAGATGTTCCGGCTCTGGCGCTTGCGCGAACCGACAAAGGGAACCTCCACCCGTCCGCGAACCGTTCCGCCGCTGCCGCTGTCGACCGCTTCCTGCCCTTCGCCGACTTCGCCGTATTTGACTCGGGAAGCACTGCCCCCGCCCTCCACACGGTAGATCGCGCCGTCGAAAGTCTCCTTCTCGATGCCGGCGACCACTTCGCCGCTCATTCCCTCGGAATCGCGACGGTTGGGAAACTTATTGACCAGTCCGTCGCCGCGAACGAACGGTTCAAGCCGGCTGAGGTTCGTCCGAAACTCCTCGAGGCCCTGCCGGGCCGCCTCCATGGCTTCCCGGTCCGCGGCAACGGCCGGAGCCAGTTGGAAAGTCAGATGAATTACGTTTTCCACGTTGAGACGGTACGGTTTGGCCATGGGATCGACCGATTCCGTGGATTGACTCGTCGGCTGGGTGCTCACCGGGCTATCCGGCCCCGTCGGGTTGGCCACTTCCCAGACTTGCGAATAGTGTCCGGTGTCGCCGGATTCAGGCAAGGAGGCGATATCCTTCTCGAATGCAGTACAACCGATCAGCCCCACCAGGAACAGGCCGAATGAATAACCATGACCGCCCCGGTGATGAAACCGGTGGATCAGGCTGGAATAGTACGCGGCACGATTCATCATGGTTTACCTCGCGGCGACCGTGTTTTGCCCGACTTCGCCTTTCCCGATCACTTTCAATCCGACCATGCGGTACACTTCGCCGGTGGCGGTCATGAGCGTGTTCTCGCACACCCATGCATTGTAGATGTTGTTGGCCACCCGCGATTCGGCAATATACAGATCGTCGATGGTGGCCAAGACGTCGTCGATGGTCCGTTCAGGTTGGCCCCGGCTAAGATACGTTTCCCGGCGAACGGCGAGTTCGGCCAGGTTTTTCTCGATATTTTCCCGGATCGCCGGGCGCTGCTCGTAATATTCGCAGAGTTCGTTGGCCTGCTCGGAAATCTGACGTAAAACCCGACTGCGTTCGGCCTCGATATCCGCTCGATAGGCTCGAATCTGAGCTTCCGCTTTTTTGCGGGTTGCGCTCAACACCCGCTGTTCGTTTAATCGCACGCTCATGCCCACGCTCATCTGCCAGCCCCCCACGCGATCGTCAAAGGTGACCGATCCCGAGGGAAACTGGGTGCCCTGAAGATACGCGGTAATATCGTATTGGCTGAGAATCGCCTGGGAGCGCTGCAATTCGGCGTCGGCGATGGCGTCGGTCAAGATCTTGAATTTTGGATTGTTCTCATAGGCATCCGTCAGCATTTGCCGCCGTCCGTCCGCCGTCCGTGATCGCTCATAGTAGTAACTCGTTTCAAGAAAAGGTTCTTCCTGCAACACGAAAGGTTCGGTGGGATCGATACCCAGCATTTGCAGTACATAGAGCACCTGTCCGCGGTAACTGCGCCGATAGCTTTCCAGATAAATGTTGGCATTGGCCGCCGCCGCCTGTACGGCCTGGCGGTCTTCGCTTTTCAGGCGCGGATCATTCAGCAGGCTTTGAATGTGGCCGATCCGGGCCTCGGAACAGCGAATATAGTGCAGGTAATACAAGGCCAGCCGGTAATAGAGTAAAGCCGAATCCGCATAGGAGCGAAAATTCGTCAGGTAATTAAGCATGGCCCCGCGGGCGGTGGAATCCTGATAGGCGGCGTTGATAATCCGATTTTGATATTTGCGCGACCCGGCGAAGGGGATCTCCACTCGGGCTCGGATCAGCGTGCCATCGCCCTCCTCGACGGTCTCCTGACCTTTGTCAACCTCACCGAAAGTCACTCGCGACCCGCTGTACCCGGCCTCGACGCGGACGAGCAGGCCCTCGAAGCTCTCTTTCTCCAGGCCGCCCGACACTTCCGCGCTGACCCCCTCCGCCTCGCGGCGTTCCGGAAAATCGTTTACGGTCCCGTTGACCTGAAGGAAGGGCTCGAAGCGGCTGAGGTCGGCACGAAATTCCTCCAACCCGTGCTGGGCGGCAAACATGGCCTCGCGACTGGCTACCACCTGTGGGCCTTGTTCGAAGAGTATTCGCACAATGTTGTCCACGTTGAGGTGATAGGGTTTGGCCAAGGGGTCATCCGAGGCGGCCGGCTGGCTGGTTACCGTGTCTCGATACCACGAGGGATCCGTCGAATCGAGCAACTGCATGCGGCGGTTCACCCCCGCCTGCTCGGCGAGCGAATCGTGTTTTTCCTCCATGAGCGATGCGCAACCGCAGAGGATCGGCACCATCAAGGCGCATAAAAGCCATCGGCTCAGCATGAAGCTGCACTTTAATCGCATCGTCCAGACCGTCACATCCGCTACAGATTAAGGCTGGAGAAAAGTCCACGCGGCCAGCAGGATCCAAACCCAGCGATCCGGTATGTTCCAGGCTCCTAATGTAAGGCAAAGCCGGGTGAAAAGCGAATGTCCCGCTAAAACGATTAAAAAAGATTCTACCGGCCTTTCCCTAAAAAAGAAAACCCCACTTTGTTGCCTGAAAATTGGAGATTATTATGATATGATCGTGGAATTATGTGCAATGCATCGTCTTTTGTTGTTCATCCGCAACCGATTACACCGGCTTGGCTGTGTGCCGGCCATCGCAGTCGCTTGGATAGATTGAGGTTAAGATGAGATTTATGATAAAAAAATCCACCCAAGGATGCCTGTTGGCGTTGCTCGTCGCCGGTTGTGGACCGACGCGGCTGCGTCTGCCGGCGGACTACGTGAAACCCGCCGATGTCGCCCATCTGCCCGCCTTGCCGGCCCGGCTGTATCCAATCCACACGCCGCAGTATTCGGGGTATACGGCCATGTGTGTCGGGCCGGACAACAAGATCTATATCGGCAGCGCGGAATATTACGACTACGGGCAATGGATTCAGTTCGATCCGCGTACGAAGCAGTTCAAGGTGGTCGTGGACACGGCGGATTTGCTGGGTGAAAGTCTTTTTGATGTCAGCACGAACAGCAAGACGCATACCCGGCTGGCCGTCGGCCCGGACGGCAAGATCTGGGGCGGGACGAAACAGGGACACGAAATTTTCGACACCCGGCCGGAGATCGGCGAGGAGTCGCCTGGATTTCCCGGTGGGCACATCATCAGCTACGACCCGGCCACCGGTGTCGCCCGGGATTACGGTATCGCCAAACCTTACGATGGTCTCGTAAACGGCATCATCGACGCCAAACGCAACCGGATCTATTTCAAGACCGAGCCGCGATTGTACCTGCTGATTTTCGAACTCGATACGCATCAGATTATCAACAAAGGCTATGTGAACAGCGGTTGCCGTTTCATCGAGTTCGATCACAAGGACAATGTGTGGATTCCCATGGGCGGATGGGCCACGAACGATCTGATCGTCAAATACGATGCAGATAAGGACGAGGTGTGCGAATATACGATCGTACCGGAGACGGCCGACGACAAATACGTACCGGCCTATTATTGGATCGCCAGCCATGATCGGAAGCAGCTCTACAGTAACGCCTACCCCATGATTCAGGTAGTCGATCTGGCTAGGGCGGACGACGAAAAACGCACGGTACCCATACGAAATGTCTGTCGGGCCATGCCGGATGGAATAACGGAAGGTTATTGCCATCGAGTCATGGCCCGAGACGGCAAAGGACGGATTTATTGGGAAGCTGTTTTTTCCGGCCCGAACGACAAGAAAGGCTACTGTGCCATCATGCGCTGGGACCCTCAAAAACACGAGCGGAAATGTTTGGGTTACGTGGTCAACGTGGATGACCCCGAAAGCCCGGAGGGGATTACTCCCCAGGGTTGGGGCATTACCGCCGACGGTACGTTGTATATTAAATCGATTTACCCGTATATTTTATATGAATTCCCCGGCCTGACTCTTGATTAAATCATCTTGCAGGAAGGATTGTATCCATGCATTCGTGTTCCATTCTTTACAGCATTTGCATAAGTGTGCTGGTCGTGGGCGAAATGAGCCGAGGGGCTTGCCCGCAATTGAATATTTTCGCCGATTGTCCGGAGGCGGTGCCGCTGTACGAAGCGTTACCGGCCAACGAGACTTTCGTTACCTGCCTGGTCTGTCGGCCGGGCGATGACTTGATCATCGGAGCGACCTGCGGGAAGAAACAGATCGGCCTGTTCAGCTACAACCATCGCAACGGTGAGGTCAAACGGCTGGATCTGATCGATGCGCCGTGGTGGGACGAGCCGGTCATCGCCCCGGCTCCGGACGGAGGTTTTTATCTCGGGGCCAAGCGCGTCTACGACAAGCAGTATGTCTTCGAGCGTTTGCGCGAACGAGCGGACACCCCCGACGCTATTTTTCACCGCCGGTTTCAAACGCCGCCGGCAAGCGAAATCAACGAGGATGCCACCGGCATGCCTATCCGCTATTACGGGTCGGACGGTAAACCCGTCGCTCAGTACCCGCTTCCGCCCAGTATGGCCAAGGACGGCGTACGGGCGCTACTCGTTGGCGCGGGTGGAAAAATGCTTTACGGGCTCTCGTCGCCCGGCGGGCGGTTTTTTACCGTTGCCCTGCCCAGTGGCGAGGCCAAGGATTACGGAGAAGTGGTACGTTTTCCGGCAAACCACCACACCCGGCGCATTGATCGCATCCTTATGGAAGGGTCGGACGGCAAGATTTACTTTACCGGTTTGACGCCGGTTCCCGATTATCGCGAACTCGAAGGCAAGAGCGACGACAGCTATCTTGGACGGCTGGCCTGTTTCGATCCGGCCACCGGCGAATTTGCGGCCCAGGCGGCGCCGGAGGCTCCGGCCTTGCTCGGGCAACGCGCGGAACTGAAAAAACAACTCGAATCCTTGGAGAAGGGCTCGGAGGAGGAGATCAAACAGCGGCAATCTCAGATCGACGAACTTAAAAAGAGAATCGCGGAACTGGATACGCGGTTGGACATGACCGGCATAAAAACCCAGTTGCCGGCCATCACCGGTCGGCATCGTTTGGCGGCCATCGATGCGGCCGTCCGCCTGGCCGACGGTTCTTATGTGGGTGGGACGACTGACGGATACCTGTTTCGGTTCGATCCGAAAACCGTAACGATCACTCCCTATGGCAAGCCGTTACGCCAACAGCATATTCTCGGCCTGGGGGTTGGCCCTGAAGGACTAATATACGGAATCGGAGGCGAACAACTAGCCTTACCTCGTCTTTTTGTTTTTGACCTGAGTAACGGTGCGTTGCGGCCGGGACACTGCGCGAATGCCGAGAACGGAAATAGCAATGCTTTCGGCGCGATCGGCGCAGCGGTCTGCTCGTCGGACGGCACCTTGATTGTCGGCGAGTATGAACGGCGCGGCCACCTGCTGATCTACCGACCGCCGGGCGCGGAAAAGCCGAAGTAATATGATTATCTGATTTGTGGGAGATGCTCATGACCAAATCTAACCACGATGCCCGGCTTTCGTCGTCGCCGTTACGAAAAATCTTCCATCCCATCGCGGCCATCATCGGCCCGGCGGCGGTGATGGCGGCGGGCATCATGGGGGCCGGTTCGACGGTTTCCACCTTGGCCGCCGGTTGCTGGTTTGGATATACGCTGCTCTGGGCGGTTTTTATTTCCTTGCCGGCCATCGTGGTTTGTCAGGACACGGCCTCACGCATCGGAGCGGTCAGCGGATCGAAAGGCATGATGCGGCTGATCGCCGACGAGATGCACCCGGTCATCATGTGGCTGCTGGTCCTGCCCCTTCTGGGCATCAGTATCATTACCAATATCGGGCAACTGGGGGCCATGGCCGCCGCCATCGGCAATGTGGTCAACGTGATCGGCCGACGCGAAATTGTTCCCTCTAATCCGGATACCTGGACGAACGTGGCGATCATTGCTCCGCTGATTTGCGTGGTCCTGGCCGTCAATGCCTTCGGCGGTTACAAGCGGATTGAGAAGCTTTTGACCTTCCTGCTCTGCGTGGTGCTGGTTAGTTTCCTGATCGTCGCCATCCAGGCGTTTTTTCACTGGGAGGAAATTGAAAAGATATTCCGCGGACTTTGGCCGAAATTGCCCGCCGACGTTCCTTACGCCGCGGACAAGGTGCGTCGCTCGTTCATCTCCTTCGGCTCGATTGTCGGCGGCGGAATCGCGGCGACGGCCATTCTGTCCTTTCCGTATTTTACCCGCGAAGGCGGCTACAATCTCGACAATATCCGGGCCAAATTCCGCCGCCATGTCCTGCTTTTCGGTGTTGTCTTCGGCGTGTATTCATTGATCCTGATGGTGGCCGGCGGCTATGCCCTGTATCCGCTGCCGCGTTCCGCGGGATTTGAAGGCGCCGGACAGATGGGTCAGGCCTTGGAACGCGCCCTCGGGCCGGCCGGGACCATCTTTTTCTCCATTGGACTGTTCATCTGTGGGTTCAATACGCTGACCGTCGTGGCCCAGTTGGCTTCTTATTTCATTCTGGATTGCGCGGGCCGAAACTGGCGATTCGAAAAGGGCAACCGCCTCTTTCTGGTTCCGTTCATTCTTTTTATGGCGGTGCCCGCCTTCTTCGCCGCCGTTTGGAATTTCCCCAACATGCTCAAAGTCGTGATCGCCATGGTGTGTAACTGCCTCGTTTCGCCGCTGGCGATCGTCGTGATTATGGTTTTGATTAACAAGCTTTCGCTGACCGGTCCCCTGAAAGCCTCGCTTCTACGTAATGTGTTCTTGGTCTATAGTCTGGGGCTGGTTGTATTCACCGCCGTGCTGGCCGTCATCAGACAGTTTGGATGAGCCGACACGGATAATGGAGGAAAGATCGATGCTGCGTATCGGGGTCATCGGCGGTGGGACGTACGGCGAAAGCCACCTGACCGTCTATAAGGACATGGAGGCTTGCGGTGAGGTTCAACTGGCCGCTCTGGCGGAAATCAACGATGAGCTACGGGAGCAGCGGGGCAAGGACTTCGGCATCGAGGTCTACAAGGATTATCGCGAAATGCTGGACAAGGGGCGGCTCGACGCGGTAACCATCGCCACGCCGGACCACCTGCACCATGATGTTGCCCTTGATGTGCTCAATCGCGGCCTGCCCTGCATGGTGGAAAAACCGCTCGATGTTACCGTCGCGGGGGCTAAAGAGTTAGTGGCCAAGGCCGAGGAAAAGGGCCTGCTCCTGCAAGTCGATTTTCACAAGCGGTACGACCCCTATCATATCGAGATGCGCGAAAGTTACCTGGAAGGCAAATTCGGCGACGTCGAGTACGGTTACGCCTGGATGGAAGATCAACTCTGGGTGGCCGCCCGGATGCTGCGGGCCTGGTCGGAACATAGTTCGCCGGTCTGGTTCCTCGGCGTACACATGTACGACCTGGTCCGCTGGATCATGAACAATCCCGCGCCGGTGCGCGTTTACGCCACCGGTCACAAGAAAAAACTCAAGGCGATGGGTATCGATACTTATGACGCGGTGCAGGCCCAGGTCGAGTTCGCCAACGGGGCGAGCATCACGTTCCACAACTGCTGGATTTTCCCGGACAACTACGAGGCCGTTGTGCATCAGGGCGTCAAGCTGGTTGGTACCGAAGGTGTTTTCGAGTGCGACTCGCAATACCGGGGCGGCCGCGGCTGTCTGCGTGACGAGAAAATGCGCACCTGGAACCTCGGCATCAAATACCGCGAGCGGGATAAGCATAACCGCACGCGCTGGCAGGGATACTTTTATTCGGCCATCGCCGATTTCGCCGAGAACCTGCTATTTCTGCGGAAGGGTGGACGCTTGGCGGATCTTGAAGGGTTGTATCCCAGCGGGCGCGACGGTCTGGCGATTACCCAAACCGCCTGCGCCGCCCACCAAAGCATTCGCCAGGGCCGAGCCGTGGACATTGTCGCATAGGAAAATACGCGATGTTTACGCAACCGTCATTGGGCCGCTTTTTATGCATTTTGGCGCCGCTTCTGCCTGCCTGGAGTCTCGCGGCTGGCGTGCAGGAAGTGGCTCTTACCGTTGAAGAACCGGCCGGGGTAGCCCGCCGTGCGGAAACCGTGGCTTGCGGGATTCCGTTCCCTCCCGGGTTATTGTCGGCCGATGCGGTTGAGGGTGGGCAGACGCGCCTGACTCTGTTCACGGCGGATGACAAGGCCGTCCCCGCGCAATTCAAGATCACCTCAAAAAGGTCCGACGGCAGCGTGCGTTGGCTATTGATGGTTTTTCAGCAGGATATCGAGGCCCGCGCCCGTGTTGGCTATATACTTCGCTGGGCGGAGGCTTCGCCGGCGCCGCGACCGCACGGATCGGTCTGCGTCGAAAAAACCGAACGCGGCTATCGAGTCGACAACGGATCGATGCGGTTCGAGATTCCGCTGTTCGGCCGATGCTTGATGGATAAGGTAGCCGTGCGGCAGGGCGCTGGCTCATGGCAAAACGTCTGTGATGATGGGGTCCATGCGCGTCTGACTCGGATGGAGGGCGGCGAATTCATATCCAAAGTCCAGGACATCATCCTCGAAGAAAACGGTCCCCTGCGGGCGACGATCAAGATCATCGGCGAGCATCTTAACGAAGATAACCAGCATCTTTTCGGCTTTGTTGCCCGGATTGAGGTTTACGCCGGACAACGGGAGATCAAGCTTACTTATACTTTCATCAACGATCACCGGGACGGCGTTTTGCACCCTCATGAGCGCTATCACACCTATCTGCTCAACGAGCTGAAGAATTTCAAATGGGTGGACAATCGCTGGGTGGACAAGACCCCTGAGGAAAAACTGCGTAACGAAGATGATTTGCTCAACGACAACTTCGGGGCTGTGCCGATCAAGACCGCTACCCTGCGTATGCCCTTCACGACGGCCTGTCGCCGCTATCGCCTGGGCATTGCGGGCGATTCGCCGATGGCGGGCAATCTGGGTGACGGCGTGGTTTTAACTCAAACCGGCCCGGCGGCGTACACGGATGAAGACGGGTGGCAGGCGATCCTGACGACGCTGGCCGATGGCACACCGATACGCACCTTCGACCGAGCCCGTGGTTGGTTTGAACTCAACGATAACGGTTCCGGCGTTCGTTTGGCCGTCAAGTATTTCCCATTCTATCACCCAAAGAGAATAGTCCTTAACGAACGGGCAATCGAAATTGATCTATGGAGCGACGCCGCGCCGATGATCCCGCCGGAACTCGGGTTCGCGAAAACCCACGAGATGTTGATAAGCTTCGGCGACTTGACCGACGAACCCGACGGTGAACAGTTGCTGACCGCCCTTGAATCGCCGCTGTTGGCCGTCGCCTCGCCGCAGTGGTATGTCGATAGCGGTGTTTTTGGACGCATTGGCATCGCCGACATGGAGCGGTTCGCCGCGTTTGAGGAGAAACTTCTAGCGGATTTTCGGGGGTTCCCCGCCCATCGCGACCAGCACAAGGAGTACGGCCTGCGCAACTTCGGTGATCAGGCTTATGAGCGATACCCCCGTGGCTGGATTAACCAGGAATACGATTTTCTGTACGGAGCATTGATCCAGTTTATCCGTACCGGCCAACGAGTCTATTTCGACGAGGCGAATATCGGTTACGGACATTATGCCGATGTGGATATCCTGCACGTCTCAAACAACCCTCTCGCCGAAGGCGGGCCACACATGCATTTCACCGATCATGCCAAGGGCGAGGTGCATATCGGGCACGCTTTTGTCGAGGGGGTCTTCCTTCATTATTTCCTGACCGGCGATCCGAGAGCGCTGGAGGTTGGTCGCAGAATCGCCGACTTTTTCGTCAAGGTGGCCGCCTGGAAGGATTTCTCGGATTTTCGGGATGACGAGGAGCGGACCTACGGCTGGTCGCTGCGCAGTCTGGTGCCCGCCTGGCTGGCTACGGGAGATCCCAAATATCGGTTGGCGGCCGAAATGGTCGTCGAGCAGGCGTTGGCGAATCAAAACCCCGAAACGGGTAACTGGGACCATGATCTTTATCCCAACGAATGCCCGCATCGGCCGCTTTGTCGGGGCGGCAAGCCCTGGATGGTGGGGATTATCCAGAGCGGACTGAAACTCTATCATCAAACTTTTGCCGACCCACGGGTCAAAGACATGATTCTGAAAGCCGCCGATTGGCAGATTCGTGAGGGTTGGTGTGAAGCCGATGGCCAGGGCGGTTTCCGCTATATGACTTGCCGAAAATATCCACAGACCGATCCGGGCGGTGGCGGTCTCGATCTGCTGGAGGGGTTGCTTTACGCTTACGAAATATCCGGTGACAAAAAGTACGCCTATTACGGCCTGCGCGTTTTGGAAAACGAGCTGCCGAAAACCGGCACGCCCGCGGCCCCATCGGTTACCAGTGGACGATGGGTTCGGGCTTTGGTGGCTGGGATGGAATTCATTCATCGTTACGGCAACGAATTCTGGCGCGACGGCAAGGTGTATTTTGAGGAACTGTGCCCGGTCGCGAATTCTGGCCAGGCAACCCCATAAGCATGCCGCGCAGTGATTAACATTAACGTTTCGGTCATAGGATGATATAATGCCTGTGCTTTATCCATGCCCCGGCTTTTTACATGAGCTGGCGAATGACGATGGAATGTCTATCGGATAACATGATTTATTCGCAAGACCGCACAACGAAAGGTTGCACCGAGCATGAAACAGCGCAAGTTTGCCTCCGTGAAAGACACCTTGCCGGGCCCCAACTCCCGCAAGTACATGGAAATGTCGGAAAAGTACGAGGCCCAGTGCATGGGCTATCAGGCCCCGCTGGTCTGGGACAAGGCCGCCGGTTGTCTGGTGACCGACGTGGACGGCAACCGGTACATCGACTGGACTTCCGGCGTGCTGGTCACCAACGTCGGCCACTGCCACCCCACGCTGGTCCGGGCCATTCAGGAATCGGCGGCCAAGCTGCTTAACTGCTATGATTTCCCCACGGCCGCACGAGTCAAGCTGGTCAAAAAGCTGGTTGAATCCATGCCGGACAATCTGGACCGAGCATTCCTGCTTTCCACCGGCAGCGAAGGGATCGAATCCGCCCTGCGGGTGGCCAAGCGGTACACGGGCAACTACGAGGTGATCTCTTTTTACGGTGGTTTCCACGGCCGCACCTGGGGCGGGATGACTGCCGGAGGCCTGAGCGGGATCAAGAAAAAATACGGCCCGCTCATTCCAGGCGCGATTCGCGTACCCTACCCTTACTGCTACCGATGTCCGCTGGGTAAGGATAAGGAAACCTGTGGGATGGCCTGCCTCGACTTTATCGATACCACCGTCCGGGCGTGCAGTACGGGCAATCTAGCGGCCGTCCTCGTCGAACCCTACCAGGGAGCGGCGGGCTTTGTTTTTCCGCCCGAAGGATGGCTTACCAAACTCGAACAGTGGCTACGGGCCAACAAGCTGGTCTTTATTCTCGACGAGGTCCAGTCCTCTTTTGGTCGCACCGGTAAGATGTACGCCCTGGAATGGGAAAACCTGCGGCCGGACATGGTCGTGCTCGGCAAGGGGATCGGTTCGGGGTTTCCTCTGTCGGCACTAGTGGCAAACTCGAAAGTTATCGGGGCCCTCGGCAAAGGCGAAATGAGCAGTACCTATGGCGGCAATCCGGTTTCCGGCGACGCAGGATTGGCGGTCTTCGAGATATTTGAAACGGAAAAACTCGTGGAGCGTTCCCTGAAAATGGGAGAAATCCTTAAACAGGGTCTTTTGCGTATTCAGGAAAAATGTCCGTACCTCGGCGACGTGCGCGGGCGCGGTCTGGTGATGGGTCTGGAATTTGTCCGCGATAAGAAAACCAAGGAGCCCGCCCCCGACATTACCCGCAAGGTCATCAACCTGGCCGCCCAGAAGGGCTTGCTGGTCGGTTCGGTCGGCGTTTTCGGCAATGTGATTCGCGTAGCCCCGCCGCTGGTTATCAGCGAAGAGGAAATCACCGAATCGCTCGAGATCATGGAAGAAGTCCTGACGGAGGTGCATTGATTATGCCCGATGATCTCGCCCGTTTGCTGGCCGCCGTCGACCATCATCGCGCAGATGCCGAGAAGTTTTTGATCCAACTGATCGGTTTCCCCAGCACCCCGGGTCAAGAGGAGCAGGCCTGCACTTTTTTGGCCGAGCAGTTTGCGGCCGCAAAGGCTCATGTCGAAAAAATCGCTCTGTCCGATGATCTCCGTAACGATGAAGACTACAGCACCCCTATTCCCGATCTGCATTATGACGGCCGCCATAACCTGCGGCTGACTCTGCCCGGCTATGGAGACAAGACCGTCGTCTTCAATACGCACATGGACGTGGTGCCGGCGGCGCAAGAGGCTTTTCGCGGGCATTGCGAAAACGGCATCGTTTACGGACGCGGGGCCTGCGATGCAAAAGGCCAGATCGCCACCCTCTACTTGCTTGCCCGGGCGCTGGCCGAGAGCGGGGTGAAACTTCCGGTCAACGTGGTGATCCATCTGGTGGTCGAGGAGGAATGCGGCGGCAACGGCACCTTGGCCATGATCCGCCGGGGCGAGCAGGCCGACGCGGCCATCGTGCTCGAACCGACGGGGCTACGGATTTTCACTTCGGTACGCGGCGCCGTCTGGTTCCGTTTGACCTGCCATAGCGCCGCGGGGCATAGCGGCGTAGCCCGCAACGTCCCGACCGCGCTGGAACTGGCCGTCGAGGCCATGCAGGTGTTGCGTGACTACCATAAGCAATTGCTCGCCGCCTCCAAGGGTATCCCGTTATTCGACGCCTACGAAAACCCCATGCCGTTGACCATAGGCCAGCTTAACGCGGGGCGCTGGCCGGCCTCGCGACCGGAGGAGGCTACCTTGGCCGGTGTACTCGGCCTTTTGCCCAACAAGAACCGTTATCAGGTGATGGAGGAGATGCGACAGGCCCTGAAAACCAAGGGGAGCCCATCCCTGGCCGATAGCCACAGCCTTGAATTCACCTATCGTCATGACGCCAATGTGCTGAATCCGGAACATGTGCTGCCCCGCGCGTTGCTGGCCGCCTGCGCGGAGGAAAAAGCCGAAACGAAAATCGACTGTATGACCGCCTCGTGTGATGCATGGCTCTATAATAATCAGCTTGAAATCCCGACGGTCGTTATGGGGCCGGGCGACCTGAAGTATGCCCATTCGCTCAATGAACAGATCGGCTTCGACGAGATTTTGCAGGCCGCCCGCGTGTTTCTGCGGTTTTTAGCAGGCTCTGCGAAGGCGTGATTCATGATGCGGGCTTGTGTTGATTGTCAGGAACATGATGGAGAGAAAGAGAGACCGAGGGACAGAGAGATATCGATCATAGGATTCTCTCCCTCTCTTCGTCCCTCCATCCCTCTGTCATCTTCCCCGCGTGAACCCTTACAGGAACGAAAAAATGTCCGAAACCATGCTGGCCCTGGTGAAAACGAAAAAAGGTGTGGGCAACATCGAGTTGCTGGAGCGGCCGAAACCGTCGCCGGGCGAAGGCGAGGTATTGATCGAGGTCCACGCCTGCGGCGTCTGCGGCACGGACATCCATGTCAAGCATGATCGCTTTCCCTACTGGCCGCCGGTGATCCTGGGACATGAATTCGCCGGGCGAATCTTGGAACTCGGGCCGGGGACGAAGCTTTATCAGATCGGCGATCGCGTGGTGGGTGAGCCGCACACGCGGGCGTGCGGGCATTGTCACCTGTGCCGCACGGGGAATATTCAAATCTGCCCCGATAAGCGTTCACCCGGTTGGGGTATCGACGGAGCCATGGCCCGCTGGCTGGTTATGCCCGAAAAACTCCTGCACGCTATCCCCGATTCGATGAGTTACACCGAGGCCGCTTTGGTCGAGCCGACCGCCAATGTGGTCAGCGATGTTCTGGAACGGGCAAAGGTGGAAGGCGGGGACTACGTGGTCGTGCTGGGCCCCGGGCCGATCGGCCTGCTGGCCGGTCTGGCCGCCAAGGCCGCTGGCGCCCGCGAAGTGCTCATGATCGGCACCGAGAAAGATGAAGAAATTCGTTTATCCAAGGCCCGTGAACTGGGCATGGATACGTTCGTGATCGGCCATCAAGGCGATCCGATCGCCGCGGTGATGGATCGTACCCGCGGGATCGGGGCCGATCTGGTCATCGAATGCAGTGGCGCAGCCCCGGCCATCGCCCTCGGCATCGATCTGGTCCGCAAGCTCGGCCGTTTTTGTGCGATCGGTCTGACCGGTCAGGAAAAAACCAGCTTCCCCTACGACAAGGCCATGTTCAAGGTCTGCACCATCATCTGTAACTTGTCCACCCTCTACGCCAGTTGGGACCGGGCCATCAGCCTGATCGCCACCGGGCAAATCCCCGCCGGCAAGTTGATCTCCCACGCCGAGCCACTGACCAACTGGGAAAAAGTCTTCGACGACATCGAAAACCTGCGGGCGTTGAAGGCCGTCCTATTACCCTTGTAAAAGAAGTATTGACGACCACCTTACGATCCGAGCTCCGAGCGTCCGTGCGTGGTTCCAATACGAACCCGCACGTAACGGACCGGTCGCGAATATCTCATCGCTATCGGATACTCCCAAAACAAATGTTTCGCTATTGATAAGGTTACGTTGGACAACTCCGGCCCACTCGCTTCGCATCCGATGAACAGCAACACGTTGCCCACGGTTCCGCTCTCGTCTCGCGAACGTAACTTTTGCACTTCGACATGAAAATGCTTTATCGTCGCAGACGGGGTCGTCCGTGGAAATTTTGGTCTGAAATGGCGTGTAGCGTCGACCTTTGAAGAAAATCGGCCCGGGCGCTATCGTCAAGGCTGCCACCTCTTCGATCTGCAAAATTTGGGCCAAGGTGCCGATCCGTTTGTTGAAAGAAATTCAGGTTGCATTGTTCGACAATCATGGCAGGTCCGTTTACCACGACTTACGGGACATGGCCCGATCGATCTCCCGCTGATGGTCGCGTTTACGCATGCTTTGTCTTTTGTCATAGCTTTTTTTACCGGTCGCCAGTCCCAGTTCGACCTTGGCCAGACCTCGCGAATTAAAAAAAATACTTAGCGGTATCAGGGTTACGCCCTTTTGTTGCAGATCGCTGGACAATTTTCTCAGTTCCCTGCGGTGCAGGAGGAGTCGGCGGCTGCGTTGAGGATCATGGTTGCGGTCCGCGGCCGGCGGATAACGGTCGATCTGGCATCCGTAAAGCATTGCCTTATAACCATTTATGCGCACAAAAGCATCCGTAAGCTGCGCTTGGCCTTGCCGAAGGCTTTTTACTTCCGTACCGACCAAAATAATACCGGCTTCCACCGTCTGGTGGATAAAATAGTCGTGCCGGGCCTTTTTATTGAGAATCCGGCGCGCTGGTTGTTCGGGCTTTTTTGCCATAAGTCGATATTTACCAGTCAATTAGGCCGATATATCATAAGCTGTTGTATCAGCCTTTGTGCCGAACCGAACGGCCGGCCTCTTTTGATTGTAATAATGATTGCCCCCGAACGCCATGCGTCATGCAACTGGACGGGGCGGGGTCGGTATAATAGGCTGATGAGCCAATCATCAACCTGGCAAATTGAGGATTATTTCGGTTGACCAGGAACAGAGAAAAGAAGTTGGTCGCGGAGGCCCGCAAGGGGTCCGAGGATGCCGCGCGCTATCTGGTAGACGCGCATAAGGATCGTTTATTTGCTTTTGTCTGGCGAATCATGCGGAGGCACGATGAAGCCGAAGATATCTGTCAGGAGGCTTTTCTCCGGGCCTTCAGTTCGCTGGACTCGTTTTCCTCGGAGTATCGATTTAGCACGTGGCTGTTCACCATCGGGTATCGCCTGTGTCTGAATCAGCTTCGGCGGCGTAAGTCGCTGACCGGCGAAATGGATTTCGCGATGCTGGCCTCGTCGGAACCGGATGCGGCCTTGCGTCTGGCCGAAAGCGAGGACGCGCGGCTGATGAAAAAGAAAGTTTGGGAGGCCGTCGATCGTTTATCGCCCCCGCAGAAGGCCGCGGTGATGTTGTTTTATCGGGAAGGTATGAGTTGTGAGGAAATTGCCCGGACCCTGGAGATACCCATGGCTACCGTCAAGAGCCATCTGCATCGTGCGCGGGGCCGGTTGCGTGATTCGTTAGCCACATTGGTCAAGGACTGGACGCAAATTCCGTCGCTGAGAGAAGTCGCGTCATGATTACTTGTCAGAACGCTCGAGATTTGTTTGACCGCTATTTGGATGGCGAGTTATCTCCCACCTTGCAGACGGAGCTGCACGCCCACTGCCTCCAGTGTCTCTCCTGCCAGAATGAGCTGGCCATGCTGGAGACCTGCGGGGACGTGATCGCCCTGGACCGGAGCGAGCCGCGTTTAAGCGACTCGTTTACGGATCGGGTATTGGCCGCCCGGCGAGGACAACTGGTTCGTCCGCCGCGGCGCTGGCCTTTGGTCCTGGCCCGGGCCGGCCTGCCGCTGGCGGCCGCCGCCAGTATTACTTTGGCCATTCTGTTCACCATGCCCGCGGACAATGCCCGAACCATCACCGCCGGTGCCAAAGTGGCCCAGCCTCAGGAAGTCCAGAATTTCCTTATCCCCGACGGCGGCGCGAGTCGAAGCAAAGAGGCCTTGAAAGAACTCAAAATGACGCCAAAGGTGGCCTCCACTGGTTTTATCAACGAGTTGCTGACCCCGCTGATTGAACAGAGCCGGATGACGATGGAGCGCACCTTGCGCGGCACCGAGGACCTCAAATTTTTGATCCAACGGGGTTTCATCGACGGGAACCAGCCGTTGCAGGAATTGTGGCAGGCGACCCAGGGAGAAATACCGTCCTTGGAAACGTCGGAAAGCGCCGGAGCTCCATTGAAATGGTGGGAAACACCCATGGTGGTTCCTTTGGAGCCGGCGGAGCAGGAACCCTTGGAAGCGCTTTGAGCAGGGTGCTCATTCCGAGATTGCATGGTGACCGGGCCATCGGCAAATGTCCCGGTCATTTTCTTATAGGCGTTGACAGGGGTGCTGCATGGCCGCCGATCACCAAGTCCGCCGACTCCATCCGGAAAGTCTCATGTCTATCCTTCCGGCCGTTCTGCATCGTGTAGTCGTGCGCTTCTCCGGTAGACGAACGACGCGCGAACCTGTTACTCGGCAAGCATTCGGCGTTTGTTTCAGCTTTATGCTCGTGGCTTGGGGATTTTCATGGCGTGCGGCGGTTGCCGCGCCCACGACCACGTTGGCCGCTCAGGTGCCGGGCGATGTACGGTTGTTCGTTGAATTCAGCGATCTAAAGTTCTTTGTCGTTACGCCGACCGGCAACTTGATAAGCAAACTTCTGGATCAACTGGCCACTCCCATGATGCCTACGTCGACCTCGGCACCAGCCGACACTTCTTTGCGGGGATCTCCGCCGTCGTGGCGGGATCGCTTTGCCCGGGGACTCGGGCTGTCCTCGGAGAACACTGGAATCGTCGATCTGCTGTTGGCCGGTCGCCTTGCCCTGGTCGCCGACGGCTGGAGCGGATTAGGTGACGCGGTTTTGTTGGCTGAACCGGACGAATTAGCCGGTTTGCTTGGACTGTTGCCCAATCCGGAAAGTCAACCGTCCGAGGATGCCTCGGTCTATCGCTATCGATTAAGTGAGGATTACGAGTTGGCCTGTGACGGCCGTCATGTCCTCGTAGGCAACCGGACCAAAAGAACCGGCTTGTATCCGCGCATCTTGCGATTCTGGCGTGGCGGGCGGGTGGATTCGTTGGCTGACCAATATGATTTTCGGATGCGGACCGGCGTTTTGTCGAAGTATAGTCGTGTGTTGATGTACTTCCGGACGAGTCAGACCGGCCGGCCGACCGGTGAAAGCAAAGGGGCTGCTCCACGTAACTGGTGGCAGAGCCTCGAGGCGAATATTGATTCCCTTGCTTTAGGTGTATCCCTGACGCCGCAATCCGTGCTCATTACCACCAGTCGCAAACTCGGCGCCGCCGCGCCGCGCTGGTCACCGGCCGCCCCGCCCGTCGCGGCGATGGATCGCCTGCCGGCTTCGACCATCTTGGCTTGGACCGTGCCGATCAATTATCTCGAGCATTATCAAACGCTCCAGGGCCCGGAGGCCGATCCGGATATCCGGTTTTATGTGGACGTGCTTCGTTCCGGTCTGGGTGAACAGGAATTGGAGCGAGGCCTGCTTCGCCACCTCGTCGGCGACAGTATCGTAGTCGTCGGCGAGGGTCGGACTGAGGAGCCCACGCAGACGCACCCGGCCTTGTGGGTCCCAACGGTAGCCTTGATGGTGCGCACCGACGAACCCGCCACCACGAAAACGCTTCTCGAACGGATGGCCGGCAACCTACTACGGCTTCTCAATCTGCAATCCGGCGAGAACCAACCGCTGCGTATTCACCGCGAGCGGATAAACGAGCAGGACGACTGGCTCAGTTCCATTCCGGTGGACCGATTATTCACTTCCGGATCGCTTTACAACTTTATCCGACCGCGCGAAATCTGCTGGGTGGTCGTGAACGGTTTTGTTATCGTGGGCACGGATCGTGGGCTGGTCCATCAACTGGTGGCGAGCCGGCGGTTGCCTCATCTGTATGCACCCTGCCTATCGCTCCGCGAAGTGATCCAGGATATCCATAACCTCGGCGGGGAGGTGGAAACCATTCTGATCGCTCGGCCGCGTGCAGTGGCATCCATGATCGATACCTGGCTCGACTTTGTACAGCGATGGTATCCGGACATGCATACCAGCCGATGGTGGCGACAGCTTCGCCAGAAGAAAGGGCCCTCCGATATTAAATTGGGCATCCTCTTTTCCCGGGCGCGCACCTATGAAGGCGTTCTCGAAGTCGCCCAGACCATTCCCCGCTGGCCCGCCTATGGGCGATTGCGTGCCGGCGACCAGATACTTTCCGTTGACGGCCAGCCCCTGGACCCCGTCCAGAAACCGGAATCGCTGATCGATCTGGTCACGCGACGAAAACAGCCTGATCGTGTGCGTTTGGGAGTCCTTCGGGATGGAGCGGAAATCGAAGTGGAGTTGTTGATGCCGGCCACCTCCGGTGATCGCGAGGCTTTCGTGCCGGCCGATTTGTTTCGGCCGTTGGCTGATCTGCTGCGCCTGTTTCCTTCCGCATATTATCTCAGTTGGCGCACGTCACCGGAAATCGTTCATACCCAGCTCGAGCTGAGTTTTGTGCAGACCACCATGCCGCATTGACGCGCCGGAGGAGCGCGACACGAGTTCAGTTCGGCCCGCCGGGCAGAATCATGGCTCCCGCCCCGATCAAGCCGGCCCGCGGCCCGAGGGCAGCCCGTTCAATAAGCACACGGCCGGTGGAGAATGGTTGCCCTGCCTCTTTCAGGCCGCGGCGAGCGGCGGCAAGGAACGGTTCGCCCAGCTCGGCCATCCCACCGCCGATCAACACCTTGGCCGGATGAAAAATCGCCGACCAGGAAGCGATGCCCGCGCCCAGCCACCAGCCGCATTCCTCGATCACACTTAAAGCGGCCCGGTCATTCCGAACGGCGGCGGCAAGGATTTCGTGACCGGTCAGTCGTCCTGTTTGCTTGCGGAGCTCCGCCAAAAGACCACCGGGGTCGGCATCGGCTTTGTCATTCGCCAGCCGCTCCAAAGCTCGGCCTGAGGCCTTGGCCTCGACGCAGCCGCGGGCGCCGCAACCGCAAGGCGGACCTTGGGCGTCGACGATCACGTGTCCCAGGCTTCCGGCCAGGTGATTCCAGACCCGCAGGACCTTGCCTTCGATCATGACACCCCCGCCGATGCCGGTTCCGACGACCGCCATGAGCAGACGTTCGACGTTTCGGCCGGCCCCGAAGCGGAATTCGGCCAGAACGGCGGCATTCCCATCGGCGTCAAAACTGACCGGCAAGGGGATGGCGTCCTGGATGTCAACCGGAAGATGAGAGCCGTTCAGATTGGGAAGATTCGCGCTGAAAACGATTCGCGTACGGTCGCGATCCATGTAGCCCGGCAAGGCGACACCCACGCCGACCGGCACCCATTCGTTCGCCCGCGCTTCGCCAAGCACGCCGTGCAACTGTTCGATGAGCAGGCTAGCCATAGCATCGGCGGATCGTTGAGCATCGACCGGCGAGCTGCGATACAGATGGACCGTTCCGGCGTCGTCGATGACTCCCATCCGCACACTCTGTCCCCCCAGGTCCACGCCAATAGCGCAACGTTTTTTATCCACATCGTTCTCCAGATAAACCCAACCTCGTTTCATTTTCAACGATGGTGCCACGTCGGTTGCGACGCTCGGCTATCGTATCGAAGACAAGGTTGTTTTGTATAAATTATACATCTTAATCGGTTATCGCGACCCCACCCCGGAGTACCGGGATCGATGGGCCACCCGCCCAGTTACATGATGGAGGCCAACGCCGACTATGCCCGGGAACGAACAAAATCATCCGTGGAGGGCGGCAAAAACTTTTTCGGCGGCCTGTTCGCCGGAGTGGACGCAATCGGGAATGCCTACGCCGCTGAAACCGTTGCCGGCAACGGCAATGGTTCGCCGGGCGGCCAGACGCTGCTCGATCCGCCGCACGTTGAGCAGATGACCTACGGGGTACTGCGGCATCGACAAAGGCCAGCGGTACAGATCGGTAAACTCCGGTTCGCCGTGCAGGCCGATCAGTTCGCACAAGTCCGTCAAAACCGACCGGCAAAGGGACTCGTCGTCCAGAGCATACACGTCCGGCTGCAACGCTCCGCCGAGAAAGGCCCGCATCAGGATCCGATCGGCAGGAGATCGCTGCTCGAACTTGATGCTGCTGAAGGTGACGGCGATGATCGTCCGCCGCTCGCTGAAAGGCACCACGAATCCGAAGCCTTCCGGCAAGCGGCCGAGCTGCTCGCGACGGACGGCCAGCGAGAGGGTGGCCGACGAGGCGTAGGGAATGGCCGCCAGTTCGTCGGCTAAAATCGCATCCATATCGCGAACCAACCCGCCGGTGACATGGGCGGGGGTGGCCACGATCAACCCGTCGGCGGATTCATGGCGGCCGTTATGAAACCGCACGCGCCAAGCTGAATCGACGTATTCGATCTTTTCGGCCGGCCAGCCAAGCTGAACCGCGCCGGCCGGCAGCCGATCGGAAAGCGCGTTGACCAGGACATCCATCCCGCCACGAAAGGCCACAAACATGCTGTAGCGAGCCCCGCTATCGATGTTAGCTTGCGCCGCCCGCGCGGCGGGCATCTGCTTGCGCATCGCCCGTATCAGGCTACCGTATTGGGCCTCCATCTCCAGAAAACGGGGCATGGTGGTTCGCAAACTGAGTTTGTCCGGATCGGCGGTGTAGATTCCGCCGACCAGCGGCTGGGCCACCCGCTCCAATGCCTCCCGCCCGAAGCGACGGCGAACGAACGAGCCCAGGCTTTCATCGTCGTCGGGGCCGAGTGGCTTGGCTGGCAAGAGCAGATCCAAGGCCATTCGGAATTTGCCCGGCCAGGAAAACAGCCGGCTGGTCACGAAAGGCAGGATGCGCGTAGGTGCCAGCAGTAGAAAACCTTCAGGGATCGGATACATGCGCCCGCGGCGGACCACAAACGTGCGGCGACAGGCCGGATTGGTCGGAATCAATTGCAAATCGATGCCGAGGCGTTTACATAAAGCCAACCCCCACGGCTTGGCGGTGATGAACGAGTCGGGCCCGCCTTCGATCAGAAATCCTTCTTTTCGCCGGGTGATAATCGAGCCGCCAAGCCGGTCCAGTCCTTCGATCAATTTTATATCCAGCGGTCGACCAAAAGCGGCGGACAACTCCGTCAGGCGATGGGCGGCGGCCAGGCCCGCGATTCCTCCACCGATGATGAGAATGCGTTTACGCTGATTGAGGCTCTCGGCCATATCCGCCCTTATGCTCCGTTGTGTTCGTGGACCACGTCGACCAGGATCCGCACGTTATCCACCGGAGTATCCGGCAATATTCCGTGGCCGAGATTGAAAATGTGCCCCGGCCGTTCGCCGGCGCGTTCGAGGATGGTTTCGGCCGCGTGGATGATCGTCGGCCGATCGCAGCATAATACCACCGGGTCAAGATTACCCTGCACGGCGGTATCGTATCCGATCGCCGCCCAGGCGTCGGCAAGATTCATCCGCCAATCGAGACCAATGACATCGGCCCCGACTTCGCGCACGGCGGGCAGCAAAATACCGCCATCGGCCGCGAAATGGATGATCGGAACCCCCGGCTTGAGGGCCGAGATCAAATGTTGGGTATGTGGCAGAACGTAATGGCGGTAATCCTCCTCGCTCAGACAGCCGACCCAACTGTCGAAGATCTGCACGGCCTGCACGCCGGCGTCGATCTGGCCGTTCAAATAGCCTGCCGACGCACAAGCAATCTTGCTCATCAACATATTCCAGGTGTCAGGATCGCCATACATCAGCGCCTTGGTATGCTGGAAACGCCGGCTGACCCCGCCCTCGATCATATAGCTGGCCACCGTAAACGGCGCGCCGCAGAAACCGATCAAAGGGGTATGGGGTGGCAAAGCCCGCCGCGACATGCGAACCGCATCGTAAACGAAGCTCAGCGATTCGGCCGGCTCGACCGAACGAAGTTTGCGTACATCGCCGGCCGTACGTATCGTCGGAGATAGTGAAGGGCCAGCCCCTTCCTGGAAGGTCAAGGTCAGGCCCATCGGTTCGGTGATCAGCAGAATATCGGCAAAGAGGATGGCGGCGTCGAAACCGAGCTGCTCGATGGGCAGCAAGGTCACCTCGGTGGCCAGTTCCGGTCTTTTGCACATCTCCAGGAAAGGATGTTTTTCGCGCAATTTCCGATAATCGGGCAAATAGCGACCGGCCTGACGCATGAGCCAGATAGGCGTGTAGGCCGTCTTCTCCCGGCGACAGGCCCGCAGAAAAACGCTGTTATGCAATGCTTCTGAATTCATCGCCTTCTCATCGAGGAGTAAGCATACACCGGCGAGACGCCGGTGCCACACCATTGCCGGGGCCACACGATTGCCGGGGTCACACCATTGCGGGGGCCACACGATTGCCGGGGCCACACCATTGCCGGGGCCACACGATTGCCGCGGCCACACCATTGCCGCGGCCACAAAATTACCGGGCCCCACAATTGCCGGAGTCGCATGATTGTCGGGGCCATGCCAAGCTCATCCCACCATAGGGGTGGATACTTAGTAACTGGAGTTTTGCAAAGTCGTCCTAAAACCGCCTCCTTGGGGGTGTTGACCCCCGCTGACGGGGGTAAAAACGAGGGTCAGGATATCCACCGAGGGCATTTTGCAAAACTCCAGTTAGTAACCCGGCGCTTTCCAGCAGGCCACCCAATGGCCGGGTCGTACCTCCTTCAATTCCGGCTCCCGCGTCCGGCAGGTCGCGTCCTCGGCACCCAGCGGACAACGTGGATGAAACTTGCACCCGGCCGGAAAATGCAGCGGGTTGGGCACGTTGCCCGGGATCACGTCCAGCCGGTGTTTCTTGTCCCCCAGCCGCGGGATACTGCGAAACAACCCTTGAGTATAGGGGTGCAGCGGATTTTTGAACAATTCGGTCACTTCCGCCCGCTCAACGATCTTACCGGCGTACATCACGCAGACCTCGTCGGCGACCTCGGCCACCACGCCGAGATCGTGGGTGATCAGCAGGATGCTCATGTTCCGCCGCTTCTGGATGTCGCGGAGCAGATCGAGAATCTGGGCCTGGATGGTCACGTCGAGGGCGGTGGTAGGCTCGTCGGCGATCAGGATGGATGGGTTGCAGGACAAGGCCATCGCGATCATCACCCGCTGACGCATGCCGCCGGACATTTGATGCGGATATTCGTGGACCCGCTGCTGCGGGGCGGGGATTCCGACCTGGCCGAGCACCTCGACGGCCAGATCCCACGCCGCCCGGCCGCGCAGTTTCTGATGCAGCTTGACGGCCTCGACGATCTGATCGCCCACGGTGTAGACCGGGTTCAGCGAGGTCATCGGTTCCTGAAAGATCATGGCGATCCGATTACCGCGGATCTCCCGCATGCGTTTCTCGCCGGCGGTGGCCAGGTCAAGCCCCTCGAAATGAATCTGCCCGCCAACGATACGGCCGGGCGGATCGGGCACCAGGCGCATGATGGATAGCGCGGTCACGCTCTTGCCGCAGCCGCTCTCGCCGACCAAGGCCAGCGTCTTGCCCCGCCCCAGTGACCAGGACACGCCGTCCACCGCCTTGGCCACGCCGTCCTCGGTGTGAAAATACGTCCGCAGATCGCGAACCTCGATCAGGATTTCGCCGTTGGATTGTTGCACGGTCAAATCCTCAACTGGGGATCCAAGGCGTCGCGCAGCCGGTCCCCGAAGATATTCAAAGCCAGCACAATTAAAAACATCGCGCCACAGGCGGCGACAACCTCCCACCATCGGCCGACCACCAAATCCATCCGAGCGGCGTTGATCATCGTCCCCCAACTGGGCGTGCCCACATCCACGCCCAGCCCGAGAAAAGACAGAATGACTTCGGCGGAAATCGCCCCCACGAAACCTATGGTAAAGTTAATTATCGCCAGATGGCTCAGGTTGGGGACGATATGTCGGAACATGATCCGGAAATGGCCTGCTCCGGCAGCCCGGGCGGCGGTCACATAATCCAATCCCTTGATTTTCAAAGTCTCCGCCCGCACCAGTCGACAGGTCCCGATCCAGCTCATGACTCCCAAAGCGACATAAAGACCATGAATACCGGTCAAATCAATGGCGAACGCCGTATCCCGGAAAAGTACGACGTTTTGAAACGCAAATTTGATGGCAATCAGCAAGATAATGCCGGGAATACTGGCCAAGGTATTGTAAAACCAAACCACCAGATCGTCGATGCGCTTCCCGAAATACCCGGCTAAAACACCCAATATCAGGCCCAGCGGAACGGCAATGGCATTGGCCATGAAGCCGACGGTCATTGAGACTTTCGCCCCAAGCATGGTCTTGACAAAAACATCCCGACCGAAGACATCGGTACCCAGCCAATGAAGCCGGGAAGGTGGTTGATTACGCAAGGCATAATTAGTCGAAGACTGGAAATCAGGCCACCAGAAACCGGCCAAGATCGCGACCACCGCGTAAAGGACAATAACTGCAAAGCAGGCCACCGCTATTGGATCGCGGGCTAATCGGCGCACGGCATCCTGACCCAGGCTGCGACCCGGTCGCACCATCGCCGCTGCACTCTGATATGCCGAATGCGACGCCCTCATGACAACTGAACCCTCGGATCAAATATCGCGTAACTGATGTCGGTCGCCAGATTACCCAATACATAGATCAATGCGGTCAGGAAAGTCAATCCGCTGACGATCGGTTCATCACGATTGTTGATGCTGCTCAGCAGCAGGTCACCTAAACCGGGTACGCCGAAAAAAGTTTCCAGCAGCAGACTGCCCATAATCAGAAACGGAATCGCCAGAATCAGGTTGGTCAGGATGGGCAGCATACAGTTCCGCAGGATGTGTTTGAACATCACACCCGCCAGCGGAACACCCTTGGCCCGGGCCGTACGCACGTAATCTCGGTTGGCCTCATCCAGTATGACCGTCCGGTAGAAACGTACGTTATAACCCAGTCCGGCGACGACGGCGATAATAACCGGCACAAAAATGTTAAAGGGATTGGCCAAGCCGTAAGCCATCGTCGGACTGAGCTGGAACATCAGCCACTGTCCACCAATGATGAAGGCCAGATAGGGGACGCACATGCCCAGCACGGCCAGAAAAACGCCGATGTGATCGATCAGGCTCGCCCGGTAGTAGGCCACCACGGTGCTGGTAACCATAGCCAAAGCCCAGCCCAAGGCCATGGCCGGCACGGTAATGGCCAGGCTATACGGGGCCCGCTCAACCACAGTTTTAAGCAACTTGTCGTTGGTAATCAGGCTGCGATTCTGGAACGTCATCGTTTGGGAAAAATAAGAGACCAACTGGGAATCCCACCAGGCCTGCCCCTGGTTTCGGTTGATAATCAGTGGCTTATCGTAACCGTATTTGTGCAGCCAATCCGCGCGCTGCTCGGCGGTCGCACGGGGGCCGAGATGGGCCGAGGCGATGTCGCCGGCCACCACCCGGAAAAGCAAAAAGGTGACCAGAAGAACGCCGCCCACCGTGAAAGCGGCCTGGAACAAGCGGCGGACGATATAGGCACTCATATCAACGCCCCCCCTGCGCGCGGCGCCGGTCCGGATCAAGGCGTATATACTTAGTGGTGCCGTAAGCGAACGGATGCCGCTTATAGTTGTGCACCCAGTCGTATACGAGAAGATAAACCAGCGGTTCATTAAGCAGTAGAACCGGGCAATCCTCGTTGAGCATGTGGATCATTTCCACATAGAGACGTTCACGTTCGGGCGAATCGCGCATGACCCTGATCTTCTCATAGGCGGCGTCAAAAGCCGGATTATGATAATTGGTGTTATTGGTGCCTTTTTCGATATTGGGCCCATAGAAAAGTTGCAGAAAGTTCTCTGCATCCGGGAAATCGGCGTGCCAGCCCATCGTGTAAAGCTGGCATTGTTTATTATGTACTTTTTGCTGGAGGGTCGGCCAATCATTCAGCACGATTCTGACCCGGATACCCATCGGCTCATACTGTTGTTGGATAAACTCGCCCATCCGCCGAAAATACTCGTCGCGTCCGCCCAAGTCGATGGTAATTTCCGGAATCCGCTCGTTGGTCGTAAGCCGACCGGCTGCGCCCAGTTCCTGCCGGGCCTGTTCCAGCTTGAGACGGGCAGCCTGCGGATCGTACCGGTAATAAGGTCCGGGGCCGGCCGGCCCATGAGTCGGGAAGGATTGAGGTAGGATGTTGACCGCCCGCACCCCCCGCCCATTGGTCAAGACCTCGATGTAATCCTCGACATTGAAGGCCAGACACATCGCCTGGCGCAGGGCGCGGCTCGATCCGACCACGGCATCATCCATATTAAAGGCCAGCCAGAATACGGCCGGATAATCAAACTTGATCAGGCGTATACCCTGGTCCTGCCATTTATCCAGAAGGTCTCGTTCCGGATTGATAATCATGGAAAAAGCGTCTGGAGGGATACTACCCACATCCTCCTGTCGGCTCAGAAACCGAAGCCAGGCCGGCAATTCCTCCAGAATACATTCGTAATACAGAACATCGATAAAGGGCAGCGGCTTGCCTGCGTCGACCAGCAAACCGGCTTCCTGGTCCCCCTCGTCCCCCTCCATGGGATAAAAACCGTGCGCATATTCGTTGTTTTTCTCGAAAACCATCCGGCTGCCTCGTTCCCAGATGGTCAGCACATAAGGCCCCGTCCCCACGACTTGCTCAGGGCGGGTGATTTGGGCGGTACGTTTCTCGATGGGGATTTCGCGACGCCCCCCAAGCCCATTCGGTTCCGTCTGCAAATGGTAATCCACCAGCTCACGCGGTACAGGGGCATAGGTATTGATCGACAAAACATAAATAAGTTGTGGATAAGGAGCGATTAACTTGAATTGCACGGTCAGTTCGTCCAGCGCCCTAATACCCTCAACCTCAAGATCGTAACGCGAAAAATCTCCTTCCTTGTATGTGGAAGTCCGTTCCCGATAGGCGTCAAGGCCCACAATCCGATCACTTAAAAACGACCATGCCAGAGGGGTCTGCAGGTGAAAATCCGCCGCCCGTTTGATGGCCAGGACAAAGTCCTCCGCCCGAACGGTGCGGGTTTTCGGTCGGCCGTCCTCTTCCAGGCCAAAGCACGGATTACGCGAATAGCGGATACCCGGTTTGATGCGGATCGTATAGACTTTCTCGTCCGCGGAGACCTCCGGCATCGCCTCGGCCAGTTCCGGTATTAACTCCACCGGACGTTTAAGATAATGATAGGTATACAGGGATTCGTAGACCTGACCTTGCATGGCGGCGCTGGTGGTGTCTCCGCAGGTAGCCGGATCAATCGATTTGACCTTGGCCGAATAGGAATTGTAAAGTACCACCTTGCCCGCATACCGATCCTCATGGCGAAGCGCCAGGAAGAGAACCGGAGCAAACACCAAGCTCAGCACGATCAACAGGGAAAGGATATAGAATTTCAACACTGTTCAATTCCCCGTCTTCGGATCAAACGCGTCCCGCAACCCGTCGCCCAGAAAGTTCAGGCCTAACAGGGTAACACTCAACAGCCCGCAGGGAAAGACGAGCATCCACCAGAAGCTTTCCACGTTATTGATCGCGGTGACGCCGTCGGCGGCCAGGTTGCCCCAACTCGGCACCGGCGGCTGCACGCCGATGCCCAGAAAGCTCAGAAAGGATTCCTGCAGAATAGCCTGCGGAATGGTCAAGGTGGCGTAGACCACGATCGGCCCAACCAGATTCGGCAACAGATGCCGCCACAGGATACCCACCGGCCCCACGCCCATGGCCCGGGCGGCCTCGACAAACGGCTGGGCCTTGAGCGAAAGCACCTGGCCACGGATCACCCGGGCCATGGTCAGCCAACTCACCGCCCCGATGGCCACGAACAGAATCACGATGTTCGCCGCCCGCGCTCCGCCCAGAAGCATGCGCAGTGGATTCTCGAACGCCATCTTGATCAAAATCACCAGCAGGATATACGGCAGGCCGTAGAGAATATCCACAAACCGCATCAGCAGCGCATCCGTGCGTCCGCCGGCCATGCCGGCCAGCGTGCCCCAGCTCACGCCCACCACCACGCTGATGGCCGCCGCCGCCAGCCCGACCACCAGACTGATCACCCCCCCGAACGCGCAGCGGGCCCACAACGGCCGCCCCAGCAGGTCCGTGCCGATCGGCGGACTTTCCGCCGGCGAGCGCCGGGCGGCCTCAAGATGCTGAGCGTCGTACCGCTGCGCGGACCACGGCAACGTCGCCACGCAACCGAACAAAATCGCCCCCAACAGAATAAGACTCCCCACCGCCGGCCGGTTACGCCGGAACGTTCGCCACCGGCGATCGGATGGTCCGTTGGCCTGGGTTGTAGACGCCGGTGTCAACCGTTGCACTCCTGATCCATCTGATCTACCGGGGATTCATGTCCGCCCTCGGTGGCCTCCACGTCGATAAAGCCGTCGTCTTGACGAAAATCCACGGTGGTAAAACCGCTCATTTGAATGTGGGCCCGGAACCGCGTTTTAAGATGACGCCGAACCACGCCGCGGGTGGGCCCGAACAGCAGCAACAAACCGGCCACGTCGGTGATCACCCCGGGCGTAATCAGCAAAGCACCGGCCACCAAAATCAGCAAGGCGTCGATGAGCCGATCGCCGGGCAGCCGCCCCACCTGCAACTCATGACGAATACCCGCGAACGTTTTGATCCCCTGATGCCGGGCCAGGGCGGCGCCCAGGATGCCGGTGATCACCACGAGCGCGATGGTATTCCAGACCCCGATATACCCCCCGATTTTGATCAATAAGCTCAATTCAAGCAAAGGGACCAGCGTGAACAGGATGAATAATCGAAAAAGCATAGCGCAAACATTCCGGAATCGCCCGTTTCATACCCCATCGCAACTGAGACTCGCCCCCTTTACTGGTCACGGAGTTGTCCCGGCCCGATGACGCCTTCCTGTTCGCGCATGTGTTGTTCGCGTTCCTTGCGGGCGTCGTCCGGCTGGGCTATGCGCGGATGCGCCGCCCGGAACGCCTCCATGCCCTCCGGCTCCGGAAAGGCCTTTTCGAAAATCAGGCCTTCGCGCTCGCACTCGGCCTTCAGGGCCGGGGCAACGTCGTCGTAGCACCATTGCCGAACTTCGTTATGCTGGCTCTCCAGTATCCAGACCGTGGAGCGCACGGTCAGCGGCAACGACGGGTCAAGCACGAAATGAGCCAGAGTTTCCGCCCACAAGCGGACCAGCGGCGGCAACTTCTGGCGGCCAATGGCATCATCCTCCTGAGTCTTCATGTATTCATCATAGACGTACCTGATCATTTCAACGGTCGTGTTGAAATCCTCGTCCATGCCGTTGGCCAGACTCAGATACGCCTCCTGCATCCGCTGATAGCAAAAGATACGTGCTCCCGTCAGGTTGTCGAGGAAATCCCTTAATTCGAACTTGACGAAATCCTCCAGCCCCATGAGGTAGAACCATTGTTGTTTACCGGTGAAGCTGTCCCGGTAATTCTCCGCCAGATACTGCAGGTAACGGTTGGCCTGCTCCTTCTTGCCCTCGAAGTACAGGGCCACGATGGCCATGTGCAAGCCGTTCACGTGTCCGCTGCGCAGGATATCCGCCGTGACCCGGCCGGCCAGGGCGTCCTTTTCCTCGCTCTCCGCGTGCCGCTTGCCGTATTCCAGATATTTCTCGTGAAAGGCCTCGATAAAACGTTTATCCGGCATGGGCGTAAAGGACGATTGCATGGGCTTGTCCGGATTGATGCGAAACAGGATGCGGCCCTGTTTCATCATATCCAGCAAACTGAACAACACGATCCGATCGTTGGCCAGCAGATCGAAGGGTTTGACGTTTTTCACGCCGCCCGCCTGCTCGGCCCCGTACATTCCCCAGTACAGCGATTGGGACCAGGGCGTTCGCCAGTCGATCGGAATTCGTTTCCCCTCCACCAGCCGTCCGGTGATCTCATACATGAACCGGGGATCCATTTTGTACTGTTCGCGCAGCACCTTGGCCCGCAAATAAGCCAACAAGGCCGCGAAATCATCGGCCGGCGCGGTCTCGAAGAAGGCATTCAATTTTCGCTGCCGTTCGCCCTCCTCGGGGGTCTTGGCGCGAAGACCACGAAGGGTCTGGTCACGATGGTAAACCGTAAAAGGATGGAAAAAGTTGCTCTCGAGAGGATGCACGATGCGATCGGTGCTCGTTCCGGCATGAACATCGATATTCATTTCGCGGAGCCGGGCGACAAGGTTGGCCACACCGGGCCTTTTCCTGATCACTTCGTCGAGTTGCTCCGGGGCCTCGGCCACGGGTCGGAACCATTCCACGACCTCGTCGTCGCTGACCGCCGCCGGCGGGGGGCCGAGCAACGTTTCCATGGTAGCCGCCCATTGCCGTTTGTAATCCCAGTGAAAATCGTCGGTGATGCCGCCGACCTTGTGAAACCATATCCAAGCCAGGGTATGGTAAAGCTTGATCGAACGCGGATTGTTCGGGATACCCTCATCGCGAAGCAGCCGGATACCGTTGTACACCCACTGCCAGCGCTCCGGAGCGGTGTGCGTGCCCACCGAGATGTTGTAGGACAAGTTCCATGCTTGAAAGTCCCAGACGGCCGGAAATCGCGGCTGAATCGTGCAGATCCACTTGGCCAACTGGTGCGACTGGAAATACTTACCCTCCTGCTTGAGGTTTTCGGCCTTGTTCCAAAGGATATCGGCCGCCAGACCCCGGAATGTCGCCCCCACCGCGCTGACCCAGGCGTACTCCGGCGGCAAGTCCCGGTAAATGTTGGAGTGCATGGTCAACTCCAACTCTGCCCGCTGCCGGTTGATCGGATCCTGCAAGGCGGCGGCTATGGCGATACAGGCGGCCGCACCAAGCAACGCCGCCACCTGGACCCAAAACGAACGCCGCTGGGCCTCCAGTCGTTCGATCACATATTGTCCACGATCCTCAAGGGTGGACACGATACACAAACCTTTCGAAAACGGTCAGCAATCAGCCTAGGACGATAGGCCGGCCGCTCGCCGATGACTTTACCACGCCCCTCGCCCTGTCTCCCCCTCTTCCCCTCATGATCCTCGCCGTATGCTCAATCGGCTGCGCATAAAAACTGAAACCCCCGTTTAACCGTTAAACCACGACCTGGGCCAGTTCGCGTTTGGAAAAGATCGCGCAACCGCCCATCGCCAATAATAGTCCTTTGATGGCAATCAATTCGATAAAGGATAGAATCACCCACATCAGCGTGACCACCCGGCCGGACACCAGATTGCCGATGGGGTCGTAGCGCGAAAAGTCGGGCACGACCCAGAGTAACACGTGTCCAACCGCCGAAGAGAAGGCACTGTAGAACCACAGGGCATCCTTCTCGGCGCTCGGTCCTTTGTTGATCCACTGGATCGAGTCCGCCAGAAAACCGTGGCCGATGGCTACCAGCAGAATAATGAAACAGGCCACGCAGGCCACCGGAAAGGACAGGAAACTGGAGGTCAGCAGACCGAGGGCGGCCAGAAACGCCAGTCGGCACCAGATAATGCACAAAGCCCGAAACAAGTTCCAGCCGAACGTGCCGATCCCATACAATAATTCGATGCTGTCTTCGCCCTCGAACATCAGCGTGTCCCGGGTCGACAGGTTGACCAACCGCAGAAAAAGCACCCCGTCCTTGTTGATTGCCGATTTCGGAATCTGCAGCGAATGATACCGCTCCGCGATGAAGTCGCTTTCGCGCTGGGGGGTCAACGTGTTCACGTCGTCGCGATCACCGGCCTCCCAAAGCATCCGATACAGAACGAAATCGGTACCCGCCGGGCTGACCGGTCGTATGCGTACCTGGACATACCCCTCCTCCTCGCGATTGATCAGCGGCGCGTCGAAACGGTATTCGCGCCACTGTCCGGGGCCAATGGAACGCCAGCCTTGCCGGATATCGAGCATGCGCTGTTCGCGGATCGAATTCATTTCCGCGGGGGAAATCTCGCCTAAAAGACCCTGTTCGCGCATTTGCTGTTCCCAATCGCGCAGGATCGCCTCGAAATTCGGCTCTTGTGGAGCCTTCGCGTAGCGTGCCGTCAGGATCTCCGCTTCCAACGCCTCGCGGTCGCCGGGCACGTCGGTAGGCAAACTTCGCAGATACCAGGTAAAACCCAGGACGCTCAGGCCGGAAACCAGCAGAATCAGGGTATTGAGGATCGCGATACCCAGCCACTTGCCGAGGAAAAAGTGCCAGCGGGGGATCGGCTTACTCGCCACCATGAAAATCTGCTTGCTTTGGATCTCGTTGGACAAAGCCGAGCAGGACAGGAACACGGTCAACATGCTGAGCATGAAGGTTACCGCCCCCAGGGCGTAGCTCAGGAAACTCTGAATCCGACTCTTGAGCGTCACGCCGTCGCCGGCCACCATGAACGGCAAGGTAAACAGCAACAGCGCAATGATCGCGATGAAGACCAGGGCGATCTTCATGCGAATGCCTTCGGCGATCATGTGTCGGGCCACCGCCCAAATACGCGACATCGCGTATCACTCCCTCGATCCGCCAACCGGTGAAAAAACACCGTTGCCGGATCGTCCGTTACTTATCGTCTGCCGCGGGTGAACCGCTGAGTACCCCCGTTCCGAGGCCCCCGGCACGGGAATCACTCCCGCGAAGAATCAGGTTGGGTTTTTCGCGAGGGGGAACCCAGCAAGTTATCGATAACCGTCCGATCCACGGTCTCCGGGGTCACGTCCGGCGACGGAGACGTTTCCACCGGTGTTTCCTCGGACGGCATCTGGGCAATTTTACCGACCAACTCCTCGATAATTTCCATGGTCGGGGCTTCTACCGGTGCCGGAGATGCCTCCACAAGGGCCGTTTCGCGCTTCGCGTTCGCCGCGGCGATCAGTGATTCCACCAACCGCTCACCCTGCGGCTCAGCACCGGCCAGAAATTCGGCGATCCGTCCGCCCGCCGCCGCTCCGGAGGTGCTCGGTCGCGCCTTCTGGGCCTCGCGCACGATGCGCAGGAAAAACGTTTCCAGGCGGTCCGCCGGCGTCGAGACCTCGACCAACTGCCTTTGGTCTTCTTGGAGGATGTCCCGGATTTTCCTGAGAGTAGACTCGTCCAGCTTTTCCGTCGTGATCTGGGTCAGGTCTTTCTGGCTGAGCAGATCGCGCACGCTACCCAGAGCCTGGGTCCGCCCGCCGTACAGCACCATCACCCGCTGGCAAACGTCCTCCACGTCAGCCAGCAGGTGGCTGCACAGCAGAATGGTCTTCTTCTTTTCCCGGTTCAGAAAAAGCACCAGGTCCTTGATCTCCCGCGTACCGATGGGGTCCAAACCCGTGGTCGGTTCGTCAAGAATGAGCAGATCGGGGTCGTTGATCAGGGCCTGGGCCAGGCCGATACGCCGGGCCATCCCCTTGGAATATTCGCCCACCCGCCGCCGCGCTTCGCGGGTCAGCCCGACCATATCCAACAACTGCTCCACCCGCCGCCGTCGCTCCGGACGCGGGATACGGAACAACTGCCCGTAATAATCCAGGGTTTCCCGCGCATTCAGAAATCGATAAAGGTAGGATTCTTCCGGCAGATATCCGATCCGATCCTTGATCGCCACGTCGGTAGGCGCCCGCCCCAGAATTTGGATTCGCCCCCGGGTCGGGTACAACAGGCCCAACAACATCTTGATGGTCGTGGTCTTGCCCGAACCGTTGGGCCCCAGCAGCCCAAACACCTCGTTACGATAGATATCCAGATTGAGCCGGTCAACCGCCACCACCCGCGGTCGGTACCAGAAATCCTTGAAGATTTTGGTGAGCCCAGCCGTCTGCACGACGGATTGATCTTTTGCCAGCATCGGTTTTCCCGTCAAACAAGGTGGCGCATCCGTCTAGTCCGGGTTGCCTTTGCGAATCTGCTCGGCACGTTCTTTTTCGGCCTCGCGGATTTCCACCGGGTCCTTGTTCAGCCACAAATTGACCGTCTTCTGCCCCGGCGGCAGCAGCCACTTGCTGACTCCGGGGAGGGTGTACAACTGCTGCAACATCCTCTGGCGCAGTACTTCCCGCAACAGTTCCGGATTGCGCCGGTATTCCGGCAGCAGACGGGTAAATTGATTGGTTTCCGCCAGGCTGTCCTGAACGATC
Organism: uncultured Planctomycetales bacterium; assembly: GCA_964401335.1. Lineage (GTDB taxonomy): Bacteria > Planctomycetota > Phycisphaerae > UBA1845 > PWPN01 > JAAYCU01. The sequence continues at coordinate 40,281 of CAYNYK010000011.1, forward strand.
TTGCTGGCTTCGCTTCGGGCCAGATGGATCAGCCCGCCCGCGTTGCCCGTGGCCTTTTGGTCAAGCACCTGATTTATCTCGGCGATGATCTGTTGCCACTCCGCGCTCTCCGCCTGAACCAGGTCCAACCGACGAACAAGCCCGTCCAGCTCCTCCCAGGCCGAGCCGGCCGCGGCATTCAGCTTCTCCACCTTTTGCTTGTTGGCGCCCTGGATCATCTCGTTGCGTTCCTGCTCGGCTTGCGAGACGTTGTTGAACTCGAGAGCGGTCTGGAGCGGATAATGCGAGCGCTCCGCCGAAACCTGGTCCAGAATGATCCCGGTACCAAGTCGGTCGAGGGTCTGCTGGGCCCGTTTCTGAATTTCGACGGCCAACAGGCCGGGCGTCTTCCAGACTACTTCCATCGTCGTGCGGGCGGCTTCGGCCACCGCCGCGTTTTGCAGAACTTTCCGAAGCAGGGGTTTTTCGCAGCTTTCCGTTAATTTTTCATGAAATTTGTCGCCCACGTGACTCACGCATTTTTTGGCGTCACCGATACGATATTGGGCGGTGAAAAAAAGATGCATCATGGCCTTGTCGCCGGTCAGCAGCGCGCCTTCGGTATCCGGATCCAATGTATCCGATCGGGCCGTCAATTCACTGAGGGGGCGGGTGCTATCCCGCTCGCTTAAACGCAGCCAGAAGGAGTCGATGTCGATCTTTCGAGGGGAGGTGGGAACGCGCGTGATCTGGTCGATCGGCAAAGGCCAGGCAAAATGCAACCCAGGCTGTCGGGGCGGGGTCAGCATACGTCCAAAACGAGAGACCACCACGACCTCATTCTGCTGCACAATAAACACACCGCTGAAGACATAAATGACGATCACAACAAGCATCAACGCCTTTAAGACCCAGAAACTGGCCCGCAAGGCATCGGCCAGTGACTGGCTGGCCGCATCCAACGGCTCCTCGATTACCTGGAGCGGAACCCCCTGGGGCTCGTCCGCGGGGGGCATCGAATGGTCCGCATGGTTGTGCAAGATGGTTACTCCCTGTTTAGATCGCCGATCACGTCATCGACCTTCCTGTATCCTCGTCGATTATTTCACGTCCAACACGCTCGGATCCGGCGGTACCGCCGCCCCGCTTGGCCGCGTGCTCGGCGATGTTTCCCGCAGAATATCGAAAGGCGAAACCAATTCCCACAAAATCGTGGTGCGCTTCTTGAGGATTTCCGGCAGGTACTGAATTTTCAGCAGAAACTCCGCCAACGCCTCGTCCTCACTGAGCACCTGGTTGTACTGGGCCGCCCGCCGCAAGCCCTCCGCCCGGATTTCCGACGCTTTTCGATCGGCGAACGACATGATGGTATTGGCGATCGCTTCGGCCTCGTCGGTGATCTTTTTGGCTTCCGACTTACCCTGGCTCGTATAGCCGGCGGCCAACGCCTGTCGTTCCTTCTTCATCGCCTCGAACACCGTCTTGGTGATCTGGGCGGGCAAAGCCAGCTTTTCGATACTTACCGAAACCGCTTCGATGCCGTACAATTTCCGGACGACGGGCTGGATCGCCTCTTGGATCTTGTTCTCGATTTCGTCGTACTTCAGTTCTTCGGGATTCGCCGAGATCAGATTGGCGAATTTGTATTGGCCTATCACCGTTTTCTGGTAATCGCGCACCTGCGTCCGAAGATTGGTGGCCGCGTTCTGCATGTCCCCGCATTGGATGCTGAACCAGTATGGATCATCGATCCGCCATTCGACGGTGGTGGTTACGATGATGTTTTTTTCATCAAGGGTCGGCAGTTCCTCGCCCGGCAACGAATAGATCTGGATACGGTTATCGTATGTGCTGACCTGCTGGATCGGCCAGGGCCATTTCCAGTACAAACCCGGCGTCTTGATCACGTCCCGCGATTCGCGTTTTCGCGGATCGGAAACCTCCAGCATGGTGTCGCGGACCTGGATCATGAAAGGACGACCCTGATCGTCGAACTCCCAAATCTTGCCGGCATCCAGGGTTTGCACCTGGACTGCGCCGGACAGATCGATCTTGTTTTGCCGGAACGCGTCGCGCAATTCGGCCGGCAACCGGCCCTGGTCCAGCTCCGCCGACATCCCTTCGGCACTCATACTGAACAACAGGCCCGGCGGCTGAATCCGCCCGAAGGTCCGCACCAAGGCACACTCGTTGTACCGTACCTGAAAGGAGATCATGTACCAGACCAGGATGATCACCAACAGGCCGCCGGCGATGACGGAAGGTAAACTGCGTTTCATCGTAAGGATATCTCCGTTGACCGAAAAACGACTATCATTGTTCTTTTTCACCCAGCACATCAAGGCCGACGGTACGGCTGTCCTGGAGGTTCAGGTTAAAGGTCCGCAACTCGCCCTCCGTGGCGAAAACGTATTTGCGCACCGCGTCCGTGGCCCCCGCCAGGGTCGCCAGGTATTTCCGCAAACGATAGGCCGCCGGCGCGGCGTTTTTATTCTTGATCTCCTCCCGGAAAAGGGCCGCCCAGCCGTGGGCATGGTTTTCCGAACGCCAGCGTTCCGCCCGGGCCTGTATGATTTTCCCCGCGGCTTCGCCGCCAACTCCGGGACCCTCGGCCCCAAAAAACAGCCGATCAACCCGGTCGCGCGCCTTCCGCCGATCCTCTTCGCTGGAGGTGGGGTTTGACTCTTGAAGGTTCATCTCGCGAATCGCCTTGAAAAGCTCCTCGGCCTGCTCCCTGTTCCCGGTCGCCATGGTCAATCGCTGGGCCCATTCGCGCCGCGCGTCGCGCAAGGCCGCTTCCCGCTGTTGCTCCGCCCCGATCACTTCCTGAAAGGCCTGGGCAACCTCCGACTCTACGGGGGGATGCACGCCCAGCAAACCGAAAAAGACTACTTCAATACCCAGCCCCGCCCGGTCCGCTTTCTTCTGAATCTCGGCCCATATCCGCTTCTCCAACGGACCCCGCTCGGAACCAAGCAGGCCGAGAACGTCCATGCTCGCACAGTGGCAGGTGATTTCCCGCTCGACGATCGTCTTGAGCATTCGCTCGGGATTCTCGAAAGTCCGCAGCCATTGGTAGGCGTCGCGGACACGGTATTGCAGGTTCCCCGCCACTCTTAGCTGGCTGACCGCTACTGCCTGACTCGCTCGCCCTGAACGCGTCTCACCCGCATTGGCCTCGCTCGACACCCCGGCCGCCTCGCCCGGTTGCTCAAAGGTCAAAAACGCCGCCAGTTTCGGGGTCGCCACCAGCACATTCAGGTGCGGTTCCATTTCGTGCTCGTTGGTCCACAACAGCAATTCGCTTCGCCGGCTCTTGTCCTGCGGAGGCGGTTTATCTCCCGCCTCCAGCGTATGAATCCGCCGGGTGGGCACATGCGTGGCGATTTCGATAGGCCAAGGCCACTTGAAATGCAGGCCGGGCGTCAAAACCGCCCGTTTTCGCCCGAAACGCTCGACCACCACTTGCGTGTCCGCCTCGCCGATCACCACGCAACTGGCCAGGAACAACGTCAATACGGCGAATCCCAACAGCGGCAAGGCGGACCGCTCAAGAAGTTTGTAGAACCAGGTTGAGGAAACCTCGAAACCGAATTGGTAATTGATCGCGTCGGCGATGGAGCGGGCGATTCCCCCCGGTTCGGTAAACAAACCGAGCAGCCGGCTGTCGAATGCCGGACGTGGCTCCTCGTCCGCGGCCCGCGGCCGATAATAATCCAGCACGAAATTCAACGTGAATTCCACCGCCAGAACCAGCAGCAGAATCCGCAGCACATAAGCTAAAACCCGTTCATAAACGGGGGTATTCGCGTAATACAGAATCGCCAAGGCCAAACATAAAGCCGCCGAGCCAAGCGTCAGGCCCATCAGCCAGGCCGCCCCCGCCCGCAACATTTTCCATTCGTGCTGCCGGGCCATACCCACGGCGTAGCGCGAAAACAGAAAACTCAGCAGTGCCCAACCCCCCACGAACCAGATCAAAAGGGTGCCGCCCCCGATCACCGGCCAGTTCGTGGAACGCACCGATTCACCCAGCGACCAGTCCCACATGTTAAGGCCGGCGACAACCAGCAGCAGAATAATCAGAAAGCTGAAACCGGGCAGCATCCAGCGGTGCATCCACCTCAGCCGCCTTAATGCCATCAGCAACTGCTCGTCTTCCACCTCAAAAATGGCCTGCCCGCCCACTCCGGCAGCCCGCTCCCGCCGAAGTTCCTCACTTTCCAGGCGCTCGTCGTGGACCAGTACCCTCTGGTGATAAATCAGCACCAGGTACAACCAGACCAGACAACCTACCGCCGCCAAGAGACACAGACCACGCATGCCCTGGGACGCGCTTCCCACCAGAAGCAGACAATAGAAAATGGTCAAGGCGATCTCGAAAACCAACCCCAGCAGGGCTACCGTCCGGGCTCGACGATCAGGATTGTGTTCGATCATCGTTCAGGTTTCTCTCGAATGATTCGGAGTGCATCCTGAAACTCAGGGGCCCGGTCGCTTAATTCCGCGGCCATCCGGGGTCTGTTTCAGGGGGTACTCCAAAACAAAGGCCTTGTTCTTCCACCGGCCGTCCGGCCCCCGCGGGAGCGAGCAGGTCAAAAAATTTCCTTGACCTGTGGACGGCAAAGGAACGTACTTTACAATAAGCCGACGAAGCTGCCAAGCCGACCGGCAGCGGCCATCTTCAAAACCAACCGGGCCAGGACCCCGGACATAAAATTTTACAGGCCGGCGATTTACGGACCAAATACCCATGTTTATCAAACTCTGGGGCATTCTGACCAATAGTTTCACGGAAACCGTCCGCCAGCCGATTTACGGCGTGATGCTCCTGGTAACCACCTTCGCTCTGGTCATGAACGTCGGCCTGGCCGGATTTACCCTCGAGGACGACAACAAGCTCCTGAAGGATTTAGGTCTTTCTACGTTACTGGTCAGCGGTTTGTTTTTGTCCGCCTTCAGCGCCGCCGGCATTTTGTCGAGGGAAATCGAAAATAAAACCGTACTGACCGTGGTCAGTAAACCGGTCAGCCGCCCCCTCTTCCTTTTAGGCAAATTTTTGGGACTGTCTGGGGCGTTAGCCATAGCTTTCTACCTGTGCGGAATCGTCTTCCTCCTGACCATGCGGCATAAAGTACTTGAAAGGGCCTCCCAAAACCTTGATATGCCCGTCATCATCTTCGGCCTGTCGGCGATCGCCTTGGCGGTTACCCTGGCGGCTTTCTGTAACTACTTATATGACATGCAGTTCGCGTCAACTTCCGTCGCTTTGGCCGTTCCGCTCATGAGTATGGCCATGCTCCTGGTGGCCCTGATCGACCCAGAATGGAAAATTCAGAAATTCGGCCAAGACTTCATTGACGGTCAGCTTATAGGAGCCTTGCTCTTGGTTTTTGCCATGATCCTGATACTAACCTCGGTGGCGGTCGCTACCTCGACCCGGTTGGGACAGGTGATGACCCTGACGGTCTGCACTGCGGTACTGCTGCTCGGGCTGGTTTCCGATGTGATGTTCGGTCAATACCGGGATTCCATATTCGCCGCCAAGCTGGCCTATTGGGTTTCCCCCAATCTGGCTTTTCTCTGGATCACCGACGCCCTGACCCAGGAAAGCCGTATTACCGCGCATTATGTGGGGCTGGCCTTCGGTTATGCCATGCTCATCGTGCTGGCCTGGCTGCTGGTCGGCGTGGCCCTGTTCCAGAAACGCGAAGTGGGCTGATGGCAAATAATCCACAAGGGGGCAAGATTCTTGATCCGGGAGCTTCCGCGAAGCCGCCGGCCCCGCCCCGGTCCGACGAATATGCCGCCACCTGTCTGGTTTGCGGCCGGCATGACTTCGCCGCTCATTTCGATATCCTGCGTCGCTGCCGACATTGTGGGTTTGTCACCGCCGCCATACCCGATCCGCAAGAGCTTCGCCACCTCTACGAGGGGGACTATTTTACGGGGCAGGAGTATGTGGATTACCAATCCGACGAACCCTTCTTTCGCAAGACCTTTGCGCGTCGGCTCCATGCCCTGCGTCGGCGTCGGCCGGCCGGCCGCCTCCTGGAGATTGGGGCCGCATACGGGTTCTTCGGCGACTTGGCCGCCCGCTATTTCGAGTTCGTCGGTTTCGAGGTCAACCCCGAAGCCGCCCGCCACGCCCGCGAACACTTCGGCCTGAACGTCTTTACCGACGATTTTCTGGAGATCGATCCCGCCCGGCTGGGCGGATCATTCGACGTGACCGTCATGTGGGATGTGATCGAACATCTGCCTCGTCCCGACCTTTACCTGCAACGCATCAGGCAGCTTTCCCATCCCGGAAGTTGGCTCTTTCTGACCACCGGTGATATCGGCAGCATTCTGGCCCGGCTGCGCGGCCGTCGCTGGCGCATGATTCATCCACCCACCCACCTGCATTATTTCGACCGCCACACGCTCACCCGCCTGCTGGCCAACCACGGTTTCCGGGTCGTCGAGATTTGCGCCGAAGGCACGGCCCGCAGTATCCATCAGATTCTCTATTCCATCCTCACCCTGCGTCTGAACCGCCCCGACCTGTATCGCCGTCTCGAAAAAAGAATCCCCTCCACCTGGGCCATCACCCTCAACACTTTTGACATCATCTCCGTCGTCGCCGAAAAAGAGGATAAGTAAACCGGGTTTGACCTGCACAAGAAGGGGGGCGGCCTGCGCGTAAAAGGTTCGGACATCTAATCGGAGAAGATCAGCCCTAGATCGTTTGGCGCGGGCAGTGATTTGCCCTCGGCCGCTGCTGCGCGGGCCGTTTGCAGTTGTTCGAGCAGAGCGTCGTAAGTTTTCACCATGCGGCGATAACGAGCCAGGGTCCAATCCAGGGCGTACGGTTTGTTTTCCTGCAGCCAGAGTCTTTCAAACTCATGACCAAGGGCTTCGTGGGCGTCCCGATCTGCTCGCAACATCGCGTGTAATTCAGCGATCTGTTTTTCATTTTCGGGATATTGAGCCTGGCAGGCTTTCTGATAAGCGGTTACGGTCGCCAGCCCGTTGAGCATGCGTTGTCCAAGCAATTCCACGCGACGCGCGGCGTGGAGATAATAATCCAGCCAATCGGCGTTGAACGTCGCTTCCTTCCGACATGCCTCTAGATGTTCGATGGCCGGACGGACTGCGGCCAGTATCAGTTCCGCCTGTTCCCGCATGATCTCCCGATTATTGGTTTTGATCGGCCCGATATCCGGTGTCCAGAAGCGACTATTTGCGATGCGTTTCATATCGGGCAGCCCCCGGAGCCGGCTCAGCAGGGCAACCGCCTGGCCGAAATGGTCGCCGCTTTCCCCGAAAAGAACCGCTCCGATCCGCCGGTTGAAATCCTCCGCTTGCGTGGTCGAACCGCTCCAGGCGCATTCCGCACCCCAGGCGAAACCGTACCAGTTGAGCGGGGCCAGGTTTTCGCCGTCGTCGTCCCAGGACGTGTTCAACATACCCAGGGCGCCGTGCTTGATGCCGTCCCGGACGAAGTGATAAATATTGATCGTCGAGTCACGAAAATCGGGCACGATCAGGCTCCAGCCGCATACGCCCGGACAGACGAAAAAATCGTGCCCCGATTCGACGAAAGGCAGGATTTCCGGATCGAAATTCATGCGATCTTTATAATTCCAGGCCAGCATAATGACATCGTCCGGGATTTCCTTGAGGTTTTCCGGATGGTTACGGATGATGTCTCCCCAGATCATGATGCGTTTGCCGTATTTATTCTTCAGAAGATCGTGCAACCGGCGGATATGTCGGGCATAGACGCCACCTTCGCCGATCTGGGCGGCCAGTTCCTTGGACGGGCCTTGATTGAATCCCCCCGCCTCGTCGCAACAGAGATTGAACCACGGAAAGGGCAGCAACGGGACGGTTTCGCTGTACAGATCGTCAAGGAGTTGATAGGTCTCCTCCTTGGCGGGGGATATCATCCATCCCGTTTCCGCGAGATGCTTGTAGGGTTCAAGGCGGAGAATATGGTCCAGATGAGCCAAGGATTGCTGACTTCCCAGAACATTGACGTTCCATTCCTGGGCATACGCCACCAGCGCTTTAAGTTCGGCGGCGGTCAGCGAGCCGTCTTTCGGGCCGATCAGCGGATGTTTCTCGAACGCGAACTGGTACTCCAGGTAATAGCTGAACAGATTCATTTTGAAACCCGCGCCCAGGGTTACTTGCCGTTCCAGCGTCTCCAGCTTGGGGCTGGAGCCGCGGGTGATATCATCCTGAAATCCCCGCCAGGGCAGCACGGGCCAATCTCGGATAGTCAGGGTGGGGATACCGGAACCCCGGCGGTTAGCGCGAATCAGTTGGCAAATACTCTGGGCGCCGTGAAACAGCCCGGCCGACCCCTTGCCGGCCAGCATGACCATTTCCGGTGTTATCTCCAGCAGGTAATCCTCTTCGCCGGCTTCCGGGCGAAAGGAAAGACTGAGCGCACCGACTGATTCGGTCGGGGTCAGACGCAGCGTATGCGCATCTTCACCGGTGATGCGAATCTCCGGCGCTTGCAATCTCGCCCTGACCAGTTCCTCGGCAATCAATTCGCCGACCTTTCGAGGACCGGACAGCTCAATGACCAACGGACGATCCAAGCTGAAAACACCGACCTTCAGTTGTATCTCTTTGGGAAAAGGTACGAGCCGAAGCTCGCCGGCCGACTCCGCCCGAGCCGGAAGTTCAAGAATCAGACCAAGTATGGCCATGCCGGTGATAATACCTAAATTGTTTTTCATAAGAGGGCCTCCCGAAATACCCGATTGCTTACGTTTCTCTTAAATGATCCTTATCCGCCCGTCAAATACCACCGTGCACGGTGTTGAGCGCGGTTTGGCAAGAGGCTTCATGCTTCGGGATGCAAGACCGGCTTGCCTTCTGCTTGGCCAGCTTCTCGTTTATGATATCGGCCATCATGAGCGGATGAGCGCGATATGTAGACTTGATCGAGGACCAATGATGAGCGATGCGGAAGTGCGAGGCACGACGGCGGTAGCGGTGCGGCGGCCGTGGTGGCGAATGATCGGGCCGGGGCTGATTACGGCGTGCGTGGTTTTCGGTCCGGGGAGCCTCGTGGTCAGTTCCAATATCGGGGCCATGTTCGGCTATGATCTGCTCTGGCTGCTGGTTTCGACCGCCATACTGATGGCCACCTATATCAGCATGGGGGCTCGGATCGGCGTGGTCGGCCAGGCCACGCCGTGTCAGTTGATCGCCGGTCGTCTGGGCCGGGTAGCGGCGGCGATCATCGGCATCAATCTCTGCCTGATCTGTGCCTCCTTCCAATTTGCCAACAATCTGGCCATCGTGGCCGCGGTTAAATCGCTCGGGCTGGTCCGCCTGTTCGCCGATCCCAACACCCTCTCCCCACAGGCGCAGAACCTCTTCAATGCGGTCGTGCTGGTCGTGTTCAACGGCCTGATCATCACCCTGGTTTTCACTCTTCGGCAAGTTTATCGCGTGCTCGAACGCGCCATGAAGGTGATGGTGGCCGTGATCCTCGTCAGTTTCGCGATCAACCTTATCCTGGTCCAACCAAACCTGCTGGAGGTATTGGGCGGGTTGTGGCCAAGCCGGCCCGCGGGTATTGAATTTAACCTGCAAAGCAAGGCGTTGATTCTGATTGCGTCTCTGCTGGGCACCACGTTTTCGGTGGCCGGGGCTTTTTTTCAGGGCAATCTCGTCCGCGAGCGGGGCTGGACCCTTGCGGATTACAAGAGTGGCATCGGCGATTCATTGACCGGCGTGGCCGTACTGGGCCTCATCAGCGGACTGATTATGTGTACCAGTGGCACGGTCCTTCGCGGCCAGCAAGCCAATGACATCGGTGTCCTGGCGACTCAACTCCAGCCGTTGCTCGGAACGGCCGCCCATCTGATTTTTTGTGTCGGCCTCTTCGCCGTGGCGATGAATCCTTTCGTGATCAACGCGATGATCGGCGGGGCGGCGTTGGCGGACGGGCTGGGCAAGGCCCCGCGGCTCAGTGACCCCTGGCCGCGTCGTTTTGCCGTGATGGTCATGCTCATCGGCATGGGAGTAGCCATGATCATCACCTATACTTCGATCAAGGTGGTGGATGCCATCATTTTCGGGCAGGCCCTGACCGTGCTGGGTAATCCGCTGATGGCCGCCGCCATGATCTGGCTGGCCAACCGGCGGGACATCATGGGTGAGCGGCGTAATGGGTGGGGCATGAACCTGCTGGCCGGCGCAGGCTTTCTCGTGGTATTGGCCACCGCGATCATGATGTTGCTGCGGATCGTCAGCCGGTTCTCCACCGTGTAAAGGGACGCGAGCCTTACGTATTGGATTGGCTCAAGAGGGGGATCGCAAAACGCTGCTCGATACCCGTACCGCTGACGTATTCCTCGGCCGTCGGGTGCGCGGCGTCGGTAAAGCCTTCCGGGTAGCGCGGTTTTCCGTGAAGATTCGTGTTGGGTGTAACCAGATCCTCGACGACCTGAATCATTTGCACTTCGATGCGATTCCGATAGACGACGTAACGAGCATAGTGACACGGGTAGGAGGCCGTTCCCGATGGGCAGACATGGTAAATTCCATCCTTCTCGACGGCGCCGGTCAGGTGTAGATGGCCGCAGATCACCGCAACGACCGTCTGGTTGTGGGCGCGCACGATGTCCCAGGTACCGCTTCCGATCATCTGGTAAGTAGGAAACCCGAAACTCTTTTTCAGGATCGGTTCTTCACGCAGGCAGACCAGCGGGATATGACACGCGACGATTTTCGGCAATTTGGGATGCCGGTCCAGGGCCTCGGCCAGCCATTGGTTGCGCTTCGGGGTGACCTCCGCTACCAGTTTATGAAAGCTTGAATTGCCCGGATAGGCGTCCACGCTACCGATGCCGTTGGCGTTATTAAGGCAAACGAAGTGGACCCCCTTATGCACGAAATCGTAGTTCACGCGGTCCTTGCCGAAGACCTGTTCGTAAGGCCCCTGATAATCGGGATCGCTCTCGCGTTGGACGACTTCGTGATTACCGATGACCGTGTAGTAAGGGCAACGCAGAGCGGCGAGCGTTTCCTTCGCGAACAGGCACTGAGGCAGCAACAACTCCAATTCCCCACCATGAATGATGTCACCGGTCAGGATGACGAAATCGGGCATAGGAAAGGCTTCTTCCGTATTGATCGTTTCAATGATGTGATGAACTTTCGGCGTGGTTTTCGAGTAGCCGCCCTTATCCCCCGGTCTCATCAAATGTGTGTCGTTGAGCTGCACGAACGAGAAGAGCGCCCTGTCCTCGTTTTTTTTCAGATGACTGCAACTGGCCAAACCGGAGACGGTTACTCCTCCCACGGTCCATGCGGCGTATTTCAGGACATCCCGCCGCCGAAGACGGTCATTGGGCCGGGTATGGCGCATGATCCACTCCTCACTGGATTGAAGGACTCGGCGCACGAGCGCTGCTCAATCCATATCATCATAAACGAACACGGAGGATCAACAAGTGTTTTTCAGAAGAAGACAACCGGGATGTTGCCAAAGTTTTTGGCCGAGGGATATGTTGAATCTGTCCGTTCAGGAATTCTCGCCGCTTGCGGAGGAATATATCGCATGAAGGGGCGGCAAGGGGCGGTGGTTCAGCCCTTAAACTGCGCTTCCAACTGGGCCAGTTGCTTCTTGTTCGCGATCCGGTCCGTGGCGTCCATACGATCGATGATCAGTCGGCCGTCGAGGTGATCGTTTTCATGCTGCCAGATACGGGCGAGCAAATCCTCGCCTTCCCGCTCGAAAGGTTCGCCATGGACGTTTACCGCCCGAATCCGACATTTGCGGGCCCGGTGGATCATCGCATGGATCTCCGGCAGCGACAGGCAGCCTTCCTCCGCCTCCACCGTCCCGACGAGATCGAGCAGTTCGGGGTTGATATAGACTTGGTCATCTTCCGGTCGGCCGGTCGGGTTGCATACGAAAATTTGCCGACAAACGCCCACTTGCGGGCCGGCCAGCCCCACCCCGTTGCCTGCCTTCATGATCCGCAACATGCGTTCGGCCAAGGCCGCCACCGAATCGTCAAACTCCTCGATCGGCGCGCACGCCGTTCGTAAACGCGGATCAGGATAACAGACAATCCGTTCGGGCAATTCACTCACCAGCATCTTCCGTTCACCTGACAAACGGCCCGTGCCGGTCGCAACCATGCGGGCCTGTCGTATAAATTACCATCTTATTGTAGGCCAAGGCTCGGTCCAGAGCCACTTGACCCTTATCGACCGTTTGTTACGATCAGGGATAGTAACCGCCGTACATGCACCCCTGCTGGAAGGGGTCGTGCCGCGCGAAGCAACTTGAAACGGGGAGTCCCGGCCCGGGGACCGGCTTTCCCTATCGGTCGCCGACCTTATGGGGACGCGTCCATGACCAATGAAGCCTTTGATCCGCGGGTTTTACCGGACCAGAGATCCTAATGCTCAGAAAGTCAGAGAAATCCGACAACGACGAACCATTCGTTCCACCGACCTTTACTGACGAGGAGATCGGCAAAGCCCGTCAATGCTTCAAGCGGGCCAAGGAGCTGGCCGAGGTTAAAAACTACGATTACGCGATTGAGTGGTACATCAACGGCCTGAATTTCTGGCCCGAGGCCGTCGAGGAAGGTCATAAACCCTGCCGGGCCGCCGCCCTGTTTCGCGGTGGGAAAAAGCCCTCATTTGGCGATCAGCGTAAATACAAGCTGAACGTCAAGGACCCCAAGACGGCCATGCTTAACGCGGAAATGCTTCTGGCCATGGCCCCGCAAAACCTTTCCTACATGGAGGCCATGTTCAAGAGCGCGGCCAAGGCCGACTATACCGCCACGGTCATGTGGATCGGCGAGATTTTTTACGAAGCCGCCTGCCGCGAGGACAAACCCAACGTCGCCCGCTTCGAGGTCATGCGCAACGTATACGAGGACCTCAGCGACCGCGTGGCCGACGTTCAGCCTGATCTGGGCATCAAATACCTGGAGCGGGCCGTCGAGGCCCTCGCTCGAATCAGCGACCTCAAACCGCGTGATATGAGCGCGTCCACCGATCTGCGCGACGTAACCGGCAAGCTGACCATCCTCAAGGGGAAATATTCCTCGGCCAGTTCCTTCCGCGATTCCATCCACGACGCCGAGGCCCAGTCGGAAATCCACGACAAGGAGCGGATCGTGCAATCCGACGACCGCCTCGATCAGCTCATCGCCACGGCCAAAGCCCGTTACGAGGCCGACCCCACCAAAGCGGCAACCATCAACGAATTGGTCGATCTGCTTTGCCGGCGGGAACGCGAAGAGGATGAAAACAAGGCCATCAGCCTGCTGATCAAGGCCTACCAGGACACCAAGGAATACCGCTATAAGTCCCGGGCCGACGACATCCGCATGAAACAGCTTAATCGCCAGCTACGCCTCAAACAGGACGCCGGCGACCTCGAGGCGGCCAAGGAGCAATTCAAGGAAAAACTACGCTACGAGTTGAAAGTCTTCAAAGACCGGCTCCGCCATTATCCCTCGGACATGCGTTTGCGGTATGAGTACGGACGCCGGCTCTTCCAGGCCAAGCATTACGATGAGGCCATCCCTATCCTCCAGGAAGCTCGGAGTGACCCCAAGACCCGCATTTTTTGTAGTCTTTACATCGGACAGTGCTTCTACAAGAAAGGGTATTACGATCAGGCCATCGAGACCTTCCTGGAGGCCATAAAAAACCACGAAATTCCCGACGATGAGCTGGGCCGGCAATTACACTACTGGCTCGGTCGGGCCTACGAGGAAGACGGCCAGGCGGACAACGCCTTGAAAATCTACGGCCAGCTCATACAATGGGATTATAACTACGGTAAGGGAGATGTTCGGAAACGGATCGACGATCTCCGGAAACAGAAGAAGAAAGAAAACGATCCCGACTAGTCGGAAAAACCCTGAGGAGAACTTTTCGTGGCCCATTCAATTTCCGCCAAGAAGCGGATGCGTCAGAACGTCAAGGCCCGTGCTCGCAACCGGGCCCGGAAGAAAATCGTCAAGGAGACGGTACGCGATTTCATGCAAGTCGCCGGCACCGGCGATCAGGCTAAGGCCGCCGATGCCCTGAAATCAGCCGTCAAGAGGATCGACAAGGTCGCCGCCAAAGGTGCGATTCACAAAAACACCGCAGCCCGGCGAAAATCACGGCTGCAGAAAAAGCTCAACGCCCTGAAAGCCAAGGTCTGATCGGGCCTTACCGTGAGCTCCCGCGAAATACCAGACGATCATCCTTACGTCAGCCGAGGCGGCATCAAGTTGGCTGCCGCGTTGGATGCCTTCAACGTGGTTCCAGCGGGTTGGGTTTGCGCCGATCTGGGCTGCAACGTTGGCGGATTTACCGATTGCTTGCTGCAACGCGGGGCCGCGCGCGTTTATGCCGTTGATACCGGCTACGGAACTCTGGCTTACAAACTGCGTAAGGATCCGCGCGTGCATGTCATGGAGCGGACCAACGCGATGCACGTGCAGTTGCCTGAGCCTGTCGACTTGGTAGTCATCGATGTGGGTTGGACCCGTCAGCAACATATTTTACCGCCCGCCCGCGGACTACTCCGCCCCGACGGCCGCATCATCACCCTGATAAAACTCCATTACGAAACCGACGCCGCGCAACTCCGTAGCGGGGTGCTTCCGGCCGAACTAGCCCCCGAGGTTCTGGACGCCGTGCGCCGAACGATCGAACAACTCGGCTTCCAAGTCGCCGGCCTCATCGAAAGCCCTATCCCCGGCCAGAAAGGTAACCGCGAATGGCTGGCTCTGCTGATATAACTTGTCTTCGGTTACTAAGTTGTCCCGAAATAAAAGAACACGCGAGGATGCGTATGTATTCTTCATTAAGATGCTGTGCTTTAGTGCTGGTTTTGTTTTTTCGCGCCACGGCGTTCTTAACCGCGGCTCCCCCTTATCCGAAAAGTCCCGTTATCGGCGGTGTTGTTTTCAACTGGTCAACACACACGCGGATGGCTTCGGGCAGCGATAATTGGGCGATCACCTGGGCCGACGATGATCATCAATATGCATCCTGGGGTGACGGCGGAGGTTTTGGAGGCACGAACAGCGACGGCCGCGTGAGTCTCGGGTTCGCACGCATCGAGGGGAATAGAAAAAATTACACAGGCTATAACGTCTGGGGAGGCAAGAAACCGAAGCAACCCGCCCGTTTTGACGGAAAAAGCTACGGCGTTCTCTGCGTGGACGGCATTCTCTATAAATGGGTAGGCCCCGGCTCCGGAACGACCTCGTACACGGAGAGCCGGTTGTGCAAATCCTCGAACCACGGGGCCATGTGGACCAGGGCCTCCTGGGCTTACACGAAAACGCAGGGCCTCATCATGCCAACCATTCTCAATTTCGGCCGCAATTACGCGGGAGCACGGGACGACTACGTTTACCACTATTTCATCCGACTCGAGGGCAACCCCTCCAAGCTGAATGTGCATGTGCCCGGCAGGATTGATCTGGCGCGAGTGTCGAAAACAAAACTGATGGATCAGAACGCCTATGAATTCTTCGCGGGGAACGATGGAGACAATTCCCCCGAATGGACATCCGATCCGGACGCGCGCCGCCCCGTCTTCGAGAACCCGGCCGGAGTCGGGTGGTGCCTGAGCGTCAGCTATAACCCTGGCCTGAAACGATATCTCCTCTGTACCGAGCATACAGCTTCGTTCGAGGGTCATCTTGGGATGTTCGATGCGCCCGAACCCTGGGGGCCTTGGACAACGGTGTTCTATGCCCAAGACGCCGAGCTTTTCGGGACGGGCCGGATCGAGACCGGTACGTTCTTCTGGAACTTCTCCAACAAATGGCTGAGTCCGGACGGCCGAGACTTCGTCCTGATCTTCACCGGCATCAATACCAACGACGCGTGGAACACCGTGGAAGGAAGTTTCGGCCTTGCTTCGATCAGGGGTCCGGCGAGCCGTCCGCCTTCTTGGGAGGCAGAACAACGTTGATGACATGATTGGACTTTCAGGTTTTCTTGTAGCTTATGCCCCCCCCGAATCCTCCCATTTTTCTTCACCCAGGCGGCTCATTGCAACAGATGTTCGTTAAATCCTGCATAAAAAACGGACGGACGCACCCTAACGAATGCGTCCGCCCGTGGTTTTCTCTCGGACTGCGCCGTCGGCCGTTTGGAAGAGAGTTATTCCGGTCGAACGAGCCTAAACCCGCGGTCGTCGGAAGTTGATCCCGCATAGTCATTGCTTCTGCGGGCGGAGCGGAGGAATTCGGCGAAGTGCCAGGCTGCTCCACCACGCACGACGCGGTATTGGCCGTCTTCCGGGCCCTGTGGATCTGTAGCCGCTCCCGCGGGATAATCGCCATACCAATCCTGACACCACTCGCGGGCGTTGCCGTGCATGTCGTAAATGCCCCAATCGTTCGGCAGTTTGGACCCTACATCATGCGAAATGTGTTGGCCGTCTGCCTCAGTGTCGCTATTGGCATCGAACCAAGCATAGTCGGCCAGGGGTTTATAGTTGGAGTTGAAATCGCCGGGGTCATCGCCAAAGGTGTATTCGGTGGCGCTGCCCGCACGGCAGGCGTATTCCCACTCGGCCTCGGTAGGCAGGCGTAAATTCTCGCCGCTGTCCGCATTGATCGCGGTAATGAAATCCTGTACATCATTCCAGGAAACACTGTCCACCGGGCGATTGGGTTCCTGATGAAGTGTCAGGGAGGGGTTATCTCCCATAACGGCTTCCCATTCGGCCTGAGTAACTTCATATTTGCCGATCCAGAATCCTTTGGTCAGAGTGACTTGATGAGGAGTTTCGTCGTCCTGAGCCAATTCCGAATCGGAACCCATGGTGAAAGTGCCCGCCGGGCAATAGATGAAGTCCATGCCGGCAAATTCGCGTTCCTCTCCGGCCTGAGGGCCGGTATCAACCGGATCGGGATTGGGTTCCGGCTCCGGCTCCGGCGTGGGCGAAGGGGAAGGGCATCCTTGACCCATGACCAAAGCCAAACTAACCGTCAAGATCACCAACCCAATACAATTCTTTCTTAACATGATGTGTCCTCCATAAACGGGTGTAAAACGAACCGCTCCCTGGCAGTTCAACCTGCTGACCGAATAGTACCCTACAATACAAACACGAAGAAACCACGCGTTTATCACATGTTCACAAAGATGAGAGATACCGACAGCCTAACCCCCAAAACGTTCGCTGTCGAGACCTGTCAAGATATTTTATGTTATTGATATTGTAACCGTTCAGGCCGTAACTCCGGGATTTGTTCGGACTTTGATCGGGAGTATGCTGAGCTCCGCGGAGAAAAACGGGCGGACGCGCCTTGGCAGACGCGTCCGCCCGTCGTTTGTAAATGCAGCCTGTCGGCTGTTCGGTCGAAACCTTAATCGACATCGAGAATGATATAGCCGACCGTGGTTTCCAGGTTGTCCGATCTTGTGGCCGCCGTCTTGAAGCCGACCACGCTGCTGCTGGCATCCACGTCCCAGGCCGGACAGGCGTAGGGATCCGTTCCATCCGGATCGGCCGGTACGGTGAAGGCTACCCCGCCGGTGCTGTACTGCAAATACCAGTCGGCCAGAAAAACGTAGTCTTCGTAGACGCCTCCCGGCACGATGCTCATGCTGCCGGCGAAGCCGACCAGGCCGTTGTTGTTCGTCGAGCCGTCGATCTGATTACCCAACGCGGCCTTGGTAAAGCCCGGTCCCGGCAAGGCGCCGGCCGCTACGCGCTGCGATCCGCCCACGCGATCGTCGGCCGTCGCATCGGCGAAGAAGGCGAAATTATCCGCGCCGATGGCCACACCGAAAGCCGAGGCTGCTTCGGCATTAGCCATGGCGATCACGGCTTCATTGGCCAGGTCCACCAGGAACGCCATCGGGTAGCCCTGATCGTCCACGGCAACGATGTGGCCGTCGTTCATCTTCATCTGCGCATCGCCGACGCCTTCGGGCGCCACGATTTGCACCGGGGCCGCATCCGGTGTATCGATGTCATAAATGAAGAACGTGTCGTTCGCGACGGCGACCACGGTCTTGCTGGCCGCATCCACCGCCACCTGGGCTACCTGGAACGCGGAATCGGCCGGGTTCTGAGCAAATGCGATCAACGCAGGCTCATCGCCGCTGACATCGATCACCTTGATGATCTTGCCGTCAGCCACGTCGTTCTGGCTGCAAATGACCGCGCAGTAGGGGCCGTCGGCCTGGATGCTGCCCGGGGCATCCTGGCTCTTGATCGTGTTCAGCCTAATCTGATCCGCGGTGAACTGATTCAGCGTACCCGTATCGACATTCAGAGCGTGGACTTGGAAGGCAATACCGCTGCCTACATGGCCAACGAGGAAGATGGTCCGTCCGCCCACGGCGAAGGCCTTCGCGTCATAGTTTTCGGCACCGGCAACCGCGGTTCCGTCGGTCGGGGCTTCGGAGGGGATGATGTACGAAACACCGGTGGTCGCACTGGTCCCAAAGGCGATAAGATCATCACCGCACTGCAAACCCGCATCATGTCGGACATCAATATCGGTTTTTACGATAGTGAGGAACGGTTCGGGTTCCGGTTCGGGTTCAGGTTCGGGTTCAGGTTCCGGTTCCGGTTCCGGTTGCGGTTGCGGCCCCGGCGAGGGGCATCCTTGTCCCATCATCAGGGCCAGACCAATCGTCAAGCTCACAAGCCAAAAGAAATTCTTTTTCAACATGATACATCCTCCAAAAAAAAGACCAAACTACTCCTTGGCGGTTCAACCAAGAAACGCGAAAGAACCTATTGCGGTGTAAAACATTACACACAATATGCTTTCAAGAATGGGGAGGCGAGGATAGCTTAATCTGCGGAGGACCTCTTGTCGAGACAGTGTTGATGCTTTTTTATAATAAATATAAAACAAATGCGACCGGCTTCCGGCTTCTCAACTTTTGTCACGCGATCGCCTGACGGCCGATCGTCACTTTTGTGTTTTTCCTGCCTGTATCATGCAGGAATCTAAGCGCGGTACAGACATTGCGACCGTTTCAGAGTGCTTTTTTGCGATTTCGACATCTAATCCAACTTTCGCAGATCGGGGATATGGAAAGGCCTGGCTACAGCACCCGTCCCGATTCTCTTCAAAGGTCGGCACTTCAAGAAGCGGTGGCGCTTGGCGGAATGACTCTCGTTTGCGTCTCAGGCTGGTGATCTGGAAGTGGGTAATCTTGCCATTCGCGGGCCAGGCGATCCAAGTCGTCGGGTAAGGTGTGAGCGCAAGTATGCGTCGTGAAATCCGTGATCGCGCTCAAACGGCCTTCGCTCCACCATTTTCGCAACAGTTCGAGCCACCGCGTAAAAGGATCGACGTCGGGCGGCGGATCATGGGACGTATCCCATAGGGTCAGTTCCTGCCCCTCGATAAATTGTCGCGAGCGAGCATCCAGTGTCGGCGTTATGCTCAGGTGGGCCGGGCGTGTGGAAGAGGGCTTGAGGCCCACGGATACGTCCATTTCCTCGCGAAGCCCCAACGGCAGACACAACAGGATCCAGCGGGCCAGTTCTAACGGCTGTGTGGGTCCGACGAGCACCACCCGTTCGCCCTTGAGCAGCGCAGCGGCCGTCGGCCATAGCCAGGCGGCGACGTTCGTTTCAAGCGGTGACTGATCGGCCTGTTCGGGAATAAGGTATTCGACATCGGTAATCGGCAGATCGAGCGGAGCCAATCGTGACGGCGGTTTAAGGACCGGTCCGAAGCGTTGAAAAATTCGCCCCAGAATCCGGTGCGGGCGGAGCGGATCCGCATCAAACCTGCGAAAATCCTCTCTTTGCAGCAAAGCGATATGGGAATAAATCCGTCCGCCTCCGCGGGCGGTGTGTTCGACGCCGGCATAAGTGGTGTAAGCCACACAGCGGCGGCCTCGTTCGAGCCGGTAGCTGTCCAATCCGATTGCGGAGGGTTCCGGATCGCACAGGCTGCCATGAGCGGGCGAACGACGGGTGATTTCGGCCCGTTCGTCACCGGTCACGGCCACGCTGGCGGCGATCATGCGATAACCTTCGCCGGTCGGGGTCCGGATCGAAGTGAAAATCGCCTGATCGCACGCCAGCCCTTGGCCATGAGCCCGGCTCGGGCCGAAGGGGGGCCCGTCCGCGGCGCCGACCCCGGGCGCGCCGTTTAATGTTAAAGTCTTTGCACAATCCATTCGAATGGTTCCAGCACTCCCTGCAGGGCGGTGTGCAGCGGAATGGGTACCACATAATCATCACCCGGCGCAGTGGCATAAGCCAGCGAACCGACCACGCTGCACGCGAAAAACTCGACACACGTGAGCCGGTTTTCGCACAAGTTCCACAACCGGGTCAGATTGGCCTGCACAAACCGCTGGGGATGATCGAAACACTCCGGACAATAGTCGGCCTTGCAGAGTACGATGGCCACCGGGGTTTCAATCCGTTCATCTCCGCGCACACCGCACATGGAATAGAGGTAGCTGAGCATTTTGACGGCGAAAAAATCAGGGCGGGCCGACCCGTTGGCGGCCAACGCGGCATCGACCAGCAGCATCAAGCCGGCCGAGCGGGTCAGGAGATCGCGAATGGGCCGGAAGGTACTGGGGGCGGCCACCTCGGCGGCGAGTGATTCGCCGGCCATGTCCGGCATCAACAAATCCACCCACTTGGGCCGCGGATGTTTTTGGAATATCTGGTAATAAGCCCAATACCATTGGTTCATTTCCATCGGCGTTTTGGGCGGAAACGTACGCTGGGCCATGTGGCTGATGACCGTCTGCTGGAGATCGACGGAATACGCCCCGCGGGGGATGGCCTCGAAATCGCCGGCCCGCTGGGTCAGCATGTCCAGAAGAAAGCCGAGATAAACGGTTTTGCCCACGTTGCTCTCGCCGATGATGCTGACGATCTGTGGCTCGCGCTGCTGGGCTTTGATGTCGTGGGCGATGGCCATTGGGGCCCCGCAATCCACGCAGACCGCCGCGCTGGCCATGTTGGTCTTGCCGCAAATCAGGCAGGGAGCGGCATCGGTGTTAATGGGTATGGTCTTGCTCATGACCCGCTTTCTCCGTTCGGCGATAAGGGCACATCCAGGGCACAGCGAAAGCCGACGTTATGCACGCGGCTCAGACTGGCCAGTCCGGTGCGAAAACAACTGGTGGCCTGGGAAGCAAAGTAGGTGTCGAAGGCCCCGCCGCGAATGCCTTTCATTTGCATAACCCCCACGACGGGACGGCCTTCGCCGTCGGTCACCTCGTAATCCGAATCCGTCCACTCCCACACGTTGCCGATCAATTGGCGCACGCCGTTGGGAGCGGCCCCGCCCGGAAAAGCATCGACCGGCTCGGTGTGCCCGATCCCGGAGGCCCAGATGTTGCAGCGATCCGTATCCAGGGCGTCGCCCCACGGGTAACGGCGTAATACATGGGCGGAACTGCGAATGCGCCAACTGGCGGCCATCTGCCACTCCGCCTCGGTTGGCAGACGGAAACCGGCCCAGGCGGCGTAGGCGGCCGCCTCGAAGAAACAGACCCCCACGACGGGATGATCGGCCAGGCGCCGATCATGCCGGCCGTCACGCCAGAAACGCGGCCCCGGGTTTCCGGTTAAATCCGTGAAATCAATCAGGTGCGGCCAGATGTCTTGCGGCCACAAATCAAGATCCTCGTAGCCGCCGGCGTCAACGAAATGCTGATATTGTGCATGCATTACCGCATAACGACCGAGCAAAAAGGGTACGGTCTCGAAATCCAGCTCGGAAGCGCCGGGAACGTCGTTGACCGTCAAGGGCAGGGAGGCAAAGCCCTCGGGTACCAGGCCGAAATTTTCGTCGATCGACGCGCTGGCCGTCTGGTAAATTTTTTCGCTTTCGGGATGGTGACGCCAGCGCTGGTGATGTCGGATCATAAAGCCCCACCGCCCCTGTTGCAGGCAACGTAACAAGGGATCTTCGGCGGGTTTGACGGCAGCGGCCGCTTGGTAATCCGAATATTCCCGACCCAGTGAGGTCTTGCCGCGAGGATGATCTGGAGTGATGGTTGGCCGATTCTTTTTTCGCGATAGCAGGTTCAATCCCATGATTCCCCTCCATTGATCCGGCCCGAAAACCGACTATGGAGTCCCGTCATTTCGTCGCGGCCAGGCCGGTGATCTTTCAAGCCATACCTGCGTCTATCAATTCCCCAGCGCCTTTCGTTTGGCATCCCGGCAGAGTTTCTGGAACCGTTCCAGCGAACTGCGGGCCTCCTGGTCGGCTACGTTGGGAATGCCTCGGTCGGCCTTCGCGCCGGGGACGTTTTCCTCCAAGCCGTATTTCGGTAACAAATCGTTCTTTTGTTCAGTTACCGCAGTCAGTTCGGCGTCTAATTGTTTCTGGAGAGCGGCTAGGCTGTCGCGGGCGGCGGTCACTTCGCGCATGCGTATCTCCCACTCCTGCCGCATTTTCTCCAATTCCTCGCGCTGCGCGGCCAGATCCGCTCGTTGACGTTCCAATTCCTTTTCGGCGTCAGCATATGTTTTCTGATCGGCCAGCCATTTTCGCCGTTCTTCCTCCAGGTCCGCCGAGGCCCTGGTTACCGACTCCCGCGAAACCTCGATTTCGTTGCGTTGTTCCTCCAAGGCGAGGCTCTGCATACGCAACTCCTCGCTCTGCTTCTGAATCTGTTCCGCCTGCCGTTCGAGGGCCTCCTTGCGCGCGGTCAGTTCGGACTCCTGTTCCTGGAGCAAGCGACGCTGTTCCTCGATCTGCTCCAGTTCTTCCTGCAGACGTGCGCATTGTTTTTCGCGTTCGGACAGGGCGGATTCGCGGGCCTCGTATTGCGTACATAACTCGCGTTCCTGTCCGGCCAGGGCCTCGCGCTGTTCCTTGAGTCGCTGATGATGTTCCTCCAGGGCCGCCCGACAGGATTCCAGCGCGCCGGCCCGGGCCTCGAGTAGCTCACGAACGGTCTGCATGGCCGCAAGCACCTGCTGACCGAGCGCTTCCAGGTGTTCCACCTCCGCCGACGAAACCGTCTCGACTGCCAAGGTTTTTTCCTCGCTTCGTGTCTGGCTCATGATGATCCTACCCCTTCGAAAACCACGATCTCTTCTTGGTCTGGGCGGGCGGCGGCAACGGCTTGGTCGCCTCCAACTCGCTCAATAACTCGCGTACACTCTTCTTGCGGTCACACAGGCGGCGTAAAACCCGAATACGCTCGGCCGTCACCGTGTCCAGCGAAGCCAGTAACGCCTCATCGTTTTGTTGAGATGATTCCGCCGGTGATTCCGGCGACGCGGGCACCTGCTCCGCAGGCCACGATGGAGTTTCCTCGACAGCCGGCACGGTGGGTACAACTTTCGGGGGTAACGGTGCCGGCGAAGGCTCCGGTTCCGCGGCAGGTTGAATCGGCGGCGAAACGACGGCCTCCCTGGTGACCGGAGTCTCGGGCTTGACCGCTGATACGGCGGGTGCGGTTTCAGTCGTCACCGCGCCGCGGAGTCGCTGGTGCGCGGCGCGCAGAGAGGCGGAATACGTTGATAACCGCCTTTCCAGCTCCGCGATGGCCCGACTCAGCGAACCATCGTCTTGCGGCACGTGAACTTGAATAATATCCAAGGTTTGAGAATCCATCGGTCCCTGTTCAACCGTTTGGCGAATCGGTGAATCATCAACTCATATCCACATGCTCCTGCACGGGGCTGAACCACGAGGTCAACCCTGAGAATATACAATTTCTTTTCCCGCGGTGTCGGAAAAATCCTGTTTTTTCTGCGTCCGATATCCAATCGTCGTCCGATTCGTGCAGCCTCCCGAGATCTGTCGGAACTTTGCAAAGAAGCAAGGGGAAGCGACGGAGCGATAGAGGGAACGGTGCGATGGAGAGAGGAGAGCACCCTCGCCGTTTTTTATTCGGACGACGGTTTGCGAATGAGGACAGCATCCATTTGCTTCTTAGCCAGGATGTATCGTAAGAGAATGTGGATCAGCCGAAGGGGCAAAAGGTTGATTCGCTTATCGGCTGAGTCACGGTGGTCATGAAAAGGGGTAAATAAGATGAACGATTGGCAACAGAGCTTCGCTCGTAAAATGGAAACATTGCGCGAGCAATCCGCCCGGCGTTATCAGGAACAGGTGAACGAAATCGTCCAGCCGGCCTTCGAGCGTTTGACCGAGTTTCTTAGCCAGTGGCATTTCCAGGCCAGCGCGCCGCAGGCACGTGCCGGCCTGCACTCATACAAATTCGCCCTGACCGAGGACGGTTATGTCCTGATCAGTTTCCGACTCACGGGTATTGATCAGATGGAATGCGCTTATGAATGTTACCTGCCGGGTCAAGGGCATATCGGGGGGGACCGCTTCTGCACCGGATTCGAGGACATCAATGCTTCCTGGGCGGATATTTGCTTTCAGACGGCCCTGGATGATTTTGTCGGGAAATTCACCGCCGTTCGTCAAACGCAGCGATATGGCGAACCCGTCCTCGCCTGAGTCACCGCTCACCGTATTTTGATTACCACGAGGGTGACATCGTCATCCTGGGGTCGAGTTCCGCGATAGGCCGTCAGGGCGTCGGTGATCATCCGACTGATGGTTTTGGCACCGTGGTACGCATGTTGACGGTAGCGTGGCACAATCCCCCCTTCTCCCCTTGTGCATGATTTGCACCGCACCGAGGCATAATGTCTTTGACGGAATAACCAGTCGTTATCCGTTGGACAGCTATGCCGCCCCAGACCATAATGTAGTTTAGTCCAAGAATGAACGCCGCTTCTTCGATTTGCTATAATGCTGGAGGAGCGTAGTCATGAAACGGCTTGAAGACATATCCTTGAAAGAAAACGAACGCAAGGCCATAACGGAGGCGGCCGCAATTCTACGGAGCCAATTCCCGGTCGTCCAAGTCATCCTGTTCGGCTCGAAGGCCCGGGGAGACGATTCCCCCGAATCCGATATGGACCTGCTGATTCTAACGAGCCGCCCGGTCACTCCGCCGGAAAAGGAGGCCATGACCCGGGCCCTTTTCGCGCTGGAACTTGAACGGGATGTGGTCATTAGCAAGGTTGTTGTGCCCCAGGATTCCTGGGAACACGGCCCCTATCGGGTATTACCGCTTCACCGGGAAATCGATCGCGATGGAGTCGCCGCATGACCGATGAGCAAGCTCGACAGCAGGTTCTGCAATACCTGTTGACCAACGCGGACGAAGCATTGGAGTCCGCGTCGGCGGAAATGGCGGCCGGTCGAACGCGGTTTGCCATGAACCGCATTTATTACGCCTGCTTTTATGCGACAAACGCGGTTTTACTGGCGGAGGGGCTTTCTTTTTCCAGGCATTCGGGCGTTCGGTCCGCGCTACATCGGCATCTGGTCAAGACCGGCCGAATTCCCACCGAATTAGGTCAGTTCTACGACGACATGTTTGATGACCGCCAAGAGGGAGATTATGGAGTACTCGTGGAGTTTGATCAGGCTACGATCCAGCGCCGTCTCAAGGTCGGTCGACGATTCGTGGAACATATGCGCCAACTGCTCGCGAATCGAGAATGTTCGGACAATGGCCATATGGTTTAAATGAAATACTCTGGTAGTCGACTTTCGCTATAGCACCTTGATCACCACGAGGGTGACATCGTCATCCTGGGGTCGAGTTCCGCGATAGGCCGTCAGGGCGTCGGTGATCGTCCGACTGATGGTGGCGGCGTCGCCGTGCGCAGTGGTCCGAATCAATTCGCGGAGAGCATCTTTGCCGAACGGCCGCCCTTGCGGGTTGCACTGCTCCCAGATGCCGTCGGTACCGATCACAATGACCGTGCCGGACTCCAATCGATCATGAGAATATTCCGTATAAGGCCAGTTGGCCTCGATTCCGAGAGGAATGCCGCCATTGCCCAGATTTTCAAATATGTCCGCCCCCGGATAATAGAGCATGGCCGGGTCATGCCCGGCCGATGACCAGCGCAGGTTTTTCCGGGAAGCGTCGATGACCATGTAGAACAAGGTCATGAAGCGACCGGCCGGTGTGTCCTCGGTTAAATGTTCGTTGATCTCCCGCATCATCTCGCTGATGCTGCCCGGCTCGGAAGCATGGGCCCGCAACAAAGCCCGCGCGCCGGTCATCAACAATGCGGCGGCGATCCCGTGCCCGGTCACGTCCCCGACGGCGACGCCCAGAGTGTGCGGGTTGAGTTTCGACAAGTCGAGGAAATCGAAATAATCTCCACCCGTTTCGTCGCAGTAAATGCTTCGACCGGCGATGTCCAGGCCCTCGACGGGAGGCGGCGTATTGGGCAACAAATGTTGTTGCACCTCCATGGCCAGGTCCAGCGCATGGCGCATTTTCATTCGATCCTGCAGTTGGGGAATCATATCGTTAAAGGTTTGCCCCAACTGGGCCAGTTCGTCCCGACCCCGGATGTCCACTCGAGTCTCAAAATCACCGTGAGCGATGCGCTCCGCCGCCAGGGCCAGCCGCCGTATCGGCTGGGTCACCCTCCGCGAACTCGCCAATGCCACGGCAACCACGATCAGGCCGATCACCACCATCGCCGCGAGCGTAATCGCCAGCATGGTATGGGTCGCCGTATGCACGCGCTGGTGAACCGTGTTGGCTTCGGCCACCACTTCGTCATAGGATACGGACACGATTAAAAAACCATTCGGTTCCCAAACGCGACCGTAAGCCCACAATCGCTTTTCCCCCTGCTCGACGATCTGGCGCACGCCCGTGTTTCCGGCGGTCATGTCGCGAATGACTTCGAGCAATTCCCGAGGATTGTCCGATTCCAGCCACTCGATCGCGAAGGGTGATTCATAATCGGCGCGCTTCGCCTCGTCCGGAGGCTTAGCCAGAATAAACAAACCCAGCTCCTCCGGCCGGGCCGCATTGAAATCCGCAATCCATTTCTCCTCATCGTTGTAATCAAATTCCTCACGTTTCAACAGAACGACCATGCGGGCGGTCGAGGAAGGAAAAGCCGCGATCTTGCCACGTTGCACGATATCCATGACCCGCACGTCGATCGCCGTGACGCCGGCAAAGGCACCGTCCGGCCGGTAGACCGGCATCGTCGCTGACAAAACATGATGCCGGGTGGAGACCTCCACATAGGGTGGTGGCCAGTAGAGACGCCCGAGGCGCTTGACGGACTGATACCAATCGCGTCGGCGGGGATCATAGTCGGAGGGGTAACCACCATGACCGGGATAGCAGGCGTGTACGCCGTTTTCCAGGCTGGTATAGTGCCAGTAAACCAAATCCTGGTTCTGCAATTGTTGATCACGATAGAATGAAGTCAGTCGGGCAAGTCGGTTGACATCGTCGGCCACCTCCTCAGATTTGACCCCGGGGGCAAGTTTGAATACCTGATGGTCCAAACTGATGGGCAAGGGTGTCGATTTTCCGTCATCTTGTATTCTGAGGTAACGTGGCGTGTTCACCAAGCCTTTTGGAGCTTCCGCCGGACTATCGTACTGTTCGGACCAATATATCTTTTCCGGTGTGGGCGGATCGGCCGCAAGACAGCGTTCCACCTCGCGGGCCTGAAGATGGATAATCAGCCGAAGAATCAGACTTTCGCGACCCAGTTGCGTGGCCTGGGCGGTCACAAAGGTTCGTAATTGTTCCTCGGCCAGGGAAATCAGCGTGTCCCGAGCTCTTTCGGCCAGTTCTTCTCCAACCCTTGAGGTGAGGCGATTGTATAACAATGTAACGGTTATTAAGGGAACCAGAGCAATCGCCAGAAGCATAATCATCAGTTTCCAGCGAATACGCATGGCAAATTCCCAATGAAGAACTGACCTATTTTATCAGCAACCCTTCCATTACCCGCCAGCGGCCGCTCCGCCGGCCCGTTTTCAGTTTTTGGATAGGCTCTTTTCATCTGCCTCGGTCGCCGCACTAACAGCTTCCAAAGCTATCCTAAGAACCCATAACGATACCAAGAAATAAAAAAAACCGCTATAATGACGTTTACGGGCTTCACTTTTACTGACATAATATAATATTCACAACAATAATGGTCTATGATCTTCAGATTATCGGGACTTATCGCCGATTTATGATTAGTTATCATAATTGGGAATCCCTGCGCTTTATGAGAAAGGCCCCCTAAGGAATCGCGCCAGATACTTGATCCGCAACGTGAAGTAAGTACGATATCCGGTTAATGATACCTTAAAAGAGGATGGCGCGGTTTCGGAGGGGAAAAGCTGAATCGGTATCAGG
>CAYNYK010000012.1:0-62575 GCA_964401335.1 uncultured Planctomycetales bacterium
GATCAATGCATCAAGCTCCGTAAGGGCCTGCTGAACGGTCTTGACGTGGGCGTCATTGGTGCCAATCATCAGCAAGACCAGATCGGGCTGATAGCTGGCCAGCCAGCCGTCGACATTGGCCGACAGCCCGCCTCCCAGCCCTCCGCTGATGTTGTATCCCCCGTGCCCTTCATGATCGGTATCATAGCCTTCAGGGCCGTCCGATTGGCTGCCGACGAAATCCCGCACATAGCAGGCACTGAGCGGTTTGTCGGCCAGATATGTTCGATAACCACCATGCGTCCCCGGACCGTATTTCAACGGTAACACGTTCGGCGAACCAACGGTAATCGAATCGCCCAAGGGCATGATTTTGATAGTCATGGGATCGCAGGTGAACATATCGGGATACTGATCGTTATGACTATCCTCCGTGACTCTTACCCGGCTGTCATTTCCCGTGCCCAGGCGGTGTACGAAAATCTCATAATCGGCCGTATCGTGATTGTGGTCGCCGGTGGATGCGCCGTAAACCAGCCATAGGCCGTCAGTGGAAATGCGCGGAAAATACTCATGGCCCCAATCCACGTCCGGGTGGGCCATCTCGGCCTGATAAGAAGCACGGGTGGCAATGTCCGCCAGGCTCATCTTATAAATGTCCGGCTGGGTCGGGCCGTCGCCGCGCACATGATAAATCCAATCGCCATTGGGCGGCGCAGTCGGTTCGCAACCCGCGCCAAAGAAATACACCTTGTCCGGATTGAGGAAATCCAAAATGATCGCGGCATGGTAGGCCGTAAAACTCCCGTTGTTCCCGGTATAGCCCTGGCGATAAAGATCCGAGTGAGCAACAAGCCAGCGGCCGTCGTGAGTGATCCCGCCGGGATTCAAGTCCTTGGCGGCCACCTGAGCAAAATTGCTTTTACTGAATAACAGCGAACTTGCTCCCGTATCCGGGTTGACCAAATAGTAGTTGTCGCCGACCCGGCAAACAACGCCGCTATTGTCGTGCATCCAGAACAGAGGCTGGCCGGTGAAGATTTGCTTGTCTGCGCTGCCGTCCCACCGTATCACATGAGCCGTGGAATTGGCGGTAGCATAGTAGGAAATCCAGCGGCCGTCCGGCGACCAACTGGCCGTATTGCCTCCGTTGAAGGTCAGCCGGCGTACATTAGCGCCATTGGCCTTCATCACATAGACTTCATGCCGCGAGTCGCTGCGGTTCGAAGTCCATACGATCCATCCGTTGGTGGGCGTAGCGGGATCCTGGGCGTCGACCGGTAGTCCGGCAGTCAGAACGGCTGATACGAATGCGATGAAAAACAACCGATGGACGAGTCCCGTGAAACCGTTTGTACGTATCATTGTAAGCCTGATCCAAGTATGAAATGTCAACACGATTTCCCCCCGAGTAAAAGGCGAAAACCTCGTTATTATCGGTCAAAGATAATCCACGACACTATCCCTAATACGGGATTTTAACATCTCAGATCGCCCTATACAAGAATTAGGAAAATATTGCTCACCACAAATCCTCGCGGCCCGCCCAGGCGAGCGAGAGATACTGCCTCGGGCCGATCATCAGAGTCCAATGCGTAACCGAAATTGCTACGGTGCCGGTACCGGCCGGGAGCAGTTATATCCCCCTTGAAAATGCTATAATCTCCTGCCATGAGTCCGAAGCGTGACCAAAACGACCCCAAACCCGAGACCCCCGGTTCCGCGGATTCCCTGTTAAACAAGATCCGGCATCTGCCGAAATCGCCCGGCGTGTATCTGTTCAAGGATGCCAAGGGGCGGGTGTTGTACGTCGGGAAAGCCAAGGACCTGCGCAGCCGGGTAGCTAGCTATTTTCAGAACTCGGCCGACTTGCTCAAATCCCGCGGGCCGGAGATCGCCCGCATGATTACGATGGTGGCCGACCTGGATTTTCTCGACTGTGAAACCGAGGTCGATGCCCTGCTGAAAGAAAACCGGCTGATCAAGGACATCCAGCCGCCGTTCAACGCCGACCTGCGCGACGACAAGACCTTCCCCTACCTCGAAATCACCACCGGCGACGATTTTCCCGGCGTCTACGTCACCCGCCAGCCGATGCCCCGAGGCAGCAAGCTGTATGGCCCGTTCACCAACGTGGCCGGCTTGCGCGAGGCGGTCAACGCGATGCAGAAGGTCTTCCGCTTCCGCACCTGCGAACTGGTCATCCGCGACGACGATGATAACCGCCGCCATTTCCGCCCCTGCCTGCTCCATTCGATCAAACAATGCAGTGGCCCTTGCGCCGCTCTTATCTCGAAAGAAGAATACGCCCAGGATATCGATCGCCTGAAGAAATTCCTCGCCTCCAAGCGCAGCGTCGTCCTTCGCCAGCTCCAGCGGGAGATGGCCGTCGCCGCGGCCGCCCGGCATTACGAGCAGGCCGCCCGGCTGCGCGACGAAATCAAGGCCCTCGAAGCCCTCAGCCTGCACGGCGACCCGAGCACCGACGTGCAACCGGAAGTGTTTTTCGTCGATCCGAAGGAAGGCCTGACGAAACTGGCCGAGATTCTCAATATGGACCGGCCGCCGCGAACGATCGAGGGTATCGATATCGCCAACCTGCACGGCGAGGAGTCCTGCGGCTCGCTGGTGAGCTTCATCGACGGCAAGCCGTTCAAGACCGGCTACCGGCGTTTTCGGATCAAGACCGTCGAGGGCATCGACGATTACGCCATGATTCGCGAGGTTGTTCTCCGCCGCTACCGTTACGCCGCCGACGGCGAGGAACTCTACCCC
This sequence comes from uncultured Planctomycetales bacterium, assembly GCA_964401335.1. Lineage (GTDB taxonomy): Bacteria > Planctomycetota > Phycisphaerae > UBA1845 > PWPN01 > JAAYCU01. The sequence continues at coordinate 2,755 of CAYNYK010000012.1, forward strand.
GACCTCATCCTTATCGACGGCGGGCTAGGCCACCTGCACGCCGCCCTGTCGGCCTTCGCCGAATTGGAAATCCGCCCGCCAATGGTCGTCTCCCTGGCCAAGCGCGAGGAGGAACTTTACACCCAGGCCCGGAGCAAGCCCGTCCGCCTGCCGCGAAATAACCCCGCCCTGCGCCTCCTGCAGCAGGTCCGCGATGAAGCCCACCGTTTCGCCCAACATTACCATCATCTCTTGCGCCGCAAACGGATCTTCGACGAGGACCTCGCCGCCGGCCGTCGGCCGCCGCAAACCCGAAAAAAGAAGAAAAAGTCTAACGAATAAACCCCTTTTTGCCTGCGATAGCTTCCTTTACCTTTGAGGAGAACGAAAAATACAAAAGCCCTTTCCAAGGGTTCCGCTCCGCCCGCACGTACGCGAGCGGCGTTACACGCATGGTTGCATGTTATCATCGACACATTCGTCGATAGAAGTCGGCCGTACGGGCGACCATCATGCTGGCCTTGTGGTGGGCACGAACGAAATCGAGGGCGCCGAAAGCCAGGCGTCGAGCTCGCCCGCGATCGATCAGGAGCTCTTTCCATTTAACGGTCAGGTCGTCCGGATTCGTGGGATCAAAAAGCGTGGCCGTCTGCCCGTCGATCAGGTAGTCGCCGATCGTCCCCTTCGGGGCAAGGACGGAAAGCCCGTTAGCCATGGCTAACAACGTACTGATGGTAAAACGTCGACGTGAAGCGGGCAGAAGGTAAAAATCCGCCGCCCGCATAGCCTCAGTCAGTTTGACCCAGTCCTGCATCGGGCCGACGAAGGTCACGTACGGAAGAAGAGCCAGGCGGTCTGCCAGCCGGCGAAAACGTTTTTCCGCCGGTCCACGGGTAATGATGAACAATTGCGTTTCCTGCCCTTCATGCACAATCCGATGCAACGCGCGCAACACAGTATCCAACCCGCAATCCCGCGTCATCGGTGCCGTGATAATCATAGATGGTATCCGTTGGGGCTGGGCCAGACAGGCCGGATCGCTCCCGGCGGTAATGCCAAACGGTACTTGACAAAGCCGCTCTTTCATCTCGGGATAACGTTTAAGAAAAACCTCGGCCAGCGTAGCTGTCGAAGCAATGGCCGCCACCCCTTGCAGCCGCCGGACATGTCGAAACCGACGCACATCCGCCAGATCGCTTAGATGCACCACGAGCGTACTACCCCACTCCGACGCCCAGGCCGCCACCTGACACGCGAGGCTCGCCGATAGACAATGCACCACGTCCGGCGGATCGCCCCCCAACCGTCCAAGAATTTCCGCCGGTGAACGAAGAGGCCAAGGCCAGCGCCTGCGCGGCAACGTCGTCACCCGCGCCGGACCGACCGCATCACCCAACACCGACGCCAGCGAGGCGCTCCGCGAGAGTAATTTGACCCGCAACGGTTCCTCGATGAAACCCACGCAAAGGTGCCGGACAACCGTCCCCAGACGCACGAACACATCCTCATCGATCACCAGCAGTACTTCGAGCGGTTCAACCGGTTGGGTCATGTCGTCCGCCATCGTGTTTACCTCGTTCGTCAACCTATATAAGTTTAATCGTTCTTGGGCGCCTCCGAAACGAATCCTGCACCGGATGAATTAAGAAACTCCGGCCCATCCTGCTTGGGTGAACGGGACCGGCCGGTAAGTTTTTTCAACACCGCCCGTCGCAACAAGGTCAGCGGGCGGGCCACTCGCCGATGCAGCTCGACAAAAAAGCCCCGCCGATACGAAGCCTCCAATTGAGCGTTCGTCAACTGGTCCGGCCGATGCCGCCGCCAGTGCTTCAAGAGATGATAACGATCCGCCTGTTGCAATCGATGAAGAATAAACCGGCCTAAATCGTCCGGTAGCAGCCGTTGACCACCCCGACGGCCCGACTGTGGCCAGTGCCAGGAGATTTGAAAGTCGATGAGCCAGGGACGACCATCGGCCCCCACCAGGATGTTCTCCCGCTTCTCCAGGTCGGCGTAGGCGATATCCAGCGCATGTAATTCATTAAGGAGCCGCTCCAGATCCCGGAAAAAATCATCACCGACATCTTCATGACGTTGGAGGGGATGCCCTTCGATAAAGGCGTGGACGAAGCCCGTGGCCCCCCACCGCCCCAGATAACGCGGCACGCCGGGCACATCCGCGACGGCCGTGTAAACCGCGCATTCCCGATCCGCCAGATAACGGCCAAGCCAAGACATTGGCAAGCCGAACAAGCCGACTACCCGCCCCATCTTCAAGATCGCCTTGCCCGACGGCCCCTCATACAAACCCGTCGCCGCGAAAAAATCATGCTTATACGTGCGCAGATGGCGGTATTCGCCGTCGCTCAGGACTATCCGCGCCGGCATTTCCGCCTTCCCCAGCGCCCGCAACCAAGCGTGTCTTATCATTTCGCTATCAGCCATCAATTTTTAACGTAGTTAATCCCGCAGTTCGGTTCTTCAGGTGTGGCACCGGCGTCTCGCCGGTGCGTCTTGGGCAACTCGCCCGAATCTTCCATCCGCAGCGCGGGATTGAAAACCGATTATTACCGGCGTCCAGATTATCCGAGATCGACGGGAAAATCACCATGAAGCATTTATCTGGGCATATTCAGATCGGCAAACGCACGACCTATGAACTGGATGTCCTCCGGACTGAGCCGGAGATTGGCCGCGGCCGCATTTTCCACGGCCTGCGCGGCATTCCGCGCGCCGACCAGGGCGGTGGTGATCCCTTCCTGAGCGATGACCCAGGCGATCGCCAGTTGGCCGAGCGTGGTTTTATGCCGGTCAGCGAGCGGACGGATCGTTTCCAGCGCGTCGAGAATCCGTTTGCGGTTTTCCGGCTTAAACCATTCCTTACGGCTGCGGATATCCGTCTCCGGGAACGTGCGGTTCATGGTCATCTTGCCGCTCAAGAGGCCCAACGCCATCGGGCTGTAACAAATAACCCCAAGCCCGTGCGTTCGGCAGAATGGGAGCTCGTCCTTTTCGATCTCCCGTATCAGGGCGCTGTACATAATCTGATTGGAAACCACGGGGGCATGCTCCAGGGCGGCGGCCATCTGGTGGCTGTTGTAGTTCGATACGCCGATATGCCTGATCTTCCCTTGTTGCTGAAGTTTGACCAAAGCGCTCATCGTTTCCTCGGCCGTCGCCGATTCGCTCGGGGCATGAACCTGGTACAAGTCGATCACGTCGATACCCAGGCGTTTCAGGCTCTGCTCGCATTCGTAAATGACCGATTCGGCCTTCAGGATGCGATGGGCAGTCACCTCGCCGCCGCCCGGCGCGGGCAGCGTGAAATGGTGCTCGCCCTCCTCCACATCCCAGCGGATGCCGCACTTGGTCAGGATTTTCAGCTTGTCGCGTTTCCCGCGGATGGCCCGGCCTACTACCGTCTCGCTGTGCCCGCAGCCGTAGATCGGAGCGGTATCGATCGCGTCCACACCGTGATCGATCGACGCATGGATGGCCTCGATCGCCTGCTGATCGTCCGTGCCACCCCAGAACAACCCCCCGATCGCCCACGCCCCGAAAGTCACCACCGGCAGTTCCAGATCGCTGGTTCCCAATCGACGATGTTCCATGATTCTGCTCCCATGCTGATCGGCGTCATAACTGTTCGCCTATATCCGTACCTCCCCTAAGTATAGGCGCTCAACCACGCTTAACAACCGCCACGACCCATCTTATGATTTATCTGCTTTCATCAATCGGCTAGCGCAAATACGCAGTAGCTACCAGACTGAGCAAGGGCTTGGGGAAACGAACCGTAGGCATAGTCAGTCCAACACGCTTATGTTGGATTCAGGAGGAATGACCTTCATGGCCAAACGTAACAGCAAACAAAAACGCGATATCGAGAAAGCCTATCCTACCGGCCTATTCGTGGCCAAGCTTCGCCGGCTGGCCGACGCGCTGGAAGGGCATAAACGTTTCCGTATCCAGATCGCCGGCCAGCGCGTTTCCATTCCGCCCGACGCGATCATCAACATCGAACACGAGCGCGGTAGCGACGAGGAGGAGATCGAATTTCAATTGAAGTGGCCGCTGCAAGTAAGTATGGAAAGTAAATCTCGGTATCTCAGCCCATCGGCAGGTGCATGATTTTGCATCAATGGTCGTGAGTTCAGTAGAACAAGTTTTCATCAAAGACCCTGACTATAAAGGACAATGATGAACTATCTCAAAATGACTATCCATGCCAGTGTTTGGATATTCGTCTTGTTGGTGATTCTGCTGATCGTCGCTCATCTGTGTGAGCGCACGCCCTCCCCACGCAGTACGCTGCGCCTCTATCGATATTGGTTCTGGATCGTTAATATGCTATGGTTCGCGATAAGCTGTCACGCTCTCATTATGAATCATTTTTACCTACTGGCTATCTGGCCGCCAATGTTTCTTTTGTCCGCGCTTCCGTTGGTTTTCCGTAAACGTACAGCCAAGGAATTCCTCCAGAATTATACGGCCAATAGTCGTTATTGCGGTCGGTGTGAATATGACCTTACCGGCAACATCACTGGAATCTGCCCGGAATGCGGTTGGGAGATTCCGGACAATGATACTCTGGTGCAGGATTATGGCTGGGGCAGGTGGTGGAAAAAATGGAATATCGGTTATCTGGAACAGCCCCGGAATAACCTGCTCCTCTGCGCGTTTTTGAGCTTTCTTCTTCTATTGGCGGCTTGGATAATTGGGGACATGGCATATTCGGGACTGCAACACTACTCCGTCACTAGTGTTCTATTATTCATGCTGGCTTGCTGTTGCTTACATTTCACCATCAATGCATACCGCGTCTTGATTTATATCAGGAAACAACGCCATTCTTATCCGGATCAGGCCAGCCAGCGCAAATCATTACCTGAGCCAAAAGATCACGAACGTAAATAAGAACGCCAAAGCAACCCCGTCCCAAGCGGGGTGCAGGCCTGCAATTATGGTCATGCAGAGTCACCGGTCGAGCGGCTGGTCTTATCCGGCCTTTCGCGTTATGATTCGACGGGTTAGCTGGGGTAAGCTTTCGTTTTTTAATCGAGGAATCATGATGAAAAGATATGCTCTGCTGTTGGGGTTGTTCCTTCTTCCGGTATCGGCGGTGCAGGCCTCCTTCGACGTCGACAATCCGCCGATGGGCGTTTTTTCCGACGAGTGGTACGCCGTGATGTTCAAGGGGCAAAAGAGCGGGCACATGCACTCGCGCATGGAACGCAAAAAAGGCGAGACCGGCGAGGTGATCGTCTCGACCATCACCATGCGTCTGGAAGTGGGCCGCAGCGGCACTCCAGTGGTTGTCTCCCTGAAACAGAGCAGCACGGAAACCCTCAAGGGTGAACCGCTGGCCTTTTCCAACGTGCTCAAGTTGGGTAACGTACCCACCACCAGCCGCGGTACGGTCAAAGACGGCCAGGTCAACATCATGACCACCCAGTTCGGCCGGTCCACGACTCAGACCTACACCCTGCCCAAAGGGGCCACCATGAATTGGGGCAGTATGATCGCCCAGGCCAAAAACGGCATCGAGACCGGAACAAGCTACGAAGTCGGTTTGTATGAACCGAGCATGGCCCCGGACCGCCTGATCCCGGTCAAAGTGGAGATGCTCAAGCGGGAAACGATCGATCTTTTCGGCCGCAAGGTCGAGGCGGTCAAATCCCGGCAACTTATGACCGTACAAGGGATGCTCGGCGGAGCCGGCGAGATGGAAACCTTCGTTTGGCTGACGGACAAAACCACCGCCGCTCGGATGGAGATGACCTTTGTTAATTTCCCCATCGAGGTCATCGCGTGCAGCAAGGCGGTGGCTCTCGCGGCCAACGACCCGGCCGAGCTGATGCTTGACACCCTCATCACCATCGACACGCCGATAAACGCGGAGCGGGCCCGGTCGATCACCTACCGAATCCGCCAGAAAAACGGCAAGGAGCAATCCGCCCTGGAGCCGTTCCCGGAAACCGCGATCCAGAAAGTCGATAGGAAAAGCAAGAAGGAAGTCGTGGTCACGATAACCCGGCTTTCTTCGCAAAAGCCACCCACCCTCGCGGGCACCCTGAGCGAGCAGGATCGCGAGCTTTACCTGGCGTCCACCTCCATGGTGGATCACAAGGATCCCGAGGTGGCCAAGCTGCTCAAGCAGGCCGACGGCGAAGAAAAAGATTTCCGCAAGCTGGCGGAACGGCTTTGTCGATTCGTCGGCCAATACGTGCGCAGTAAAAATTTGAACGTGGGCTTCGCGACGGCCAGCGAGGTGGCCCGCAGCCGGGAAGGCGACTGCACGGAGCATGGTATTCTGTTGGCAGCCTTGGGACGCGGGGCGGGTATCCCTACCCGATTGGTGACCGGAGTCGTATATACCGACGATTTCGAGAACCGCCGAAACGTCTTCGTGGGGCACCTGTGGACGCAGTTCTGGCTTGACGGCCAGTGGGTCGATCTCGACCCGGCCTTGCGGCAGACGGACGTGGACCCGACGCATATCGCCTTCGGCATCAGTGCCGCGGGAGATACGGGAGTTGCGGACATGACCAGCTCCTTTTGGCTGGCCATGGGCAACCTGGAAATCACCGTCCTGGAAGCCGATCCTCCGAACGCCGCCCCCGCCGCGAGCCGGCCCGACCAATAGAAGAAGGGGGGTTCACGTTGACGCTGCGCGTTAATCGTGGTAAACATAAAGCAGGGCAAGGGGCTGCAACTTCCGTTATCGGCGTGATTTAACCGGCCGGACGGGATGGGGCCCTCAAGCATGGCGGCAAGAACCGGCAGGCCCCACACAAGCGGTCATGGCAAAATCCAGGTACCTTCCTTTGATGGCGGAGTAGTCCGTGAAAGTCAAGAGTTCCGTTGTTCCGATCGTGCTGACCGTGACCGCGGTGGCGGCGGTCCTCATCCTCAGTTCATGGCTGAACACGCAATTGGTCCCCGCCGACGTGCGACTGGCCGAGCAGATTAACGCCGAGGTTAAAAAAGCACAGAGTATGTTGGTGGCTTACGACCCCGCCAGTAGTCGCATGCTGACCCTGCTTCAGATGCCGAGCGAGCCGGGTGTTTCGGCCACGGGACCCAATGGCCGCGACGCATCCGACACCGAATCGGCCTTGCCCACCCCCCCTGAACAAGACGATCACAAGGGTCGGCTGCAGCGTAATGAACAATTGCTCAAGGACGCCCTGGCGATGGTTACCAGGGCGGTCCAGATGGGGCCGGTTCAGGTCGGCGAAGAGACCTACAGCGGAAGCATGCACCCGGCCGCCACGCGTTTGCAGACCATCCTGATTTATAGCCTGGCCGACCGCAAGCGCCGCGAGGCGGCCACCTATCAGACAAAGGCGATTGAAAGTCGCGATCGCTTTTTCCGAGTTTACAACAACTGGATGGACGTGCAGGCCAGGCTTCGCTCAACAGCCCGCGGTCTGACGACGGATCTTTCAGCCCTGGCGGCACCCGCGACGGTAAAACCGCAAGCCAAGCGATCCGGCAAAGGCGGGGCAATCAAGAAAATGCTCAGTCGCCTCCTGTCACCCGGCGCGGGGGCGGCGCCGACCGGCGAACCACCCGAAGACTCATCGACCACCGAGACGGCGGCCGTTCCCGAGGCCGTCGAGGTGGAGGTTTCCGCGATTATTGACGAACAATTGCCGACAATCGATCAGCGAATCGCGAAGTTACGCGAACAACACGCGGAACGCGCGGCCACGATCGCCGAGGCGCGGCGGAACGTTGAGCAATTGACTGAAACCATCGCACAACTCCAACAAAAAATCGGCGCCTTGAACGCCGAGGCCAGGCAAGCCGAGCAGCGTATGTTGGCCTTGCGGGAACAAGGTATCGATCCGACCGACGAGCAATCACTGAAAAACTTCGTGGAACAATACGAGACGGTGGCCAAGTCCGCGCGGCGGGCCTGGCGGGAAGCGGAAGTTCTCCAAAAAGGCTCGATCCTGAACGCCCGGCCGGACACCGACGAAGAGGAGGAATGGCCAAGCGCCCCCCTGGTGGCGGCGGACCCGAGCCAGGCGATAGAGCCGGTGCGCGGCCTGGTAGCCTACGAGGGCGATCTGCGAGCGGCCCAAGCCCTGCTGGAAACCAATCAGGCCCTGCTCGGTCAAATCGATAACCAAATAACGGAGCTTGCGCAGACCAAGCAGGCCACCGAAGAGATGGTCGCCAAACTTTCGGATACGAGTCGCCGACTCAAGGAACAAGCCCTTCGTCACGCGCGGCGGACAGTTGAATTGATGGCCATTGCCGCTCAACTGGAACAAGAAGCCCTTACCCTCATAGAGGAACAGGGCATCCGCGCGGCCCAGAACGCCACCCGCGCGGCCGCCAAACAACAAAACGACGCCCGAAGTTTTATCAATGAAAAAGAAAACAAGCCCAACCATCCGAACGCCCAAACCCTAAACAGCCTGGCCAATGATCGGTCACAGGTGGGCTACGCCGACGTTTTGAAAGGCGATATGGAATACTGCCTGGCCGTCATTCGGGCTCAGACCGCCGACGGGTGCCGAGCCCAGGCTTCGCTGCTGGAGCGGGCCGCGGTGATGGGTATCGCAGGCAAGCCAGACCTGCTGCCATCCTCTGCGGAAGCCGCCTCGAACTCGGAAACGGAATCCATCCCTGCCTGGGTTTACGATGCGGACACGGCCAGAAACACCGCGAAAGAGCAATCGGCCAAGGCCCTCGAATCCGCTCGAAACGCTTTGGACATTTACCAGAGCGCCGACGAAACGCTCAATCAGATCTGGGTGTTGCACACCAACATCGCCGCGGTAAGGCAGTTGCTCGCCCGGCTGAGCCCGGACCCGGCCCAACAACAGGAACATCGCCGCCTGGCCCTCGAAAAATATACGTTAGCCGTCCAGGACCGCAGAGATCGTCCGGAAGCCCCGCTGTACATCCGTATCATGGACTATCTTAAAGCCAACCCATGACCGCAACCGCCGAGCGAACGTTTCCGCGAAACCGTCTCGCTGCAGACGAGCGGCACGCCCGGCAACGATTGGTCCATGCGTTTAGAGTGCATCCTGATGCCGGTGTGGCAACGGCGACAATTGGTGTAGCTCCGGCGACAATTCGTGTGGCACCGGCGTCTCGCCGGTGTTCGTCCACCCGGTGGGACCGACACTACAGGATTTTAGGACACACTCTTGTTGTAATCAGCCTGATATGGGTGATCCCCCACGCGTTCATGCTGCCGGCCGCGTTAGCCCATCCGCTGAGCAATGACCATGTCGAGCATTTTTGCATACTGAACATTCTGCCGGACCGGGTCGAGCTGGATTTGCTCCTGGACATCGCGGAAAATCCCTCGGCGACGATCCGCAAGAACCAGATCGATACCGACGGTGACGGCCAGGACTCCGAAGAGGAACAACAAGCATGGCTGGCGGCGAAAGCAACGGAATTCATAGCCTCCCTGCCGGTTTCCTTGAACGGACAGCCCCTTGCCTGGCGGGTGGTACCTGATGCCCTCGACACACGAACACAACAGAGCACCCCTACGAAAATCATCCTCAAAAACACCGGTGTTCTGGGCATGCCAACGTATCGTCTGATGATTCGCTATACGGCCCCGTACCCCGCACCGTTATCCGAAGGCCGGCATGTCCTCGGATTCGAAAACCTTCTTTATCTCGATCATTCCGGCCTGCAACGCATCCTTCTGGCCCTCCCCGTGGCGAAGGTCTTATTTCTTGAGCCTCGGCCGGCCATTGTCGATGAGGGTGCCGATCCGTTTTTATATGAACAGTACGATCCCAACCGACTTCCTCATGAACGCAAAACAACTATTACTTTCGAGGTAACGGCCGGACATGTAGCATCGACCCAAACAGCCGATGCGGGAATCAAAGCATCGGACAAAGCCGAACATGGCGAATCATCCACCCTGCCCCCCTACCTGCAAAGCCTGAACGACCCGCGAAACGACCCGGCTCAAACCCGTTCGTACTATCGCCAAGCTGACCGGCTGATTAATCTGCTCCGCGGCCGCTGGAGCCTCGCGGCGATCCTCATAGTGGCCGTTTTTTCCTTTGTCTGGGGTGCCGCTCATGCCCTGGCCCCCGGCCATGCCAAGACGGTCGTCGCCGCGTACCTGATCAGCCGGCGTGGCAGTTATCCGCAGGTGGTTTTCCTCGCTGTTGTGGTCACTTTGACTCATACCGCCCTGGTGATCCTGCTCGGTTTGGTGATCTGGTTTTATCAACGCAGCCATCCGGAAGTCGGGCCAGCTCTACAACTGTGGTTAGGGTTGATCGCCGGGTTATTGGTGGCCGGTATGGGGTTGATGCTTCTACGACGTGCGTGGAAACAAAGCCACCTCACCGGACATGGGCATCATGCTCACGGCCACGACCACCCGCCGCCGTCCGGATGGAAAGCACTGTTTCATCATTCGCATCCCCCTCATCCTGAAGAATGGACGTTTCGACACAAGCATACGCACGAGCACCCCCACACGCATGAACATATTCACGATCATGCCAACCCCGACGATGAGGATCGGTTGAGCTACCGCCTTCTGCTGCTTCTGGGCGTGGCCGGCGGAATCGTGCCCTGCCCGACGGCCACGATCATCATGCTGCTGGGTATCGGAGCTAACCTCGTGCCCGGTGCTTTGTTCGCGGTGGGTGTATTCAGCCTCGGCCTCGCGGTCACTTTGACCGCGGTCGGCCTGCTGGCCGTCACCGGCCGCCGGTTCGTCATGCGTTGGTTGTCGGACGCCGAAAAGGACACCGGACAACTATCCGCCCGCGGCCACCGCCTCCTGCATGTCGCCCTCCCCGCCGCCAGCGGAGTGGCCGTCTCCATCCTTGGCCTGCTAATCAGCGGTAACTATGTTCTCATGCTGCTCGGCGGCCGCCCTTTGTTTAACTGGCTGTGAATATCGCCTGACAGGGCGAAAAAGCCCCCTTTTTTCGTTCAGGCGGTAAAAATGGACATGGCTCGTGGCCGCCGGGCGGCTGTGGACTTGATAAACCAACCAGGTTTGTGATATATATGCATCCGCGAACGTCGCACCGCTAGCTCAATTGGATAGAGCATCGGTCTACGGAACCGAAGGTTGCTGGTTCGAGTCCAGCGCGGTGCGTTTTTTTATGCGCAAGGAAGGAATATCGCCACCCGGGTAAAGCTGGAAAAGAAAAATCCGCTATGCCAGACGATATGCGGCCGTGCCTTTTCGCGTTCAAGGCCCCTTTCGTCCATCACTTCCAGACCTCCACAGGAAAACCACCAGGCAACAAGGCAGAATTTCCGGCACACGAACCGTCTCAGGTCAGCGGCCGTCCATAAGGTTCTTCCCAATGTTCCCCCCCCGCCAGTTGCAGGCCGATCTGGGCAAGACGATAGGACTCCTCGTCCGTCAGCGGCGCGAAGCTCATCACGCAGCGGGCCGCCTCCTCCAATTCCTTAATGTTCTTCATCCCGATCACCGCCGTCGCACAGCCCGGGATCGACAAGGCATAACGAATGGCCTTTATTACCCAGCGGGTTTCGATCGTCTACTTGTACCGCCACTCGTTCCAGGGAATTTCGATCTGCACGCGCGGCCGGCCGCGCTTTTGCTTTTGGCAGTGAAGGGTAATGGTTCGCTGCACCGGCAACGGGGAGATGGGATGTATGTGGCCGAAACCCTTCAGCGCAACGACTGGCACTTGTCGCCGAGTGGGCAGATGCCGCCGGAGAATGTGCCAGGCCGCATCGTTCAAGTCAGTGTCGCCGCTGTGGAAATCGCCCAGCAGCACTCCCTCGACCCGCTCCAGCAGTCCGGCCAGACGCAAACCGGCCAACATCCGATCGATGCTGGAAGGCGACTCGTTCACGTCCTCCAAGGCCAGCCATCGCCCCTTCGTGTCGATAGCCTTGGCAAACGGCGAAGCGAGTAGCGGCATTAGTACGCTCAGATTGCCCCCCACGACTTTTATTTTCTTCGCTCCCGGTAAGGAACCGCACAACAGTTGACCGGTCAAACGGCGTTGCGACCCCCTACCATCCAGAATATCCGCCACGTCGCGGAAAAAATCGCAAAACGCTTTCGCCAGTCGCGTCCGGATCAACCGTCGTCCCCTCGGTTTCGACTGTCCCACGCCGCCGCCAGCTTGTTTTTCCCGTCCGGTCGTCGATCGCGTCTTGCCTGAGGTGAAATGGTCCTTACTGTCGATGAGAAACGCCGGGCCAAGATCGTAAAGCCCCACTGCTTTCGGATACCGACCGGCAATGTTGACCAGCGAGGTCATTTCGCTGAAGCCGAAAATGTGAATGGTTTTTCGACGCCGCTTGAGCACATCGAAATTGATCTGATCAAGGATACGGGTGAACCACCCGCCGCCGCGCAGCGTCACCAGGGCGGCCACGCGGTCATCGGCGAGGATCGTTTCCACCTCACGGACCCGCGCGCTGTCATCGAACCGCCCCCCCTGCTCGTCGATCTGTCGGGCATTGATTAACTTCGGATTAGAGGTGACCGCGTAATCCGACCCCGCGCCTTGCCGGGCCAATTCCAACATGCCCTCCAGGCCGCGAGTGGATAATTGCTCGATCGCATCCAGAGCGACACTGCCAAGCGATGCCAGATGAATACGCGGCCGATCGATGTCTCTATTCAAACCTTAGCTCCTGGCGGCCTTCACGAAGGCTTCGGCCCGTTTCGGATCGACCGGCGCGGTGGTCCGGCCATTTTCCTTCAGCGACGTACCGACAATGACCCCGTCGGCAACGCGCAAAAGCTCCGCTACGCTCTCCATATCCGCTCCGCTGCCCACGTAGATCGGCCGGTCGGGCACGGCCGCCCGCACCGCTCGCAGGTCAGATAGAGCGGTTGGCTTGCCCGTCGCCGAACCGCTGACAATCAGGCCGTCCGCACGGCCACGATAAGCAGTTTCCTCGGCCGCCTCGGCAATGGACTGCTCGAGCAACGGGCTGGCGTGCTTGACATGCACATCGGCGAAAATCGCCACCTTGCCGTCGAGCAGGCGGCGGTAACGGATCGTGTCATCGGCCCGGCCCTCGATGAAGCCCTGATCCGTCGCATATACGCCGCAATGCACGTTGACCCGGATAAAAGCAGCCCCGCAAATAGTGGCAATAGCCAGTGAGGACTGGGCGTCGTTGCGCAAGACGTTGATGCCGATCGGCACCGTAACGCTCGCCCGCACCGCCTGGGCGGCAACGGTCATGCCGGCCACCGTGTGCGGCTCGACCCTTACGGGACGAAACGGGGTGTCCCCGAAATTCTCGATCATCAGGGCGTCGAAGCCGGACTCGACCAGTATGCGAGCGTCGGCCAGGGCCTGCTCGACGATCCGCGCAAGGGGAAGCCGGTTGGCCGGGTGCCCCGGCAGAGGCGGCAAGTGGATCATTCCAATCAGAGCACCGGCGGGAAGCGGTCGGAAAATGTCATCCATAAGCAGGCTCGATATCGCGATGCAACATCATCACGCCGACCGCTGGTACCAACGGTCAGCCGCCCGGACCTGTATTCGCCGGACTTGTCATCGCCTGTTCATGGATTTTGGCGACGACGAAAGACGGCCACCACGTCCTCGATGGGCACGACGAAAAGCTGATTGCCCGGCTCGAAATCCACCGGGATCGAGTTCTTCGGGTTAAAGAGAACTTTATCGTATTGACGAATGGGAAAATCGTCGTCGTTCGCCACCTGCATGGACACGGTCACCACGCGTCCGGTGATAGTGGGGATTTCGATGTTGTCGGGCAAGGCAATGCCGCCCTTGGTTTCCTTTTTATCCTCATCCTTGCGAATCAATACTCTCTTGCCGAGCGGTTCCACCGTCTCCAGCCGGGTCTTTCTTGGCCGGGTGTCGCGCTGCATTATTACTCCTCGTGTATATGAAAAGGATATTGGAATATCCGAAACATTCCTTGCGGCCCGATTATATGCCAAAGAATTTCCGCGCGCCAAGGATAAAAAACCCGCAAGCACGTCGAAATTCACGACCCCATGCGGATAGGCTGTGAGTTTTACACGGAACCCCGGGCATCAGCGCGATCGGCCAAGGTCCGATATCTGTTGATCAACGAACAGGTCCTACTCGTGCTTTTGCGTTGGGTGGCAGGGCAGGCCCTGGTCACGCCTCGGCAGGGCAAGGTTTTGCCCGTGTTTTTCGGTTGCAGAGTGAAATACCCCCATTCCCAAATAACAAAGAGCATCCCTATGCCCCCTTTTTTTGAATACCCCCTCTGCTTTACAGGACCGGAAAGCCCGACGGTTGACAATCCCCGCCGGTTCGGTAGAGTGCAGGTATAAAGGCAGGACCGATCGGCTCCCTGCGGCACAGACCGGGGCAAAGCCGGATGGTTGGTATTTTTTGTTCTCCTAGCTCAATTGGATAGAGCGTTGGCCTCCGGAGCCAAAGGTTCCGGGTTCGAATCCCGGGGAGAACGATCTTCACATCTCGCAGATTTGTTCGTCACTACAAATGGTAAACCCCCAATGTGCTCATACTGTGCTTTCGCTATTTACGAACTCGCCCGGATTATTCATCGAGTTTTACCACGGAGACCCGCCCAGGCGAGGCCCGCTAAAGCGAGGCTTCGCCGTGGCGAGCTCCGCCGCGGCGAGTCCGCCAAGGGCGAGATTCCGCCTTCGGCGAACACGGGAGTCACGGAGAAGAAAGAACTTAGGTTAAAAAATCGAGGATGGATATAGCCGCAGAGTGCTTATAAGCCATCCGGCCGGAACAGGCATTTTATCTATCACTTAAAAGCCAACCTCCGTGTCTCAGTTTCTCCGTGGTGAATTATCCGGGATAGGAGACTGGGTTATCCCCTACCGCTCACTATCTTCGGCGGCGAGATTATATTTGCGCATCAGGGCGTGGAAGTTCGTGCGTTGCATACCGACTTGCTCGGCCGCCTTGCTGACGTTGCCGCCGCAACGGCGCAACGCTTCGGCCAGGAAACGGCGTTCCAGTTCATGCACAGCCGAATCGCGGACTTGCTGTTTAAGTTTCTTGAATTCCTCCCAGTCCGAGGGTAATTGACTGACATCCGACCGCATCGGCGCTTGCTGGATTTCCGGGGGCAGGTGCCGGGCCTCGATTCGATCGGAGTCGCAGAGGATGGCCATCCGCTCCACGATATTGCGCAACTCGCGAACATTTCCCGGCCAGGAATAGCTTTCCATCCGAGCCATGGCCTCGGGGGTGAACCTTTTGGGCGGCAGGTCGTTCTTTTCGCGAAAACGCTCCAGAAAAGCCACGGCCAGCAGCGGGATGTCGCCGGGACGCTCGCGCAGCGGTGGCAGATGGATGGGCACGACGTTGAGACGATAGTAAAGATCCTCGCGAAACGATCCATCACGAACCAAAGCGCTCAAATCGCGATTGGTCGCGGCGATCAACCGAATATCCACTTCGCGTTCGGCGGCCTCGCCCACCCGCTTGACCTTGCGCGTTTCCAGCACGCGCAGAAGTTTGCCCTGAGTTTCCAGGCTGATGTTGCCCACTTCGTCGAGAAACAGCGTGCCCTTGTCGGCAGCCTCGAACAGGCCCTGCTTGTTGCTGATCGCTCCGGAAAACGACCCGCGAATATGCCCGAACAATTCGCTCTCCAAAAGGGTCGGGGCCAATGCAGTGCAATCGCAAGCCAGCAGCGGATAATCGCAACGCCGGCTCAACCGGTGCAGAGCGCGGACAACCATTTCCTTGCCTGTACCGCTTTCGCCGGTAACCAGGACGGTACCCTCGGTCGGGGCGACCCGCTTGATCAGCGTGAAGACCTGCTCCATGGGCCGCGATTCGCCGATGATCCCCTCGAAACCGCGTTCGACCTCCAACTCGCGACGGAGGGCCGCATTTTCGCGAAGCAGCACCGAACGCTCCCAGACCTTGCCGACCACCACCTGCAACTGGTTGGGCGAAAAAGGCTTGCTCAAAAAGTCGGCCGCCCCCTGCTTCATCGCCTCGACGGCGGATTCCACCGTCGAATGACCGGTGATGATGATCACCTCCGCCGAGACGCCGGCGGCTTTCACCCGCCGCAGGATCTCGAAACCGTCGATCATCGGCATCATCAGGTCTACGAGAATGATATCGAACGCGCCGGACAGCGCGGCTTGCAGGCCTTCGTTCGGATCCTCGCAATAGAGCACATCATGACCTTCGGGGGTGAGCGAGCGTTTACAGCTCAAGCCGACCACCGGTTCATCATCGATGACCAGGATCCGCAAAGGGGCTCGCGTGGTTTCCGTACTCTGGAGCGTCGTACTCATGTATCGGCCTGTTCTTTCTCCGGCCGTTCGGCTTGGCCGGGCTGTTGGTCGGCCGCAGGCAGGGTGATGGTGAAGACCGCGCCGCGACCTTCGGTGCTTTCCACTTCCAGCGAGCCGCCGTGCTGCTCGATGATGCCGTAGCTGACGCTCAGGCCCAGCCCGGTGCTCTTGCCCACCGGCTTGGTGCTGAAAAACGGCTCAAAAATCTGATCAAGATGTTCCTCGCGGATTCCATGCCCCGTATCGGCCACTTGGATCATCACCTGCCGATCCCGTTGCCCGGTACGGAGGGTCAGCGTCCCGCCGTCGGGCATGGCCTCGCAGGCGTTGAGACAAAGGTTGAGCAACACCTGCTGAAACTGGTTCATGTCGCCCCGCACCGCCGGAAGGTCTTCGCTCAGTTCTTCGTTGATGATGATATCCTTGAACTGCTTCTGGCCGCCGATCAAACGGACGGTCCGGCGAATGGCGTCATTGACATCGAGAGGTCCCTTCTTGACCGGTTTTTCGCGGGCAAAGTCGAGCAATCCGCTGACGATTTCCGCCACCCGGCTGGTCTCGTTGATAATCAGATCGAGATCCTCGCGATCCTGGGCCTCCATGTTGGCCTTGTTGCGCAGTAGATGGGCGAAAGTCAGAACACCGGTCAGCGGGTTGTTGATCTCGTGCGCGATACCGGCGGCGAGCCGGCCGATGGAGGCCAGCTTCTCACTGCGGCCGATCTGCTGGCGCGTCGCCAGTTTGAGTTGTTCCTCGCGATGAGCCAAGGCGTCGGCCATCGAATCGATCGCCTGGCACAACTGACCCATTTCGCCCGGCGGGTGAAGACCCACCCGGGCGGAAAGATCGCCACTGCTCACCTTACGGGACATGGCAATGATTCGATCGATAGGCCGTAGAACCATTTTGGCCACCAGAAAAATCAGGCTCAGACTCAACAGGGTGGCCACGCCCATGAACACTAGGAATGAACCGGCAATGATGTTCCGTTTATGCAGGAACGGCTCCTGAAGCAAGCCTACGTATAATGCGCCGACGGTCGTCCCTCGCGGATCGCGTATCGGTTCATAGGCGGAGATATACCAGTCCTTAACGACGTATGCCGGTGCCGCCCAGATTTCACCGCGATCGAGAACCGTGTCCCGGACGACCGCGCTCATACGCGTGCCAATCGCCCGTGACCCCTGTTTCAGCTTAATGGTGGTGGAAATACGCGTGTCACCTAAAAAAAGGGTGACGGCCCCCATTTCCTGTCCTTGGTGGGATCGGGGTGGGAAAACCGTGGATTGGATAGCGTCCACGAGATCAAAACGTCCGTTGAGCAGATCACCACCGTAGAGAATCCCCAGTAAATGTCCCTGGTTATCCGTTATCGGAACGGCGGCGGCGGCGACCATGCCATCGGTGGAAATCGTGTTCGTCATGGGACTCGCCTCTGGAGTAGCCAATAACTCTATCTTGGCCCGGGCGGCCAAGTCCTGGCCTTCGACGGCCAATTGTTCCGCGCTCAATACGATGGTTCCCATCGCGGGTTTTGTCGTTTCTAAAACCTGAGTTATCAGCGGATTGGCGACTAGAAGATCCCCCGTCCGCTCGGGAGTCCGGGCCCGACAGATCACTACGCCGGACGCATCCAGCACCACGGCAAAGTCCATTTCCCACGCGTCATACACTTTGCCCAACAACCGGCCAAGCGTATCGCAATCGTTCCTGGCCAAGGCTTCCGCAAGGTTTTGATCCAAGGCGACCGCCCGTAGAAAATTGGCGTTCCGTTCAATATGCCGATCATAGACGACCCGAGCGGAATTGAGGTCGAGGCGAACGTTGTTCTGAATCTCGTCCAGCCACACGCGGCTGACGTAATGCACGGTTACCAGGGAAAGCGCCGAATTGGCCACCAGGATCACGGCGATGAACATCATGGTCAGCTTTACACGGATGGTCATGGGGATTCCTGGCCTTGGCTTGTGTTTTTTGAACAAGCTTGTACAGTGTATGGACTAAACATACACCATGATGGATGGTAGTTAATTCTTTGCATTTTGGCAACTATGAACCCAAGAAGAAACAGGATTAGAATGTTCCCAAAGTGAATATATTACATTATATACAAATAACCGACCCAATTTGAGTCTTTTTGCCTATTGGTAATTTCTAAATGAACTCACCTGAAAGTAATGATGGATCATATATTGGCACGTGTGTTGCTTGTGAAAAATAGTACGAACTCGCCGAGCAGGCCGCCCGACCCGTGTAAAGCCAGACGGCGGCGATCCTTAGCGCAATACAAAGGATCATCTGTTATAGAGTTAGTCAGGAAGGTGCAAAGTGATTGCCTTAGATACCAATGAGATTTTGACGATGCACCCCAATGCCGGACGGGACAGCCTGATCCCCATTTTGCAGGAGGTTCAGGAGCGTCAGGGCTACCTGTCCCGGCAGGCCATGATCGAGATCGGCCGCCATTTGAATCTGCCGGTCAGCAAGATCTACGGGGTAGCTACTTTCTACAATCAGTTTCGTTTCCAGCCGCAAGGGCGCTTTCATATCCAGGTATGTCGCGGAACCGCCTGCCACGTGAAGGGATCGGCGGCGGTACTGGAAGCCCTCAAACGCGAGTTGAAGATCGATGCGGGCCAGACCACGCGGGACGGTTTGTTCAGCATGGAAGTCGTGGCCTGCATCGGGGCGTGCGGACTGGCGCCGGTCATTTGTATCAATGGGGAATTTTTTGCCGGCGTAACCACCCAGGCGGTAACGAAAATCATCGAATCTTATCGAAGAAAGGCGGCGGAAGATGACCACGACAAAGCTGCCTGAAAATGAAAAGAACGTGGGCAAGACCAAACGCGGCAAAACTCTACCGCAAGTGCTGGAATGGGTGTTGGCGGAAAACACCAATTCGGCAACGAACGACGAAGCCGTAAGTCATGCGGATCGTCTAGCGGAAATACGTCGCGAAAAGCTGGTGCGACCGGCTATCTTTATCGGCACGGGCACCTGCGGGCTGGGCGCCGGCGCGGCCAAAACGCTCGCGGCGGTCAAGGGCTGGCTCGCGGAAAAGAACATCGAGGCCGACGTGGTGGAAGTCGGCTGCATCGGTATGTGTTCGGCCGAACCGTTGCTGGATGTGCAGTTACCGGGACGAACAAGGGTTTGCTTCGCGAAAGTGACGGAAGACAAAACCGCCACTTTGCTGAATGCGGTTTTCGAGAACAACCTGCCGAGCGAGATGGTTTTAGGGCAGCACCGGGCGGATTCCCTGCAGCCTTGGGCGGATATTCCCTGGTTGCACGAGCATCCGTTTTTCGCCCCGCAGACGCGGTGGGTATTGGCCAACTGTGGACTGATCGATCCGGCCAGCATGGATGAATACATCGCCCGCGGCGGCTATCGGGCGATGGTTAAGATGCTTCGGGAAATGACTCCGGAGCAGACCTGCGACATGGTGGAGGCCAGCGGGCTTCGCGGCCGTGGTGGCGGCGGATTCCCCACCGGAAAGAAATGGAAGTTCGCACGGCAAACCCCGAGCAAGCAGAAATACGTGGTCTGTAACGCGGATGAAGGCGACCCCGGAGCGTTCATGGACCGAGCGGTGATCGAGGGCGACCCCCACCGGCTGGTGGAAGGTTTGGCGATCGCCGCCTACGGCATCGGCGCCTCGAAAGCATACGTATATATCCGCGCGGAATACCCGCTGGCCATCCAACGACTGAAGGCGGCTATTGCCCAAGCGCAAGATGCCGGCTTGCTCGGTAAGCGGATCCTGGGGACCAACTTCGATCTGGACATCGTGATCAAGATGGGGGCGGGCGCCTTCGTCTGCGGCGAGGAGACGGCCTTGATGCATAGCATCGAGGGCAAGCGAGGCATGCCCCGTCCGCGTCCGCCGTTCCCGGCCGTCCAAGGTTTATTCGGCAAACCGACAATCATCAACAACGTGGAAACATTGGCCAATCTGCCGACCCTGGTGGACCACGGAGCGGAATGGTTCAGCGCGGTGGGAACCCCGACCAGCAAAGGCACGAAAGTTTTCGCTTTATCCGGCAAAGTCGCTCGGACCGGCCTGGTCGAGGTGGCTATGGGCACCACCATCCGCAGCATCGTGTTCGACGCGGGCGGCGGAATTCCCAACGGCAAGGCCTATAAGGCAGTGCAGATCGGCGGTCCCTCGGGCGGATGTATTCCCGAACAACATCTGGATATCCAGATCGATTACGAATCACTCAAGACCGTCGGCGCGATGATGGGGTCCGGCGGATTGGTGGTCATGGACGAAGACACCTGTATGGTGGATCTGGCCAAGTTCTTCATGGATTTCATCCAGCGGGAAAGCTGCGGAAAATGCATCCCCTGCCGGGAAGGCACGCGGCGGATGCTGGAAATCCTGCAACGAATCACCCAGGCCCGACGCAGCGAAACCGGCACCGGCGCGCTGGAACGATTCAAGGGCGTGATGTACCTGACCCGGCTGGCCGAGGTCATCAAGGACACCAGTCTGTGCGGGCTGGGGCAGACGGCACCGAACCCCGTTCTGAGCACATTGCGGTGGTTCCGTCACGAATATGAGGAACACATTTTCCACCGGCGTTGCCCGGCGGGAGCCTGTCGGGAGCTGCTCCGTTTCCGGATTGACCCGGACAAGTGCAAGGGCTGTACACTGTGCGCCAAAAAATGCCCGACGCAGGCGATCATGGGCGCGCCCAAGAGCCCGCATTATATCATTCCCGACAAGTGCATCAGTTGTGGAACGTGCCTGGAAGTGTGCCGCCCGCAAGCGGTTGTGGTGGAGTAAGAACGGAGTAATCCCGGCCCACCGGGATCGGCCGAAAGTATAAAAGAGGTTGATCGTGGTTACCATCGAAGTCAATAACCGGACCGTTGAGGCGAAGCCGGGGGAGATGTTGTTGAGCACCCTGCGCCGGGCGGGGATCAAGGTGCCGACGCTGTGCCATATTGACGGGTTGCCGCCGAGCGGGGCCTGCCGCATGTGCGTGGTGGAGGTGGAGGGCCGCCCGGGATTGCAGCCCAGTTGCGCATTACCGGTGACCGCCGGCATGAAGGTGCAAACCCATTCGCCGCGGGCGGTGCGGGCCCGTAAGACCATCGTCGAGCTGCTGCTGGCCAACCATCCGGACGACTGCCTTTACTGCGTACGGAACAATCAGTGCGAGCTACAGGATCTGGCCGCCGAGCTGGGCGTACGCGAACGGCGTTACTCTGGTCAACGCGAGGAATACCATATCGACCTGTCCAGTCCGTCCATCGTGCGCGATCCGGCCAAGTGCATCCTCTGCGGTAAGTGCGTGCGGGTTTGCGCGGAAATCCAGAACGTCGCGTCGATTGATTTTGTCGGGCGCGGCAGCCGCTCGCGGGTGGGGACCGCCTTTGAGCAGGGTTTGAACGTATCGAGCTGTATTAACTGCGGTCAATGCGTAATGATCTGCCCGACCGGCGCGCTGCGTGAGCAAAGTGCGTTAAAGGAGGTTTTCGAAGCCATTCTTGACCCGGAACGCGTTGTGGTGGTCCAGCATGCCCCCGCGGTCTCCGTGAGCCTGGCCGAGGAATTTGGATTGCGCCCGGGGACGGACATCAACGGGATCATGGTCGCCGCCCTGCGCCGACTGGGCTTCGATCGGGTGTTTGACACCTCGTTTTCCGCGGACCTGACCATCATGGAGGAAGCCTCCGAACTGGTGGAGCGAATCAAGAACGGCGGGAAGCTGCCGATGATGACCAGTTGCTCGCCGGGCTGGATCAAATACGTCGAGCAGTTCTATCCGGATATGATCGACAACCTGTCTACCTGCAAGAGCCCGCAGCAGATGCTCGGCGCATTGATCAAAACCTTCTTCGCCGAACGCGAGGGGATCGATCCGGCGCGCATTTTCAGCGTGTCGATCATGCCGTGTACGGCCAAGAAATTCGAGGCGGGCCGGCCGGAGATGAGCCGGCATGGTGTCGCGGACGTGGACGCGGTCCTGACCACCCGCGAGCTGGCCCGCATGATCCGCCTGGAGGGCATTGATTTGCATTCACTGACCCCGTCCGAGGCCGACAGTCCGTTCGGACAGCGGAGCACGGCCGGCAAACTGTTCGGAGCAACAGGCGGCGTCATGGAAGCGGCTATCCGAACCGCGCATTACCTGCTCACCGGCCGCGAACTGGCGCAACTCAAGGTCGAACCGATTCGCGGAATGAAAGGCGTCAAGCGGGCGAAACTGACCATCGACGGTCTGGAGATCGGTGTCGCGGTGGCCAGCGGACTGGGCAACGCCGCTCAATTACTGGACGAGGTGCGGGCAGGCCGAGAGAACCTTCATTTCATCGAAGTAATGACTTGTCCGGGCGGCTGCGTTGCCGGCGGCGGCCAGCCGATCGGGGCTGACGCCAAGGCGATCCGGGCCCGGATGAACGCCCTGTATACCATCGACCGTAACGAAGCTTTGCGTACTTCCCACGCCAACCCGGAAATTAAACGGGTCTATGAAGAGTACCTGGGGAAACCGCTGGGCGAGAAGAGCCACCACCTGCTGCATACGCATTATACAAAGCGGGAAGTGGTGGGTTAGTGGATTTTACCATGGAAACACGGAGGCACGGAGAAAATACAGAATTGCGCTATGGGCCTTTTGAAAACTGGAATAACGACACAGTATTCATGAGTTTGTTGGCTCCTTGGTCAAGGACAAGGTAAGGACATGCGACATCCCGCGGACATTCCGTTGGTCACGACGATCAAGGAGCGCTGCCGGGTATGCTATACCTGCGTCCGGGAATGCCCGGCCAAGGCCATCCGGATTTCGGACGGACAGGCCGAGGTGCTGGTCGAACGATGCATCGGATGCGGGAACTGTGTACGGGTTTGCAGCCAGCACGCCAAACAAATCCTCAGCGGGATTGAAGAGGTCAAGGCCTTGTTGGCAAGCGAGCATAAGGTGGCCGCCTGCGTGGCCCCTAGCTTTCCGGCCGAGTTCGAGGAAATACCCTATACCAAACTGGTTGGCATGATCCGCGCCCTCGGGTTCGATTACGTAACGGAAGTCGGTTTCGGTGCGGATCTAGTGGCGGACCGATACCGCAAGCTCCTGGAGGAAAACGGGAACAAGCGGTATGTGGCCACCAGTTGTCCGGCCATTGTGGGGTATGTGGAACGTTACCATCCGGACCTGGTGAATTCGCTGGCCCCGATCGTCTCGCCGATGGTGGCAACGGCCCGGGCCTTGCGTCGGATTTACGGGGATACCTTGAAGGTCATCTTCATCGGCCCGTGTATCGCCAAAAAAGGCGAGGCGGTAACCCGAAAAATTGCCGGCGATGTGGACGGAGCGCTGACTTTCACGGAATTACGTCGGTTGTTCGCGGAGCGCAATCTGTCGCCCGAGACGGCTGAAGTGGACGAATTCGATCCACCCCATGCCGGGGCCGGAGCTTTATTCCCGATCAGCCGAGGCATGTTACAGGCCGCCCAGATCAACGAAGATCTCGCCGCGGGAATCGTGGTGGCCGCCGACGGACGCAGCGATTTCGTGGAGGCCATTCGCGAATTCGAGGCGGGCGATCTGGACGCGCGATTGCTGGAAGTATTGTGCTGCAACGGGTGCATCATGGGGGCGGGTATGACCTGCCAAACACCGCTGTTTCACCGTCGCAGTCGGGTCAGCCAATTCGTACGTCGGCGCATGGGGGCGATGGACCAGCGCGATTGGGAAGGGCAAATGACACGCTTCGCCGATCTGGACCTGAGCCGGACCTACGAGGCCAACGATCGGCGAATCGCCGCGCCGTCGGAGGACGCGGTTCGATTGATTCTGGCGGAGATGGGCAAGCTCAGACCGGAAGACGAGCTGAACTGCGGGGCCTGCGGATACGAGAGTTGCCGGGAACATGCGATCGCGATTTACAAGGGGCTGGCGGAAAGTGAAATGTGCCTGCCCTACACCATCGAGCAGCTTCGTCATACGGTGCAAGAACTGGCCAGTACGCAGGAGGCGTTGAATAATTCCGAGAAACTCGCCAGCATGGGACAGATGGCCGCGGGTATCGCCCACGAAGTGAACAATCCCTTGGGCGTGGTACTGATGTTCGCCCATATTCTGCTGGACGAGTTGCCGCCGGACAATCCGCACCGCAAGGATTTGCAGACGATTGTGGAAAATGCCGACCGCTGCAAGAAGATCGTATCCGGCTTATTGCATTTTGCCCGACAAAACAAGGTCAGCCTGGAGACGACGGATGTCCGGGCCCTGGTAGACCACGCCCTGGCCATCGTATCTCTGCCGGCCAAGATCACCCTGCGCGTTGAACACGGGTCGGAGGACATGACCGCGGACGTGGACCGGGACCAGTTGGTGCAGATTTTGAACAACCTGATCAGCAACGCGCAGGCGGCCATGCCCAACGGTGGGACCCTGACCGTACGCACCGGGGGGGACGACGCGCACGTGCGCATCGCGGTGGCCGACACCGGCGTGGGTATTCCGGAAGAAAACCGCATGAAGATTTTCGATCCGTTTTTCACCACCAAGGAGGTGGGCAAAGGCACCGGCCTGGGTTTGGCGGTGACCTACGGAATTGTCAAAATGCACCATGGGAATATCGAGGTGGAATCCAACGCCGACGCCGCCAAAGGGCCGACGGGAACGACGTTCACCGTCGTCCTGCCGCGGCGCGGTCGCCAAGAGGCGCTCCCCTTGGCAGGTTAAAGAGAAAGGGATAGGACAATGGCCAAAACGGTATTGGCAGTGGACGATGATGCCGACTATCTGGCGCAACTGGAGATCCAGTTGCTGGCCGCCGGCTTCGAGGTATTGACCGCGGAGAGCGTGGATCAAGCCAAGGAGGTTTTGGAAAAACGCCGCCCGGACCTGGCGGTCGTGGATTTGATGATGGAACACATGGATGACGGGTTCACCTTATGCCACGACATCAAGACCCGCGACGCGAGCATTCCGGTCATCCTGGTGACCGGGGTGGCGGGCGAAACGGGCCTGGATTTTGACGCCTCGACCAAGGAGGAACGCTCCTGGATCAAGGCGGACGCCTTGCTGGACAAGCCGGTACGATTCGAGCAACTCCGGCGCGAAATCAGTAAATTGCTTAAGGAATAATCGGCATGGACACATTACGGGTACTGGTCACCGACGATGAAGCGGAGATGCGCCGAGCGGTGGAGCGGGCCCTGGCTCGGTTCACCGTGATACTGCCCGACGTGGAAGAGGAAGTCTGTTTTGCCGTCGAGCAGGCCGAAAGCGGTGAACAGGCCTTGAAAAAAATCGCCGCCCAACCTCCGGATATTCTGCTGCTGGACTACAAGATGGGCGGCATGACCGGACTGGAGGTCCTCGATCAACTGTCCAAGCAGGAACACGAAATGCTGACCGTGATGGTGACGGCCTACGCCTCACTGGAAACCGCGGTAGTGGCCACCAAGCGCGGCGCGTTCGACTTCATCGCCAAACCGTTCACCCCCGCCGAGTTAAAGGACACCGTCCGCAAGGCGGCCGCCCATCTGATGATGCAGCGGCAGGCCCGCAAACTGGCTCAGGAAAAGCGGCAGGTCCGGTTCCAGTTCATCAGCGTCCTGGCCCATGAGTTGAAGGCCCCGTTGGGAGCAATCGAGGGCTTTCTGCAGGCCTTGACCAATCCGCAGGTACGGGCGAACGATGACGCCTGCAGCCAGATGATCGGACGCTGCCTGGTGCGCACCGAGGGCATGCGCAAGATGATCAACGATCTGCTCGACCTGACCCGTATCGAGTCCGGGGCCAAACGGCGCGAACTGGCCGAGCTGGATATCGTCGAAGTGGTCCGCAAATCCATTGAAACCCTGACCCCGCAGGCGGCGGAACGCAACGTACGCATCGAACTGCATGCGAATGGGCCAGTAAACATGATCGCCGATCAGGGCGAAATCGAAATCATCGCGAACAATCTGCTGAGTAACGCGGTGAAATACAACACGGAAGGCGGACGGGTCGAGGCCGAAATATCCGCCAACGAAGAAGAAGTCATCTTGACCGTCACGGATACAGGGATCGGCATGACTGCCGAGGAAACTGCCCGGCTTTTCCACGATTTCGTACGTATCAAGAACGAAAAAACCAAGCGGATCATGGGCAGTGGACTGGGACTGTCGATCGTCAAGAAGCTGGCCCTCCTCTACGGCGGTGATGCCACGGTACGGAGCGAACCGGGCGTGGGGAGTACCTTTACGATTCGTTTGAAGCGCAACCTGAGCGGCGGTAATTCGGCGTCGGCGACGGCCGAACAGACGGTCGGCGTCTGATGCCTCCCGGCCATCAGGCGGGCGACAGACGTGCCTCCGAGGGAACCTGACCCGTATACCAGACGGAAAAATCCTTCTTGGGGTTTTTACCATATGGTTTTTCGGCGGTCCGAAGCCTATAGATACAGATGGAACCTTGCAAGGAGCAGCCATGTGCGCCATGGCCCCAATGACCTTAAGCGACCATGCCACCGACTTCATCGACGATGAACGGCTCAATCATCTTTTACAAGTATCGTCACCGGATGAAGAGCAGGTACAGGCCATTATCGACAAGAGTCTGGCCAAGCAGGCTTTGAACGTCGAGGAAACCGCGATCCTGTTGAACGCCGATCAACCGGAACTCGTGGAGCGGGTTTTCGCCGCCGCTCGGCAACTCAAACGCGACGTATACGGTAACCGCATTGTGCTTTTCGCCCCTCTGTATATCGGTAACGATTGCGTGAATGACTGCCAATACTGTGCCTTCAAGCGGTCGAACTCCAATGCCATTCGACGGACCCTGAGGGAACAAGAGCTTCGTCAGCAGGTGGAAGCCCTGGAAAATCAGGGGCACAAGCGGCTGATTCTGGTGTTCGGCGAACATCCCCGCTATGACGCGAGTTTCATCGCGGATTGCGTACGCACGGTTTACAACGTTCGTGTCAAACACGGCCGCATCCGCCGGGTGAATATCAACGCCGCTCCGCTCGATCAGGCCGGTTATCGCACGGTCAAGGAGGCGGGGATCGGTACGTACCAGGTGTTTCAGGAAACGTATCATCATGCCACGTATGCCCGATTCCACCCGGCCAACACGCGGAAAGGAAATTACGCCTACCGGCTGGACGCCCTGAGCCGCGCGATGGAGGCGGGCATCGACGACGTGGGCATCGGCGCGTTGTTCGGCCTTTACGATTGGCGATTCGAAGTGCTGGGGCTGGTTTCCCACGCCCTTTTTCTGCAGAAGCGATACGGAGTCGGCCCGCACACGATCAGTTTTCCGCGTCTGCAACCCGCGGCCGGCGTTCGGTTGGACGAACAGTATTTCGTCAACGACCACGATTTCAAAAGACTTATCGCCATCCTGCGGCTGGCGGTACCTTATACGGGGCTTATCCTGACCGCTCGGGAACAACCCGCGTTGCGCCGCGAGGTGATGGATTTCGGAGTTTCCCAAATCGACGCCGGCAGTCGCATCGAAATCGGCGGATATACCGAGGCCGGCGACGCGCAATGCATGGAACGCGAACAGTTTCAACTCGGTGATATTCGTCCGCTCGACGAGGTCATGCGCGAATTATTGATCGACGGATACATCCCCAGCTTCTGTACGGCCTGCTATCGGCTGGGGCGAACGGGCGAGCATTTCATGGAATTCGCGATCCCTGGATTCATCAAACGCTATTGTACACCCAACGCCCTCAGCACGCTCATGGAATACCTGACCGACTACGCCTCACCGGAAACCCGGGCCGCCGGCCTGCGCATGATCGAACACGAGATTGCCAAAATGGACAACGAAACCCAGAAGGCCCGCCTGCGGGATGTTTTGCGCAAAATCGAATCTACCGAGCAACGCGATCTTTATTTCTGATTCAAGGTCTGTTCTTTATGAGGTTGGTTCGTGCACGGCGATACCGCGGGGTAAACGACCGGTAAAGTCGGGGAATGTTCCGACTCGTTTCGTCCCTTGAAAACGGCCGGTTCAGCGAGGGAAACGGATGCCAGCTCATCACCGGCGAGGTTTCCTGCCAACTCACCAAGCCGATGACCGAACCAGGTGGTCAGCGACACATACCAATAGCCGACCATAAACAAGCAGAGGAAGGGCACACCGATGGTAACCCGCAAGGTACTGAAACAAAGAATGAGACAGACCAGCAGATACACCCCAATTCCCAGCTCGACGAAAGGCTGAAGCTTGATTTTGCGATTGGCCTGACGAATCTGCCTGGCTTTATCTTTCCAGCGCCCACCGGCACGGCCGACACCGAATTTCTCCGTACGCACGAACTCACCCGGCTCGCCGAAAAAGCCGGCCAGGACGGCCCGGGCATTATTGAGCGAAATGCCAAGGCCCAAAGCCATCAGGAAAGGTATATACTTGAGGCTGTCCGCCCAACTGCGAAACAACTCGCGCTGACTGGCAACGTAAAACGTGCTGGCCGAAAAGGTCGCAATCAGCAGCACGGATAAATCGAACACGTAACGGAGCCAGCCCTCGGCAAATATATGCACCTTGAGATAGACCACCGGATAAAGCATCAAGGTCAGCAGGACCATGTAGAGATAAACGGTGCAACTGGTCAGGTGGAAAAACGCCTCCAGTTTAATGCGCTTGGGTAAACGCGAACGCAGGATCGTGGGCAACAGTTTGCGACAAGTCTGGGCCCCGCCCTTGGCCCAGCGGTATTGCTGCTGCTTAAAGCAGGCCATGTCGGGGGGCAGCTCGGCCGGCGAAGTCAGATCGGGCAGGTATACGAATTTCCAGCCTTTCATCTGGGCCCGATACGACAGATCCAGATCCTCGGTAAGTGTGTCATGCTGCCAGCCGCCGGCGTCGTCGATACAAGCCCGCCGCCACATACCGGCCGTCCCGTTAAAACTCATGAAACGCCCTGACCGATTGCGGGCCGCGTGCTCGATCACGAAGTGGCCATCCAGAAGAATGGCCTGTGTCCGGGTCAGCAGGGATTGTTGTCGATTAATATGCTCCCAGCGAGCCTGCACCATGCCCACCCGCGGATCCGTGAAATAATCGACGGTGCGGGTCAGGATGTCCGCCGGGGGAATAAAATCGGCGTCAAAGATCAGGACAAATTCGCCGGTCGCGGTCTTAAGGCCTTCGGCCAGGGCCCCGGCTTTGTAACCGCGACGGTTGGTGCGATGCAAGTGTTGGATATTGATGCCTTGCTCTCGCCAATACCGCACGGCCTCGGCCACGATATCCACCGTCTCGTCGGTCGAGTCGTCGAGCACCTGAATCTGCAGGCGGTCGCGGGGATAATCGATCCGGCAGGTGGCGTCGATCAGACGCCGGGCCACCGCGCTTTCGTTGAACATCGGCAATTGCACGGTGATCCGCGGACGTTGAAGGAAGCAGGCCCGGATTTCCGGCGTGTTACGGCGATACTTGTAATACAGGTGAACCAATTGATAACGATGCAGGCCGTACAAACAAACCAATCCGAGCACCAGGAGGTAAACGGCCAAAAAACCGTAAAGTGCAAAATCCTGATTGAAGATTCGTTCCAACATGAATGCTTGTACAACCTTTCCCAGCTATGGCTGCCCGTCCGGGCTGAGCCGAACCATGTTGCCCACGCCTGTTCTCTATGTTGACGAGGCGAGCCAACCCGGTCAAGGGTCATGATTTCAATGCCGCGGTGAGTTGCGCGGCAAGCTCCCGGCCTCGATCTCCCTCATATTGGGATGCGTTCCAACGAAAACCCAGCCCATCGGCGGGCCTGCGCGGAATGATATGGAAGTGTACATGCATCACTTCCTGTCCCGCGGCTCGCCCGTTGTTTTGAAGCACATTA
The DNA here is from genome assembly GCA_964401335.1 of uncultured Planctomycetales bacterium. Lineage (GTDB taxonomy): Bacteria > Planctomycetota > Phycisphaerae > UBA1845 > PWPN01 > JAAYCU01. The sequence continues at coordinate 32,804 of CAYNYK010000012.1, forward strand.
TAGGCATCCACGCCGGTAACTTTCATGACCACCCGGGCCAGGCGTGTCAAAACGGGGGTTATATGGGCAAGTAACTCGTCGGGCATATTCTCCAGACGCACGTAATGGTCCTTCGTAATCACCAGCAGATGCCCCTCGGCCAAGGGACCAATATCCAGAAAAGCCAAGACCGCCTCATCCTCGTACACCCGTAAAGCGGGTATCTGGCCTTCCACGATTTTACAAAAGATACAGGCGGAGTCACGCATAAGTCATCACCTCCCCGATAAAGGCCGAACGGCCGACAGGAGCGTCGGCCGTCGCATATCGTATCGCCACTCGGTCAAGAGTGAACATGTCTGGAAAACCCGCCCAACCGGCCCGCAACCGGTTTCGACGATCCCGGCCTGGGGGCTTATGTGCCCTGCTCGGTGTTTTCCTGCGGGGCAGGTTTCTCCGCTGCTCCGCTTGATTCGGAGCGAGGCCGTTTCTTGATCGCCTTGGCAGCCATCGCGTAACGCCGTTCAGTGCGCCGCCGACGGGCAGTTTTCTCCGGGCGCGTTACAGTTCCCGGCGACTCCTCCTGGCCCACTAACTGAAGTACGGCCTTGGGCGTGCTATCGCCTTTTTGTACTTTCCCCAGCTTGATGACCCGCGTATACCCGCCGGGGCGGTCAAGATAATTCGGGGCCACGTTCGTAATCAAATGGTGCACAATGGAGGTGGCGGTAAATTTCATGCCGCCCCGGGCCTGGCCCAGCCGATAACGTCGACCGCTGCGCGAACGTAAAACCCGAGACCTCGCCGCATCGGACATGTCTTCATACTGCTCCTGAAATTCCTCGGGAATCATGGATCGATCCCCGAGCAACGCGGTCAGTCGCTGCCGCGCGGCCAGGCTGCCTTGGTGGGCCTTGCGGGCCAGGGTAATCAACCGTTCCACAAAAGGCCGAAGATCTTTCGCCTTGGGCAACGTCGTCGTAATCTGCCCATGCTCGAAGAGACTTTGGGCCATGTTGCGACGAAGCGCCTCCCGGTGCTCACTCGTGCGATTCAGTTTTCGTCGGGCAACACGATGCCGCATAACTAACTCCTCATGATATCCGCTGATCCAATCGGCCCCATCGGCGGGCCGGCTTAACCCAGATTCACATCGGCCGACACCGAACTATCTCCGCCGGCGGAAGCAGCGCTGAATCCGCCGGACTCCCCGCTCGACAAATCCATTCCCCCATCTGTTCCTTGGCGCGCCGGCTCACCGGGAAGGGCCATGCCCAAGCTCAGTCCGAGATCGGCCAGTTTACGTTTGACCTCACGTAGGGAAGTCCGCCCGAAACTGCGTACTTTAAGCAGATCCGGCTCGGTCATACGAACCAGTTCACCCACGGTGGCGACCTTGGCCGACTCCAGGCAATTGCTGGCCCGCACGGACAGATCCAATTGTGCGATGGGCATGGATAAACGATCCTGCAAGGCCTTGTCCAGCATGCCCTCGGCTTCGGCCGGTTTGACCTCGCTGCTGACCACCTGCTCACCAAGCTCATGGTACTGCACGAACGGGTTAAGGTGCTTACGGAGGATCTTGGCGGCCTCGACCAAGGCGTCTTCCGGGCGCAGGGTGCCATTGGTCCAGATTTCCATAATCAGACGGTCATAGTTGGTACGCTGACCGACACGGGTTTCCTCCGTTTTGTAGCGCACGCGCGTAACCGGGGAGAAGATGGAATCGACCGCGATGATCCCCAGTTCTTCAATTCCGACCTGATTCTCCTCGGAGGTTCGGTAACCGCGCCCCGCGTCCACCCAGAAGTCGATGGAGAAATCCACTTCCTCGGTCAGGGTGGCGATCAACTGCCCTTGATTAACGATGGTAATCGACGGATCCGCCTCAATGTCCCGGGCGAAAACTTCGCCCGGACCGCGGCGCACCAGACGCATCGTCTTCTCGCCTTCACCGTCGAGACGCAAAACAAGCCGCTTGATGTTAAGGATAATATCGGTCACGTCTTCCAGCACGCCGGGCAGGCTCATGAACTCATGATTGACCCCGCCGATACGTACCTTGGTTACCGCCGCCCCTTCCAGGCTGGACAACAGAATCCGCCGGAGACTGTTGCCTACCGTGGTTCCAAAACCACGTTCAAAAGGTTCAATCAGCAAGCGGGCGTAGGTGTCCGTGCTGATCGATTCATCGCGAACAACCTGAGTCGGCAATTCGAGGCCGCGCCACCTGATTCGCATTGGGATTCCTCCAGATTCGCTGACCGGCGGTGGATGGCGAAAAGGCCACGCGATAATCCACCGGTTTCATGATTATCCGGCCGCCGCGAGGCGGGCAACCGGTCATCCCCTGATGTTTCGCTGTTTCATCCGCACCGTTTATCGGCTACACATTTCAACGATCAACTGTTCCTCGACCGGGATTTGCACATCGTCGCGGGCCGGGAGCGCAACGACGGTCACCTGCATTTTTTCCGCATCCACCTGTAGCCATGGCTGCGGCGAGCGTCCCTCCGTCAGTTCCATATTCGTTTTAACCAATTTTTTACTACGCTCGGAAGGCTTGACACTGACCACATCACCCTGCCGGAGCAGATGGCCGGGACGATCCACGCATCGGCCGTTGACATAAATATGGCCGTCCTTGATCATGACCCGGCCGCTCTTGCGCGAAGGAGCCAGCCCCGCCTTGCAGATCACGTTGTCCAATCGGCGTTCCAATATCTGCAACAAGGCGGTCCCCGTGTTATCCTTGGAGCGCTCGGCCAATCGGAAACAACGCATGAATTGCGTCTCGAAGAGGCCGTAGTAGCGCTTCACCTTCTGCTTTTCCCGCAAACGAATGCTGTACCCGCTGCCCTTGCCGCGCCGCCAGGCATGCATACCCGGTGGGTTGGATCGCCACTGCTTCTCCATGGGGCATTTGGCCGTATCGCAACGCGGCCCCTTGAGCATCAGCTTGATCCCTTCTCGCCGGCACAATCGACATACTGGACCGATGTATCGTGACATCTAGTTACCGTTCCTTACGTTGAAGCCGCTCAATTCATCCTGCCTACTACCACGCCAGCCTCCGCTGGTCTGACCTTTCACATCAAAGCCGTCAAACCCGCCGTTTCTTGGGCGGCCGACAACCGTTATGCGGCAAGGGGGTCACGTCCTCGATGGACTGCACGCGCATGCCGGCCGACTGCAGGGCGGTAATCGCCGATTCCCGTCCCGAACCAGGGCCTTTGACCCGCACTTCCAATTCGGTCACGCCGAATTTCCGGGCCGCCTGGGCCACCGTGCGGGCGGCCTGCTGGGCGGCAAACGGCGTGCTCTTCCGCGTACCCTTGAACCCCACCGTACCCGCCGAGGCCCAGCACAAGGTCTCGCCGGCGGTGTCGGTGATCGTAATCATCGTATTATTGAACGTGGCCTTGATGTGGGCGATGGCCCGGGCCACGCTGCGCCGCGTTTTTTTCTTACCCTTAGCCACGATGCATCTCCTTCACGCCTTTCTTGCCGGCCACGGTCTTTCGCGGACCCTTGCGCGTCCGGGCATTACTGCGGGTCCGCTGCCCGCGAACCGGCAGACCGCGACGATGGCGCAACCCACGGTAACAGCCAATGTCTCGCAATCGGGCAATGTTCTGCTGAACCTGCCGACGGAGTTGACCTTCCACCATATAATTACGGTCGATCACCCCGGCGATCCGGGCCACCTCGTCCTCGGTAAGGTCCTTGGCCTTTACGGACGGATCGATCCCCGCCTCCTTGAGAATCTGCCCCGCCAGATACGGACCGACCCCGTAAATGTAGCGTAAAGCGATTTCGATCCGCTTGTCATTCGGAATATCTATGCCAGCGATACGCGGCACGTCGCCACTCCTTTTTCCTGGTCCCTGAAAAATTCATCACCGCCGGAATCACGTGGATTCCGGTCGGAACCGCCAACTCTCTACCGCCCCTGCCGCTGCTTGTGGCGCGGATTCGTACAAATCACACGGACCACCCCGCGGCGGCGGATGATCTTACAATTTTCGCAAATCCGTCGAACGCTGGTTCGTACCTTCATGAGGCCACCTCACCGAATCAAAAAACCGGCTCACCGCCCATCGGTCAGCACGTCGGCCCCGTGGGCGGTAACCGCTACCGTATGCTCAAAATGCGCGGAGTACCGGCCATCGGCGGTTACCACCGGCCATCCGCTGCGGTCCTCGTATACAACTTTGGCCACGCCCATGTTCACCATCGGCTCAATCGCCAAAGTCATCCCCTCGGCCAGCAAAAAATCCATGCGCTTCTCGCGAGGATCCACGTAATTCGGAATCTTTGGTTCCTCGTGCATTTGCCGGCCGATTCCGTGCCCTACGAATTCCCGGACCACGGAAAAACCGGCCTGTTCCGCATGGGCTTGCATTCGTCCGGCGATATCGCTCCACCAGAGCTTTGGTCGAATCAACCGGATGGCCAACTCCAACATTTCCTGCGTCACCGCCAACAACCGTGCCACTTCGGGGGCCACACGCCCCACCGGGATGGTCGTCGCACTGTCCCCGCACCAGCCGTCCAGGCGAACCCCGCAGTCAATACTGACCACGTCGCCCTCCTCCAGCTTACGACCGGAGGGAATACCATGCACAACCTGGTCGTTTACGCTTGTACACAACGCGGACGGAAACGGGAACTTGGCCTGCCGAGCCTCCACCCCGCGAAACAGGGGGTCACCGCCGGCCGCTTCAATCATCCGTTCCGCCTCGGCATTCAATTCCGCCGTCGTCACCCCCGGTCGAACCAGCTCGCGACACCGGGAGAGCACCTGATAAACCACTCGACCTGCCCGGCGTATCCGCTCAATCTCCTCGCTGTTTTTCAGCGCGGCGGTTCCAGATCTGGCCGTCATTCTTTTCATCAGGTGACTTACACCACCCTTGAGCGAACCAGTTCGCTCAGGCGACGGGCCACCGTGTCAATCTCCTCGGTACCGTCCACCTCACCCAAAACACCACGCTCCCGATAGTAGGCCTCCAGAGGCGCCGTCTGCTCGTGATAAGCGCTTAACCTCTGCTGTACCACGGCCTCGGTATCGTCCTTCCGCTGCGTCAGGGGCTCGCCGTCATGATCGCACACGCCCGCCTTGCGCGGCGGCTTATTCTTCAGATGGTAAACCGTGCCACACCGGGGGCAACTCAACCGCCCGGTGATCCGCTCGACGATTAACTCATCGGGAACCGCCAGCGAAAGCACCAAATCCACTCGACTACCGGCTGCGGCCAAGGCTTCGTCCAACCTTCTGGCCTGCGGAAGCGTACGAGGGAAACCGTCGAGCAGATAACCCGCCCCGCTCCCTGGCTTAAGCACCCGAGCCAAGACCACTTCGATAATGATCTCGTCCGGAACCAATTGACCGGCGTCCATATAACCGCTGACCCGCCGACCCAATTCGGACCCACTGGCACGTTCGGCCCTCAGCATGTCCCCACTGGACAGATGCTCCAGATGGAAGGCTTCCTTCAACCGTTCCGCCTGCGTGCCCTTGCCGGCTCCTGGAGGTCCAAAAAGCACCAAAATCATGGTCACAACCTTGTTCATGGGGAAGCGACTTAATCATTGCCGCTTAAAAAGCCCCGATAATTACGCATCACCAGGTTCGCCTCGATGCGCTGCACCACATCCAAAGCTACGCTCACCACAATCAGCAGACCGGTACCACCCAGGAACGACGACACTTGAAATGAAACATTCATCCAATGCGCCACCAAGGTGGGAATAATGGCGATCATAGCCAAAAAGGCCGCCCCCACGTAGGTAATGCGGGTCATCACTTTTTCGAGATAATCGGCGGTCCGCTTACCCGGTCGCAAACCGGGGATAAAGCTGCCGTAATCGCGCAGGTTATTGGCCATCTCCTTCGGCTGGAATTGCACCGCGGTCCAGAAATAGGCGAAGAAGAATACCATGGCAATATAGCAGAGAATGTAAAGAAAACTACCGTAGCTTAAATAGCGGGCCAAGGCCCGAAAGACACCCAACCCACCGAACATCTCGGCCAGATAGCCGAGAATGATATTGGGAAAAATCATCAGCGAACTGGCGAAAATGATCGGCATCACACCACCGTGATTGACCCGCAAGGGCAGAAACTGCCGTTGACCGCCCAGCACCCGTCGACCACGGGTATGCTTGGCCTGTTGGATGGGAATCCGCCGCTGGGCCTGGGTGATCAGAATCGCTCCGGCCACCACCGCCAGGAAAGAAACAATCAGCATCAGAATCTTCGGCGGAGTCATCGCGCTGCTGCCCTGGGCGGCGGCCATGTTAAAATTCGCATTGCTGATCACTTCGATCACCGCGTTGGGCATGCGGGCGACAATACCGGCCATGATAATCAGACTGATTCCGTTACCGATCCCATACTCGTCGATCTGCTCGCCCAACCACATCAGAAAGATCGTTCCCGTGGTCAATCCAACGACCCCCATGATCCAGAACATACTGAAGGCACGGGCATATTCCGGGTACACGTAACCCCGGTTGATCGTGTAATTCATCCAGAAAACCGCCTGAATCAAACACATGGCCACGGTGGCGTAGCGGGTGTATTCGTTAATCTTTTTACGCCCGGTTTCGCCCTCGCGCTGGAGCTTTTCCAGGGCCGGAATCACCGTAGCCAGCAACTGGAAAATAATGCTGGCCGAAATATAGGGCATGATCCCCAGACCGAAAATCGTGCTCTGATGGAGATCACCACCGGTGAAGAGGGCAAAAGCGGAGGCCAACTGATTGAAACCGCCGGTATCCCCGGCACTTTTCCGGATGCTGTCCTGCATGATCTGCTGGTTGATGCCCGGCAAAGGCACGCAAAAGCCCAGCCGGTAAACCACCAGAAGGAAAAACGTAAAAGCGATTTTCTTCCGCAGTTCCGGAATCCGAAAGATATTGGCTACCGTACCGAGAAACATAAGTCTTGTCCTTAACCGCCCTGGCCGCTAAACCTGACCGGCGGAACGGATATTGCCGCCGACCTTGGTGATTTTGGTCGCCGCCGCCGTGCTGAAACACGTGGCCTCGACGTTAAATTTCTTGGTTAACTCGCCGTCGCCCAGGATCTTGACCGGACGCGCAGCATCGCGAATCAGTCCGACCTTTTCCAACTCAACCGGGTTAATCGTGCCGCCATCCTCGAAATGTTTCTGGAGGTCGGCCACGTTGACCACCTGGTACTCCGTTCGGAAACGGGCGTTACTGAAACCGCGTTTCGGTAGCCGCCGAAACAACGGCATCTGTCCGCCTTCCGTAAGCCGTCGGACCTTTCCACCGGCCCGGGAACCCAAACCCTTGTGGCCTCGGCCACTGGTTTTACCATGCCCACTGCCAATACCGCGACCGATACGTTTGCGCTTCTTGTCGCGGCCGGCCTTGGTCAATACATCCGAAATCATCATCGCCCGTCACTCCCGCTTGAAACTCAGACGGCAATCGTTACGCCGCGGAGCTTCTCGACCTCTTCCTTGGTGCGCAATTGCCGCAAGCCTTCAAAAGCGGCCTTGACCAGGTTCTTCGGGCTGGTCGATCCGTAGGCTTTGGTCAAGACATCCTTAACGCCGGCCAACTCCATCACCGCCCGCACGCTGGCTCCAGCTATAACACCGGTACCTTCGCCGGCCGGAACCAATACGACCCGGCTGGCCCGGTACTTGGCGGACACCTGATGCGGAATGGTGGTTCCGTTCATTCGAATCTGCACCATATTCCGTCGAGCGGCCTTGGTGGCTTTTTCCACCGCGGTCGGAACTTCGTTGGCCTTGCCATATCCGACGCCCACCTTGCCCAGACGATCACCGGCCACCACAAGGGCGGCGAAACTAAAGCGCCGACCGCCGCGAACAACCGTGGCACACCGGTAAATCCGAACCACGACATCTTCCACTTCGCCGGGTTCAGGACGATGGGCTTGCTCTTCCCGATCCCGTGAGCCGCGGCGCCCGTGTTCCGAACCACCTTCCGGCCCCCCGCTACCGCGATGCCCGCCCCGTTCCGAACGGCCTTCCCGGCCGTGCTGCGTAACCGCGTCCTGCCCTTGATTCTGGTTTTCAAAATCGTCTGCCATTGCCGCCTCGATCATCCGCGGAGAAGCACCATTCGGTGCTCTGCCGCTCGCCTGGGTTGCCGCTTAAATCTTCAGCCCGGCTTCCCGAGCCGCCTCGACCAATGCCTTGATCCTTCCATGATAACGATAGCCGTTGCGATCGACGGTAGCGCTTTTCAAACCTTTGGCCAAAGCCCGCTGCCCGAGGAGCTTGCCCACGGCGGCAGCGGCGGCCTTGTTCCCGCCGTAACCGACTACTTCGGCCAGTTCCTTGCTCTTCGTGCTGGCCTCGACCAGGGTGCAACCCGCGTTGTCGTCGATCAACTGCACGTAGATATTCTTCAAACTGCGAAAAATGCTCATCCGCGGGCGCTCGGCGGTTCCGAATACGCGCTTGCGCACCCGCTTCTTGCGCCGGGCCCGACGTTGTACCTTTAGCTCGATGACACTCATACCCACACCTGTCGTTTGCGAAAAATCTTATCCTGACCCGCTGGCAAAAGCCTTGCCCTGCTTGCGTCGCACATGCTCGCCGGCATAACGAATACCCTTGCCCTTGTACGGCTCCGGCGAGCGGATTTTCCGGAGCTCGGCGGAGAAGTGCCCCACCATCTGCTTGTCCGCCCCGGCCACCGTCAGGCGGGCGGGCTCCGAATCCCCACGGGCGGCGGGGACTTCCACCGTTACCGTTAATCCATTTGGAATGGGAATATCAAATTGAGCCTCCCGCATTTTACCGTTGGCGTCCACGCCTCGGCCCATAAAACCTACGTTGAGGAGTAACCGGTTACCTTTGACGCTACAGTTGTAGCCCGTCCCGTAAATCTCCAGTTTCCGTTGGTAGCCCTGTTCCACGCCAACGATCATGTTGGCGATCAAAGCCCGGGCCAATCCGTGCAAGGCCCGGCTGCGGGCCTGATCATCGCCGCGCTGCACCCGGATTTGGGCGGCGGACGCATCGTACTCCACGGTCAATTCCTTGGGGAACGACCAAGCCAACTCACCCTTGGGTCCCTTGGTGCGCACGGTGTGATCCTTGATCTCCACCTTGACCGCCGCGGGTACCGGGATCGGTTTCTTGCCGATACGAGACATAGTCTTCGGTCCTTTTCTTCTGCCGATCGATCCATCGGCCTCCGCCCCGCCTTAGCAGACGGTGCATACCAGCTCGCCGCCGATTTTCCGCTCCCGGCATTGCCGGTCGCTCAATACGCCCTGACTGGTGGACACGACGGCGATGCCCAAACCATTCATCACTTTGGGCAGATCGTCCACCGCGGCATACAGCCGCCGACCCGGTCGGGATACCCGCCGAATGGCGGTGATCACCGGCTCGCCCAGCGCGCCGTATTTCAAGTGAATGCGCAGGAGGCCTTGCTTGCCGTCATCGATACGATCGTAATCGCTGATGTAGCCCTCTTGCTTGAGCACCTCGGCGATACCGAGCTTCATCTTCGTTGCCGGAACTTTCACCTCGCGCATGCGCACGCGGGCCGCATTACGGATTCGCGTCAACATGTCCGCGATTGGGTCACTCCACATCCTGGCCATCCTCGTCGATACGTGTTTCCAAACTCCCGCCGAGCCTCAGCCCGCCGAGTACTTCACCAACTGGCTTTCTTGACGCCCGGGATCAGGCCCTGGTTGGCCATCTGCCGGAAACAAATGCGACACAAGTGAAACTTGCGATAAACGGCGCGCTGCCGGCCGCATATCTGACAACGTCGGATCACCCGACTCTTGAACTTCGGTTTTTCACTCGCCTTGTTAACCCATGCTTTTGTTGCCATTGATATCCATCCCAGCCGCCGTCACCGGCGCGGCCTCGCCTCCCGGTCCCAAACGTACGCTTACACCTGCTCCGTGCGGAAGGGCATGCCGATCAGCCGCAACAACTCCCGGCTGTCGCGATCATTGCGGGCCGAGGTCACCACGGTGATGTTCATGCCTTGGGGAGCTTCCACTGCCGCGGCATCGATTTCCGGAAAAATCGTCTGTTCGTTCACGCCGAACGAATAATTGCCCCTCCCATCGAAACTGCGCGGATTCAACCCGCGAAAGTCGCGAATACGGGGGATGGCCGTGTGAATCAGCCGATCCAGAAACTCAAACATCCGATGGCCGCGCAGAGTCACTTTCAGGCCCGTCTCGTAGCCCGCCCGCACCTTGAAGTTGGATACACTTTTGCGGGCCCGGCAAACCTGCGGCTTTTGCCCGGTAATGACCGCCAAATCCTTGGCCGCCAGTTCCAGACGGCGTTTTTCCTGAATCGCCACTCCCAAACCCATGGAAACCACGATTTTCTCCAACCGCGGCACGGCCATGGGATTACGGGTGCCCGCCTTCTCGAACAAAGCGGGCAGGACTTCCGCCCGATACTTCTCCATTAATCGAGGCAAACTCATGACTCAGCCTTCTTCTCGCGGGTCAACTCGTTCAAGCGCGTTCCCGTCTTTGAAACGCGATATTTCGATTGCACTTTTCCATGCGGGTCATACTCCGTCTGGAACTTCACGCGCAGGCCGCGACCCGCTTTCTCATCCACCGGCAACACATTGGATACATGAATGGGGGCCTCTTTCTGAAGTCGGCCGCCCTGGGGATTCCGTCGGCTCGGACGTACGTGCCGATAAACCATGTTGATCCCCTGGACCACCACCATGTTCTTCTTGGGCAGCACGCGCAATACCTTACCGCGTTCGCCCTTATGATCACCGGCGATCACTTCCACCAAATCATCTCGTCGTATATGCCACGCCATGTCTTGTTCCACGACCTCCGTCGTCGGCCCGGGTGACTCAAACCACTTCGTCCGCCAGGGAAATAATTTTCATGTACCCGCGCTCGCGCAACTCGCGGGCCACCGCCCCGAAAATACGCGTGCCCCGCGGCTCGTTTTTATCATCGATCAATACCACCGCGTTACGATCAAAACGCACATAACTGCCGTCCGGCCGGCGTTTGGCCCGCCGCGTTCGCACCACCACCGCCCGTACCACGCGGGCCTTCTTGTTCCCCGGCTTCATATAATCGCTGTTCGCCAGGGCTTTTTTCACCGTGCATATCACCACGTCGCCGATACCCGCCGTGCGCCGCCGAGGTTTACCCGCCCGGCCGGTACTCCCTCCGAGCACACGAATCACCATGACCTGCTTGGCCCCGGTGTTGTCGGCCACATCCACCATCGTCTGCATCTGTATCATCGCGCGTCTCTCGTCAACTCATTCGCATCATTCGCCCGGGACTCCGCTCCGGGCATTTCGCGCCGTCACCCGCTCGGGGCAACCCCTCAGGCCTCCGGGGACCGCTGCAGGACCTTCACCAGCCTCCATACCTTGGTCTTCGACATCGGCCGACACTCCATCACCTGTACCACGTCACCTGGTTGGGCCTCGCCTTTCTCGTCGTGGGCATGCAGGCGTGTCCGCCGGCCTATGAATTTAAGGTACTTCGGATGGCGCGTGCTATACTGTACCTCGACACGAATCGTCTTCGGGGTCTTCTGCGCCGAAGTCACCACGCCTATCCGTGTTTTTCTTAACCTTCGCTTCGCCGTTTGTCCCGTGCTCTCTGCCATGAACGCTTTACCTGTTCTTTTTTTCACTCCATCGGTCACGGCTTACTCGCCGTCCGAATCACGCTTAACTCTTCCGATGCGTAGCCAAGGATTCCATGTGATACTGTTTTTGCTCCACGGTCGTCTCGCCCCGTTCCCGCAACACCGTGAAAATACGGGCGATGTCCCTTTTCGCCTTGGTCAGCATGGTCGGATCCTGAAGTTTCTCCGTGACCGCCTGGCTGCGCAAATCAAACAGATGCCGCCGCAGACGATCCAACTCGCTGTGCAGCTCATCGGTTTTCATATCCCGGATCTCGGCAATCTTCATGCAAACATCTCCTCGTCATCGCCGGGCGACGCTCGTTACCCTCGGGGTCTCGTTAAACCGCGTGTCGCCGAACCACAAACCGACAGCGGAAAGGCATCTTATGGGCCACCAACGCGAGCGCTCGCCGGGCCACATCCTCCGGCACACCACCGAGTTCGTACATGACCATGCCTTCCTTCACGACGGCCACGTAATATTCCGGCTCTCCTTTGCCTTTCCCCATTCGGGTTTCCAGCGGTTTGGCCGAAACCGGCTTGTGCGGAAAGACCCGGATAAAAACACGCCCTTCCCGGCGCAGATAGTGGGTCGCCGTCATCCGACCGGCCTCTATCTGCCGAGCCGTCAACCAGCCGGTGCCCAATGCCTGCAGGCCATAGTCGCCATAAGCAACCGTGTTGCCCTGCGTGGCGCGCCCGCGAATCTTGCCCCGCTGGGATTTCCGATACTTCATTCGCTTGGGCATCATCGCCATCGCTGATACTCTCCGTCCTTAACTCCCGTTCGTCCACATCCACCGGGACCGTTTGTTCCCAGACGCCACTTACTCTCCGATCCGTCACCCATTGCCTTTTACATGCGTCCACGCCGCCCCATTCGCGCAGGCGAGGGCGCATCCGGACTGATTTGGATTTCCTCCCCGAACGCACCACGATAAATCCAGGTTTTTACCCCGATCGAACCGTAACTCGTTCGGCTGACCGCGTATCCATAATCCACGTCGGCTTGGAGCGTCTGCAGCGGGATCGAACCACGTTTCTGAGTCTCCACCCGGGCCATCTCCGCCCCGCCCAGTCGGCCGCTGCACATGATCCGTACGCCCTTGGCTCCGGCGGCCATGGTGGCGTCGCAGCGCATTTTCATGATCCGACGGAAGCTCCCGCGTTTCTTAAGTTGCTCGGCCACACCCTCGGCCACCAACTGGGCGTCCAGGTCCGGATGTTTGATCTCAACCACATTCAGATTGATCTTGCGGTCGATCAGTGCTTCCAGCTCCTCGCGTAATTTGTCGACCTCGGCACCCTTCGGTCCGATCACCAGGCCCGGCCGAGCCGTATGCACGACCACACGTACTTCGTTTCGTGTGCGCTCGATCTCAACCTTGCTCACCGCCGCATAAGGAGGTTGGCGGTTAAGCCGCCGATCAATGTAATCACGTACGCGGCAATCCTCGATCAGAAACTCGCCATAGGCCGCCTTGGGGGCATACCACCGGCTCTTCCAGTCCAAGGTGATACCCGTTCTAAACCCGATTGGATTGGTTTTCTGTCCCACGCTCAGCTCCTGGGGCGGCTCTGGCCCACCCCGTCCCGCGATCAGCGCTGCTCGACTTCCACAATAATATGACTCATCCGCTTGGCGATCGGATGAGCTCGGCCGCGATCCTTCGGCCGCCATCGGCGATAATAGGGCCCCTCGTCGATCCGGACCCCCGTGACAAACAAAGATCGGACATCGGCCTCCTGCTCATTGGCGTTGGCGATGGCGGATTTAAGCACCTTATCGATCAAGCTGCTCGCCCGCTTGTTCGTAAACCGCAAAATGTCCTGGGCATCGTTTACGTGCTGACCACGAATCAGGTCCGCCACCAGCCGGGCCTTGCGCGGACTGATCCGCGCAAAACGGTGCATCGCATGAAACCTTTTTGTGCCCATCTCTGTCTCGGCCACCGTATTCATCCTCATCTGGTTCTCGTCACGGCCTCATCCCGCCGAGTCGTCCGCTCCGGCCATCGACGATCAACCCGAATTACTTCTCTTTTTCCTTCTTGGCTCCGGAATGGCCCCGGAACGTGCGCGTCGGGCTGAACTCGCCCAGCTTATGCCCGACCATCTCCTCGGTAATAAAAACCTTGTGAAAAGTCTTTCCGTTGTGCACGTCGAAGGTCATACCCACGAACTCGGGCACAATCGTGCAGCGCCGTGACCAGGTGCGAATCGGCGTCCGTTCACCTGTATCCCGAGCCTTCTGAACCTTGCGGAATAGCTTCTCTTCCACAAAGGGGCCTTTTTTCAAACTTCGCGACATAAGTCCGTCCGTTCACGCTCTGCCGCCGAACTCACTTCTTTTTCGGCAGGACCAATTGACCGTAGCGTACGCTCCTGCGCCGCCGCAGGATGCGTTTGTTCGAATTCTTTCGAGGGCTGCGGGTTCGGCCGCCCTTGGCCAACTGGCCCCAGGGACTACACGGATGCCGTCCGCCGCCGCTGCGCCCCTCTCCGCCACCCAGCGGGTGGGCGATCGGGTTCATCGAGGTGCCGCGGTTATGCGGCCGGCGCCCCATGTGCCGCTTGCGCCCCGCCTTGCCGATACTGATATTCTGATGGTCCGAGTTGCCCAATTGTCCGATCGTCGCCCGGCACTCGACCCGTACCTGACGCATTTCGCCCGAAGGCATTAACAGCGTCGCCCAGTCACCTTCGCGGGCGACCAGACGAGCCGATGTCCCCGCCGAACGAACCAGCTTGCCCCCCTGCCCGGCTATCATCTCGATGTTATGGATGTCCATACCTACCGGGATTCTCTTAAGAGGCATAACATTGCCAACTTTGGGCTCGACATCCGGACCACTTTCCACCCAATCGCCGGCCTTTAGGCCCGCGGGGGCGAGAATATAACTTTTGGTCTTATCGGGGTATTCGATCAAGGCGATATGGCAGGAGCGGTTGGGATCGTATTCGATGGCCACGACCGTGGCCCGCTGTCCGTCACGACGGCGCTTGAAGTCGATAATGCGGTACATCCGTTTATGACCGCCGCCGCGCCACCAAGACGTAATCTTGCCGTGATGGTTCCGTCCGCCGGTCTTCCGTTTCGGCTCCAACAGGCTCTTGGTCGGGCGACGACGCTTGTCAGTAATTTCCGCGAAATCATTCACGGATGAATTGCGCCGCCCTGGCGAGGTCGGATTATAATACTTGATGCCCATTGAAACTTACCTTCCTCCGCGACGCGGATCCCCGCGTCCGTCGCTTAGAACAAGTCAATATGGTAGTCCGGATGAAGGACTACCACCGCTTTTTTCCAGCCGCGGGTCCGGCCCGTGGTCAGGCGATAACGCCGCTTCTTGCCGGCCCGGTTACTGGTCCGCACCTGCAACACCTTCACGTTATAAATCTTTTCGACCGCCTGGCGGATCTGGGCCTTATTGGCCTTCGGATGTACCTCGAAGGCGTAAGCCCCGCCTCGGGCCGGCATCGTCGCGGTCGCCTCATGGACCACCTGACTCTGATGCGTGCCCTTCTCGGTCACCAGCGGACGAACCACAACATGGTAGATATCCATGATCTCTGTCCTTACTCGGCCGCAAACCCGTTACGCTCGTTGAGCCTCCGTCGCCTGAAACGTCTGCGGATTGGCTAATACCCTCTCGAACGCCGGCTTGGTGAACAAGAGTTTCCGCCGCCGAAGAATCTCATACGCGTTCAACTCATGCACCTGCCGAATCTCAGTCTTCGGGATGTTTCGCCCCGACTTAAAAACGGCCTGGTCCGGCTGATGCAAAGCCAGTACGCAACCCTGGGCCGCCCCCACCGCCTTGAGCATCGAAAAGAGAACCTTGGTCTTGGGGGTTTCCACGGTCATGGGATCGATAATCGCCACATCACGGGACTGCAATTTGGCCAGCAACGCGCTATTGCGGGCCAACCGGCGCATCTTCCGCGGTAAATCCGCACGGTAAGAGCGTTCCTGCTTGGCGAAGGCCACACCGCCGCCCCGGCGAATACAGGTTCGTACGGCTCCCATGCGGGCATTGCCCGTACCCTTCTGCCGGTATAACTTGCGGGTCGAGCCCTCGATCATGCCCCGGCTCTTGGTCCGGGCCGAGCCTTGACGCTGATTGGCCCGCCAAGCCACCACCGCTTGTTTAAGCAGATTGATCCGCACCTGGCCGCCCAGAATACCTTCGTCGATCTGCATCGACCCGGTCTGTTCGCCGTTCATATTGTAAACAGGCACGTCGATCATTGCCGATTTTCCCTTTATTCCCGATCAATCGGTCGCTCAGGCCTTGGTCTTGGCCTGCCGGACCAGTACATATCCGCCGTTGGGGCCGGGAACACTGCCTCTGACCAGCAGCAGATGGTTTTCCTTATCCACCCGCACCAACAACTGATTGCGGGCCGTCCGCCGCGCATGTCCCATATGGCCGGCCATACGCTTGCCTTTCTTGACCGCCCGTCCCAGACCGCGCGGGGCGTTAGCCCCGATACCGCCCGGCGAACGATGTTTGCGCTCCGTACCGTGCGAGGCCGGTTGTCCACCGAAGCCGTAGCGACGCATACCGCCGGCAAAACCCCGCCCCTTCGTCGTTCCGATCACGTCCACGAAACGCGTACCGGCGGTCTCGAACACCTCCACCGTCCAAACGTCACCCGGCTTGGCATCCGGGGAATCAGGAAGGCGAACCTCTCGAAGCACCTGCTTGGGGCCGGTGCCAGCGTTTGCCGCATGCCCGATCATCGGCATCGTCGAGCGGTGGGCTTTCATATCCTCAAAGCCTAACTGGACCGCGTTGTACCCGTCCTTGGCTTCGGCGGATTTGACCTGGAGCACCGCACAGGGTCCGGCCTGAATCACTGTCACCGGGACGATCGTGCCCTCCTCGTCATACACGCGGGTCATGCCGATCTTTTTGCCGATTAGCGCCGCCAGCATATAAAAAACTTCCCTTCACTGACCCTCGGGTCGATTCCTTTACCTCTTTGTCACGCGATCAGGCTCACGTGACCGGATTGTATAAAAGGCTGACTCGTAAACCCGGAATTCGCCGCCATGGCTCGGACCGTTCCGCCCGAAGCCCCGCGGGCCTCCCGTCATCAGGCCTTGATTTTGACAAAAACACCCGCCGGTACCACCAACCGATTCAAGGCCTCCACCGTTCGCGCCGTCGGTTCGTAAATGTCGATCAACCGCTTATGCGTCCGCATCTCGAACTGCTCGCGCGACTTCTTGTCGATATGAGGAGAGCGCAATACCGTATATCGTTCAATCCGGGTTGGCAGAGGAATCGGACCGCACACGCGAGCATTGGTCCGCTTGGCGTGATCCACGATCTCCCGGGCCGACGCATCCAGTGCCCGCGGGTCATACGCTTCCATTCTGATCCGGATCCTCTCGCCTTGCATAACACTTCCTCAAACCAACCGAATGAAGAGCTTTATAGCTCTATAAAACTCTCAAAACTTTCTTCGCGTTCCGCCTCCGGAAATCGGCGATACAAAACCCCTCGGCCGTTCGTGCTCCCGCACAGGCCCGCTGCCGGCGTTCCCGATCTTGTCCCTCATCCGGTAAACGACCCTTGCCCACAGCACTAAATACCGCGCGGACAACAGGTTGGACGCAGATTCGTAAGTTTATCCATTCATGATTCCATGTCAATAGCATCGAAAAAGGATTTTTATGAAAAATGAAAACTAAATATATGGTATATTATTTGTTTTATGAGTTTAATCATAATGGTTTTTATAAATCAATAAACAACACATAACATCATACTAGTGAAAGAATTGCATTCGATATGCTTTTCGGGGCCAACGCATAATGGGAAGGTTCAAGCGAACAACTACCCCGCCCCTGCGTCAGGCTTCGTAGCTCCGTGGCATAACCAAACATTTCCTTGAGCGGTACTTCCACATCAAGAATTCGACGGTCACCGCGTAAGTTGGAGTCCTTTACCACGCCCCGTCGACGGGTTAAATCCCCACTGACCGTTCCAAAACAGGTCTCGGGAATCACGATTTGGGCCCGCATGATAGGCTCGAGCAAGGCCACACCGGCGGTCGCCGCCGCCTGATCAAAAGCACGCCGAGTGGCGGCCTCGAAGGACAACTCCGAACTTTCCGTGTCGCGCTGCTCGGCATCCAACAAGGTGATCCGAACGTTGATCATGCGATAACCGTGCTGGCCGGTGTTGGCCGCCTCCCGCGCCGCCGTCTCCACCGCCTGAACATATTCCGGCCGAATGCGGTCGGGGGGCAGTTGATTCACAAAGACCACATGCTCGGTACCGGGGGGCGGCTGGAACGGTTCCACCCGCAAGCGCACCTTGGCATACATCGACTTGTCCCCGATCTGCCGCCGGAATTCCTCGACAGCCTCCGCCGCCGTACACACGGTCTCGCGATAACTAACCTGCGGCGGATACACCCGCACATCCACGTTGTAGTCGCGACGGATACGGTTCAGAAGCACTTCCAGATGCAACTCGCCCATCCCGGCAATAACCATCTGCCCGCTCTCCGGGTTCAAATTAAACTCGAACGTCGGATTTTCGCGCATCAGCATGGACAAAGCCGCAATCATTTTTTCACGGTCGGCCGAGGACATCGGTTCCACCCGCATGCTGATCACCGTTTCGGGGAACTCGATTTTTTCGAGCAACACCGGCTGACGCACATCACAAAGCGTATCCCCCGTCAGGGATTCCTTGAGACCCATGATCGCCACGATGTCCCCGGCCTCGGCCTGCTCGATGGCCTCGCGTTTCTTGGCGAAAATACGGAACATGCGGCTGATGTTTTCCTTGCGGTCCCGGCCGGGGTTGTATACACGCGAGCCGCTTTTCAACGTCCCCTGATAAATGCGTACAAAATACACGTCCATCGGTTTCTCGAACGCTATTTTGAACACGTAGGCCACCAACGGCTTGGCCGGATCGCAATGAATCTCCACCTCCTGCCCGCCCTTATCCTTACCGGATGCCGGCGTGCGTCCGATCATCGGCGGAATATCCAGCGGGCTGGGCAGATAATCGACTACCGCATCCAGCAGACGACGCACGCCGATATTTTTCAAAGAAGACCCGCAGAGTACGGGATGGAGCTTGTCGGCCACCGTGGCCGCCCGTAGGCCCGCCCGTAACTCTTCGTTGTCGATCGGTTCGTCGTTAATAAACTTCTCCATCAGCCGATCGCAGGTTTCGGCCACTCGCTCTTCCAAGGCGTGTCGCGCTCGGCGGGCCACCTGCTCGAGTTCCGCGGGGATCGTCCGTTCCTCGAAACGGCAACCGATCTTTTCAGGGAAGTAATAAACCGCTTTCATGGTCACCAGATCAATCAACCCCTCAAAATATCCCTCGGCCCCGATGGGAATCTGCACGGCCACGGGATTTGCGCCCAAGCGATCACGAATGGAGGCGAACGAGGCCGCGAAATCCGCCCCCACCTTATCCATCTTGTTAATGAAGCAGATTTTCGGTACGTGGTATTTCGCCGCCTGCCGCCAGACCGTCTCCGACTGGGCCTCGACCCCCTCCTTGGCGTCAAAGACCACGATCGCCCCGTCCAGTACGCGCAACGACCGCTCGACCTCGGCGGTAAAATCCACATGCCCCGGCGTATCGATCAGGTTGATGGTATGGTCGCGCCACGGGCAACTGACTGCCGCCGAATAAATGGTGATCCCCCGTTGTTGCTCTTCCTGGTCAAAATCGGTAATCGTCGTTCCGTCGTCCACCTCGCCGATACGATGGGTCTTTCCCGTGTAATACAGGAAACGCTCGGTGGTCGTCGTTTTACCCGCATCGATATGGGCGGCGATCCCGATGTTACGAACTTTTTTCAGGTCCATGGACACACCCATACTCCATAAAAATAATGACCCCGCAGGATAGCAAATTCCCGCCCGCGAAACCAGTACGGCCGGGAAATACCTTCATAGCCCAAGGGCGGGGAAGAGTGGTATTCGCGCGAAGTCTGACCTTAGCGAAAGTCAAAGGGGCCAACGACCGTGGGGTCATAGGGTGTTTTCAACCTCCCCGACGGATTCGGGAAGGGCCTCTGGCATGGAAGCCGGCTGGGGCGAAATCAGTTCGAGCAGGGCATGTTGCTCACCGCGAAGCAGATCGTACAGAACCAACCGACACTCCTTCAACAAGGGATCGTTATCCGGCAGACCCGCCTGAAGCTGCCCTTGCGATACATGGAATTGCTCGGTCAATACCGGAAACCGGTCTTTCATCTCATGTAAAAACCAGACCAGCGGGACGGAATCGCCAAGGCCCAGCCGCTCCAGGATCAAAGGCATGACGTACATCATGGATATATCGCCCGGATCGACCGCCTCTTGCGCATAATTGGTCCAGATCAAACCCGGAACGGTCCGCAGGCGAACCAGCTCCTCCAATGAGAGAGCGCCTTTCTCGCTCACCAGTCCGGCCTGGCGATACAGGTCGTAATCCGAGCCGAGATACGGCAGGTGGTCACCCAGGTAGACGATCATGGTCGGCTGCGCGCATGTCGTGAAATGTTCCACGAGGCGAGCGAGGGCGGCATCTCCATCCTGCAAACCTTTGGCCATGTTTTGGATTGACGCATAAACGGCCGCGGGTAAATCGGTCTCGATTTCCATGTCGTGAGCGCCGTCCTCATAGACACGATCGTCATAAGGGCCGTGGTTCTGCATGGACAAGGCGAAGATGAAATACGGCTCGGTTTGCTCGGAGGCAAGGTTGATAACCTTTTCGGCCAGGCTGATATCACCCACGTAATCGCCGCGCTTCGTCCATCCGTCCCAGTCCTCCAAGGCGATAAACCGATCGAACCCGATGTAGGCGTACGCCTGATCGCGGTTCCAATACCACCGATGGAAAGGATGCACCGCAAGGGTGGAGTAACCGTGATCCTTAAGGATACCGGCCAGCGAAAGGCAGGGACGCTGGAGATACTGTTGATAAGGAACACCGCCGCTGGGTAACAGGGCGATAGGCAAACCGGTCAGCAGCTCGAACTCGGCGTTACAGGTCCACCCACCGAACACGGGAGAAATCACCCGCAGGCTGGTATGCGAACGACTCAATCGGTGGAAATTGGCCAAAGGGTCGTTTTGAAATCGGACGGCCGGCATGGTGGTGGCGTCCCAGAACGACTCGTTGAGAAAGACGATGAGGTTGACCGGTCGCGGCTTGGAGGGCGGGCTTTCGTTTTTGGAACGCAGCCGCGTGGTCAGGGCCGTCATGGCCTCGGGTGAATAGTCTACCGGAAGCGGCACTCCAGGGGCCTGCATATTGATAGTGAACGCCAACAGCATGCCGTTGCTCTGGTAGTTTTGCCGCTGGTCCCAGATGTAGGTTGTAACCATGGCCCCCACGACGCGACGCAAGGGCCAGGAACGATAAGTGCCAATGCCGAACAACACGGCCAGCAGAAGGACCGACAAAACCAGGCGGCGTCGCCAGGGAATCATTCGATTCGGCAGGACCAGTATGGGCAAGGACACAACCGCAAGCAGAAGGAAATAGCTTACCACCTGAATCGACGAAAAGGGGAAATAACCGCGTCCGAAGACGTTAAATGCCTCACGGCTCAGCCGCAGGTCCCACGGGTAGAGGGCACTGCCCAATACCCGCATTTTACCCCCATGAACGGCCGCCAGAAGGGCGAGCAAGACCAAGGCAGCCACCCCGCCGCGCCGGACATTTCCGAACACCGCCGCCAGAAAAGCCAACAGCAATCCGACCAGCAGGAAACTCAGTAGCGCGGACACCGGAAATTGACCGGCCCACAATAACGGTGCAAACAAGCTCTGCCGCGAGACCGCCTCAACCATCCAGACCAAGCCCAGAACCGTCAAGGCCAGGGCCCATCTGCGCAACCACGGCTTTCGGCCAAGCCAAATACCAGCCCCACTCTCGGCGCGTACTCCGTTCGTCGCAGGATTTCCCGCCGATGTCTCAACCTTGCTGGTCTTCTCAACCGCGATAAACCATGCTCCTTACTGGTCGCGATCACCAATCCCCCGAACCGGCTCCAATTTCCACCAACATCGCTGGAACCCCTCTAGCAGGCTTACTTGAAAGTATAACAAATAGCTCTCACCGTAACTAATTCAAAACCATGATCCGGACCCGGATAACAGACCTAATTCCCGTCGGAGCTGCAGGCATAAAAATATCCCCATGAATTGACTACGGCTTCTTCGGCTTGCGCTTCCCTTGTTGTCGTCGCCGTGAAGCGGGTCGGCTCAACAGCTTCAAGTCCAAAAAATCCTGCGGCCGAGCAGCGGCCCGCTTGGTCCGAATCAAATCGTGACGGCTGAGCACATAAACCTTGGCGTCGCCATAGGTCGTCCTTACCCGTCTACGCCAGGCGGTGGGAAACGATAGGCCTGAAACGCCCATCAAGATATCGATGCGATTGGGTTCGATTCCGATTTGATAGACGAGTTCGGGATTGGCGAAGTCGGTCTTGGTAACCTTGTCCAGAGGCGCCCCGAACCGGGCCCAGGCCAGCCACACCCGCTCGGCGTTTTCCGACGTTGGCTCCACCCAGAGATCAATATCTTTGGTGTAGCGCGGTTCACTGTGATAAGCGACGGCGTGGGCCCCGACGAGCAGATAGCGGACGCGGGCGTCGTTTAAGCACTGCAACAGTTCTTTGAAGTCGGGGTTGGCTTCCATTGTCGCCTCTCCATGTTTCCGCCTCCCTGACCATCTGCCACATGGCAGCAAAACGCCCCTCGGCCCCCACCCGCCGCCAGAATCGAATATCGAAGCTACGGTCCGCCTCCGCCAGCTTCACCAGTCGAGCCATACGTATTTTTCGCTTCCCCATGATCGACATCCATTCGTTGAGTAATCCTGGCTCCCGTTCATTACCATAGATATATTATACTCATACGCTTAACGCAAACAGCGGACAAGGCCGGGCCAACCCTATCCTGACTCCCGGTCGGTTCCCAGCGTCTCTTCGACCACCATCGCCCGGGCCCCGGCCGCCGGACGTCCCTGCAAAATGGGGATAATTCCCGGAAGTCCCCAGACCAGTTGCATGACCCGGCACATGAGACCAAGAGAGATGGCCGCCTCCGGTGAACCCAAGCCGGCCGCCCCGGAAAGCAATTCCTGCAAGGTCACTTCCATGACCCCGATGGGTAACGCCCCGGCCAGAAAGGCGATTGGAATATAGCCGAGATAAACGGAAAAGGCCGCCGCCGGTCGATCACCCACGAGATGCAGGGCCCAACCCATCAGGAACATGCAGAAGATCGAGATGATCTGCAACACGGCGGTAAGGACGACACATTCCACCACGCACCGGCCGCGATGCCGAAACGCGAATACCGCCCGATCCAACCGCTGCAGGTGATGACCCAGCGGTAGCCGTGAAAGAAGGTAATCCACATGAAACCAGCGACGCAGCCGGTTGGAAAAGTACACCCCCCCGCCAACCGCCAAAGCCAGGATCAGCGCCCCGATGATGCGCCCCCACTTGGCGAAAGCCGGGTTCCCCCAATCGATCAGCAACACCAACCCCGCCAGCAGCACCAACCCCGCCACGCCCACGAGTCGGTCGAAAAAAACACACATGACCGCTTCGTGCTTGTGCGGCGTGTCCCGGGCCACCAGGTAGGCTTTCACCGAATCTCCGCCGGTCGTCCCCAGGGGGAAGGCATTAGCGACAAAGTTCCCCGCGAACGTGACCATGATCGCCCGCCAGACACTTAGACGGATATCATGGACCGCCAGTATCCGCTGCAAACGAATGGATATAAGCACCACCGCCGGCCAGAAGCAAAACACACCGATTACCAGCAAAGCCTTGTCCGCCTCCCGCCAGACCCGCTTCATTTCCGCCCACTCGGTCTGGCGCGCAAGCCAGATCACGGCGGCCGCACAAACCGCGATACGGATTATTCGAGATAGCCAGCGTCGGCCCGCCTGCATCAACTCACCTTTTATTTCGTTCCCGTCGCGACTGGGATTGTAGCATATATGGAATCGCGAGAAAGTGGCTCGCGGGTATCCTATTCGTAAGCCCGGACCAAACGGGCGGTCGGATAATAATGCCGCAGGATCGCGCCGGCGCTCGCCCCGCTTTTGGCCATACCGTTCGCCCCATATTGACAAAGTCCCAGCCCATGCCCGAAACCGCGCCCGTTGGTCAGAGCAATACCGGTTTCGTCCACTACCGGTTCAAACCAGGAGCTCTTGATCGACATTCCGGTCGGATCGACCGCCAGTCGAAAATTCTCCACCCCCAGTGTGATGGCCTGCCCCTCGGCGTCCATCAGGGCAATGCGGCGCGGCCGGCCGCAGGAAGACATATCCACGACCTCCAGTTTCTCGATCGGCCCGATGGTCGCAAAACGCGGATCAACAAGCCGCAGTCGTTCCGTCAATGTTTCCTTGCCAATTCGCACCGGTGGCCAGCGATAGACCGGCGATTCCCGGCAAAAGTCGCACACCACGCCGCCGGCCAATGGAGGAATAGCCGGCTCGTCTCGGACCGACCTGGCCGCCTGTGTACACCCTCCGCAAGTTGAGCAGTAATAGGCGCAGAAAATCCGTTGTCCGCGCGGCGAGGACCAGGTACAAACCACTCCGCGCGTTTGACGAACGGCCTCGACGGCTTCGGGCACCTGCTCTTGCCGATCCAGCCCCAGATAAACCTGGGAACTCTGCGTGGCCCGCAGGTCCCATAAGGCCGTCGGCGCCGCAGTCCGTTTCTGATACCAGGCATACGTGCGGGCGGCGACGGCCTGGGCTCGAAAGGCTTCCGGATGAAAACCGCGATGCAATTCGGAGGCCACCACGCCGACAAGATAGTCCTCGATATCCACGACATTGATCAGCCGGCCAAGACCATCCGCCCCGCCTAACAAGGTCATCCGACCTCCATAGCGCCGCCAGGTACCATCGGGCCAATAAATCCCGATCCCCCTTGGCGAATCCGAATGAACCTGCAGAACCGCACCGAGCGGCGCCTGTTCAAATTGCGGCAGCCGGATTTGCCCCGGTTCAAAAACAACCGCCAACTCCAGCGGCCCCGCTCCCGTTTCTCTGATCAGATATTCGTCACCACCGACGATCGCGAACGGCCCGTCGAGACGCAATCGGACATCCGCCAATTGCTCCAACAATAACACACGAATGCGCAAATCCAGTGGGCGTTCATTCTCGGCCGGCCGATGCTCGGCGGATTTCTCGGAAGCACCGCAACAGACGGGACCCATCCCTAGTGTAATCAGAATGAAAAAAAACCGGCAGGCCATACCGCAAAGGAAACCCTTCCTCCCGACCCATGCCATGTACCGGGGGATACGCTGCTGGATAGCGGGCCTTGCTTCAGGAGGGCTTCCGGAAACCCACGTGTCCCCCTGGTCCGACCGTCGCGTTTTCGGGTTTACGAAATGCACGCTAGTGCGGCTTGCGTAACGACAAACCGTATTCCGCCAGCTTGTGTTTGATTTCATTGAGCGAGGTTTGACCGAAATTCTTGACGGCCAGCAGTTCCGCTTCCGTTTTCTGGATCAGGTCGGCCACCGTCAGCAGATTCAACCGTTGAAGACACTTGCGGGACCGCCCGGACAGCTCGATCTCCGACAAATGCCGGCTTAGCACGGAGGGCGGGGCTTCCGCCACAACGGGCGTCAAGGCAGGCACGGACAAGGCTTGCGCCACGGCCGCCTCCTCCTTCAGCTGGCCTAGTCGAAGCCCCTTATGCTTAAGCATCGCCTTGATCTCGGAAAGCGAGGTTTCTCCGAAATTCTTGTAAGCCAACAGTTCCGCCTCGGTAATTCTCAACAGGTCACCCAGTGAGTTGATATTCATCTTCTTCAGGCAGTTTCGGCTGCGCACGCTGAGCTCGAAATCCGCGACCGGGGTGTCCATGATCGCATCCCGTTTGACCCGGCTGCGCTCCTGGAATTCATCATATTGCATGTTCATCGAGCTCTCGATGTCTTTGCGGAAAAGTCGGGCTCGGGCATGGTTCGGGAATTCCGTCAGCACGCGATCGATGCAGCGCAAAGCGCCGAGATGATTCCTCTTGTCCTCATAAATCACCGCCAGATTGATCAATGCATTCACATGCGTGGGCGAGCGGGCCGCGAGGGATTCGTAGATGGGAACAGCCCGGTCCTCGCAACCGTGCAAATCCAGATTATAGGCCAACCGAAACGCGGCCTCCACGTGGCTGCCGTCCATTTCAATCGCCGCCTCGTACGCCGCAATGGCTTCCTCGATGTCGCCCTTGGCCTCGGCCAACCGGCCCCGCCCATAATGCCACTGGGCCTGTCCACTCGGATGGTTCTGTAACTGATTCACGTAGCCCTCGGCTTCCTCAATCCGGCCTTCACGAATAAGCGCAAGCAGCTTGTCCATGTCGCTGGGTTCCTGTGCTGAAAAAACCTACCTTCGATTCCGTGGGGGAAAGGCTCCACGCCGTTCACCACGGCGCGGCAAGTTTAACGAAGATCGTCCCCTTTGCAAGACGCAGCTCTACACTCCGGCCAAAGCCTCACAAGATACCACGGGTAAAACCGCGATTTCAGGATACCCCGGTTGTACTGGCCACCGCCCCGACGCTAAACTAACTCTCGAATGCGGCCTACAACATGGCGATTCGTCGGAGACCCAAACGGGTCGGGCGGTCTTGGCATACCGGCGGTCAACATAAAAATAATACATAAGGCCGTAGCATAATTATACTTACAATCCAATGCAAGTAGTGGTTATTATTAATCCGGTCGCCGGCGCTCATCAACAAAGGGTCGCCGTGCGCCGGATGTGCGCCCTTTTGGGGAAATCCGGTTATAAAGTCATTATCCGGATCACCCGAATGGCCGGCGATGGCCGGCGGATGGCCCGCCAGGCAGCCGAATCCGCCTATGCAGTCATCGTGGTCGGGGGGGATGGGACCGTCGGGGAAGTCGCCGACGGCCTGATCGGGACCCGCGTTCCCCTGCTGGTCTGGCCTCGCGGCACGGAAAACCTCGTGGCCAAGGCGTTTGGGTTTCAGAGCGAGCCGGAATATATTCTGAGTTGTCTGCGTTCGGGGACCGACAAGCCGCTGGATGTCGGCATGGCCAATGGGCGGTCCTTCCTTCTGCTGGCCGGCATCGGGTTCGACGCCGAAGTCGTCCATCGCCTCAAGCACATGCGGAGCGGCCATATTACCCACCTTTCATACTGCTTTCCGATCTGGCGGACATTCTGGGAACATCGTTTTCCTCCCTTGCGGGTCAGCAGTGAAGGCCGATCCCTCTGGGAGGGACGTGGCATGGTTTTCGTGGCCAACTTACCCCAATATTCTCTCGGACTGAATGTGGTACGGGACGCCCGCGGGGACGACGGGCTGCTTGATCTATGTATCCTGCCCTGCCACGGAAGAAGAGGGTTGCTCGGCCATGCTCTGCGTACCCTGATACACCGACAGGTCGAACATCCAAGCGTCATTTACCAACGACTCCCCTCCGTCCGCGTGGAAGCGACCGAACCGGTGCCGGTCCAACTGGACGGCGATGAGGCCGGTACATTGCCCCTGGATATCGGTATCCAACCGGCGGCCCTGGTCATCCGGATTCCACCCACCACGGAAAGAGGTTAAAATTCCCCTCCATGAGCTCAAAACCCGTTCGAAAAATCGTTCAAATCGGCGACATCCGGATCGGTGCGGGATGCCCGTTGGCTCTCATCGCCGGCCCTTGCGTAATCGAATCTCGCAAGCACACTCTCAAGTTGGCCGAGGCCATCAAGGAAATCGCCGCGGCCTTGAATGTCCCCCTGATCTTCAAGGCCAGTTTCGACAAAGCCAACCGATCAAGCCTGCACAGCTTTCGCGGTCCGGGTCTGAAAGAAGGATTGGCGATTTTGGCCAACGTGAGGAAAAAACTTGCCCTGCCGGTGGTTTCCGACATTCACGAACCCCGGCAGGCGGCCCCGGCGTCCAGGGTGCTCGACCTGATCCAGATTCCCGCGTTCCTCTGCCGACAAACCGATCTGCTACTGGCCGCCGCCGCCACCGGCAAGCCGATCAACCTCAAAAAAGGGCAGTTCATGTCCCCCGAGGAAATGCAACCGGCGGTGGAAAAGCTTCGCGCGGCGGGCGCTGCCGGCGTCCTGCTTACCGAACGCGGTACGTTCTTCGGTTATGGCCGACTGGTCAATGACATGACCGGTATCCCCCGGATGGCCGCCTACGCCCCCGTGGTTTTCGACGCCACTCATTCCTGCCAACTGCCCGGCCAAGGAGGCCGGCAGTCGGGTGGGCAGCGGGAAATGGCCCCCGTCCTTGCCCGGGCCGCCATCGCCGCCGGGGCCCATGCCCTCTTTTTGGAAGTTCACGATCATCCGGAGAAAGCCAAGAGCGACCCGGCCACGGTCTGGCCTCTCGACCACCTGGCCGATCTGCTAAGCGATGCCCAGCGCATCGCCCAGGCGAACATCCAAGGTTGAAACGTCCCCAGATCATGCCTCGCGATGAACCGGCATATTCCCGGCCAAGCGACGCACAGTGAATGCTTCCAGGCATTTTCGGGAATCCATCAGATCAATCGAATCTGTACGATCTCGGCCGGGGCATTGATCCGCAGCGGAAACCAATTGCCCACTCCGGCGTTGACATAGAGAACGGACGACCCGCGGCGATACTCGCCCCAGATATAGCGGAATAACAAATTGCCCGCTCCGATCCGCTCGGACCAGCTCGGCGGAGTCAGCATCACTTGCCCGCCATGCGTGTGCCCCGACAAAGTCAAGTCCGCGCCGCGATCGGCTAAAGCATCGAAAGCGTGCGGGTGATGGACCAGGGCTATGGTCAACAGGTCTTCTTCGACGGCCGGGGGCATGGAACGACCGCCCCCCTCAGGATCAATGGGTTGCCCGAGAGTCGCTTGCACGCGGCCGATATGCCCCGGATCATTGTCTCGGGGATGGTCGTAACGCGACCAAAACAAGCCGGCAATCCGCAACCTCTCGCCCCCGATGTCGATGAGTCTTGTCCGATCACAAAGCAAGTTCGGCTCGCGTGCGGATAAATAACCGAGCAGAATATGCGGGTCATCGATCAGATCATGATTTCCAACCACGAGGTATCGACCGAAACGATGCTCCAGTTGGGCAATGGCCTCGGCCGCCTCGGGCAGAAAATCGTTGCTGTGATCGAGAACGTCGCCGGTAATCGCGACCAGGTCGCTATCCAACTTGTTGGCTGCCTCCACGACGGCCGGCAAATGTTCGGGACGGAACAGACGCCCAACATGCAGATCGCTCAGGTGCGTAATCGTCAGGCCGCGTAATCGGTCGGGCAGCCGGGGCAATTTCAGCGCGATTCGGCGAACCACGAAACGATCCGCCTGATACAACCCACCACCTACGAAACCGCCGGTCAGCAGCACCGGCGTCAACATGGCCGATCGGGCCAGCAAGGTCCGCCGCGAGAGGTTCACCAGTGGATCGCTTTTTTCCGCGCAGGGGTCGTCCTCACCGATTCGCTTTGGTGGGTATCCGGCCACCCGCCGTTCACCGGCGTCCGCCTGTCGGAAAGGAGACGGAAACGCACGCAAAACAAAACGAACCAGGCCCCAAGCGGTCAGGATTACGGCCAAGGCAAAAACAATCAGGTTCCAGCTCAACACCCACATGATCAGAGGGATGGGCAAAGCGTCCAGCATGTCCCGACCCGCTGTCAAAACCGTCCCTAATAATCCAAGGGCAAAGACAAAAAATGCTCCGTGAACGATTCGCCATACCCATTCCCCCCTCGGAGACAATGTGAGCCATCGATCGGCCCATTTCCAACAGAGCACGTTACCAATCACAATAAGCAACAAAACGGTGGTAAACAGACCCCAGGTCGGCAAGGGGATCCAATTGAATTTCGAGCAAAGTAAAATCCCCACGCCTGCACCCATCAGCACGGCGCAAATCCGCTGTACCACCGGCGTCGGACCACACATCTGAGAGTTCGTGTCGGTTAAGTGCATCCGCGTCGCCTACTCCTTGGGATATCCTCACGCTCTGGACAGTTCGGCCGCCCCAAGAACCAAACCCACTTACTTAGTGCCGTTTTCGGTTGGCCAGTTTTGTGGTCAGGCGGCATGACTTCGGCTCCG
>CAYNYK010000013.1:0-1364 GCA_964401335.1 uncultured Planctomycetales bacterium
AGAACTGCCCCCCTTTTTACCCTGACCATTGCATTATTTATGCAGAGATCAATAAATAAAAATCTCTGCGCCTCTGCGGCTTGGCGCGAGGAATAAAAATCCGAGATGCGGGAGAGATGATCGCGCGGAGGCGCTGAGCCGCGGAGAATTATTAAATAAAAATCTCTGCGCCTCTGCGGCTTGGCGCGAGGAATAAAAATCCGAGATGCGGGAGAGATGATCGCGCGGAGGCGCTGAGCCGCGGAGAATTATTAAATAAAAATCTCTGCGCCTCTGCGGCTTGGCGCGAGGAATAAAAATCCGAGATGCGGAGAAGGAAAGAGAAAGATAGCGTAAATGCGATACCGCCACTGCTATGGGCTGATGGGCGCGGCTGTTACTGAACGACGACGCATGATCCGGTCGTGGATCCCCAGTGAGAGGCGGGCGGAGATGTAGCCGATGAACGCGCCGATCCAGCAGTCGCTGGGCCAATGGAAGGCGTCGAGGAAGCGGGAGGTGGCGCAGCCGATCGCCAGAATCCAGAACAGCCAGGCGAGACGGGGATAGAAGCAGGCCAACACGATCGCGGACGCGAACGCGGCCGACGAATGGCCCGAAGGGAAAGACTGAGTATCGTCAGTGCCGTCGCCGTTCCGCCAGCCGAGCCAGGTCTGGCGATTGCTCAGCTCGTCCAGCGGCGCGACGCGGGCAATGGCTGGTTGCGGCCGATACCGTGAGATCAGGTGTTTGCCGCTGTCGTACCCGACCTTGGCAAAAAACTGGGCGAGCAGAAAGACCCCGATGATCGCCCACCGCCGCCGGTCGTAAGCACCCACCACGATCAGGATCACCACGCTGGTCACGAACTGGCCGAAATCCCGGAAGCTGACCAGCACGTTAGCTAAGGGTTCCTGGGCTTCCTCGCCGATTACGTCGTAGCGCCAGCGCATAAGGGGAACATCGTAAACGAATGATGCACCCAGGATGGCGGCCGCGGCCAGAGCCAGAACGATACGCAACCCCCACCGGCGCTTCCCCGCGGGGGGGTTCACCACGGGGGCACCGAGACACGGAGAATGGCTGGAAGATATGGCGCTGGGCTCAGACTGGCTCATATAGCTCCTGTCGAAACATCAATACAATTGAAATTCG
This sequence comes from uncultured Planctomycetales bacterium, assembly GCA_964401335.1. Classification (GTDB taxonomy): domain Bacteria; phylum Planctomycetota; class Phycisphaerae; order UBA1845; family PWPN01; genus JAAYCU01. Next base: position 1,135 of record CAYNYK010000013.1, read on the forward strand.
CCATTAGCCAGATCAATCAATAGAGGGCGTTTTCTTCGCTTACACTGTATCGAGATTGATGTCCCGATGCCAGCCTAGACCGGCCGGCCGGGCCGGGTGGCCCACCTTCTCGGAAGGTGGGGGAGCGATGACAAACGCCGCCGACGAGAAGCCCTTGCACTTGCTGTTGTATTGGGATCTGCTTTGTCGAGATTCACAATTTGCTGTATCGAGATTCCCATCTCGATACC
>CAYNYK010000013.1:1464-41845 GCA_964401335.1 uncultured Planctomycetales bacterium
GCGGATGCAGAAGTGCGAAAGGATTCGCATGCTCGGAGGTGCGAGAAAGGATTCTCGCACCAGCAGAATGTGCGAAAGGATTCGCTTGCTCGGAGGTGCGAGAAAGGATTCTCGTACCAGCGGTCGCTCATTCAAATAATTCGCCCTGGCTCTCTTCCACTGGCGCGGCGGTGTAGGGCATTTCCAGATGGTCGAAGGCGGCCTTGGTGGCGCAGCGGCCTTGGCGAGTGCGGATGACGAAGCCGATCTGCAGCAGGTACGGCTCGACCACGTCCTCCAGGGTGTCGCGTTCCTGGCCTAGGGTGGCGGCCAGGGCCTCGATGCCGGCCGGGCCGCCTCGGTAGATTTTAATCAGGGCCGTCAGGAACGAACGGTCCAGGTCGTCTAAGCCAAGTCGGTCGATCTGCAAAATGTCCAAAGCCTGATCGACGACGGCCGGGGTAAGTCGCCCGTCGGCCCGCACCTGGGCGTAGTCGCGAGTGCGTTTGAGCAGGCGGTTGGCCACCCGCGGTGTACCCCGCGAGCGCGACGCGATCAGGGCGAGCGCGTCTTCGTCGGCGTGAATCTTTAACTTTCGGGCCGAGCGGCGGACGATTTCCGCGAGCTCATCGGGCGTGTAGAAGTCGAAATGGAACTGGATGCCGAAGCGGTCGCGGATGGCCGCCGTCAGCAGGCCGCTGCGCGTCGTGGCCCCGATCAGAGTGAACGGCGGCAGGGCGATGTTGACCGTCCGCCCGCTGATGCCGCTGTCGATGGTGAAATCGACGCGGAAATCCTCCATGGCCGAGTAGAGAAACTCCTCGACCGTCCGGCTCAGGCGGTGAATCTCGTCGATGAAGAGCACGTCGCCGCGCTTCATTTCGGTCAGCCATTGCATCAGGTCGCCGGGCTTGGTGATGGCCGGCCCGGAGGTGATCTTGATGCGGGTTTCCATTTCGCGGGCGATCACATAGGCGAAGGTGGTCTTGCCCAGCCCCGGCGGGCCGGACAAGAGAACATGGTCCATCGGCTCGCCGCGGCCACGGGCGGCCTCCAAAGCGATGGTCAATTGTTCGCGGATCTGGGCCTGGCCTACGCAGTCGCCCAATCGCTCCGGACGTAGCGATTCGTTGAAGGTGTCTTCCGTGATCCCGCCAGAATCGGAAGAAATGACCCGTTGTCGAACCATAATTACCACCAAATCAGAGATTATTTGCCATCATCATACCGCGAGCTCTGCATTCCCGGCGAGACTTGTGGTTTGCTCTGCTGGGAAGGGTTATCATCGCTCCCCCACCTTCCGAGAACATGGGCCACCCGAGTACGCACTCACGCTATCCCTCGCTGCTGCTACGGACCCGGTAGGCCAGCCGGACCCAATCTTCGACCGTATGTTGCCCCGGGTGTAATTGCACAGCCCGTTCGAGCCAGCGCTGTCCTTCCGCCCGGCGTTCGCCGAGGGCGATCATCACCTGCAGGGCGTCGCGCAACTCAGGGGGCCACGCTTCGGTCGTGCCGACCGGTTCGGCGATCTCGACCGTTCCGAGGGCGAAGTCGGCGACCTTGCCTTTCAGTTCCGCGATGATTTGCTCGGCCGCGCGTTTGCCGATCCCCGGCAGCCGGGTCAGGCTCCTGGCATCTCCCGATTCGATGGCGGCCGCCACCGTGCCGATGGGTTCGGCCAGTGCCTTGATGGCCTTGCGCACGCCCATGCCCTTGACCGTGATAAACTTCTTGAAAAACGCGCGGTCCTCGGCGTGAAGAAAGCCCACGAGGCGGGGGATCATGTTCCCACCCGCGGCACTACCCTCAAGATATTCGAGAGTGTGCAGGGTGACTTCCCGGCCGAGACAGGCGTTCAACTCACCGAGGGCGTATCCACAAACCAGCACTTCGTATCCCAGCCCGTTATGATCGATCACTGTGTAATCGTCATGGACTTCGGACACGGTGCCGGTCATGCGGACGATCATCGGGCACCTCGCGGGCTGAGCAGGGCGTCGTTGGTCATGGCCAGCTTGGCTGGCTGCTGAAGCATGGCGGTGGCACACAAAGCGATGGCCAGGGCGTCGGCGACATCCGGCGGCTGGGGCATGGTGGGCAGGCCGAGCAGAGCGGTGACGGCTTTTTGGATCTGCTCCTTGCCCGCGCGGCCATTGCCGGTCAGGTGTCGTTTGACCGTAGTGGAGGGCAAGTGCAGGACTTGAATGCCCCGCCGTGCCGCGCCCGCCAGGATCACCCCGCGGGCGTGGGCCATGAGGATGGCCGTCCGCGGCTGATTGTAGTGCGAGTAGACCTGTTCGACGGCCACCTGCTCGACACGATGCTCGTCAAGCACCTCTTCGATGCCGGCGGCCAACTCCGCGAGCCGGACGGCCAGCGGAGCGTCGTCCGACGTGCGGATGATCCCCGCGTCCAGCACCCGGGCCGTATCGTCATCATCATCGATGCAAATAACTCCGTATCCGGTCTGACGCAGACCCGGATCGATACCACAAATGATTTGCGTATTTTTCGTCAACCCTTACCCTCCCTGGTGGGTCATGTTTCACAATCCGAACGTCAACATCTTGCCCTTCGCGCAACACTTACGCGGGGGCGATACATACCAGCGCGACGCGTGGGGGGTGCTGTCGGGCGAGGTTATCATCGCTTCCCCACCTTCAGAGAAGGTGGGCCACCCGACTGATCGCTGACCACTGACTGCTGATAACTGACTCCTGAAAGCTGACTACTGAAACCTGATCGCTTTCTCCTCAGCCTCTTCGCCAGATGGTGCCGTCCGGCCGATCCTCAAGGGTCACGCCGACGGTGGCCAACTGGTCGCGAATCATGTCGGACAAGGCATACTGCTTGCTCTTACGGGCCTCGGCCCGCACGCGAATTATGATCTCCATGAGATTGTGGGCCAGCCGATCTTCCACTTCGACGCGGCGGGGGCGTTGCTCGAACAACCCCAGGATGCGGGCCAGGTCGCGCAAACTTTGTACGGCGCCGGCGGCCAGCTTTTTCGCTCGCTCGTCCCCACCGCTCTCCAAATTCTGGGTATCCATGAAGCGGTTGATGGCCGTCACCATCTCGAAAAGCGTGCCCGTCGCTCCGCCGGTATTGAAATCGTCGTCCATGTCCTCGAGGAACCGTACGCGCAGATCAAGCACCTCGCGGACGAAGGTTTTCTCCGGTTCGGTTTCCGCCGTCGTATGCAATTCGTCCAGGGTCGGTCCGCCGGCATAGGGATCGCCGGCGACACGCTCGATGCGCTCGAACAGCCGATAGAAAGCATCCAATCCTTTGCTCTTGGCGGCCAGTTCCTCGTCGGAGAATTCGATCGGGCGGCGATACTGCGTACTCAGAATGAAGAACCGCAGGAGCTCGCCCGGATACTTCTTGAGCAGGTTGCTCAGGACCAGCTCGTTCATCCGCTTGGCCATCTCGGCGTCGGATTTGCTGATTTTCTTGGTGTTGAACCGGGTCAGGCCGTTATGCAGCCAGTATTTGGCGAACGGCTTGTCGTGGCAGGTTTCCGACTGGGCGATTTCGTTTTCGTGGTGCGGGAAGATCAGGTCCATGCCCCCGCCGTGAATATCGAAGGTCTCGCCGAGCAGGGCGCTACTCATGACCGAACATTCGATATGCCAGCCGGGCCGGCCCGGGCCCCACGGCGAATCAAATTGGACCTCGGCGGGTTCCTCCGGCTTGGCCGCCTTCCACAGGGCGAAGTCGCTGGGGTTGCGTTTCTCCTCGCCGGCCAGGTCGCGGGAGCCTGCCTGCTGGTCCTCGACCTTGCGGTGCGAGAGTTTTCCGTAATCGGCGTCGGCGGATACGTCGAAATAAACATCGCCTTTGACCACGTAGGCTGCCCCCTTGGCGATGAGCCGCTCGCACATGCGGATAATCCCCTCGATGTACTCGCTGGCCTTGGGCAGGTGATCGATACCGGTGACGTTCAGGGCCTTCATGGCCTCTAGATAATTCGCCGTGATCCGCTCGGCGAGTTCCTTGACCCCGCAGCCCTGGGCCTTGGCCTCGGCGATCAGTTTATCCTCCACGTCAGTGATATTGACCACCCAGGTGACTTTGTAACCCTTGTATTGCAGGTAACGTTTGATGGTATCGAAAATCACCGGGCCGACGGCGTGGCCGATATGGCTTGGTTTGTAGACGGTCGGGCCACAGACGTACATGCCCACCTGGCCCGGGATCACCGGCTCGAACATCTCTTTTTTCTGCGTCAGTGTGTTGAATACTTTTAGCGACATATCCTTCCTCGTCAGATTCTCTTCATCCCCACGACGGCCGTACAACCGATGGCCTCGCCCCGTCCAACGGCGTCGAGCCCCTCGCCGGTCTTGGCCTTGATACTGACCCGCTCGGCGTCGATCGCGAGCAACCGGGCCACTTCCGCCTGGATCGCCGCCTTGTAGCCGCCCAGCCGCGGCCGTTCCGCGTGGATCACCACGTCCAGGTTGACGACGCCCCAGCCGCGCTGCCGGGCGGCCTGTATCGTCCGTTCCAGCAACCGGCCGCTGTCGGCATCCTTATAGGCCGGTTCCGTATCAGGAAACATCTCGCCGATGTCCGGCAGGCCGGCCGCTCCGGCGATCGCATCGATGATCGCATGCAAAACGACATCGCCGTCGCTGTGTCCGACCAGCCCCTGTTCATGGGCGATGCGCACGTGGCCCAGCAACAAGGGGCGGCCCTCGGCCAGCCGATGCAGATCGGTCCCGATGCCCACGCGGGCAATTGCTTCGGTGGTCTTTCCGTTACTCAAATGACCTTAAGCTAAGGATCGGCGGCGGATAAATCAAGCTGTCGCACCGACGAGAAAATTCCTTCCACCTTCTTGCGTTTGGCCCGTCTCCATGAGACACTTCTTACCCGGTATGTTCGCTATCCGGATGGTCTCTCCCCTTGGAGGTATCCTATGCGAAAATCTTGGGTACTCGAAGGTGTTTTTGTCTCTTTGCTGCTGAATTCCGCCCTTTACGGCCAATCAATGCCCCACGCCCGGTTGCGGGCGGTGCCGCTGGAGCAGGTCAAGATCGACGACACTTTCTGGGGGCCCAAGCTGGACATCAATCGGATGGTGACTCTGCCGCATTCCCTCAAAGAGGTGCAAACCACAAGTACGGACAATTTCGCCAAGGCCGCCGGGCGCATGGAAGGCAAATTCAACGGTCTGCCCTGGAACGATTCCGACATCTACAAGGTTATCGAGGGGGCGGCCTATATTCTGGCCGTCCATCCGGACAAACAGATGGAGGCCCGGCTCGATGAGATTATCGAAATCATCGCCGCCGCTCAGCAACCCGACGGATACCTGGACACCTTCTATCAATTGACCAAAAAGCCCGAGGAGCGCTGGACACGATTGATTTACGACCACGAGATGTATTGCGCCGGCCATCTGTTCGAGGCGGCGGTCGCTTACCATCAAGCGACGGGCAAGGACAAGTTGCTGCACGTGGCCCGCAAGCTGGCGGATCATATCGACGGAATTTTCGGACCGGGCAAACGAGTGGATTTCCCCGGCCATGAGGAGATCGAACTGGGTCTTATCAAGCTGTACCGCCAGACCGGCGAACCGCGCTACCGAAAGCTGGCCGAGTTTTTCATTGCGGTTCGCGGCGGGGCGACCGACGAGCGGGCCGCCTATCGTCAGGCTCATTTACCTGTCAAGGAACAAAGCGAGATCGTCGGCCACGCCGTGCGGGCCATGTATCTGTACTGTGGAGTGGCCGACGTGGCGGCCCTGACCGGCGATCCCGGGTACATGACGGCCATGGAACGAATCTGGCAGGACGTGGTGTATCGCAAGTTGTATATCACCGGGGGCATCGGCGCGACACATTCCGGCGAAGCTTTCGGGGCGCGGCATGAGTTGCCCAATACCAGCGCCTACGCCGAAACCTGCGCGGCCATCGGCCTGGCCTTATGGAACCATCGCCTGATGCTCCTGCACGGCGAGGGGCGATTCGTCGACGTATACGAGCAAGCTTTGTATAACGGTATTCTGTCGGGAGTTTCCCTCTCGGGTGACCAATTCTTTTACGTCAATCCGCTGGCCAGCAGCGGCGGCCACCATCGCCAGAGTTGGTTCGGCTGTGCCTGCTGTCCGCCCAACGTGCTGCGTATGTTGGCGCAGATCGGACAGACTATTTATGCCCATGATGACCACGGAATATGGGTCAATCTCTACATCGGCAGCGATAGCGGATCTGTTACCCTGACCCCGACCAAGGCCCGGCTCAGGCAGGAAACGCAGTATCCCTGGTCCGGACAGGTTAAGATCACCGTGAAAGCCGAGCCACCGGCGGAGTTTGACCTTAACTTGCGCATCCCCGGCTGGTGCCAAGGTTCGGTCGCGATCAAAGTCAACGGTCAAACCATTGAGACGCCCGCTGTCGCCAAGGGTTATGTCCAACTCCGCCGCGCTTGGCGGAGCGGTGACGTGGTGGAGCTGGATTTGCCGATGGAGATTCAGCGCGTGGCGGCTCATCCGGCCGTCGAGGCCGATCGCGGGTTGATTGCCTTGCAACGCGGGCCGATTGTCTACTGCGTCGAGGCGGTGGATCATGACGGGATGGTCACGAATCTTTCCCTACCGCCGGATGCGGGCTTAAAGGCCGTATTCGCTCCGAGTCTGCTGGGTGGCGTAACCGTACTGAAGGGCAAGGCCCTGGCCGACGACATGAAGGCCTGGCAGGACAAGCTTTATCAACCGGTGAATCGGGTCCGCCGCGGCGAAGTGGAATTCACCGCGATTCCTTATTACGCCTGGGACAACCGCGCCGCCGGCGAAATGGTCGTGTGGATACCGCAGACGCTGCCATCCCAGTAGTTCGCAAAGCTGGGTAAGTATTACCCCTTGCCATCCCCCCTCTCCGTGTCGCCCCCTCTCCCCCTCATTCTTGATAGGGAATGAATCGTCGGCCTATGTGCGATTGTTCTTCTGCCGATCGAAATGGGCATGGATTGGGATCAATCTCGCGGCTGTTCGGCCTTGAGCGAATGACCGAGATCGATGACGGCCTTGCGCATGCGCAATTTCCGCAGCTCGTTGATCTCCGGGGGCAGATCCTTTTCCCGCAGGAAAAAACTGTAGGAGGTGCCGTCGTCACTCTTGAAAGTAATCTGCCCGACGATGGGATTCACGCGAAAGTCCTCTGCGGCATCGGAGGTCACTGTGCGGCCTGGGCCCTTTTCCGTCGAGGCGGTACTCGTGGACGGCGCTACGCCGGAGGTCAGGCGGATGCCGGTCGGTTCGATGATGTAATTGATGCCCGTCTGCCCGGCGACCAGATCGAAGACCTGGCGAATGGTCGTATTCTGGACGTTAAGCAGAAATCGCTCGTTGCCTTCCTGGGGAAGTGAGCTTAAAACGCCGCCGTCCATTCGCAACGGCGTATCCGCCTGGCGGGCCAGATCCAAAAGCACGTTTTTCAGGCTGGCCTGCTCGTAACGCAAGCTGACCCGTCGATCCAACTGACGCTCGATCTGCTTGGCCTTGCTCAGGATCACGATCTTCTCGCCGGCGGGATACCATGTCCAGCCGTATCCGTCACAGGCCAATTCCAACACCTCGGCGGCGCTTCCCCCACCGACCGCATCGGCCAGGCGCTTGAGGGTTTGCCGATGATCTTCCAGGTTCCCGCCACCGGCGTCCTGAAACTGAAAGGACAACGAATGAAACAGCTCTTCACTCCAGGGTTTTTGCTGCAGACGATTGAGGGTTTCCAATTCTTCCCAGACGGCCCGCCGGACGATGCGCCTTAGCGGCGCGGTCGGCTCAATCAGCAGGCCCCGTGGAGTGGGCGTGAATTTCAAACCCAACGGGCGCAATAAAGCGGTTAATCCCTCCCGCAGCGGCTTTTTCTGAAAGGAGCAGGTCAATTTGGTTTGGGCGCCATAAGGCAGCAGGGCGAAGGTACCTTCGGCTATTTCGGTTTCGATGCCCGTTTTCTCGACCAGTTGTTTAAGGGCCTCGGCAATGGGGGTTTCCTGGACCGACAAGTCGGTGGGTTGGTCCAAGGCTTGGATAACGAGAACCTCGCGTTCGTTTTCCGCCTCTTTTTCCGCTTGCTTCGTGGGATGGGCGGGTGAAGCCTGGGCGACAATCAGCGGCGGATTGGCCGGCTCGGCGTCGGGAGTCGCCAAAGGTTCGGGCGCTTCGGTCGGAGAAGCCGCCGGACTGATCGGCGGCGGCGCAAAATCGGCGGCCGACGCTGTCGCGGAGATCATCCACAACAAGCTGACGGCCGTCCACGCGGATAAGCGGCGGAGTTCAGTGGTTCGCGGCATGAATGGCTCCTGATAAATAACCGACTCGCCCTGCACATCCTCCCCGGCCTATCCCAAGGGCCCTAAGGTGGCGGACAATTCATCGGCAGCCGGGGGGGCGACCGCCGGACTGCTGACATGATACTGAATCGAGGGCGAACTACGTAACATCTGATCGCGCTGACGGTATTCTTCCGTAAGTTCCGCTGATTTCTCGAAAGTCACTTCGATTTCGCCGGAGGTTGACTCCTGATCGTTTGGCTGGGCGGGGGCCAGGAGTCCGGGGCGATGGAAAATCACGAGCGGCTCCCCCTCCGCTGCCGAAAGAAGCTTCTGCTCCGGTGGCCGATCATGGACGGCCAATTGAACCGCACTACGATCGGCAGGCTGATCCCCTGCCGGCCGATAGTGATAAACGAAAACCGCCAACGCGATCGAAGCCGCCGCCGCGAGGGGTACGCCGACTCGCAGCCAATTCGCCAGCCGAATCACCCGACTACGACTGCTTTGCCGACGAACCTCCGTCATGATTTCATGGCGAAAGGTGTCCCACCGTACCGCGGGCTGGTCGGACCTTCGCCCGGCCAGAAGTTTATCCACCCGCGACAGTTGGGCATATATCCGCCTCAACTCCGGCTCCCGCTCCAGACGTTGGCGCAAGGCGTCGGCCTGCGCGGCCGGCAGATCGCCGTCCAGCAGGCGAGAGAGCAAAAATTCGTCTTGTTCGTTGATGAGCCGTGTCATCGCCTTGACCCTCAGTCGGGCAACATGTCCCCCAATTGAACCCGCAACCGTCGTCGGGCTTGAAACACATTCCATTTCACGTTTTCGATGCTGCATTCGAGCATTTCGGCGATATCCTTCTGGGCCCAGCCTTCGATGGTGAACAGCACCAGCGAAAGCCGTTGCTTTTCGGGCAAAGCCTCCAAGGCCGCGTCGATGGCCTCCTGAAGCTCCTTGCCGGTGGCCACCTGTTCGGGCCGCAACGGGCCGCCGGCCGCCTCGCCAAACTCGCTGGAAAGCTCATCGGTCCCCTGCTTCTCGTCGAGCGTAACCGTCGCCCGTGTCCCCCGGCTGCGCCGGGCATTCAACGACAGATTACAGACGATCCGCATCAGCCACGGGCCGAACCGGCTCGGTTCCTTGAGCCGATCCAGGGAGCGATAGGCCCGCAGAAAGGCTTCCTGGACAATGTCCTGCGCGTCGTCCCGGTTGCCGAGCAACCGGTAAGCCGATCCCACCGCCGGGCGCTGGTACAATTCCACCAGCCGCTCGAAGGCCTTCGCGTCCCCCGCCAGGACCGACTCGACCAAGGCGGCGTCTCGCTGGCCAGCTTCGTCCGTGAATAGCGGCCGATCGACTTGCGTCATAGGTATAGACACCGTGAACAGGTTACGGTTAGTTATTTATGGAGCATTCGCGGGTTTAACTGATTATCGGCCTTCCAGCAGGGCTGTCAATGCTGCCAAAAGAGCGTTATGATAAATCACCTTATGTGCAGAGAATACCCATAATAGTTCATAAGTGCTTGCGCATGAAGAAGTTAGATAAAATCCAAGACATTCGTGAATACCTTGGTGAAGCTCGCCAAGCGGGTAGGCGAATCGGTTTTGTGCCCACGATGGGGGCGATTCACGAAGGACACCGTTCGTTGATGCGTGCCGCCCGGTCGGATTGTGCCGAGGTGGCAGTGTCTATTTTCGTCAACCCAACGCAGTTCGGCCCGGGGGAGGATTTTGCGAGTTATCCCAGGCCGCTCGAAGCGGACTTGGCCGCCTGTGCCGAGGAAAAGGTGGATGTGGTTTTCTGCCCTACAGTCGAGGAGATGTATCCACTTGGAGCAGCCACCACGGTTCGGGTGGCCAGGTTGACCGAGGGGCTTTGCGGTGCCCATCGGCCGGGGCATTTCGACGGTGTGACCACGGTGGTGGCCAAGCTGTTCAATATTGTGCAACCACACGTGGCTTATTTCGGCCAGAAGGACGCACAGCAGGTGACGGTCATTCGTCGGATGGTCCGCGATCTGCTTTGGCCTATTGAAATCGTTGTCTGCTCGACGGTTCGAGAGCCGGACGGGTTGGCCATGTCCAGCCGAAACGTTTACCTCAACCCCGAACAGCGCCGCCAGGCCGTCTGCCTGTATCAGGCTTTGTGCTGGGCACGTCAGGAAATCGCGGGCGGGTCCCGCGAGGCCGATACGCTGATCGAGCAAATGCGCGCTCGGATTGTCGCGGCCGGTCCCTGCAAGATTGATTACATCGCCATCGTTGATCCGGACGATCTCACGGCTCAAACGAGGGTGGGAAATCGCAGCCTGATCGCCTTGGCCGTGCGCATTGGCCCGGCCCGGCTGATTGACAATATGCTGGTGGACGTCGATTCGAGCGAGGAGTAGGATAAGCGTTTTGCTTTGTAAACAGTTATTGGGTTAAAACATCGCCCTTTCCGCGACAGGGAAAGGTGACGAACAATTGGGACGATATGTATCCGACGTTGTTTAATATACCGTGGGTCAACCTGCCCATTCGTGGGTACGGGTTGATGCTGATGATCGGTTTTCTGGGAGGCACCTGGTGGGCCGCACGCCGCGCCTTTCGGGTCAAGGCTGATCCGGATGGAGTGGTAAACCTCGGCTTCGTCGCCTTGATCATGAGCATCATCGGCGCGCGTGTGTTTTATGTGGCTCATTACTGGGAACACTTTGCCGGCCGCGGGCTGTGGACCATCGTCAACGTCAGCGCCGGTGGGATGGAATTTTACGGCGGGTTCTTCGGAGCGTTCCTGGGTGTACTGGTCTACCTGTGGATGAAGAAGATGTCCATCCGCCTGTACCTGGACATCCTGGCCCCCTCGCTGATGTTCGGCATGAGCATGGCCCGGATCGGGTGTTTTCTGAACGGCTGCTGCTGGGGCGGCCCCGCGCCGGCCCAGTTGCCCTGGGCGGTGCATTTCCCTTACGGCAGTGCGGTCCAAACCGAGCTTTGGAATGATCGCCTGACGACCGTACCGGCCCCGCTAATTGTCGTTCAAAACACCGGTTATGCCGGCTTGATACATGCCGATCTGCTCCATTCCAAAACGAATGGTTTGGATGTGAACAACAGCCTGCGCAAACAGGCGCAGCGTTTTAACATGACCCGCGAACAACTGGCCGCCTTGGCCGACAGTCGCGCCTGCCGTTCAATAGGCATCCATCCGACGCAGCTTTACGCCTCGATCGGCGGTTTTCTGTTAGCCATTCTGCTTAACGCCATCTTTTATCGTCGACAGCGACAGGGATTGGTTTTCGGTATCTTGTTTATCTGCTATCCGCTCATGCGGATCGTCGAGGAGATTATCCGTTACGATAATCCCTATGACACGGCCGGCCTGACCATTTCGCAATTTGTCAGCGTATTGTTGCTGGTCTTCGGAGTCGCCTGGCTGGTCGCGATCTATCGCCAGCCGCTGCGCAGCCCGCGCGCGATCCCCTTCGTGTTCCCCAACGAACGGCCCGTACCAACCAAGGCCAAGACAAAGAAAAAAAGCGGCAAATAGTATCCCTTCGATGGAGATTAGCGCGTATCAACCGTTCGTGTCTCTGCCGGCCGATCCGACGAATGTCGTTACCAGAAGATCCAGTCTTTCGCCGCCAGTACGTAGAGGTAGAGGGCCAGGTTGGTCACGCCGTGGGTGATCATGAGACAGCGCAGGCTTTTCGTCCAATAGAACAGGCCGTTGTAGGCGAACCAGCAAAGGATGCTGACTCCCCAGTTATCGGGGTGCTGAAACATGGACAGCAGAGCGGTGCCGAGGAAGCTGAACCAGGTGAAACGACCAAGGGGGACATGCTCGAAGCGGTCCCAGTTGATCAGGGCCCGTAGCATGAAGCCACGCCAGAAGATCTCCTCGACGATGGGCACGGTGATGACCGCGACGGCGATGCGCAGGACGATCTGCGCATAGCGGGACAGGTCGCTCAGGTCCGCGAAAGGATATTCGGCGCTCGGCCGACCGGGAAACAGAAACAGCCGCCCACCGAGCGATTTGTCGCCGATATAAATGGTATTAAGCCAATGTTGGCCCGCCACCCATCCGGCGGCGACCAACACGCCCGCAAGTACGGCGATAGGCCAATGCGCTTTGCCCAACGGCCTGAAATACCGACGAAAAATCCAGAAAACCCACAATCCGCCCACGCCGCGGATGATGATCGCAATGGGCAGATACTCGCGGGGTAGAAGGTCTTTCAAACTCAGCAGCAGCAGGTAAACCATGAAAGGGGCGACCCACACGAGGTCCAGACGGGCGGCGGCCAGACGTGCGGCCCAGGCGGGCGTCGCTGGATCACGGCTAAGCTGTGGTTCTTCGGTCATACCTTCCCCTATCGGCAAAATTACCGCCCGACTCGACGCAGGTGTTCCCGGGCAAGCTCGCCGACCAGTTGATCGCGATAATCGTAGATTCTGAGCACTACGACGTCGGCCTTCTCCTTGATCGGTAAGGTGGCATCGATCTGCAGTTCCTGGCGCGGGTCGATCGGAATCGGTTCGTCGACAAAAATTTCCTGATCGCGGTGGTCAAGGACGGCCAACCGGGCCAGTCCGCAGTAGAATACCGCGAACCGACCGCTTACATCGATGTATTCCTTTTCCGGCCGCAAGGTCAACGGTTCGCAAGTCGCGCCGACGGGGGTGACGGCCAGGATCGGCCCTCGGCACACGGCCACGTACCAATGCTCGGTCTGGGTGATGCCCGCCCCCGGCCGACAACGCTGAAAACCGCCGACCAGCTCCATGCGGTTGATCGCCAGAGACCGCCCGCGGTCGAGCACGCCGGTTTCCAGCTCGATAGGGCCGTGATGATCCACGTAACCGGCGGTTTCCAAACCGTCGAGGGACTTGATGAAGGTCCACCCGCTCTGCTGATCGACGGCGGCGATCCAACCCTTTCGAGAATCGGACAGAACTTGTACGGCCTGTCCTCCATAATGGACGGCCACGACATCGGTGGGAAATTGCGCGTCGAACCGTGTGCCGGCCTGGGCCTGCAAGGAGAGCAGGGGGCGATATTTCTTAACGCCGTCGACGAGCGGCACGGGAAAAAAGAAACTGAGCGAACGGGGGGGCAGGCCGGCCTGTCGACGATTCAGGCCGTCGATTTCGGTAACGGTGCGAAGCAGAAAATCGAGTGGATCGGGGCCGCGATTGACGGCCTTCTGCTCGATCCGCACATGCGTGTTACCACAATGCAAAGTGATGGTCCGCTCCATTTCCACGGTGGCGCCACGCAGGGTGCCCGGACGACTGACCAGCCGAACGGTGTGAATTTGAGGATCGTGGCTTTCGATTTCAGCTTGCCAGGGGCCGGCATTGGGATTGAACGGTTGTTGTTGAAGGCTCCAGGAGCGTTGCGGTCCAAGCGCCAGGAAATGGCCGCCGAAATCGACGCTGGTTTCCTTGGTGCCGGCCGGCCAACTCTGCCCACGCCATTGCGGGTTGACCCAGAAGGCGTCGTCTCCTTCGATCGCGCAGGAGAGGGTTCGCCCTCCGGCGGCAGGCACGTGTCGGAGCGTCAGCAGGCCGTTACTCTGTTCGATCGCCGACCATCCGGACCATTCGACCTGCCGGGTGGCCAGTGGCTCGACGATGATCTTATAGACCTTATGACTGGATCCGGCAAAAGGATTCTCCCATTTCTCGAAGAACCGGCAGCCGGGGGTGAGGCCGACGATGAAACCGCCGGCCAGAACCAGCGTATAAATCATTTTCCGAACGATGGGGATGGGTCGAGGCATGGGTGAGTGTCTCCCTTTTTGAGGCGGCTTGTCTTTCCCGGAAGCGCGGCGGCGATAGAATAGCGGTGGCCGTGCGGCCCAATCATGCCTGTTATACCCGACCGGCCGCCGGACACAAGCAGTGAGGTGTTTTGATGATCCGACAAATGACAAAACGTTCGGGGATACCCGCAAGCCACTCCCACGTAAAATGGTTTGGAAAACTTCGGAAAACGGGTGTGGCACAGGCGTCTCGCCTGGGCTCGCCGGTCACAAGACGTTCATGCCATGAGCTTTTGTGGCTCACGCTTATGGCGATCCTGCCTCTGACGGCGCCTTGGTCGGCGGTTGGCCTGGCCGCCGGTCCGGCTGATGCTGACGCCCGGCGAGCGGCCCGGCGCACCCCGGTCGTGGAGGCTGTCGAGAAAACCCGCGATGCGGTGGTTAATATCGCCGCGACGCAAGTGGTTGAAGTGCGGGATATTTTCAGCGAGTTGTTCGACGAATGGATGCGTTCGCCGATGCCCCGCCGCCAGCGGCAGTACACCAGTTTGGGCAGCGGGTTCCCCATCCACCCGAACGGTTACGTGGTGACCAACGCGCACGTGGTTATTCGGGCCACTTCGTTGAAAGCGGTCTTTACCGATCAGCGGGAATACGAAGCCAAGCCCATCGCCATCGATGAGGAACACGATCTGGCGGTTTTGAAGATCGACGCGGACCGGCCTTTGCCGTCTATCCGGCTCGGGCGGAGTGACGATCTGATGATCGGCGAAACGGTCATCGCCATCGGCAACCCGCTCGGATACCACCATACGGTCACCACCGGAATCATCAGCGCAACCGAACGCACCCTGAATATCAGCGAAAACCGGGAGTATCGCGACCTGATCCAGACCGACGCGAGCATCAATCCGGGCAACAGCGGCGGACCGCTGCTGAACATTCTCGGCGAGTTGATCGGGATCAATACGGCCATCCGCGGCGACGCACAGAATATCGGTTTCGCGATCCCGGTTGATTCCCTGCGCAAATTGCTGCCGGACATGCTCTCGGTGGAGCAGCATCGGCGTTTGCTGGTGGGGTTGCGGCTGGACTGGCGCAGCGTACCGTATGTGACCACGATCCGCGGGCCGGCCGCCCAAACCGGCATCGAGCCGGGTGACGTGATGCTCAGCGTTAATGGGGTGGACATTCGCCAGGATCTGGATTTTTACGTCTATCTGCTGGGGATGAAACCGGATGAAACCCTGCGTTGCCGCCTGCAACGCGGGTCCCGGACGGTGACGGCGAACATCAAGCCACAGGCCATCCCCATTCCCGACGGGGCCCGGTTGTTGCGCGAGAAATTCGGGCTGACCGCTCGATTACTGAGCCCCGAGCAGGCCCGGCAGATAAGCTCTCGCTTGTCCGGCGGACTGGTCATCGAGAGCGTGGAAAGCAACAGCCCGGCGGAGCGGGCCGGTCTGAAGCGGGGGCATCTGATCGTGATGATCGGCCGCTATTTCCCCACCGACCTCGAAAAGCTCGGGCAGTTGCTGGAGGACGTGAAACGCGGCGACCAGGTCCCTATTCGCGTACTGGAAATCCGGCGCAACGGAACCATCATCATGCTCGAAGGTGAACTGGTCGCCCGCTGACCGGAAGGGGTCATCCCTGTAAGACTTCGGTGATTGAAAGCAATAATATCGTCCGAGAAAGAACCGGGCATGAAATCCAAAGGAATCCCCAAACCAATGGCCATCGCCGAGCTTGAAGCGTATGAATAAAGCAAAGACGTGGTCCGTATTCTGCCCACCATTTTGAACAACCTCGAATTCTGAAAGCCCCCGATTTGGAATAATCTTGTATTATGGCTGGTACCAGAACCGCTGGTGCGAGAATCCTTTCTCGCGCCCAAGGCGAACCGCTGGCGCGAGAATCCTTTCTCGCGCCCAAGGCCGGGCGAATCCTTTCGCATACCTGCATTCACGGGATGGGAATCCCGCGGGGAATGTATCGAGATAGGAATCTCGATACAGCGGGAGATAGGAATCTCGATACAGCGGATTCTCGATACAGCGGCTGTGGCACGCCCTTGCCGCGACCGCCCGGTCGGGGTTACGATGACCGGCACCGACGAAGATCGAGCCTCTGTTCTTTATGCCACGAAAGCAGTCTTTCGCGTGTCCGAACGGATGGAAAAAATGTCGCGGAAAGTCGTGAGTTTTGTAGGGCTTATGCTGATCACCACGGTCCGCTGGTGCGAGAATCCCTTCTCGCACCCACACCAATGGGGAATCCTTTTCCCCTGATACGGGATAGGAATCCCGATCCCGGACGGTCGAGATGGGAATCTCGACCGAGCATTAGGAATCTTCGGACGGTCGAGATGGGAATCTCGACCGAGCATATCTCCCGCTGGTGCGAGAATCTTTTCTCGCACCCCCCTATGGGGGAATCCTTTCCCCCTGACACGAGATAGGAATCCCGATTTCGGACGGGCTTTGTCCATCTATGACACGGAACACAGCAACACGGAAGACCGTTGGTTAACGCTTGGACTCTCGGCGGACGGTAGGTTGCTCGTGGTCCATCATCCCTTTGAAAAAACCAGCGCATCTTCCGTTCGGATTCGGGTCTTCTTTTCACGCAAGGCGACGAAATCCGAACGGAGACTGTATGCGGAGTGAACCATGAAGAAGGAATACGATTTTTCCAGAGGACAGCGCGGCAAGTTTTATCGACGGAGTGCCCAGCTCAACCTTCCCATCTATCTGGAAAAAGAGGTCTGCGAGTTCGTTGAGGGAATCGCGGATAAGAAAAAACGAGACGTGTCCGCCGTGGTCAATAATCTCCTCAAATCGGATATGCGCTTGGTGGAAGCGATAAAATAAGTAGTGAAATTCCCTCGCAGGCCCGCCCAGGCGAGGCAGGCCCGCCCAGGCGAGGCAGGCCCGCCCCGCCATGGCAAGCGAGGCAAACCGCTTTGCCTTGGCATGGTGCTCAGAGGAAGGTATCGTCCTCGCGGAGCGTCAAGCGGTAGAGGTTGAGGACCACTTCCTCGACGGCCGCCGACGAATGTTCGATCATGGAGTACACCCGCTCGGCCTGCTCGGCGCGGGCCATCTTCCGGAAACTGTTGATGAAGGCGGCCAACTGCACCTTGCGTAACTGTTCCCGCACGGATTCATCCGCGATTGTGTTCAAGCCATCCGGGCCGGCGGTCGCGATCCTCATGATGGCCGCCGCCTGCGGGTCCGCCAGAAAATGCTCGCGCAGGGCGCTGAGCAGTAATTTCTCGTACGCACTCGCCCGGCTGTTGGCGACACCGCATTCCCGCGCGATCTGCCGCAGGCTGATCCGCTCCTCCTCGCGAGCGACCATCAGCCGATCGGCCACCACCCGCCGCATGACGAAACCGGGATGCCGTCGCGGCCAACGTCGCGCGTCCATATCCTTCAACGCCCGGCGCAGCGCCTCCTCGAAACGGCGACGCAAGAGATGCCGCAAGGTCTCGCCCCTCCGCCCGCCGGAAGGGTCCGCGATCTGCATACGCGGCGTGAGCTCCTGGAACACCGGCTCCAGCGGACCGCCTTGCCAGGGTTGATGGCGCGCGGCCCAGGTTTCCGGCGGCGTCTGAATCAGACAGAAACGCCGGTGCAAGGCGTTATAAATCGCCCGGCGAATCCGCGGTAATGCGTATGCGGCGAATGCCCCATGCTTGTCCGCCCGGTACTGTTGGGCCGCCCGCATCAACGCCAGGCATCCCTCCTGAAAAAGATCCTCGTGCTCCTTCTGACGCATGGGCGCGGGCAACTTGCCCACCCGCGAACGCAGATGCACGCCGATCAGCCCCAGATTGTTGGCCACCAGCTTTTTCTGCCGCTCATCCAGCGGCACCATCCGATGAAGCGGCCGCCCCGGCTGTCGCCGCTTCGGTTGATTCTCCACTTTCGCCAAGGCCCCGCTCACCCGTAAATTCGTAACCATCATCGGCCCCCTTGACCCCAGAAAAACTCAAAACATAATACCTAACATATACCAAACTTTTGGCCGAGTCAAATACTTCGGATAAAATGTACAAAAAATTAAATAACTTTTCTAAATCATTAATTGGCTGATGGTTATGATTCCGCCAAAGGCTTCGGCGATATCCGTTCCCGGCCGATGCGGCCGTTGATGGTAACTGCCCGCATCCTCGAGGATTTCCAGGCCGCTATCGGTACGCTGATGGGTGTATTCAGTCGGCAAGGGGTCGATGCTGACCGGAACCAGCCGAACGGATACAGGTAAGCGGCCATCCGCCGGCTTCGGCAGATTGATATTCCAACAGGGCGTTGGATTATTCGCGCCGGATCGGTGCTGCGTACCAATCTCTTTCACCATTCGATGAATCGCATTGTCCGCGCCAGCCGGCGCGGGTTTTTCCGGTTGGAGCAAGGCCGCGATGATCGCCGCCGCCAGTCGGCTCGACATCGCCCAATCGTCGGGCAGGTCGGCCTTGACCAGTTGCGAAATCGCCAGCGCCGGGATGCCGTGGATGGCCGCCTCGCGGGCGGCCGCCACCGTGCCGGAATAGTAAACGTCCACGCCGAGGTTACTACCACGATTGATCCCCGCGATCACCCATTGCGGCCGCTCCCGACCGGGCAAGGCCAGCGCCGCTCGCACGCAGTCGGCGGGCGTACCGTCGGTCACTACCACTTCGCCGATGGGTTCGATCACCGTACGGCGGCAGCGGATCGTCTTGGAGATTGAGTGGCCTTTGCCGCTCTGCACGTACTCGGGGGCGACCACGTCGATTTCCACGTCGGCCAACAAACGCACCGCCGACCATAGCGCCCGCAGGCCCGCGGCCTCATAGCCGTCGTCGTTGGTCAAAAGGATACGCATCATCGGATAACCACTTTACGATCAACCGGCCAGTCCGGAAAGCAGATAGCCAATCCCATAAGCCGCGGCGGCCGTCACTCCGCCCACGAAAAAAGTTTCCAGGCCGGACCAAAGCCAGTTTTTACCCGTAATCAGCACCTTCAAGGCTCCCAGAGCAAACAAAGTCAGGGCCGTCAGCAGGCAGGCGATAAGAAACGCGCCATTTCGCAAGACGGGGGTGAACTGACTGATTACGAAGGCCGCCAGGGGCACGAAGCCGAAAAAGGCGAACGCGAGGAAAGTGGCTACCGCGTTTTTTGCCGGCGATTCGTCCGATTCGATGATTCCGAGTTCCTCCACCATCATGATGTCCACCCAGACCCGCTTGTCCTTGGCGATAATGTCCACCACGGTTTGCGCGTCGGCTTCCGACAAACCTTTTTCCATGTACAACTCGATCATCTCCTGTTTCTCGCCCTGCGGATAATGGTCCACTTCCCATTGCTCACGATTGCGCTCGGATCGGTTGTATTCGTTTTCCGCCTTGGTGCTGAGGTAATCGCCGATGGCCATGGATAGCCCGTCGGCAATCAGGTTGGCGAAACCGAGGATCAGCACGATACCGGCCGACAGCGAAGCGCCGGCCACCCCGGCCACCACCGCGAAGGTAGTGATGATCCCGTCCAGCCCGCCATAGACCATGCTTTTGATGTACTTGCCATGTTCCTGACGGTGTTCTTCCGCGGATGTGCCGGGCTGATGCGCCCGCCGCGAGGCCTCGTGATCCTGCTGCCGATAGGCTTCCTTGGCCTTGGCCAGACTTCTTGAGGGCATAATAAATAGCTGCCTTTCTTTGTTGCAAAAATATGGTTTTATCCGGTTGACAGTTCCTGTGACGACAAGTCTGTGATCGATCAGGCGGAGCGGGTCAACCGCTGATACGCCTCCGCCAGTTTTCGGGTGATCGGTCCCGGTTTTTCGTCGCCGATGCCGCGTCGCTCGACCCGCGTGACCGGCATGATTTCCATAATCGAGTTAGTCAGGAAAACCTCGTCCGCGTCGAGCAGATCGTTGATGGTCAGCCGATCTTGCGCGACAGTGATTTTTTCTTCCTCGGCCAGTTCCAGGACCGCCGCCCGGGTCACGCCCGGCAGGATCGGCGTATCCAGCGGCGGAGTGCGCAGGCGGCCATCTTTAACGACAAAGACGTTGCTGATGCAGCCTTCGGCCAGCAGATTCTCCGGCGTGAACCACAGGGCCTCGCCGCAGTGGCGGTTCTGGGCGTCGCGCAAGGCGATCAATCGCGGCAGATAGCTCAGGGTCTTGTGGCCGGCCAACGGATCCTGCGCCGACTGCCGATAGTTCGTGCAGATAAAGACCGTCATGCCCTTTTCGTACAGCTCCGGCGGATAGCCGACGATTTTCTCGGCGGCCACGAGCAAAGTGTTGTTGCCTTCCGCGTCATGGGCGCTGGGTGGTGTAACCGTGAAACGAATCCGAGCCTCGGTCAGTTCGTTGGCCTGCAAAACCATGCCGATGGCCTCGGCCACCTGTTCGAGAGTCTTGCCGAGCGGCATATCCAGCGTTTCCGCCGAACGCCGCATGCGCTCGAGATGCGCGTCGAGCCGGAAAGGACGGCCGGCATAACTGCGCAGGGTTTCGAATAACCCCGCGCCGTGCAACAACCCGGGATTGGTGGCCTCGACCTTGGCCTCGGCAAGTTCGAGTATCTCGCCGTTCAAATACACCATCGAATTCATGATGACCTCATTTCCACGGGCTGCTCCTGTTCCATGCCCAGCGCCCGGCAAAGGCCGAGGGCCTTCACCCGTGTCTCCTCGTATTCATCCTCCGGTACGGAGTCGGCCACGATACCGCCGCCGGTGTAGATGTGCAGCAGGCCGTCGACCACCAGCATCGTCCGGATCGCGATGTTCAGCATCATCGATCCGTCCAGCCCGAAATAGCCGATCGAACCGGTATAAACGCTCCGTTCGTTCGGTTCCAGTTCGTCGATAATTTCCATGGCCCGCACCTTCGGGGCCCCGGTAATGGAGCCGCCGGGAAAGCAGGCCCGCACCAGGTCGATGGCGTCGTGTTTATCCGCCAGCCGGCCGGTGACGTTGGCGACCAGGTGATGCACGGTCGGGTGAGTTTCCAATTCGTAAGGCCACGCCGGCGACCGCCGCGCGGCGGCTACCCGAACCGAGCCGTACTCGCATACCCGGCCCAGATCGTTGCGTTCCAGGTCGACGATCATAGCCAGCTCGGCCCGGTCCTTCGCGCTGGTGGCCAGCTCCATCCGGTAAGCGGTGTCGGTTGCCGGATCGTCGGAGCGCGGCCTCGTCCCCTTGATCGGCCGGGTCAGCACCTCTCGGCCGCGAAGTTGAAGGAACAACTCCGGCGACGAGCTCAGGATGGCCGACACCGGTTCCCGATCAAGCCCGAGAAAGGCGGCATACGCCCCCGGATTGGTCCGCCGTAATCGAAGGTAAGTATTGATTGGCGGCTCCTGGACGTGATAGCTTTCCCGGCGGGCAAGATTGACCTGAAAGATGTCCCCGGCCGCGATGTACTCCAAGCCCCGCCGTATCATGCGCAAGTATCTGTATTTGCTCATGTTGTGAATGGCTCTAACCGGCGGAGGCGGAGGGTTCGCGATTTGTTCGTATGCCTCGGCAAACAGTTTCCGCCAAGCGCCGAAGCGATCCTCGATTGGAGGGCACTTATACCCGTAAGCCGATAGATCGGCGGCTACCCATATCCATTGCTGCGTGAGGGCGTCGAAGACGGCGGCGGTATCATACAGGGCGAACCGGGCGATTGGCATACCCACATCCGCCCGTGTTGTCGCGGGCAGATTTTCAATGAAGCGGCCGGCCTCATAGGCGAAATAACCGATCCAACCGATACAGGACCCGTAATCCATATTCTGACCGCCTGATGCGGTACTTGTTTGTCTGAGCTTGTGCCGCATCGCCTCGAAGGGGTCTTCGCCGGTTCCGTCCCACTCGGCCACCTCGACCGGTTCGCAGGATACGATGGTATAGCGCCCCCGGCCGGGACCGGTATCAGCGCTGTCCAAGACCACCGGCCGCTCGCGTCGGGCGACCGCAGTCAGAATCGCCTCCAGCGAAGGGGCGGAGTCGATGGGTTGGGTCCGGATGACCGGTGGGTTGGGCATGCGGTTTGTCCTTGTTCTGGCAGTGGGCAAGTCCACGTTTAGGCGGCCCATTTTCGTTCAGCAGGATAATCCAAATTCGCCGATGCGTATATGGATGGCCGAGACGGCCAAAAAATGGCGAAAAACGCCTACCGGAGACGAATATCCGGCATTTTCAGTTGACATAAACAGCTTGGGTCGGTACGTTGTTACACTACGGGACTTGCCGCGCAGTAGTTTCGCGTGGGTGTGAAGGAACGTGCGTTCGCGGCGCGGTTCGGACGGGGATTTTGGGATCACCTTTGATAAGGGATTTCCTCATGAACGGGCAAAAGAATACGATGAGATGGTGTGGATGGATGGTATTGATTTCCGTGGGTATGGCCTTCGGACAGGCCGCTACTCAGCCGGCCGCGTTGGTACCGGCCGCCGAAAAGCCGGCCATGACCGGATCGCCCCCGGCCGGCGCGCCGCAAACCGCCCAGGTCACCGGTAACAACGTGTATGTCCGCAGCGGCTCGAACCAGAACTACTATCCGGTGATGAAGCTCAATCGTGGCGCGGAAGTAACCATTGTGGGCGAGGAGTACGGCTGGTTGAAAATTAAGCCGCCGGCCGGCGCTTTCAGTCTGGTGGACAAGAACTATGTCGACCGCGTCGACGATAAAACCGGTGCGCTGAACGGGACGACCTGGATTTACGCGGGTAGCTCGGTGAGCGATCGCAACTACGCCAAGCAGGTGCAGTTGGACAAGGGTGACCGGGTGGAAATCCTGGGCGAGAGTGCGGACGGCAATTTCTACAAGATCGTTCCACCACCGGGAGCGCATCTGTGGATCAGCGGCGACTTCGTCAGCCGAGGCGGGAAACCCGCGGGGCGATCGGCCTCTACGACCACTACGCTGGAACACGTCAAGCCCGGCGAGTTGAATCTTACGGAGAAAGCGGGCGATACAACGTTGGGCTCACCCGCTCCGGTCAAGCCGGAAGCGAGCGCGCCTGTCCGTTCCGCGCCCAAGCCGGTCACTCAGAGCAATCCCGAATTCCAAAAACAGATGGAGGCCATCGAGGTCGAGATCGCGGCCGAGTTCGCCAAACCGATGGCTGAACGCAATTTCCACGCCGCGATTCAGAAATTGACCCCGCTGGCCGAGCAAAGCGAAGACACCATCATGCAGCTTTACGCCCAGAACCGCATCAAACAGTTGCAGGGGCACATGGAGATTGCGGCGGCGATTACCGCGCTACGCGACTTGCGCACCACCGCGATCGACGAGGCCGACCGCATCGCCCGCGAGCGGGAAAAAATCCGAGTTCAGGAAGCCACCCGGCCCGACGAAATCGCGGTTCGCGGGATGATCAAGGTCAGCGGCATTTACACCGGCAGTGAATCCAAGCCGAAGCGCTGGCGGATCGTGGATCCGGACACGGATCGGACCACGGCATACATCGAGCTGGCTCCGGGCAGTCCGATCGATCCGGTTCAATATTATGGCCATTACGTCGGCATTCGGGCCAGTTCCCGCCGACTGATGACCGGGACGGTCCCGCCGGTGCCGATTTTCACGGTCGCCCAAATCGAGGTTTTGGATGCGGGTAGTCGGGGGAGCGGCGTGGCCGGCGGGAAAGAAATGACCGCCTCACCTGCGGCGGATACCATCACTACCCAGCCCGCGGCGACTCCGAATCGACCAGTGGCCACGGAAGAGAGCAAGCCGAACCCAAATAAATAGAACAACAAGCGAGGAGGCTGCGTACATCCTTGTATCGTCGTTGACTGATCCAGACCCAAAATGGGGAGAATGAACGTGCCTTCGAACATGCGGACATGGAAAAAAATCCAACGGTCGTTGTTGGTCGTTTTCATTATGGGCGGCACCCTGTTTCAGACATCCTGCAGCACGATGGCGACGAACATCACCGTTAATGCCTTGACTTCCATAACCAGTACCTACATCACCAACGCGGTCTACTAGTGGTTGGGGCTTGGTGGGAGCCTTTATAGTCTGAGCTCGATGCTATAGTGCTGGTGTCCCCCAGAGACCCAGGATATACCTTCTTTCTGCCTGTCAAATTGGCAGACTTGCCTGTTTTAATCCTTGCTTTACCCCGAATATCGGCCTGAAAAACCGGTTTTGGTGTGGTATAGCCCTTGCTTTTATCAGGGAAGGGTCGCCCTTGCGCGGCCGGAAATGGGAGGCATATTTTATGCGCCAAGATCAACTAACGGTGAAAGCGGGGGAAGCGTTACAGGCTGCCCAGGAAAAAGCCTCGTCGGCGGGACATGCCCAGCTTGAGCCGCTTCATCTACTGGTCAGTCTGCTCGACGAAGGCGGCGAGAGCGGGAACATCGTGCCGGCCATCCTGGAAAAGATCGGTGCGCGGGTGGCTCGTGTCCGGCAGATTGCCGAGACCGAACTGGCCCGGAATCCGCGGGTCAGCGGGGGGCAGCTCGCGCTTTCCCGCGAAATGCAACAGGTCATGCAGCAGGCCCAGACCGAGGCCGACCAGCTCAAGGATAAGTATATCTCCACGGAGCATCTCTTGCTCGCGCTGGCCGAGGTCCGCTCGTCGGCCAAGGAAGTGCTTTCGCTGGCCGGCGTAACCCGTGACGCCATTCTCAAGGCGATGAAGGAAATCCGGGGAAATCAGCGGGTGGACACCCAGAACCCCGAGGATACGTATCAGGCGTTGCAACGCTACGGGCGGGACTTGGTTGAAATGGCCCGCAAGGGCAAGATCGATCCGGTGATCGGGCGCGACGAGGAAATTCGCCGGATCATGCAGGTGCTTACCCGGCGCACGAAGAACAACCCCGTTCTGATCGGCGAACCGGGGGTGGGCAAGACGGCCATCGTCGAGGGGTTGGCCTTGCGGATCGTCAATGGCGACGTGCCCGCGGTGCTCAAGAACAAGCGGGTCATTGCCCTGGACCTGGGCGCCATGATCGCCGGGGCCAAGTATCGCGGGGAGTTCGAGGATCGGCTCAAGGCCGTCGTGCGCGAAGTGGTGGAGAGCGAAGGGCAGGTTATCCTGTTCATCGACGAAATGCATACGATCGTCGGTGCCGGCCGCGCGGAAGGGGCGATCGACGCGGGTAATTTGTTGAAACCGGCCCTGGCCCGCGGGGAGTTGCGCTGCATCGGAGCGACCACCCTGGAGGAGTACCGCCAGCATATCGAAAAGGATGCCGCGCTGGAGCGTCGGTTCCAGCCGATCTATGTCAGCGAGCCGACGGTGGAGGACACCATCGCGATCCTGCGCGGTTTGAAACCCCGTTATGACGCGCATCACGGCGTGCGTATTCAGGATTCGGCGCTGGTGGCGGCGGCTACCCTGTCGCATCGCTACATTTCGGACCGTTTTCTGCCGGACAAGGCCATCGATCTGATCGACGAGGCCGCCTCCCGGCTGCGCATCGAGAACGATTCGATGCCCTCGGAGCTGGACGAGATTCGCCGGCGCCTGATGCAACTGGAGATCGAGCGCGAGGCCTTGCGCAAGGAGAAGGACGAAGGTTCGCGGCGGCAATTGGAGCAGGTCGAAAAACAGATCGCCAATCTGAGCGAGGAGAACGGGGCCTTGACCGCTCGCTGGGAAAAAGAGGTCGGCATGTTGGCCGATATCAAATCACTCAAGGAACAGATCGAGGCCAAGCAGAATGAATTGGCCGACGCCCAGCGTCGCGGCGAACTGGAGCGGGCGGCCCGCATTCAATACGGCGAACTCCGCGAGCTGGCCCAGCGGTTACACGCGCAGGAGCAGGAGTTGACGAATCTGCAGAATGACGGACGGGCCTTGGTGCATGAGGAAGTGACCGTCGAGGATATTGCCGAAGTGGTCGCCAAATGGACCGGGGTTCCCGTCTCGCGGATGCTCGAAGGGGAGAAGGAAAAACTTCTGCACATGGAGGAACGTCTGGGGCAGCGGGTGGTCGGACAGGAAGAGGCGATTCGGGCGGTCAGTGACGCCGTGCGGCGCAGCCGATCCGGACTCGGCGACCCGAACCGACCGATCGGATCGTTTCTGTTTCTCGGTCCGACGGGGGTGGGTAAGACCGAGTTGTGCAAGGCCTTGGCCGCGTTTCTCTTTGACGACGAGGCCGCCTTCGTGCGCATCGACATGAGCGAGTTCATGGAGCAGCATTCGGTGGCCCGGCTGATCGGGGCCCCGCCGGGATACATCGGTTATGAGGAAGGCGGCCGCCTCACCGAGGCGGTCCACCGCCGGCCTTACAGCGTGGTCCTGTTCGATGAGATCGAAAAAGCCCATCGCGACGTGTTCAACGTGCTGTTACAGGTGTTGGACGACGGCCGGTTGACCGACGGGCACGGGCGGACGGTCGATTTCCGCAACACGTTGATTGTAATGACCAGCAACATCGCCGGTCCGCTCATTCAGCAGATGGCCGGCGAAAACGCGATCGATGTGGAGATCGAGTCGCGGGTGCGCGAGGAATTGAAGAATTATTTCCGGCCGGAGTTCCTGAACCGGATCGACGAAACGATCATCTTCCATCGGCTCAGCGAGGAGGATCTGGCCCGGATCGTGGATATCCAGGTGGATTATCTGCGCCGACGCCTGGCCGACCGGCACATCGAGCTGCGCCTGACCGAGGCCGCAAAACGGCAACTGGCCAAGGACGGTTACGATCCGCTGTACGGTGCCCGCCCGCTGAAACGGCTGATCCAGCGCGAAATCGAGAACCCGCTGGCCCGCCGTCTGCTGGTTGGCGAATACACCGACGGCGACGCGATCCAAGTGGACGCAAACGGCGAGATGTTTGAATTCGAGAAGGTTAAGCCGTGACGGAAGGATAGGGATCTTTTGGCTTGATATTGACAAACGCAGTTTGACGTGCGTGGTATTACTTTGTAGGCTGTAATTAATAGCCTATTTCAAATAATTTACCAATGGGGCCGGCCGTGATACGGAGTATGAAGTGATGAAGCTGAAGGTGATCATCCATGAAGCGGAGGAAGGCGGACTCTGGGCCGAGGTACCGGCCATCCCCGGTTGCATGACCCAAGGCCAGACCATGAAGGAATTGATCGAAAACCTCTATGACGCGGTCGAGGGTTGTTTGAGTATCGATATGGATAATGTGCAGATTGATAAAAATGACACGGTTATGGAACTGGCCATCTGATGTGTACTGTTTTTTCGTCCTCTACACCATGATATTTGCCTTTCTCGGGAACGGTAGTTTTTGTGTAAGATATGGATTTGGGATTCGTATGGAATGAAGGCGATTAGCGGAAAGCGGATGGGTAAGATATTAGAGGAACGGGGCTGGATTCTGGCTCGGGTTACCGGCAGCCATCATATCTATGTCAGACAGGGAAGTGACCTTCGGATTACCGTTCCCATTCATGGCCATCATGATCTGAAAATCGGGTTGCAACGGGCTATCATGAAGCTTGCTGGGATTACGGAAAACGAATTGTGAGATGTACAACCACCATCCCTCGGCCCGCGTAGCGCGTTTGGGAGTAGAGATGGACCAATCCATAATAATGAACAATGGGTTTATTGTCTTAGCATGTACGGAGCATCGGCTATAGAATGACTTGGGAGCGAAGCAATAGATGAGCAGGATCGGAGATGTTCTGCCTGAGTTTGTTGCCGAGGTCGTCTCTTCCCTGTCTTGTCTGGGCCACTCGGATCTTGCGGATCAGCTTCCCGAGCTTGAACTTGAGCGATGGACTCATGATCCCAGTCTCGATGCCGTGTACCTTTATCTGTCCGGTCAACGTCATCTCGACATCGTGGAAGAGAACGTCATTGGGATTCAACCGGGTGATAGTATTGAAGTGAAAGATATTGATGGACTGGTAGTGGTTGACACGGACCACTTCAATCGAATCAAGGGGATCGAGGTTTTATGGCGCAAGGACCTTGTCGGGCTGTTGAAACGCATTGGCCCTCCCGAACGGAACCTCCAGGCGTTCACCGTTCAAGCCTCTCATTCCAGATCTTTTCCACAGCGCATCATCCGTTGGTTGTTCGCTCCGCAACTGCCGCCGATTCCATGGTGGCGGGTGATTCTGTGGTGGGAACTGCGCCGTATCCCGTTTAATATTATGATCGGTGTGTATGGCATTATCTGTCTATTTCTATTCTTTTGGGCCATTACGACCAGTGGAATCCTGCAACCCGGAGAAGACGCCGTTGAATCCGCAGTTTTGCTCATTGCGCCTTTTTTTATCAACGTCTTTTATACGCTCGGATGCTTGGTCGAATTGTCGTCGCGTCATGTGGCGCCGATGCTTTCGCCTTGTCTCGGGCCATGGCTCATGAAAGCCGGCCTGGGATTTTCTTTTTGCGTTATCAGTTTGCCGGCGCTGTATTGGATGAGCTATCGACTTCTCCAGGTAGTGCATGTTGTCAATTAGAGAAGCTTGCTCTTGTCGTGCCTGACGGTAAACCGTTACGCCGGTCGGACCGGGAATCTGAATCTAATTGAGCAAGGCGAGGAATCCCCAATCGATGTTTCCAATAGTCGAACAACCTGAAAGGCGAATTGCGGCGTGCAATAGCACGCCCACCACTTTGCCATCCTTTCCTTCAGGTCAGCATGGGCGATAGCCTGCCCTGCGTCGGCCTGTTGGATTCCCCGCTCGATTTTGGCCAGAAGCAGCAGCCGTTCCATGACATCCTCGACAGATGCATTATCTGGGAGATCCGCAACGGCGTGTATGACTTTTTCTCTGATGGTCATATTGATTTTCTAACGGGATCAATGAGGCATATCAATATCTTCTGTTGGTGATAAAACCGATCTGACCTAACCCGCCAATTGCCGGCCGAAGGCTTTGGCCCGCTCGATCAGATCATGGTCGGCCAGGATGCTTTCCGGCGATCGGACATGCGTGGCGATGAATGAAGCGTAGGACCGGCTTCGGCTGAAATGGGCCATGCGCCGGAGGGTTTCATCGACCAGGTCGGCCCCGTCCTTTTCGCCGCCGCCGGCGGTGATGACCGCGGCCATTTTCTTGCCTTCGAGCAAACAGTGATACCGGTCCGCGCCCTCGAACTTGAACATGCAATAAAAACGGTCCATGACCATCTTGAGCGGCCAAGCCACCGTCCAGCAGAAAACCGGCGTGGCCCAGACAATGACATCCGCCCGCAGGGCCTGTACGAACAACCCCTGCATGTCGTCGTCCAGCGGGCAACCGGGCCCGTCGCTGGTACGCTGACAGGAAAAACACTCCATGCAGCCGGACAGATCGCGCAGACTGAACACGTGCACCAGTTCAATATCGGCACCGGCCGACCGGGCGGCGGTCAAAACAACATCCAGAACGGTCTGCGTGTTGCCTTCATCGCGAGGACTACCTTGAATAGCCAGGATTCTCATATCAGGACGCTCCTCGGGGTGCGCATAAAAATCATACACACAAAAATCAAAGCCACCGTAGCTGCTATGTTAAATGGAAAAGGTTTCCAGAGAAAGGGGTGAAGAGAGATTCACGGTTCGCATCCAAGGCAAGGTGACCCCGGAAATGCCGACTTATTTATGGACATTCGTGCTCTTCTTCGCGGCCGACGCAAGAGGCGCGAAAAGGTTTTGAGATACATCATCTTTATATCGGTTGCGTTTAATCGCGCGGTGGCATGGGCAGGCCCTTGTCATGCGGTTGCGGGAGAGGGGTGTTTGCCCGTGTTTGTGCCGATGGCGAGAAGACACGGGCAGGTTTTTGTCCTGCCTCCGCGGGATAAGAACCTGCCCAGGCCACCTAACTTTAACCATGCCCACCAAGTATTGATATGTATTACATGCGTCCAAGGTTGGGTTCAGGAGCAAAGGGCTGTACAATTCCGCGTTGCCCGGCGGTCCGGAGCGGGCTTGGCCGTGGCCAATCTATCGGGAGGTGTTATATGAGACGTCGAGATTTCCTGAAAGTTGCGGGACAGGCCGGGGCGGCAGCTTTTGCTCTTCCGTTGATGCGGCCTCGCCGCGCGTTGGGACGGCTGGCGGCCAATGAGAAGGTCGTCATCGCCATCATCGGCTGCGGCGGCATGGGGCGGCATCATCTCAACAATCTGCTGAAAAACGAGCGGGTGCGGATCGCGGCCCTCTGCGATGTATGGAAACAACGCTATACAGAGGTCATCGGGCAGGTCAGCGGTCCATGTGACGGCTACCAGGATTTTCGCCGGGTACTCGACCGCAAGGACATCGACGCGATCTGGGTGGCGACGCCGGAGCACTGGCACGCGTTGATCGCGATTCACGGCTGTCAGGCGTGGAAAGATGTATATGTGGAAAAGCCGCTGACCACGTCGGTCTACGAAGGGCGCAAGATCGTCGAGGCCGCCCGGCGCTACGGGCGCGTCGTGCAGGTGGGTATCCAACAGCGCTCGATGGAGGTCTACCGCAAGGCCATCGACATCATCCATAGCGGCGGGATCGGGAAAGTCTGCACCGCGCGGGCCTGGGTGGATCACAACTGGACGTTTCAACCGGAGAACATCCAGGAACCGCCGGCGGACTTGGATTGGGACTTGTGGTTGGGGCCGGCCCCCAAGGTGCCCTACAGCCCGGAGCGGTTCTGGAATTTCCGGCTTTACGACGACTATGCCGGCGGGCAGTTGACCAACTGGGGGCCGCACCTGGTGGATATCGCCTTATGGGGCATGAACGAGGATAGCCCGCTGAGCGTGGCCGCCGTCGGCGGTAGCTATCGCGCTTTACCGCTGGAAGACGAGGAGATCATCGAGGCCGTTTACGAGTTCAAAGGCTGCACGATGACCTGGACGCAGACCTACGGCGAAAAGCGGGCGGGTAAAGGATATGGTACATCATTCCAGGGCGATAAGGGCACGCTGGTTATCGATCGGGAAAGCTACATGGTGGAACCGAAAAAACTCGGCTTCGAGACGTTCAAGGAGCCTCGGGAAGACGCGTTCATGACCGTGGTGGATCACCACAACAATTTCCTCGATTGCATCCATACGCGGAAGCGACCAAACGCTGACGTGGAGATCGGCCATCGATCGACGTCGGCCTGCCTGCTGGCCAATATCGCCGTCGATTGCCGGCGGCAGTTGCATTGGGACGGTCAGGCCGAACGTTTCATCAACGACGAGGCGGCCAATCGGCATCTGTATCGGCCTTACCGCGCTCCGTGGCATCTGTGAGAAGGAGAAAAACATGCTTCGACGATCACGATATATGCTCTGGTTGGTGGGGGTGGTTCTGGCGGGTTCAGTATTCGCGGCGGTTGAACCTCCCTTGGAGAAGCTGGCCGAAGACCTGAAAAACACCGATATGCAGGTCCAGGCTCAGGCTCGGCAAGTATTGTCGCGGCGGGGGCCGGAGGCCATCTCCGTCGTTTTGCCTTTGCTGCATGATAAGAATCCGGCCGTTGCGCAGGCCGCTTTCGATATCCTGAAGTACATCGGCAACATGGCCGCCGCGCCGGGGCGCGAAGCCGATTGCTGGCGGGTTGTTGACCAGTTGATGGTCTTGCTGCAATCGGATCGTTCGGAGCAGGACCGGATCACGGGTTTGCGTTTGCTGGAGCGGATTATTCCCCCGGGATACGACGTGGGACCAATCGCGGCCATGTTGCGGGCAAAAGGTGAAATGCGAGAACGGGCCCGCGTCGCGTTGGTGCGCATCGCGACCCCGGAGGCGTGCGCCGCTTTGCGTGCGGCATTAACGGAGGCCGCGCCTGCTTTTCAGGTCGCATTGTTGAACAGCTTGAGTGATTTACGGGACGGCGACAGCTTGAAGCATGCTAAGGAACTGGTCTCCGCTTCCGACGCTTCGGTTCGGGCCGCGGCGGCGAGGACCTTGGCGTGGACGGGCGATCCGGCCTATGTGCCGGTTATTGATGAGGTCATTCGCCAGGCGGATGAGGCCACCCGTTTTGAAGCCGTCGACGCTTTGTTGCGTCTGACCCAGGTGATGGCCGACAAGGGCGGTAACTGGCAGATCGCGCGGGCGGTTTACCTTGACGTGCTCAAAAGCGGCGAAGGCGTGCAGAAAGATGCCGCCCTGGCCGGCCTGGGAACGATCGGGGACGCGAGCTGCGTCGATCCGGTACTGGACGCGATCAAGGACGCGGACGCGCGCACGTGGTTGGTGGGCATCGATGCGCTAAGACGCATGCCGGGACAGGGTCCGGCCCGCGTACTGGTCGAGCGATACCCAGGGTTGGACGAGACGACCCAATTGGCCTTGGTGCCCGTGCTGGCCGAGCAGAAACATCCGCGCGTATTGCCGGCATTGAAGGAAACGGAGCAGACGGACGCCGCCGCGATTCGGGAGGCGATCCTGCGAGTGTTGAGCGAATCTGCCTCGCCGCAAGGCCGGTCGGAATTGCCGCCGGGAAGCGGAGCGATTGAACCAGCGGCGATCTCTTTCCTGATGTTCGATAAACGGAAGCTGAGCCCCAACGCTTACGAGGCGGCGGCGGCTTTCGATGTCGACAACAACGGGACGATCGATATTGTTTCGGGAGCTTACTGGTATGAAGGCCCGGACTTCGTCACGGCTCACAAAATCTGCGACATCCCCTGGATCTCTGAGTATCACGATGATTTCTGCAGCTATCCGATGGATGTGAACGGGGACGGCTATCTGGATATCGTGACCGGTGGCTGGTTCGGCGAGACGGTTCGTTGGCGGGAAAATCCGCGGGGCCTGCCCGTTCTTTGGACGACGCATGATGTGGATAAATGCGGCAACATCGAGACCATGCGTTGCTGGGATGTGGACGGCGATGGGCATGTGGAAGCCGTACCCAACGCGGGCGGGAACATCGTGGCCTATCGGCTGGTTCGCGACGCGGCCGGTAAGGGTACCGGCCGATTCGAGAAACACGTGCTCAAAGAGGGCGGGGTCGGGCACGGCCTGGGTTTCGGCGATATCAACGGCGACGGGCGCAACGATTTCGTCAGCGCGACCGGCTGGCTGGAGGCCCCGGAAAAGCCGTTCGAACAGAAATGGACCTGGCATCCGGATTTCGAGATGGGACTCGCCAGCGTTCCGATCATCGTGCGTGACGTGAACGGCGACGGCGTGGCCGACCTGATCGCCGGCGGGGCCCACGGCTACGGCATCGCTTGGTATGAGCAGAAAATCGAAGGATCGAAACGCACCTGGACCATGCACGTGATCGACACCGATCATTCGCAGTATCACGATCTGGTCATGGCGGACATCGACCGCGACGGGAAGGACGAACTGATTACCGGCAAACGCTATCGAGCCCATAATGGAAGAGATCCAGGCGCGAACGATCCGCTCTTTTTCTGTTATTTCAAGATCGATGGTGGCCGATTCGAGCGTTTTACGATCGACTATGGGCCGGCCGGGCAGGCCAGCGGGGTGGGCATTTACTTTTGGGTGGCCGACCTGGACGGCAACGGCTGGTTGGATATCATTGCTCCGGGTAAGGATGGACTGTTTTTGTTTTGGAACCGGGGACTCGTGAAAATCGGCCGAATGGAACATCAAAAATGACCTAAATTTCTTTTTCACAATTATTTATGGTTATCATGATCGTTGCGTGGACAAGAGTAAGGTTGCATATAAATGTTCGTTTAATCATTTATTTCATAGGCCGATAAAATAGGTAGTACCTAAGTTTTTTTTCATTCAGGTTCACCAAGTTGTTGACAAGTGTTTATATTACAAATATTTACAAATATTTTGGCGAACCGTTTGCTGATTTCGTGGGCATATCCCATTTAGTTTAAGCTTGTTTGGGTAAGTTTTTTTTGAAAATCATCCCTATTTGGTCATTTTTATCTTGCAAACGAACACTTGTTCGTGTAGAATAGATTAAGCAGTGAGGAAGCGGGCGCATCGATTGATGTGCCTGAAGCAAAGGAGGGAGATCGAGGAAGCGTATCCTATCGCAGGGCACTTCCAAGTATTCGGATCTCTCGGCAACTCGAAGAAGCAATGATGAGGCGTAATCGGTTTGGACGTCACGGCGTTTTGGCCGAGTGTTTTGTTTGCATGCATGCGTTCATCTGAACGGTGGTTTGCTCAGCGTCTTGTTCGCCGGCTGTGTTGGTCGGCGGTTCTGAGGAAGGATGGATAATCAACGAGGAAAAGGGCACAGTTACGCCGGGGAAAATGGCGACCTCGGATGGACTGTTCCTCGGGAAAGAATAGTGTTTCGCCAGAGGAAAGAAGAGGAGGTTCGATATGAAGTACATGATTGCGATTGTGGGCGCATTGGCGTTGACCAGTGTGGCAGTGGGAAGTATGCCGTACGGCGGTACGCCTATGCAGATTACCGGGAGTGGGAGCAGTTACGTCGATGTCTGGAAGTGGGATCTCGGCGGAAACGTCAAAGACGGCGGGGATGCCTATCTCGATGCCAGCGATGGCAACAGACACGGCAGCAACGTGGTCAACGTTCGTTCCGATGCCGCTACCAACGACGTCGACTATTTTAATTTCAATAATTATGGGTTCGACGTGATCGATCCCAACAACGACGGGAACAACAACGGTTATGGCGAATACCTTCTGTACACGGTCAATTGCACCGCCCCCTATGGTGGCATCTACAATGTCTACTTCGGCTATCGGCACACTCAAGTGTCAGAGTGGAACCGTGGCAATGCCATGCAGCTCTACGTGGATAATGTTTATCAAGGCGCTATCACGGCCAATAGGTCGCCCAATAGTTGGCACGAAGACAACTACATCGCCAATGTGTTATTGACCCCCGGAGAGCACCTTCTCAAAATCCGATATGGCAATGACGGTTTCTGGCATCGCTGGACGCGATTCGAGTTTGTGACTATTCCCGAACCGGCGACGGCGTTGTTGCTGTTGGCCGGGCTGCCGCTGTTGCGGCGTCGGCGGGCGTAAGCACGGGTTATTGACCGAACCGGATCGGTTATAACAAGTGCATGCGGAAACAAATAAGCGGGGTCGGCTTTATCGGTCGGCCCCGCTTTTTGCGCGAATTCAAGCGGCGCGATTGTTGAACAAACAAAAAAGATGGATTATCGTCTGGCCGGAAGGAGCACTCCATGCACCCGCGAAAAGGCCTGGTTGGAATCGGGATTCTGCTCTCTGCCTTGGCCGCCACTGGTTGCGGCGGGCCGCGGAACGACGCGACTTATAACCGGCTGCGCGAGCATATCGACTCGATCAAGGTCATCAGTACTCATTCGCATAACCGGGTGTTCCCCGAGTTCGAGGGGCACGATTATAACTTTTATTCGATCCTCTTCTGGAGTTACATGATCAACGATATCGCCTCGGCCGGCGGACCGGCCTGGAGCACGGATACCGTCGATCTGATCAACAGCGGCGATCTGGACCGGCTCTGGGAAATGTTCGGTCCGTGGCTTGAGGTCAACCGGGCCACGTCTTATTACGGCGAGCTGTTGGCCGGCTATCGTGTGCTTTACGGGCACAAGGAGCCGTATTTCACGAAGAAGAGCGTAGAGCGGCTGTCGCGGCAACTGGCGGAAAACTATCGAAACCGCGAGCAGTGGTACGGCCGCGCTTTCCGCAAGGCCGGCTATGAACTGATGATCGTGGACAGCCCGTGGGAAACGCTCAACCCCAACGTGGACACCCGCTATCACGCGGTGGTGTTCGACGTGCTCGATATCATCGTGGGGGTGGCTCGCATTGTCGGCAAGGACACGGCTCCGGAAAACAGCCTGTTCAACATCGCCGCGCGCGAGGGTTTCAAGCTTGATACACTGGATGACTATCTGGCCTTCGTTGAGCATCATCTCCAGCAGTTCCTCGCCAAGAACGTGGTAGCGCTCAAAAACCCGACGGCCTACCAGCGCTCGCTTTATTATGCGGATGTACCTTACGAGACGGCCAAGGAATTATACGCCAAGGATCCAAATACTCTGAGCGGTGAAGATAAAACGGCCTTGCAGGATTTCATGTTCCATTGGTTCATCAGGAAGGGCATTGAGCACGATCTGCCCATCCAGATCCACACCGGTTATCTGGCCGATAACGGCAATGTGTTGGAAAACAGCCGTCCGATTCTGCTGAACAACCTTTTCCTGCAATACCCGAAAGCGAAATTCGTGCTTTTCCACGGCGGCTATCCGTGGATGGGCGAATACACGGCGTTGGGCAAAATGTTTCCGAACGTGTATCTGGACATCTGCTGGCTGACGCATATTACGCGTGAGGGTGCGATTCGCGGCCTGCACGAGATGTTGGACATGGTGCCGTATAACAAATTATTCTGGGGTGACGATTGCCAGGCCATCGAGGAGTCGGCCGGGGCTTTGGAATACGCCCGTTCGGTGGTGGCCGAAGTTCTGGCCCGCCGGGTTGATAGCGGGCTGATGACCGAGCAAGCGGCCCGCGAAGTGGCCTTGGCCTTGTTCCGTACCAACGCAATCCGCGAGTTCCAACTCGAAAAGCGGCTGGGCAAAACCTTTGATTAATAACCATCCTTGCAAGGAAATCGCTTATGAAAAGTTACAAGTACGAAGACCTGAGCGCCGTGCAACTTACCCAGGCATTACAGGAACAATCGCTGGTCTACGTACCCATCGGCACGCTGGAGTTTCACGGCCGGCATCTGCCTTTGGGGATGGACACCTTGCATGCCTATGCGTTCTGTCTGCGTGTGGCCGAAAAGACGGGCGGGGTGGTCCTACCCCCGACCTATTGGGGCACCGCCGGGCGGGAGGGCTGGACCGGCAGCCTGTTAATTTCCGAGGCGGCCTTTCGGGCCTTGGTCCGCGATATTCTGCGCCTGCTGGCCGAGCAGAAGGTGAAATTCGTGGTGACCGTCACCGGTCATTATCCTGAAGTGCAAGGCCGCATCCTTCGAGAGGAAGGCGAAGCGTTCATGGAGCAGAATCCGGCGATGCACGTCCTACACCTCGACCCCTTTGGTACCAACCCGAACGATCCCAAGCCGGATCACGGCGGCCATAAGGAAACCTCGCTGATGCTGGCCCTTAACCCCGAATTGGTCCATATGGAGGAGTTGTCGCATCCGGACGCGATGACCGGTGTGACGAAAAATTGCGTCGAGGGCACGGCGGAGTACGGTCGCGGGTATTTCGAGGCCTCGGTGGCCAATTGCGCCCGCATCGTGCGGGAAGCTTATGACCAACAGCAGGCCAAGGCCGGGGCGACGGCAAGCGAGGCGGCCCTGCCGGCGGCCGTCGGGCTGGCTCAAGCGGCCTCGCCCGCCGAGGCCCGCGCGATGGTCGATACGCCCGCCAAACGCAAAGCCTACTTCGAGAAGATGGTGCGGGCGTTGGTAACGGATTTGGGGCCGCATCCGACCGGCTCGATGGAAATCGAGATCGCCCAAAAGCTATATCTGGCCGAGATTCAGCGGGCGATTCCCACTGCTTATTTCGAGCGGCATTGGACCGAGTGGCAGGAAATCTACCCCGGCGCGGAATTGGTTCTGGACGGCATCAATTATGTGGAAGTGAAGGCCTGCGTGGGTTGTGCCCCTACGCCGGTCAAGGGCTGTTGGGGTGTTTTGCGCAAGGTGGATATCCCGGGCATACCTTACGCGCTGGTCGATGAGAAATCGGGCAAGGTCCTGGTGCAGATCGAGCTGAGCCCCTATGCCGGGCCGGTGGCCGGTTACATGGCCGACGAATACACCATGATCGTGCCGCGTTTCAGTCTCGGCCGCGAGGACGTGCCGAGGATCGAGGAAGCGATCCGCAACAAGACGCGGACCTGGGCCCGGCTGCACGCGATGTATTTCCCGGCCAACGAGTCCAACAATATCGTGGCCACCATCCCCGGCGAGAGTAAAGAGGAGATTCTGTTCGTTCCCCACCTGGATGTTTTCCCGATCTGCGCGGGAGCACTGGACAACACAGGTAGTGTCATCGTAC
Organism: uncultured Planctomycetales bacterium; assembly: GCA_964401335.1. Lineage (GTDB taxonomy): Bacteria > Planctomycetota > Phycisphaerae > UBA1845 > PWPN01 > JAAYCU01. The sequence goes on from CAYNYK010000013.1 coordinate 39,336, forward strand.
AGCTCATGCTGGCCCACGCCCTGGCGGGGGCAAAATTGAAAAGAACGCTGACCTTCCTGGCCCCCGGCAGCCACGAACTCAACTCGGGCGGCGTGCAGCATTACATCAAGAAACGCCAGATGGAAGGAACGATCAACGACATCAAGTTCTTGTTTATCGTCGATTCCGTCGCTTGGGCACCGGGGTTGACCATGACCTCGCGCGACGCGGGATTAAGAAAGTTGTACGAACAAATCCACGATGATCTGAAGATTCGCCTTAAGCCGCAGCTTTCCGACCTCCCCGCGCATATGAATGACGGCTGGTTTTTCCGGGAAACAAGCCAGGCCCGCTCGGCTTATCTGGCCTGCTACGACGACAAGCCCAAATTCGTAGGTCAGATACACCATACGGTGCGAGACACCGCCGACAAATTATCGCTCGAAGGAGCGGAAACGGCTTTTCTGGTGATGAAAGAGATGATCCATCGGTTGCAAGACTTCCGGGATTAGCGCCACAATTCACCACGGAGGGCACGGAGAACACGGAGAATCAAGAAGATAAAAAGCAAAGAGGGCAATATCGGTATAGTGTAAATCGTTCCGATTTCATCAGCGAAGGTTTATCTTCTTTAACCTCTGTGTCCTCTGTGATCTCCTTGGTGAATAACCTGTGGGAGGATTGATTATGAATCGGCGGGAATTCATGGCCTCGGCCGGTTATGCGGCCGTGGTGGCTTCGGCGCTGGGAAATAGAGTCTTCGGCGCTACCGAATCCGGCGCCGCTCTGGTGTCCGAGCCGGCCGGCCGGCGAACCTATATGGATAGGATGCTCAAATTATTGGTGCAGGACCTCGGCCCGCATCCCACCGGCTCAAAGGAAATCGAGATCGCCCAGGATATCTATCTGGCCGAGATGCGCAAGGCGATTCCGTCGGCCCGCTTTGAACGCCATTGGACCGAGTGGCAGGAAATCTACCCCGGTGCTCAACTGGTGCTCGACGGCCATCGCTATATTGACGTGAAGGCCTGCGTGGGCAGTTTGCCGACGCCGGTCAAAGGCCACTGGGGCGTTCTGCGGAAAATTGATCGCGATGGGATTCCTTACGCTCTCGTGGACGAAAAAACCGGCGAGGTCCTCGTGCAGATCGAGATCAGCCCTTTCGTCGGGCCGGTACCCGGCTACATGATCGATAAGTACACCATGGAAATAACCCGATTCTGTCTCGGACAGGAGGACGTTCCGACGATCGAGGAGGCCGTCGCGAACAAGACGCCGGCCTGGGCCCATCTGCGGGCCATGTACTATCCGCCCAACGCCTCCAACAACATCGTGGCCGAAATCCCCGGCGATCTGAAGAATGAGGAGATCCTCTTTGTTTCCCACCTGGACGTATTTCCGATCTGTGCGGGCCCGAACGACAATACGGGCGCATGTATTCTCGCGCTCATGCTCGCCCATCAATTCGCCGGCCGTAAGTTGAAACGCCCGGTGACCCTGCTTTGCAGCGGCAGCCACGAGATCAACTCCGGCGGCGTGCAGCATTACATCAAAAAGCGGCGGATGGAAGGGACCATCGGGAATATCCGCTACCTGTTCGTAATCGACGGCCTGAGTTTCAGCCCGGACTTTTTCATCGATTCCCGCGATCAGGGATTGAAAGACTTGATCCAGCAGATTCACACCGACCTGAAGATCTCGACCAAACTGGTCATTCGCGACCAGCACGGCTACCAGAACGACGGCTATTTCTTCCGCGATACTACGGACACCCGCTGTGTCTGGATGGACGGCCAGGATCCCAACGGCCCACAGCGTCAGCATACGACGATGGACAACCTCGAGCTGTTCAGCCACGAAGGCGTGGAAACCAAGTTCCTGATCCTCCGCGAACTGGTTGAGCGGTTGCAGGCGGCGGAGATCGCGTAGGGTGTCTTCTGTGTGCCGGAATTGCTCGCCGTGGAGCATGAGGGGGTGAGGGGGAGACAAGGGGAGGGGGAGATAGAGGGAGGGGGACGTTCGGGCGATCGCTCGGTCGAGATTCCCCGCTCGGTCGAGATTCCCTGCTCGGTCGAGATTCCCCGCTCGGTCGAGATTCCCATCTCGACCGTCCGAGATCGGGATTCCTATCCCACGTCAGGGGGAAAGGATTCCCCAGAGATGTGGGTGCGAGAAGGGATTCTCGCACCAGCGTTCGCTCGGTCGAGATCCCCTGCTCGGTCGAGATTCCCTGCTCGGTCGAGATTCCCCGCTCGGTCGAGATTCCCATCTCGACCGTCCGAGATCGGGATTCCTATCCCACGTCAGGGGGAAAGGATTCCCCAGAGATGTGGGTGCGAGAAGGGATTCTCGCACCAGCGTTCGCTCGGTCGAGATCCCCTGCTCGGTCGAGATTCCCTGCTCGGTCGAGATTCCCCGCTCGGTCGAGATTCCCATCTCGACCGTCCGAGATCGGGATTCCTATCCCACGTCAGGGGGAAAGGATTCCCCAGAGATGTGGGTGCGAGAAGGGATTCTCGCACCAGCGTTCG
>CAYNYK010000013.1:41945-50604 GCA_964401335.1 uncultured Planctomycetales bacterium
CGAGAAGGGATTCTCGCACCAGCGTTCGGCACAAGTACGAGAAGGGATTCTCGCACCAGCGTTCGGCACAAGTACGAGAAGGGATTCTCGCACCAGCGTACGTCATAAGTGCGAGAAAAGATTTTCGCCAACGGCATCCAACGGAAGGGAGAAAGAGGGACGAGCGACAGAGGAATGGAGAGAAATGTTGAGGAAGCAGCCACTGCGACGCGCAATTCATGTGTATAGTCCCGCCGGCGTGCAATAACACGCCCCACCATCTTGGTGCTTGAAAGAGGAAGCCTCGCGGCGGTAAAATGTCCGTCGACCTTTCGGGCGTCAGAGGTTTTTCAATGTGTGTTTTCCTCCGGTTCCGTGCCGGGGTGATTTCGTGCGGCGACACAGTTTTTCGGAGCGCGGTCGCCATCGGTGATCCTAATCGCTGAGATTGGGATCCGTGGGTGGGCCGAATACTTCCACTTCAGGGAGGATCAGATCATGAAACGGTTATTGCTCTGCCTGCTGGCCTTGACACTGCTTTCCGGGCAACGATGTAACAACTCCACTCCGGACAATGGGGGATCGACCAACGGAGATTCTACGAACGGCGGTGGGACCGCTGACGACGGTACGGGCGGATCGGCCATCGGCGGAGTGCCGGCCGAACGATTGCAGATCTCTGATCTCACCTACCTCGGCGCGTTTCGGCTGCCTGATGAATTCAACTGGGGAGCGTTAGGGCTCTGCTATTACCCGAACGGCGACGGCGGGGCCGGCACGCTGCTGGTGACCGGTTTTCAGTCGTTATACGACTCCGCTCATCCGGGCGAGGCCTGTTGGAATGCGGCGTGGGATTGCCGCGCCTATTTCGGCGAGGTGACGATCCCCGCGCCGGTCATCCGAGCGAACTGGGAGGACTTGCCCGTGGCCGCCTTGCGAACGGCCATGACCAGCTTTGACGGCGGACTGGCCTCCACCGTCAATCGCGAATGGACCTTTGTCAGCGATATCGAGTATGTTCCACGGCAAGGCACGCAGAGCGGCGACAAGCTCTACGGTTCGCTCAACTTCTGGTACGCCGAGGGTGGCGCCGGCGAGGATACCTTCCCTACCATCTGGTTCGCCAACCTCAACGGAACGCAGGCCCGGGGTATGTTCCATGTCGGCCCGGAATCGTCGCCGTATCACGGCCGCAAGATGGGCGCTTACCTGTTCACCGTGCCGGAATGGTATGCGGATGATTACCTTGGTGGGCGTACCCTTGTTACCGGCCGCTCGCGCGGGACTCCGCTGACCGGTTTCGAGCCGGTCTCCACGGACGGCGGCTCGCAGGGGCCGACGCTGTTCGCCTTCCGACCCTTTGATAGCGACAACCCGACAGGCAACCTTGACGCCCTGCCGGTGCTCTATTATCGCGTGGCGTATCCGGGTTGCGCGGGGCCGAACGTGGGCGACCCCGACGCATGTGATTATCCGAATTTTACCATGTGCGACGACTGGACCGGCGGGGCGTTCGTCGATAACGGCTCGCGGCGGGCGATCATGCTGCTCGGCTACAAGGGGCTGGGCGACAATTGCTATGACGAGCCGCCGGTTGATTGCAACGATCCATGCAGCGCGGAGCACGGCTATCATTGTAATCCTTACGAGCGGCAAGTCATTTTCTACGACGTGCATGAGCTGGGGCAAAGTGCTCTGGGAGCGCAGAACCCCTGGGTCGTGGTGCCCTATGCGATCTGGCGGCCGGCCGAGTTCTATCTGAGCGGCAATCCCTGCTATAACGCCGGCGGCATGGCCTTCGATGCGGAAGGTCTGCGGCTGTTCATGATCGAGCGCGGCCTGGGCGAAGGCGAGATGAACGCCGTGGTTGTGCATGTCTGGTCGCTATGATGACAAGCGCGGCGGGCGGCCACAACGAAACGATGCCCTACCAGCCCGAGTCGTACTGCGCAGCGAAGCGCTGCTTCGCAGAGTAGCAAGCGCGAGCGATGGTTTTGCCCCGTGTGGGGCAATGGAACGCCGGGCGGAAGGATGGGGAGAAGGGGAGACAGGGAGATGGGGGGAGGATGATACGCAAATACCAGCCCGACGCAGTTTACCTGCTCGCCACGGCGGAGCCGGGCCTGCCTCGCCTGGGCGGGCCTGCCTCGCCTGGGCGGGCCTGCCTCGCCTGGGCGGGCCTGCCTCGCTTGGGCGGGCCGTGGTGGGCGAGCGAGGGACGAATGCGGACAGAGCAACGGAATGACCGAGAGACGGAGAACGAGGAAGCCGCCGTATTTCAAAACAGCTTCGATAAACTCGGGCGGCCGCTGCTGTCCTCGCCCTCGAGGGTGAGGATCGAATCGTCGATTCGTTCGCAAAGGCTGCCGGCGGCGCGGTAGAGGGTCAGAATGTTTTCCAGCGGGGTACCGACCTGGATGGCGTGGGTCGGGCCGAGGAACAGACCGCCTTTAGGGAACAACTTGAGCCGGCGTTGCACTTCCCGTTCGACGTCGGCCGGCGTACCGAACGGCAACGTGGTCTGCACGCACATCGATCCGCAGAAGTTCAGCCGGTCGCCGTATTTCGCTTGCAGAGCGGCGATGTCCATCTCCGGCGTGGTAGGCTGGACCACGTCCTGAATATCCAGGCCGAGCTCGATTAGGCGGGGCAGGAAGGCCTCCACGCAGCCGCACATGTGCATCATCGTTTTGGCCCCGTAGCGATGGGCCATGTCGAAATACTGCTTGAGTCGCGGCGCGAAATGTCGCTCGAAGATGGCCGGGCTGATCATGCGGCCGCGCTGGTTGCCCAGATCCTCGCCGATATGCACGATGTCGATCAGCCCGTCGGCCGCCTGCAGGGCACGCTCATGCATCTGATAATAGAATTGGAAACGGGCTTCAAGAATTTCCAGCCCTACCGGGTCGTCGCCGGCCAGATCGAGTAGCACGCGCTCCATGCCCCGGGCGCGGGCGATCGAGTTGATGAAATCCATGTCCCCTGCCGTGCCGAAGCAGATCGCATACTGGCCGCCGAGAGCTTGACACTGCGCCTTGATCGTCGAATAGTCGAACCAGTCGGCCGACGGAAAATGGGAACGGTCCAACTGATCGAGGGTATCCACGTGGGCAAACGGCAGATAGACCGCCTCCAGATAGCGGCCCCCGTCGTATTCCTGATACTTGTACCGCTCGCCCCAATAACCCTCGAAGCTGCCGTCGGGAAACGTATGCAGTTTCGGTCCCTGGTAGACGGCCTCGATATAACGAAAATCGTCGCCGAGCACGCGGAGGAGCTGCTCCATGTTGCGCAGACCGAAATGATCCATGATCATCCGGTTGACTTCCGGCGTCCCTTCATGCTTGACGGGGATTCGATCGTAACCTTTGCGGTCCAAAGCACTGCGAACACGTTCACACGAATTCATGGGGGCCTTCCTCGATAGGCCTCGTACCGGAACTTCTTAACATTTACTGTCTATGCTAATCGGCATTAAGCCGCCTGTCGAACAAAGACAGACCGGCCGGGCAACGATTGGCCTATCCGCCCTTCGGGAAAGACCGCTGAAGCGGCCTGCTTGCGGTTTGTGCCCGCCGCCGACTGGGAACGGCACAAGTGGAGTCGCCGGGAGGGTCACGGACCCATTCATGCATACGAATATTCTTCTTGCCCAACCCCCGGGCCTTGGTTATGTTCGCGTCCATGGGCGATAAGCAATCGACAAAGAGGGGGGAAGATGGAGCCGAAACGAATAGCGATGCTTTTTCTCTTTTTGTATGTGCCAACTGTGGATATACATCAAGTGAACACATGGCGGATAAACGATGCCCGATCTGTGGCACCGGCACATCTGATAGTTTATTTCGTGAAATAGGCTCGCATATTTATACTCTTTCAAGAACGTCAGCCATTGCCGCAAGTCTGTGGTCGGGAATACTTGGAATGGGTGGAACAATATTACGGCCAAGCACAAGCAATCGCTCGAATCCGTTGCGGTATTTATGCGACATTTTGCGCGAGAATGCCAACCTCGTTAGTTTCTATTCTGTAATCCTGATATTGCTGGTCCTTTTGACATACCGGCGTGGAAGACACGATCGGATTGTATGGGGATGTTTAATTGCGAATATACTGGTGATCCTTCTAATTGAATTAACGGTGATGGCATAGTAGTTATCCGGGGTGATATTCTGCCTCACGCAGGACCACGTGCCCAGCGGGTCAGGACGAGGAGAGACCAGAGCAGGTCGGCATGGTCGGCGCGGCGGTGGAGGTGGTCATCGAAGAGGCGGGCGGCGGTGTCGGGGTTGAGGTTCAGGTTTTGCAGGGCTGTGGTTGTCACTGTGTCGCGGTAAAAGTCGCGCAGCTCGTTACGCAAAAACTCACCGACGGGCACCTCGAAACCCATTTTTTTTCGTTGCAGGATGGGGGCGGGCAGGTCATCCGCAAAGGCGTCGCGGAGGATGTGCTTGCCGTTTGGTCCGGCGATTTTGTATTCGATGGGCAGGGCGGCGGCGAAGTTGACCACGTCGACGGACAATAGAGGCACGCGAACCTCGAGGCCGTGGAACATGCTGGCGGTGTCCACCTTGAAGAGCATGTCCGCGGGCAGGCCGATGGCCAGGTCGGCCAACAGAATCCGGGTAAGGTCGTCCCATCCGTCCGTCTCGTTCTGATACCATTGGGCCGGGGCGCGGCGGTACATTTCCTTAAGATCTTTGGCGAGCAGTGCGGCCGCGGGTCGGCCGAGAAGTTCGGCGGCCAGATCATCATCCATATATCGAGCCCAGGCCAGATGTCGATCGAATGGATCGGAGTAATCGCCGTTGAGTAGTTTGCGCGCCTGGCGCAGGCGATTGAGCAGCGGCGTGGAGCGAGCGGCGGGCAGGCGGCGAAGCAGCGGCTCGATCAGCGTTTTTCGGATCAGTTTGGGCAGGCGATGGTAGCGCTTGAGGTAGTGGTGGCCTAGATAGCGCCAGTAGCCGCCGAAAAGTTCATCGCCGCCGTCGCCGCTGAGGGCGACGGTCACATGTTGTCGGGTGTATTGGCTGACCAGAGCAGTCGGCAGCAATGAGCTATCGGCGAACGGTTCGCCGAGATGATCGAGCATCGGTTCGATGGTATCGAGCACGTCGCGGAAGCTCAGTTGGAAAGCATGATGTTCGGTGCCGTAGCGGTCGGCCAGCAGGCGGGCGTAGCGGGTCTCGTCGTAGCGGGGATGTTCGCGGTAGCCGATGCTGAAGGTTTTGACCCGCGGCCCGGCGGCCCGGGCCAGGCAGGCGACGACGATGGAGGAATCCAATCCACCGGAAAGAAAAGCGCCGAGGGGTACATCGGAAACGCGCTGAGCGGCGACGGCGGTTTCGATGCGGTCGCGCAACTCGCGAGCGGCCTCATGGTAAGGCGGAGGCGCCGCAGGCGGTTCGAGCAGACAGAAGAAGCGTTCCGGTCGGCCGACGCCGCCGGCATCGAAATCCAGGCGATGGCCCGGCGGCAGCTTGAACACATGGCGATAAATGGTCTGAGGATGGGGGATGTATCCGAGGTTGAGGTAACAGGCCAAGGCTTGCGGGTCGATTTCCAAGGATACCCCGGGCGCCTGGCGAAGGGTCCGCAGCTCGCTGGCGAAGATCAGGCGGTTGTCGGACACGGTGTAGTAGAGGGGTTTGATGCCGAAGGGGTCGCGGGACAGGTGGCCTCGGCGTTCGACGGTATCGACGAAGGCCAGGGCCCACATGGCGTCAAAGCGATTTAACGCGGCGGGGCCCCAGTAGATACAGGCTTCGAGCACGACTTCGGTATCCGAGGTAGTGTGCAGGGGGCCGGGCAGATCGCGGGCCAAGGCACGGTAGTTGTACAGCTCGCCGTTGTAGGTGATGGCATACCGTCTGTCCGGGCTGGTCATGGGTTGGTGAGCTTGCGGCGTCGGATCGATGACGGCCAGCCGGGTATGGGCGAAGGCGGCCGAAAATCCGGGGGTCTGGAAGGTCCAATCCCCGCTGTCGTCGGGGCCGCGATGGGCCAAGGCCCGCCGAAAATGCTCGAGAACGGCCGGTTCGACGGCCCGTCCGCGAAAGTCGATAATGCCCGCGATCCCACACATGTCGAAGGCATTGTTCCTATAGCCTCTCGGAAACGCAAGGGGGCGGCGGGTAAAAACTCACAGGTTATCATTTTTTAAGGGCGTTTCCTTTTTGACAGTCGTTTGGTCCGGCGTATGATAACGAGGCATGGTACGGTCCATAATTGGTATAACATGTCTATTGTTATTGCGTCGATCGGCAAGGTCGTTATTCGGTGGGGTTGCGCGACTTCGCGTAACCAGTGGTACATGGCTGCTGCTGGCGGCGGCCTTGATCGGCGGTCTCCCTTGGCCGAGTCCGGCCCAACCGGCGGCCCCGGCCCCGGAAGAGGCGCCGGTGGTGGAGCGATCTCCGCTGGACGGGACGCTGATTGGCGAGGTAAAGATTGTCGGGCTGCAGCGGGTGGATGAAAGCTACGTGCGTAACCAGCTTCGTTCGCAGGTTGGCCAGCCCTATGCGCAGGACGAGGTACAGCGGGACCGTGGGCGTCTGCTGCGGACGGGACGGTTTTACGACGTGCGGGCCGAGCCGCAACTGGTGGACGGCCGGGTGACGCTGACCTTCACGTTGATCGAGCGCAAGGAAGTCATCGCGGTGGATTATGTGGGGGCCCAGGCGTTCAAGCGAAAGAAACTCGACGAGGCCTTGCCTTTCGCCGCGGGCGATCCGCTAAGCGTGTTCATGGTTCGCCAGGGTCAGGAAGCCATCGAACGGTTGTACAAGGAGAAGGGTTACGCCTATGTCGAAGTGACCTTTGACGAGGCATTGGCCGAGAATGAACAGCGCGTGGTGTACACGATCGTGGAGAACCAGCGGGTGCGGGTGCGCCAGGTGCGTTTCGAGGGCAATACGGTTTACTCGAATCAGGAATTGCAGGGCGTGATCGCGACCAAGCCGTATTTCCCGATCTTCCAGGCGGGTGATTTCGATCCGGACCGGGCGGTGCGGGACGCGGCGGCCATCCAGAAGTATTACCGTGACCGGGGCTATCTGGACGCCGAGGTCGGTTATCGCTCGGAATTCGAGGACGTGGCCCGCGAAAAACTCGTGGTGGTTTTTCAGATCAACGAGGGCACACGTTATCTGGTCAGCGAGATACGGTTGCAGGGATTCAGCGTCTTTGCCGAGGAAGAGCTTCTGGCGGCGATGAGCCTGAAGGCGGGCGAACCTTTGCTGGACGCTCGTTTGCAGGCGGACGTGAAGGCCTTGACCACGCAGTACGGATCGCGCGGCTACATTTATGCGCAGGTCGTGCCGAGTTGGGTATTCGCGACCGAGCCGGGCCAGGTGGTGGTTACCCTGACGATTACCGAGGGGCAGGCTTTTCAGGTCGGCGATATTCAGGTGCGGGGCAACGCGCACACGCAGGAGAAATGCGTTCGCCGGGAACTGCGTTTCTATCCCGAGGAAGTCTACGACATCACCAAGACGCAAGCCGCCGAGGAGCGGTTGAAGGGTACGGGCTTGTTCACGGCCGCGACCATCGAGCCGGTGGGCGACGAGGCGGGGGTGCGCGACGCGCTGGTGACGGTCGAGGAGAACCCGCAAACCACGCAATTCATCGCCGGTATAGGGGCGAGCAGTAACAATGGATTGGTCGGTAATATCACCTTGGAAAATACCAACTTCGACATTACCGACTGGCCCAAGTCCTGGGAGGAGTTTTTCCGCGGCCGGGCGTTCCGCGGGGCCGGGCAGACTATGCGCATCTCGCTGAACCCGGGTACGGAGGTGAACAGCTTTCGCATCGACTTCCGCGAGCCCTATTTGATGGATAAGCCGATCGGGTTCGGAGCGGGAGTCTATCTGTTCGATCGCGATCGGGATGGGTATACCGAGCAGCGGGCGGGCTCCACGTTCAGCTTTGACAAGCGGTTCGAGGAAGGTTTTCTCAAGGGCTGGGCGGGTGAGGTGGCCTTCCGGGCCGAGTACGTCAAGGTCAAGGATCGGCAGGCCTTCGCGGCCAAGGACATCCGTGACGTGGAAGGGGGCAATTATCTGTCCACCGTGCGGCTGTCGCTGGTGCATGATACGACGGATAGTCGTTTTACGCCGAGCCGGGGGCATCGCTTCCGGGCCTCGTGGGAGCAGGCCGGAGCGATGGGCGGCGAGTTCTATCATTCCAAGTTGGGGGCGAGTTATTCCCAGCATTGGACGGTCTTCGTCGACGAGAACGACCGCAAGAGCATCGTGTCGGCCCGCGGGGAAGTCAACCAGATTCTCGGGGACGCCCCCGTGTTCGAGAGATATTACGCGGGCGGGATCGGGTCGATGCGCGGCTTTGATTATCGGGGGATCAGCCCGCGTGACGGTCTGCGGAACAACCGGGTTGGCGGTGATTTCATGGCCCTTTGCGGCGCGGAATACTCGTTCCCGTTGTACACCGATCTGATCCGTGGCGTGTTCTTCACGGACATGGGCACGGTGGAGGAAGACTTCGGTATCTCGACGTGGCGGGTGTCCATCGGCGGCGGGATTCGTCTGACTCTCCCGATTTTCGGTACCATTCCTATGGAATTTGACCTGGCCGCCCCGATCTCCAAGGACGGGGATGACGACGAGCAGATTTTCAGCTTCTTTATCGGGTTGCCGTTCTTCTAATAGTCTGGGTTCTT
>CAYNYK010000013.1:50614-61887 GCA_964401335.1 uncultured Planctomycetales bacterium
GCGGACATCCTGGTTTAACCCCCTTGCCTTATCTGACCATCTATTCGGTGCGGTGGAGACCTTCAGATATACGCCCTGCATTCATCCGCCGCTCCCTTGCGAGCGGTGCCGGGGGGCATTCTAATGGAGGGCGGCGCGGCCAAGGGTGGCGCGGGCGGTTGGTGATTAAAGGAGAACAAAATGACCAAGGGTAAAAGCGGATTGGTGGTGGTGGTCACGGCGGCATTGGTATGGGGCCTGGCCGCGGGTTTGAATCATGCCCAGAGCACCGCCGGAGCCAGGAGCGGTAACCAGGTGGCGGCGGTGAACCTGGTGTATGTGTTCGACAATTTCGAGCGGACCCGGGTGCTGAACCAGAAACGTTTGGAGAGCCTGCAAAAGCTCAAGGAAACCGAGGACAGCAAGACGGAGGCTCTGGATGCCGAGCAGAAAACTCTGGAAGCCATCGCCCCGGACAGCGCGGAGTATTTCCAGCGCAAGAGGAAATTCGATCACATGAACGTCGAGTTCAAGGTCTGGCAGATGTATGAGCGGGACCAGATTACCCGGGCTCATCTCCACTGGGTGCAGCAGACGTATCAGATGGTGATCGACGAAATCGCGGCGGTGGCCAAGCAGAAGGGCATTTCCCTGGTGGTGACGCAGGAAGATTTGGACGTTAGCAAGATCGACAATACCGAGTCGCTTTTACAACGCATTCTGATCCGCAAGGTGGTTTATTGTGATCCGGCCATCGACATGACCGAGGAGGTGCTGGCCAGCCTGAATTCGAAATTCGAGAAGGCCGGCGGGGCCGCGTCGGTCCAGTTTACGTTGCCGCAATAGGTTCGGCGCGTTGCCTGACGGTTTCGGGTCCGCGGGTCTGACAGGATCGAGGGATACCGATGAGTAAAAGTTACACGTTGGCGGAGATTGCCAAATGGGTGGGCGGCGTGGTCCGGGGTGACGCGGGCCGGCGAATCACGGGGGTTTCCGGGATCGCCGAGGCTTCGCCGAGCGAAATCACCTGGCTGGCCCACGATAAATATATTCCGGAACTGCGGATCAGCCGGGCCGGCGCGGTGGTGGTGCATGAGCGGTTCGGCGAGACGCCCATGCCGGCGATTCTGGTGGCGGACCCTGCGCTGGCAATGGCCCGTGTGTTGGAACACTTCGCCGAACCGGTTCCGCGACCGCCGGTCGGGGTGCATCCGACCGCCTGCGTGGCGGCGACGGCCAGGCTGGGCGCGCAGGTGGCCGTCGGACCTTTCGCGGTGATCGGCGAGAACGCCCGGCTCGGCGATCAGACCGTGGTTCACGCCCACGTGGTGATCGGCGAGCGGGCGAGCATCGGGCGGGCCTGCGAGTTGTGGCCGGGGGTGGTGATTCGCGAGTGTTGCCGGCTGGGGGATCGCGTGATTATCCACGCCAATACGACGATCGGAGCGGACGGATTCGGATATCATTTTACCGGGACCGCGCACACCAAGATTCCGCAGATCGGCATCGTCGAAATCGAGGATGACGTAGAGATCGGAGCGAACTGCTGCATCGATCGGGCCAAGTTCGGGTCGACGCGGATCGGGGCGGGGACAAAGATTGATAACCTGGTACAGATTGCCCATAATGTCCGGATTGGGGAACTGTGCCTGATCGTGGCCCAGTGCGGGATCGCGGGAAGTACGCGCCTTGGGCGCGGCGTGGTCCTCGGCGGGCAGGTCGGCGTGCGAGACCATGTATACCTGCACGACGGCGTACAGGCGGCGGCCTGCTGCTGCATCTCCAAGGATGTGCCGGCCGGAACGGTGGTTAACGGCATACCGGCCATCGAGAACCGGCAATATTTGCGGGAGCAGGCTTCGGTAAGGAAACTGCCCCAGATGGCCGATCAGATCAAGGATCTGATCAAACGGATCGAACAGCTTGAATCCGCAACAGACCATTAAACAGCCCGTCGAACTTAGCGGGCGGGGATTGTTCACCGGCGAGCCGGTGGTGCTGCGCTTTCAGCCCGCACCGGCGGATACGGGGGTGGTCTTTGTACGCGAGGACCAGCATCCGCCGGTCTCGATCGTCGGCCGGGTGGACAACGTCGCCAAGCGGTTGCGGCGGACCAGCGTGCGCAACGGGACTGTTCAGATCGAGACCATCGAGCATTGCATGTCCGCCCTGGCGGGGTTGCGTATCGACAACATCATCGTGTCGCTTAACGCCGGGGAGGTTCCCTCATTCGACGGCAGTTGTCTGCCTTTCGTGGAAAAACTGAAGGAGGCGGGCATCGTCGCGTTGGACAAGCCGCGCGAGGTGTTCCGTATTCCGGAAACGGCCCGGGTGACCGAGGGCAACTCCTACGTGATGGCCGCCCCCCCCACCGATGACGAGGGAAACCTGGAAATTGTTTTTGATCTGGATTACGGTTCGCGGGGGGCGATCGGTGAGCAGATCTTCAAGTTCGTGCTGACTCCGGAAAACTTCGAGCGACAGGTGGCCCCGGCGCGCACCTTCGTCTTGCAGAGCGAGGCCGAGCAGTTTCGAACGGCCGGGCTGGGCAAGCATCTGACGTACGCGGATATCCTGGTTTTCGGCGATTCGGGACCGATCGAAAACGAGTTGCGTTTCCGAGACGAGTGCGTGCGACACAAGGTCATGGACTTGATCGGCGATCTGTACCTGTTCGGAAAACCGCTCACCGGGCAGATTTTCGCCCGGCAATCGGGCCACGCCTTGAACCATGAACTGGTTCGCCGGCTGCGCGAGATGGAGCAGGCCGGCTCGTTGCAGCGCAAGATGCATTCCGAACCGGTCTTCGACATCCGCAAGATTCAGCGGATCCTCCCGCATCGCTACCCATTCTTAATGGTGGACCGTGTGATCGAGCTGGAGGCCGGGCAGCACGCGGTGGGGATCAAGAACGTCACGGTCAACGAGGAGTTTTTCAACGGGCATTACCCGGGGCAGCCGATCATGCCCGGGGTGCTGGTTATCGAGGCCATGGCTCAGTTGGGTGGATTGTTGCTGTCGCGGGAGCTGGAGCACACCGGCAAGGTGGCCGTCCTGCTCAGCCTGGATAAGGTGAAGTTTCGTCGGCCGGTGATGCCGGGCGATCAGTTGATCCTGGAGGCGACGGCTCGGCGGGTCAAATCCCGCACCGGGCATGTGTCGTGCCGAGCCCGGGTAGGTAACGATCTGGTGGCCGAAGCGGATATTAAGTTCATGATGGTCGACGCCGACCCGCTGTGATCGGGTGGCGTGATTTTTCCGCGGAGATACGGGGAATGAAGAGATAAGCAACCGGTGGATGCTTTTACGGATCGTCAAGGATACCGAAGCGTCATTCACCGCTGGTTATCAAGTTCATGTTTGTGCCTCAGTGTTCGCCGGAGGCGGAGTCTCGCCCTTGGCGACCTCTGTGGTGAATATTCCGAGTTTCGCGAAGAGGTACCGAATTGAGTCAGATTCATCCGAGTGCGTATGTGGATCCCACGGCCGAGATCGGCCGCGAGGTGGTTATTGGGCCGCATTGTTATGTAGGGGCCGGGGCCGTTCTCGGCGACGGCTGCCAATTACATAACAACGTCACCATCGCCGCGCGCACGATTTGCGGCCGAGCCAACGTATTCTTCCCTCAAACGGTTATCGGCGCGGCGCCGCAAGACCTCAAATACCGGGGTGAGCCAACCCTTCTTGAGATCGGTGACGACAATGTGTTTCGTGAAAATGTCACCGTGCATGCCGGCACCGAGGTGGCCGGCGGTGTTACCCGTATCGGCAGCCACAACCGTTTTCTCGTCGGGGTGCATATCGCCCACGATGCGACGATCGGTAATGACTGCATTCTGTCCAACTATGTGCAGCTTGCGGGCCATGTGTGCCTGGAAGACAAGGTCACCATGTCCGCGCTTATCGGCGTGCATCATTTCACGACCATCGGCACGCTGTCCTACGTCGGCGGACTGACCCGTATCGTCGCCGACGTGCCGCCTTACATGATCGTCGAGGGTAATCCCTCACGGGTCCGCGGCTTCAATGAAACCGGCATGCGCCGCTGGGGGTTTACCGAGGCGCAGATCAAAAGCGTGCGCGAAGCGTACCGGATTCTGTTCAGCCCGCGGGCGGAGCGTTTCGGCACCTCGATGCTCGAACGCATCGCTCGGCTGGAGAACCAGCCGGAATTTAACGGCGAGGTTCGCTATCTATGTGAATCGATCCGCCGCAGCCTGCATGAAGGTGTTTTCGGCAGACAACTGGAGAGCCACCGCCGCGATACCGACGCGGATCGGCGGGCCTTTTATCGCGGTAAAGGAGAAAAAGCGTGAGCACGCCGATTCGCGTGGGGGTGGTAGGCACCGGCCGCATGGGCCGTCACCATGTGCGTATTTATCATGAGTTGCCGGAGTCGGAACTGGTCGGCATCGTCGATGCCGCGCCGGACAAGGCCGCCGGCCTGGCCACCGAGTACAAGACGCAGCCGTTCGATTCGGTCGAGGCCCTGATCGGCAAGGTCCAGGCGGTCAGCGTGGCCGTCCCCACCACCGCGCACATGGCCGTCGCCGCTCCGTTGATCGAGGCCGGCATCGCCGTGTTGATCGAAAAGCCGCTGGCCCCCGATTCGGCCACCGCCCGAGCCTTGCTCGATCTGGCCCGCAAGCACAACACGCTTTTGCAGGTCGGGCACACCGAGCGGTTCAATCCGGTGGTTCGAGCCGTGCAGAAAATGGAAGTGCGCCCCCGGTTCGTCGAAACCCACCGGATCAGTCCGTTTACGTTTCGCTCGGCCGACATCAGCGTGGTCATGGACATGATGATTCACGATATCGATATCGTGCTGCATCTCGTGCGGTCGAGGCCGGCGCGGGTGGAGGCGGTGGGAGTGAGCGTTCTGGCCCGTTGCGAGGACATCGCCAACGCCCGGGTGATCTTCGAAGACGGTTGCGTGGCCAATCTGACCGCCTCGCGGCTGGCCCTCAAGACGGAGCGCAAGCTGCGCGTGTTCAGCGACCAAGCCTACCTTTCGTTGGATTACCAGAAGAAAAGCGGCATCGCGATCAAGAAGGACGCTAATCTCGACTTACTGAAGCTGGCCCGGGAGAAGGACGCCAAGGACCTTTCGCAACTGGCCGGCGTGGATTGGGGTTCGCTGGTCAAAGTTGAGCCGCTGGTCATCGACGATGTCGAGCCGCTGCGGGCCGAGCTGCAATCGTTCCTGCACAGTCTGCGCACCGGCGAGCCGCCGGCGGTCAGCGCCGCCGACGGCGTGGCCGCCGTCGAACTGGCCGAACAGATCGAATCCGCCTGTAAACAGCATCGTTGGTCGGGTTTGGAAGCGTAATTCGGGATTTTCCGGCTGCCCAAGCCTCGTTTCAAAAAGAAACCCGGAATCCAGTTATCGGACGTTTCTGCATTTTCCCCGCCCTTGGGTATTGTATTCAATCTTTCCATATCAGTGGTCAACGGGCATACGCGAACTACAATCCGGTGTCGTTGGGTCGGGCCACGGCGCGGCGGCTTGTTCAATGTGAATCAAGCCCCAAGCCCTTTCCTCGACAAATGCCGGCCGACGAGTTTGGTTTGACCGGGAGGAAACGGATTCCTTGCTATCGTCGGTGAATGTCTGTTATGGAGAACTGCCATGTCGAATCGAAGAGCATTGCCTGTGACGGTGATTCTGTTATCGCTGACCGTCGTTTTGCCGTTTATTCTGGCCCCGAGTTGTGCGGATGTTGCGGTCCAGGGTTATGCGCCTGGCGCAGTCGTCAATGTCACCCCGGCCGATGGGTTCGCTCTGATCGAGGAGCAGAAGGATAACCCCGATTTCATCATTCTGGACGTGCGTACACCGGAAGAATACGCCGCCGGCCATCTTCCGGGGGCGGTGAATTTGTGTTACACGTGTGCCGGCGAGTTTCAGGACGGCCTGGCGGTTCTCGATAAGGATGCGACTTACCTGGTTTACTGTAGGACGGGAAATCGCGGCCGCGCGGCCCTCAACGCCATGAGCGTGAGCGGCTTTACGGATATCTACCACCTCGATACCGGCATTACGCAATGGATCGCCGAGGGCTACGAAACCGTGGTTTCGGAATAGGAGTGCATCCGAAAACCGGTGTGGCACGCGCCACAGCCGATCTCGCCCGTGCGCGTCAGTCGTGAAAGACCGATGCAACAATGTTTGCGATGCACTAAGCAAGAGACCGTCTGTTGGCCACCCCCTGCCGCCTTATCCGTAAAGTGGGGGAACGATACGGGCGGAGCTCCTCTCCCCCAATCTCCGTTCATATCCATCTTGGGTTGGTTATGAGATCGGCGAATTGAGCGAAGGCGTCGCGCACGAGTAACCCCCTTTTAGGGGTTTTCCTGCCACAGGCGGGCTGATAAGCCGGTTGGTTTTCGGCCGGTTGGTCTTGCCACGTTCTGACTCGCACCGGCCACCGACGTGACGAGGGGTGTTTTCAGCGTTCGGCTTCCGTTATACTACGGCCTGCATAGTATCTTTATGGGCAAATTCTCAATTCGTCGGGCAACAAAGAAGGAGGACCGTATCGTGTGCGAATCCTGTTCATCGAACGGTATGGATCGGCGTGAGTTTCTGGCGGCGGCGGGTTTGATCGGCGCGGCCGGGTTCATCTCCGCGGCGAAAGCTGACGAGGCGAAGGCCGCCTTGACCCTGCCTCTGCCCAAGCGGGAGCAGACACCGGCCAAGGTGCAGGTCGCGTTTCTCTACCCGCCGGCCGACGTGGTCAACGCGGGTAAAAACGAAGACGGCTGGGCCAAACATAACTGGTTCACCTGGCCGGGTAATCAGTTTGAGTACGAGGCGCAGGAGCGCAAATTCGTCGAAAAAATCACCGAGATGGCCAGGAAGCTGGGGATCGACGTCCGCTTCGAGCCGCAGGCCATCTATCAGGCGGCGAAGGTCAAAGAATTCATCGAGCGGACCAAGGCGGCCGGGCCGGACGCGGTGCTGATCGTCAACTTCTACAATTCATTCTCGCCGTGGTCTTACCAGATGGCCACCGAATCGGCCCCGACGGCGATCGTCTATCACGCGCTGGGCGCGAACCATCAACTGCCGCCGGCCAAGCTGCGCGAAGCGGAAGGGTTGTACTACATCCATTCGATGGAGAACTGGGCCGAGATCGAACGTGGGCTGCGCGCGGTGCGAGCCAGGAAGATGCTCGCCCAGAGCCGGTTATTGCGGATTTCGGGGCGCACGCCGACGCCGCCGCGCATGCTCGAAAAACAGCTTGGGGTCGACGTGATCGAGGTGCCGGCCGCCGAGTTCAACGACCTGTTCGACAGTATCTCGGCCGACGACGCGATCAAGCGCGAGGCGATGGAGATCAAGCAGCATGCCACCCGCGTGATGGACGTGGAGGACCAGTATTTCATCGATGCGATCCGGGCGCATCGGTCCGTGGACGGGATGCTGGAGCGTTACGGGGCGGACGCGATCACCATCGAGTGCCTGATGCTCAAGCACCGCAAGCCGTGCATCAGTTTCGCCGCCCATAACGGCGAGTTGGTTCCCGCCGGTTGCGAAAACGACCTCAACGCGACGCTCACGCTCATGCTCGGCCGCTGGCTGTTCGACCGGGGGGGGTTCCAGCATAACCCGGAGTTCGACACCAGCGAGAACCGCTATTACAGCTCGCACTGCACGTGCGCGTGGAAGTTGCACGGCCCGCAGGGACCATCTCAGGCGTACCTGGTGCGGCCGTTCTTCCACCAGTTGCCCAAGACCCCGGCCCTCGACGTGCAATGGACGCCCGGCGAGCCGATCATCATGGCCAAGTACCACAGCGATTTGGAAAAACTCTGCTGCTGGACGGGCAAGGTGATCGAATCGCCGACCACGCCGCCGACCGGCGGGTGCGCGACGCGGGTGCTGATGGATATCGACAAAGTCGACGACGTATGCACCATCTACCCCGGCCCGCATCCGGTCCTCTTCTGCGCCGACCGCGGCGACGCCCGATGCATGCGGGCCTTCGCCAAAATGTACCGCCTGCCCTTTGAAGGGAACGTGTAAAGTTATTGAGCGGCCCGCTTTTTCAGGGTGACGCCGATGCCCTGGTCGTGCTGGTGTACGAAGATGGTTTCCAGTTCGGTGTTGGTGGTGACGGCCTTGAGGTAGTCTTGCATACTGGAGCCCAGGTTGGTCGTGTTGTGGGCTAAAATCAGGCCGCCGGATCGCACTTTGGGCAGCAGCTTGTTGAGATAGTCGATGTAACCCGGCTTATCGGCGTCCAGAAAGAGGATGTCGATTGGCTCCTTGATCTTGGTTACATTCTCATGTGCGTCACCCTCGATAAGCGTGACGCGGCCGTCCACGCCGGCGCGTTTGAAATTCTCGCGGGCCAGCGCAGCCCGGCCGGCGTCGATCTCGAAAGTGGTGAGCTTTCCGTCCGTGCCCCGCAAGGCCAAACAGAACCAGATCCCGGAATAACCGTTGGACGTGCCGATCTCGACCACGTGTTTGGCGTTCACCGCCTCGGTCAGTACGCGCAGAAAACGCCCGTCCTCCTCGGTGATGTTCATGTTGCCCTTGCGCTGGTTTTCGTTCAGGTCCTTGAGTACGTCGAGGATACGCTGCTCGGCCTTGGCCTTTGTGTCGGCCTTTTCGCCCGCGGCCCATGCCGCAACCACCAGCCCGGCGCCGGTCAATGCCGCCAGAACCCATGCTGTGCTACGTTTGGTTGTCATGCTTTTGCTCTCCTTGAGGGTGAATCTCTTTGTCATGGTTCCGAGCCGCGTATAAAACGACTCGCGTTTTCTGATACCAGTACAACGGCAGGCCCGCCGCCACCGTCGCCACGCCCAGCAGCGACTCGTACGGCCGTATCCGCAACGCCGCCCACATCACCGCCAACGCGACGACCCCATATAGTAGGGGCGAAAACGGATATAGCCAAGCGCGGTAGGGACGCGGCAGTTGCGGCCGTCTCGCCCGCAGGACAATGACGCCGACCACCGCGAGGGCGGAAAAGACGATCAGCACGAACCCGGCGTAGACCACGAGGGTCTCGAACGCTCCGGCCAGAATCAAAATGGAAATCCACAGGCTTTGCAGGACGATCGACTTGGCCGGTGTCCCCGTGGCGCGATCGGTGGCGGCGAAGATACGAGGCAGGACGCCGTCGCGGGCCATCGCGCAGTATACCCGCGGGCCGGTCCAGATCATCGCGCTGGCCGCCCCCAGGATCGACACGCAGAGCATGGTGGTCACCAATCGCCCGCCCAGATCACCCAGAAGGGCGACGGCCGCCTTCTGGGCTACCGGCTCGACTGGCTCGGCCGCCAGCGCGCTTACCGGAAGCGCATGGAGATAAAAGACATTCAACGCAAGGTAGAGGACCATCACGCACAACGTGCCCCAGATCGTGGCCCGGGGGATGTTACGCTCGGGGCGGTCGATTTCCGAGGCGATATAGCCGGCCGCGTTCCAACCGGAATAGCTGAAGGTGACGAATAGAAATGAGATCAGCATATCGGAAAGGTTGAACGACGTGTCCGGCCGAGCGGCAGTCAGGTAGCTCCATTGTCCACCCTTGCCGAACAGACCGACCGCGAGCAGTGCGAGGATGGAAGCGACCTTGAGTACGGTGAGGAGCCGTTGGACACACCCGCCCGTACGCACGCCGGCGACATGCACCGCGGTGAGCGTCCAGACCATCAATAAGGCAATGATTTTATTGAGCAGTTCGTTCAAGGGGTCGGCCGGGTCGTAGCCGAAAAGCAGCTCTTGCAGGTGGATGGCGAAGAGGTAGGCGCAGGAAGCGATGGCCGCGCTGAAACCGATGGTGAAGGAGGTCCAGCCGCTCAGAAAACCCCAGACGGGCCCGTACGCTTCGCGAAGATACACATATTCGCCGCCGGTCTTTGGGATGGCCGCCCCCAGTTCGCTGTAGGCCAACGCGCCCAGCAGAGCGAACCCTCCGCCGGCCGCCCAGAGGATGAGAATCAACATCGGGTCGCCCAGATCACGAGCCATGAAGCCGGTGGTGCCGAAGATACCGGTCCCGATCATGTTGGAGACGAGCACGCAGGTGGCGGTGAAGACGCCGATGCGGCAAAGCGACGTTACGCAGGTGGGCGGTAACGGCGGATTGGATCGGTTTGCGGAATCGGTATTCATGTGGCAAAGTTTTTCCCCGTTGTTTTGCGCCTGGCCGTAAAGATGCGCGTTGTACTTGTTAGAGTGCGCATAACAACCTCAGCGACCCGCCGTCGATGAGCACAGGCGAGACGCCTGTGCCACAGCGGTTTCGGGATGCGTGCCTAATCGAGAGCGGCGAATCGTTCGCCGGATCGCACATGGCGGCCGTTGACGAAGTCCTGCCAACCCATAAGTCGCTTACCGGCCGGCTGAAGGCTGTGAATCTCAAGGGTGCCGGCGGCCGTCGCCACGGTCAGCACGGGCGTGATCGTGCCCGGCGGTTGATCGCTGGTCACGGGCAGAGCGGTCGCCTCGGCGATGGTCACCTCCTCGCTGCGGCCTTCGGCGCCGATGTACCGGCAGCGTGCGCCCGGCCAGGACCACATGGCCCGGCAGAGGCGGGCGATATGCTCGGCCGGCTGATCGAAACGGATATACCCGTCCTGCTTGTTGAGCTTCGGCGCCCAGGTGACCAGCGACTCATCCTGCGGCGTGCCGGGTGTCTTCGGATCCTGCTCCAAGAGTCGTAGTGCGGCGTCCAGTGCGTCGCAGCAGATGCCGGCCAGCCGATCATGCAGCGATTGGCAGGTCTCCTCCGATCCGATCATGGTGGTGCGCTGGAGCAATACCGGTCCGGCGTCCATGCGATCGACGAGGCGAAAGACGCTGACGCCCGTTTGTTTTTCACCCGCGAGGAGGGCCCGATGGATCGGGGATGCGCCGCGATATTTAGGCAGCAATGAAGCGTGCAAATTGATACATCCGGCGGGGAAGACGGACCGAAGTGGTTCGAGTAGTTTCTGCCCGAAAGCAATGACCACGCCCAGGTCGGCTTGCAGGGCGGCCATCTTTTTCACGAAGGCCGGGGCGTTGACCTCGTCGCAGCGCTCGACGCAGAGGCCTTCCTGTTGAGCTCGTTCGGCGACCGGCGTAGGTTGGGCGACTTTACCGCGGCCAGCGGGTCGATCCGGCTGGGTAACCACCGCCGCCAACTCGTGCCGGCTGTTGATCAGCCAGCGCAAACTGGGTACCGCGAACTCGCCCGATCCGAAAAACACCACGCGCATAAATCACCTGAAAAATGGCGGTACCCATTTGTGCGGAATCAGCCATGCAACCTTGTTTGGCGGGTGCATTG